>NZ_JBDPLU010000004.1:0-519866 GCF_039871525.1 Streptomyces sp. B6B3 | reverse complement strand
TGCACCCCAGCAACCAGATCACCCCCACCGGCACCCCCGAGCTGGCCCAGGCCGCCCGGGTCACCCTGGAACGACGCGGCGACGCCGGCACCGGCTGGTCCCTCGCCTGGAAGATCAACTTCTGGGCGCGGCTCGCGGACGGCGGCCGGTCCTACAAGCTGCTGCGCGACCAGCTCACCCCCGACCGCACCGCTCCGAACCTGTTCTGCCTGCACCCGCCGTTCCAGATCGACGGCAACTTCGGCGCCACCGCCGGCATCACCGAATGGCTCCTCCAGTCCCACACCAACGACATCCATCTCCTGCCCGCCCTCCCACCCGAACTCCCCAACGGCACCGTCACCGGACTACGCGCCCGCGGCGGCGACACCATCGACATCACCTGGGACAACGGCGAGATCACCCACGCCACCCTCCACACCCACCACGCCCACACCGTCGCCGTACGCACGAGCGTCCCGATGACGGTGACGGTGGACGGGAGGAACGTGCCCGTGCGGAGGACGAAGGGCACCCTGGTCACCCTCGACACCGAGGCCGGGATCTCCTACGAGCTCCACGCCCGGTAGCGCGGCGTGTCCCCGAAAGCCGTCCGGACATCACGACGCCGCACCACCAGGAAGGAGCCTGCCGTGGGCGATCCACTGAACCTGGGCATCATCGGCGCCGGGGTGATCAGCGGTGCCTACGTGTCCACGCTCCGGGCGCTGGACGGTTTCCGGATCAACGCGGTCACCGACCTGTACGTCGACCGCGCCCTCGGCCTGGCCGAACGCGCCGGTGACGCCGTCGCCGTCGCGAACACCTTCACGGAGCTGCTGGAACGGGACGACGTCGACGCCGTCCTCAACCTCACGCTCCCCGCGGACCACGCCGCGATCACCCGGGAGGCCCTGCGGGCGGGGAAGCACGTCTACAGCGAGAAGCCGCTCGCGGTCTCCCGGGAGGACGCCGCCGACCTGGTCGAGGAGGCCAGGAAGGCCGGCCGAAGACTGGCGTGCGCGCCGGACACCGTGTTGGGGACCGGCACCCAGACGGCGCGCAAGGCGGTGGACGACGGGCTGATCGGCACGCCCGTCGCCGCCACCGCCTTCATGACCAGTGTCGGCCACGAGGCCTGGCACCCCAACCCGGAGTTCTACTACCAGCCGGGCGGCGGGCCGCTCCTCGACATGGGCCCCTACTACCTGTCCTCGCTGGTGCACGTGCTGGGGCCGGTGACCCGAGTGACGGGCGCGGCCTCCCGACCCCGCCGGGAACGCAGCATCGCCAACGGCCCCCGGTCCCGGACGCGGTTCCCCGTCCACGTCGACACGCACGTCACCGGCGTGCTGGAACACGACGGCGGAGCGCTGACCACGCTGGTGATGAGCTTCGACGTCCGCGCCGCTCGGCTCCCCTGGATCGAGATCTACGGGACGACGGGCACCCTGTCCCTGCCGGACCCCAACCGGTTCGACGGTTCCCCGGCGCTCAGCCGCGGCGGCTCCTGGCAACTCCTTCCGTACTCCGCCGGCTACGAGCCCGGACGGCGCGGCGTCGGCCTCGCCGACCTGGCCGACGCCCTCCACACCGGCCGCCCCCACCTCGCCACGGCGGAACTCGCGGAGCACGTCCTGGACACCATGCTGACGCTGCTCGACGCGGCGGAGGACGGCAGAACGCTCCCGGTCACCCGCACCACGGACCGGCCGCCGGCGGTGGAGGGCATCCGGACAGCCGGTTGGTGAGTCCTCAGCGGTCGAGGAGCCATCGCAGGATGGAGGCGTCCTCGTAGCTGGGTCCGAAGGCGGCGTGGTAGTCCGGCTCGGAGAAGGCGTCGTTGGCGTACTCGGTGTAGCGGACGAGGTCCTCCGCCTCGGCCGGGTCCACGCCGGCGGCGACGTACGCGTCGCGCAGCAGGTCGGCGGAGTCGCGTCCGTAGGCCACGGGGAGCAGGTGGTCGTTGGTGCCGTGGGTGATCCAGACGGGCGTCCGGTCCGCGGCGATGCGCGTCGCCTGGTCGGCGCTGACGCGGAAGCCGCCGGTGACGAGCGCGGCGGTGAAGAGGCCGGGGCGGGTGGCCATGGCCTCCCACGCGAGGGTGGAGCCGTAGGAGACGGTGGAGGCGTAGACGCGGTCCGGGTCGACGGCGTGGGAGTCCATGAAGTCCTCGACGAGCGCGACCATGAGGGCCGCCTCGGCCGGGGCCCCGACCCGTTGGTTCTGCGGTGCGAGGACGATGACGTCCTCGTCGGTTCCCGTCCGGTCCGGACGCAGCCAGGCGGTGGCCGGGATGTCGGCGGCGAGTTGGACTCCCAGGTTGTCGCCGTCCCAGCCCATGCCGTGCCCGGGGAGGATGACGACCAGGGGGTACGCCCGGTTCGGGTCGTAGTCCTCGGGCAGGTGGTACGCGTAGGGCAGCACCATCCCGCCCCTGAGGTAGGTGTCCTGCGCGAAGTCGTCGACCAACGGGTTCACCGTCTCGCCGGTCAGCGGATGGCTGGTGGACGAGCCGCGGGCGAGGAGCCTTCCGTGGCCGGCGCCGTGGCCGGGGCGGGCGTAGACGTTCTCGTTCTGGACGACCTCGGTCGGCAGGTCCGGGTTGACCTTCACCGTGCAGAGCGCCGTGGGGCACCGGGAGACCATGACGGTGTTGCCGCCCGGGTCCGTCGGCGCCAGCTCGACGATGACGTACCGTCCGGGCCGGGACCGGCCGTCGGGGTTGGTGCCGATCTCGTCGTTCGTGTACACCCTCGTGACCGTGCGGTCGGCGATCTCGTCGAGGTCCTCGATCGGGTTGTACCGGAAGTTGTAGACGCTGTCGGTCACCGTGAACGTGTCGGGGTCGAGCGTCCGCGGGTTGACGATCGCGGAGT
This sequence comes from Streptomyces sp. B6B3, assembly GCF_039871525.1. Classification (NCBI taxonomy): domain Bacteria; kingdom Bacillati; phylum Actinomycetota; class Actinomycetes; order Kitasatosporales; family Streptomycetaceae; genus Streptomyces; species Streptomyces sp. B6B3. Next base: position 517,008 of record NZ_JBDPLU010000004.1, on the reverse strand, counting down.
ACTCGACGGCCACGGCCGCGACCTTCTGGCCGTAGGTGTAGACGTCCGTGATCGCCGTGACGCCCTGGACGCCGGTGCCCGGACCCCGGGCCGGGCGGGCCGCGGCCGACGCCGGCGCGATCAGCGCACCGACGAGTCCTGCGGCGGCGAGCACGGTAGCGAGGCGACGAGTCGGCATGGGGCCCTCCGTCCATCCGACGGGAATCCGAGGAGCGAGGCGCCCGGCCAGCCGTCGATCGGTAGCTAAATCGTGTTAGCCAGGGAGTTTCACGCCCACTCCCGTGGGTGTCAAGATGTTCGACGCTCGGAATCGGGGCCGCCGCGCGGGCCGTTCGGGGTGGGGGACGGCGCCGCCCGAGCCGTCAGGCGCCGGGCGCGGCCACGGACTCGCGGTCCCGCACCGGCATCGGAACGCGGTGGGTCCGGCTGACGCGGTCGGCCCCCTCGCGGTGCTCCTCGATCTCCTCGAACAGCACGTCGACGGCCTTGCGGCCGAGGTCGTAGTGGGGGAGCGCGACGGTGGTGAGCTTGGGGCGGATCCAGGTCGCGATGGGGTGGTCGTCGAAGGAGACGACCGAGACGTCGTCGGGGACCCGCAACCCGGCGGCGTCGAGCGCCTGGTAGGCGCCGAGGGCGATGCGGTCGTTGAGGCAGATCAGGGCGCGCGGCCGGTCCTTTTCCAGAAGGTCGCTGGTCGCCTCGTACCCGTACTCGGGTTGCCAGTCGGGGCACACCCGGCCGCTGGCGACCGTGGCCCCGGCCTGGCTGAACGCGTCGCGGATGCCGGTGATCCGCTCCACCCCGGCGACGGTCCCGGGAGGCACGTCGCGCACGCCGGGGCCGGCGCCGATCAGGTGGATGCCCTCGCGGTGGCCGGCCTCCAGCAGCACCCGGGCCGCGGCGCGACCCGCCTCGACCTCGTCGGGCACGACCGAGGACAGCGGGGAGGACCGGGCGGGGAGCGCGTTGAGCAGGACGGCCGGACCTGCGGTGAGCGCCTTGGGAACCCGGATCCTCCGGGTGAACATCGAGGCGAAGATGATCCCGTCGACCCGGCGGTCGTGCATGGCCTGCAGCAGGCCGCTCTCGAGGTCGGGCTCGCCCTCGGTCTCACCGATGAAGAGCATCACGCCCCGTTCGCGCGCGGCCTCCAGCGCCCCCTTGATCATGTCACCGGCCAGTCGCGTCGTCGCGACGGTGTCCGAGACGAAGCCGATGGTCCGGGTGGTGCCGGTGCGCAGGGCGACGGAGACGATGTCGGGCCGGTACTGCAACTCCTCGGCGGCCTCGAGCACGCGCTGCTGGACGCTCTGGGATATCCGCAGCTCACGTCCGCGCCCGGAGAGCACCAGGGACGCCGTGGAGCGCGAGACGCCCGCCGCCCTGGCGACGTCCGCCATGGTTACCCGACCTCGGCTCACCGGGGCGACCTCCAACGTATCGAGTCAGACGAGAAACCTTGACACCAGCCAGCGCGGGCGTAACACTAACCGGCGCTAACACGAGTTAGCAACCGGTCTCGGCCACTCGGCGCCGGTCAGCCCACAATCTACAGAGGTGCGCGATGACGCGTTCTTTCAGCCGCCGTGAGGTCGCGCTGGGATTCCTCGCCGCGGCAGGGACGTTGGCCGCCGGCTGTGGCGGTCCGGGAAGCGACGAGGCACAGCCGGCGGACGCCGGTCCGTCCCCGACGAAGGCACCGACCATCGGGACCGAGCCGGTCACGATGACGGGCTACTTCGAGACCGGGTTCCCCATGCCGAAGGCGCTCACGGACGAGTTCACCCGGCAGTTCCCGAACGTCACCTGGGACATCCGCGAGGACCAGTTCGCGGTGATCACCCAGAACGCCCCCAGGGTGTTGGCCGACGACCCGCCGGACCTCATGCGGCTTCCGCAGGTCTCCGAGCTGGTGAAGGACGGCCTGCTGATGAACCTCGACGGATACGCGGAGGTGTTCGGCTGGGACGCGTGGCCCCCCTCCCAACTGGAGCAGCTCCGGCTGGGCGAGGGCGGTCGGCCGCGCGGCGAGGGGTCGCTGTACGCGCTCGGCCTGAACTTCAGCATGACCGGCGTCTTCTACAACAGGACGCTCGCCGACCGAATAGGGATGACGTCCCCGCCGACCACGCTCGCCGAGCTGGACGACGCGCTCGACCGGGCCAGGCGCGCCGGCATCACCCCGATCGTCCAGTTCAACGGCGGCGCCACCGGCGGGTTCGCGTTCCCGCTGCAGAACCTGATGGCGGCGTACGGGCCGCCGGGACCGATCAACGACTGGATCTTCCAGAAGCCCGGCGCCACCATCGACACGGAGTCGAACCTGCGGGCGGCGCGGCACCTGGAGCAGTGGATCACGGCGGGCTACTTCGACCAGGACGCCAACGCCATGGACTACGCCAAGATGATGAGCAGGTTCCTGGACGGCTCCGCCCTGCTGATGTTCAACGGCGACTGGGAGTCCGGCAACCTCGACCAGACGATGGCCGGCGACGCCGGCTTCTTCCTGATGCCGTCCGCGGAGGAGGGCGGCAAGCTCGCCACCATGTCGGCGCCCCTGACGTTCGGCATCAGCGCGAACGCGGAGCACGCGGACCACGCGGCGTTCTTCCTCGACTGGGTGGCGACCAACGAGCGCGCCCGCGAGATCGCCGTGGAGGTCGGCGGATCGCACCCCATGGGACCCCCCGACGGCCACCTCCCCGAAACGGACGAGGGCACCGTCACCGCGCAGACGCTCGCGGCCGGCGCCCGGATCGCCGAGGACGACGGCGCCATGGACTTCATCGCCAACGCCACAGGATCGATCTACGCCAAGGGCTGGACCCCGCAGCTCCAGTCGCTCTTCGCCGGCGAGCAGACCCCGGAAGGGCTGCTCCGGGCGGTCCAGAGCGAGTACGAGAGCCAGGTCGGGAGCTGAGATCGTTGGCACGGCAGACGCCTGACCCGGCCGTCGCACGCACCACCGCCCGACCGGCGCCGCGATCCCGCGCGAAGAGCCCCGCCCGGCGGGCCGGGCTGCACACCCGCTGGTGGGTCGGATGGGCGTTCACCGCCCCGGCCCTGGCGGTCTACGCCGTGTTCGTGCTGTGGCCGATGTTCCTGACGTTCGAGTACTCGCTCTACGAATGGGACGGCATCGGCCCCTCCACCTGGGTCGGGCTCGACAACTACACCAGGGTCTTCAGCGATCCCGAACTGTCCGGCACGATCGTCAACGCCTTCGAGCTGATCGTCTTCTTCAGCGCCATCCCGGTCCTGCTGGGTCTGGCGATCGCCGCCACGATCCGAGGCATCGCCACCAGCCGGCTCGCCGGCGTCGCCCGGACCGTGCTGTTCGTCCCGCAGGTCATCCCGCTCGTCGCCGCGGGCATCACGTGGAGCTGGCTGCTCGCCTCGAACGGCCTAGTCAACCAGCTGCTGTCGGCCGTCGGCCTGGGCGGCGTGACCCGGGCCTGGCTGGGCGACTTCGGCACCGCGCTGCCGGCCGTCGGCGTGATCGGCGCCTGGGTGCTCCTCGGCCTGTGCACGTTGCTGCTCCTCGCCGGCATGAGCAAGATCGACCCGGCGCTCTACGAGGCCGCGCGGATCGACGGCGCCGGGCCGCTGCGCGAGTTCTTCTCCATCACCGTGCCCAGCCTGCGGCAGGAGATCGGCGTCTGCGTCACCGTCACGGTCATCGCCGCCCTCGCCAGCTTCGACATCGTCTACGTCGCCACCCAGGGCGGCCCGGGCAACGCGACGATGGTCCCCGGGCTGGAGATCTACTACCAGGCGTTCTCCGACCGGGAGGTGGGCGTGGCCTCGGCGCTCGCGGTGGTCCTCATGGCCCTCGTCCTCCTCTGCGTTCTCCCCATCCAGCGGCTCACCCGGGAGGAGTCATGATCGTCGGACGTCGCGAGGCGTGGACCGGACGGCTGTTCCTGGTCCTGCTGATGCTGGTGACGGTGGTGCCGTTCGTCAGCCTGTTCGTCACCGCGCTGCACCCCTCGGGGAGCTATCCGGCAGGGCTGGAGTGGCCGGAGGATCCGCAGTGGGGCAACTTCGCCGACGCGTTCCGGGCGGCCCACATGGGCGAGCTGCTGTGGTCGAGCGTGCTCATCGTGCTCGGCGTGGTGCCGATCTCGCTGCTGCTGGCCACCACGGCCGGCTTCGCCCTCGGCCACCTGCGGATGGCCGGACGCCACCTGGTGTTCCTGCTGTTCGTGCTCGGCCTGACCCTCCCGTTCGAGGGCATCATCACGCCGCTGTACTACCTGGTGCGCGACATGGGTCTGCTCAACACCAGGTGGGCGATCATCCTGCCGCTCATCGGGCTCTTCATGCCCTTCGCCGTCTTCTGGATGCGCGCCCACTTCATCAACGTGCCCGCGGACCTCTCCGAGGCCGCCCGGATCGACGGCGCCAACCTGTGGCAGCTGTTCTGGCGCGTCCACGTGCCCCTCGCCATGCCCGCGCTCTCGTCCCTCGCGATCCTGCTGTTCCTGTGGACGTGGAACCAGTTCCTGCTCGCCATCGTGCTGGTGGACGACCCGGCGCAACGCACCATGGCCGGCGCCCTGGGCGCCTTCCAGGGCCAGTGGGGAACGGACATTCCGCTCCTGTGCGCCGGCTCCCTGCTGATCCTCGCCCCCACGCTGGCCGTCTTCCTCGCCTTCCAGCGCCGTTTCGTCTCCGCCCTGCTGCAGGGCTCCCTGAAGGGCTGACCCACCATGTCGACGCACCGTGACACCCGCCTCCCGGACGCGGCGGGGGAGGAGTGAGCACCATCCGCCCCGCCCGATGGACCCGACACCACCTCGACCGGCTCGTCGACGCTGAGGCCACCACCGCACCCGCCATCCGCACCGCGCCGCCCCGCGTGCTGCCGCACCACGACGTCTGGGACCTCTGGCCGGTCCAGGAGACCGACGGCTCACCGACCGTCGTCGAGGGCGCCGAGCTCTGGATGGCCCTCTCCGCACCCGCGGTCGGCCACCCCGAGGACCGGCACGACCGGGCCCGCCTCCGGCTGCTCGCGCACGCCGACGGTGTCTGGACCGATCTCGGGGACGTCTTCCCCGACGGCGCGTCGTTGGGCAGCCGCGAATGGTCCGGGTCCGCGGTGCGTCGCCCCGACGGCACCGTGTCGGTCTTCTACACCGCCGCCGGCGAACGCGGCGAGGCGCGGCGAACGTTCCGGCAGAGCGTCGTCGAGGCCCGTCCGAGGCTGACCACCGACGGAGGCGCCGCCCGGCTCGAACGCCACGTCGAGCACCGCGTGCTCCTGCGCTCCGACGACCACCACTACCTCCCCGCCGACGAGAGCGACGGCGGCCCCGGACGGATCAGGGCGTTCCGGGATCCCGGCTGGTTCCGCGACCCCGCCGACGGCCGCGACCACCTCCTCGTCGCCGCCTCCGTCCCGGGCCGCGACCACTTCATGGGCGCCGTCGCCCTGGCCCGCGCCACTCCCGACGGCTGGGACCTCCTCCCGCCCCTCCTCGTGGCCGACGGCGTCAACCACGAGATCGAACGACCGCACGTCGTCGTGCACCGGTCGCGGTACTACCTCTTCTTCTCCACCGGCCGCCGCTCCTTCCACCCGCCGGGCAGCGCGCCGACCGGTCTCTACGGCTTCGTGGCGCCCGAGTTGGCGGGCCCCTACGAACCCCTCAACGGCTCGGGACTCGTCCTGCGGAACCCGGCCACCCGGCCCGACCAGGCCTACGCCTGGCTCGTGCTCGACGATCTCCGCGTCGTCGGCTTCGCCAACTACCTGCCCGGCGACGGCGGCGAGCCCGGGCGAGCCGACGCGGCGCAGGCGCGGGCCCGCTTCTGCGGGACCGCCGCTCCCGTGCTCCGCCTCACCCTGGAGGGAGCGACGACGATCACACGGCGGTGATGGTCCACTGGAGGTTGGTGCTGCCGTCGGGAGCCCACAGCCCCGCCGTCGACCCGGAGGCGACGGCGCCGCGGCCGTCGAGGGCGGTGCCAGTCCCGCGGTTGACGATCTGGTAGCGGCCGGTGCCGACGCTGACGAGTCGCCACTGCTGGTTGTTGCCGCCGTTCCACGGCGCCTGACGTGCGTCCGCGCCGCTGGTGGCGTTGCCCCAACTGTCCACGACCATGCCGTTGGTGCGGTTGACGATGCGGTGGTATCCGGCGCCGAGGTCGACCAGCTGCCAGTGCAGGTTCGTGCTTCCGTCGTAGGACCACTGCTTGACGACGGCGCCGGAGGCGACGTTTCCGCCGCTGTCGAGGGCCAGTTGGTTGGTGACGTTGGAGATGCGTGCCCAACCGGTGGGCAGGGCGGGCGCGCTCAGCGACGGGATCTGTCCGGAGAACGTCAGCTTCACCACGTACGCGGGTGCGTTGAACGGGGCGGCGGAGGGCAGGGTGACGTGCAGCCCGCTGCCGTTCTGGTTGCGGTCGGGCAGGTTGACGTAGTCGCCGGCGGTGGCGCCCAGCAACTGGACGCCGGTGAGCGTGCCGAGGTTGATGCGGCCGGAGGCGAGGGTGGAGATGCTCAGCGTCGCGCCCGGCCAGCCCAGGACCGTGGCGTACAGCACGGTGTTGGCCTTGTTGCGGGTGAACCGGATGTCGCGGTTGGTGCCGGCGATCGGGGTGACGAACGAGCCGCCGCCCATCTGCGTCGGGCCCTCGCCGTAGGCGGTCCAGGCGCGCGTGGCGTAGACCGACTCGCCGAACCGCCTGAGGTAGTCGCCGATGCCCAGCAGGATCGAGCGCTGGCCCGCGGGGATCGTGCCGTCCGCCATGGGGGCGATGTTGAGCAGCACGGTGCCGTTCTTGCTGACCCGGTCGATCAACGAGTGCAGCATCGCGGGCAGCGAGTAGTAGCCGATGCCGTTGGTGTAGCACCAGCTGGAGCTGGAGATGCTGTCGTCCGTGAGCCAGTACGGCGTCAGGATGTCGCCGGGGCCGCCGCGCTCGAAGTCGAGGACCTCGCCCCTGGTGTTGAAGCCGTCCTTGTAGGTCGCGACGACCTCGCGGTCCCAGGCGACGGCCTGGTTGTAGTAGTACGCCAGGAAGTTCAGCCGGTGGTTCTCGGGGATCTTGGACAGGTCGAAGTCCTGCCAGACGAGGTCGGGCTGGTAGCCGTCGATGACCTCCCTGAGCTTGTCGTACCAGAGCTGGTGCTCCGTCGCGGCGTCGAGCTGTCCGTAGAGCATGCGCAGCGACGGGTCGGACTGGGCGGGGGCCCACTGGTAGAAGCCGGTGAAGTTGAAGGCGTGGTGCAGGGACACCATGAACTTCAGGCCCTTGGCCCTGATGGCCTCGGCGTGCAGCCCCACCAGGTCCAGGCGCGGGCCCTTGTCGACGGAGTTCCACTCGTTGACCGAGCTGTTCCACATCGAGAATCCGTCGTGATGCTCGGCGACCGGTCCGGCGAACCTCGCCCCCGCGTCGGCGAAGAGCTGGGCCCACTCCGCCGGGTCGAAGTTCCCGCCGGCGGAGCGGAGCTTGGGTGCGAACTGCACGAAGTTGCCCGCCCGGTCCCGGGCCCCGTTGATGAAGTTGTGGTACGGCCACTGCGCGGGCTCGCCGTAGGTGGCGATGTGATGGGCGTTCTCCCCGGAGCCGGGGTTGTACATGTTGCGGGGGTACCACTCGTTGGCGAAGGCGGGGACGCTGAAGACGCCCCAGTGGAAGTAGATGCCGAACTTGGCGTCCTGGAACCACTCGGCCGCGGGCGGGTGCTGGTCCACGGACTGCCAGGAAGGGGAGTAGCTGCTGGGGCCGGGGATGTCCGCCGCCGCGGATGGCGCGAAGCGGAGGTCCAGGGCGCCCCGCAGGGTGGTCGCGGCGCCGACGGTGCCCAGCGCTCCCAGGAACGTGCGACGGTTGTGGAGAGATGACATGAGGCCCTCCGGGTTCGACTCGTTTTCGGGGTTGCGCACGCCTGAGCGCCTCCCGGGTGGGACTCTGGGGCGGGCCCGGAGCCACGCGGCGCCGGATCCGGCGTTCAGGAGCGTCCGCGATATGCGGTATGTCGAACGAAGTTCTCAGGTTCGAACGAAAAATAGGAGGCGAGTGACGGGGTGTCAATGCCCCTCGTCGCCAGGGTCCTCGCGGTCTCGGACGCCGCCACCCTTAATATTTTCGGTGACTGATTCGAAAATTGATGCCAGAACGGTTGACGCCCCCGTCGACTCTCTAGGATGCGTGTCTGACGGCCCGGTCATCGTCCGTTATGTCGAACGACGGGGAGGGTCGCGCGGCCTGTGTTGCCCATCCGGCCGCGGCACGACAGCACGCGTACCACTCTTCCGTTCCGGTGCGGTCCCCTCGCCGGCATCACGGTGCCGGACGTCTGAGGGCGACAGACGATGCCGCGGGGTGGTCCAGCGGTGCGACCCGTCTCGGGAGGCGTCGTCAGGCACGTCCGTGCCGACCGACGCTCCCCCCACCCCGATGAAGGAGCAGTCGATGTCGGTACTTCAGCGAGAGAGGGAGTTGCGCGATGGCGAAGCGTAGGTCCCTTTCGGCTCGATCGTGGCCGCGGCGGTTCTCGTCCTGGCCGCGGCGAGCCCGGCGGTGAGCAGCGCCTCCGGCGACGCCCCGGCGGCCACGGAGATCGCGACCCCCACAGCGACCGCGGCGTGCGGCCAGAACCCCACGCTGCGGGACGGCACCCACACGATCCAGAGCGGCGGGCAGTCCCGCACGTTCATCCTGGACCTCCCCGACAACTACGACCCCAACCACCCCTACCGGTTGGTCCTCGGACTGCACTGGTGGGGCGGCACCGCCGAGGACGTCGCCACGGGCCGGACCGTGGAGACCGGCACCTGGGCCTACTACGGGCTCCAGCGGCTGGCGAACAGCAGCACCATCTTCGTCGCACCCCAGGGCATCGACAACGGCTGGGCCAACTCCGGCGGCCAGGACGTCACCTTCATCGATGACATCCTCCGCCTCCTGGAGTCGGACCTGTGCGTCAACACGGAGCAACGCTTCTCCATCGGGTTCAGCTACGGCGGCGCCATGAGCTACTCGCTGGCCTGCTCCCGTCCCGACGTCTTCCGCGCGGTCGTGGTCCAGTCCTCCCCCGGACAGCTCAGCGGATGCGCCGGCGGCACCCAGCCCGTCGCTACATGGGCGTGCACGGCACCGGCGACAACATAGGAAGCGGGGAGTCGCTGCGTGACACGTTCGTCAGGAACAACGGCTGCACCGCCCAGGACACACCCGAGCCGGCACCGGGCAGCCTGACGCACGTGACCACGACCTACTCCGGATGCTCGGCCGACCACCCGGTCGTCTGGGCCGCGTTCGACGGAGGACACATCGCCGCTCCCCAGGACGGCGCCCCCGGCGACAGCGGCTCCCGGACCTGGGTGCCGGCAGCCGCGTGGGAGTTCATCACGCAGTTCTAGCCCCGTCCCGGCGTTTGGCCGGCGGGCGCCGATGCGACGACACGCATCCCCCGGTCCCGCGTGGCCCGCGCCGTCGACGGACGGTCCGGGGGCGGAACCCGATCCGGGTCCCGCCCCCGGTTCCTGACGGGTGGGCGGTCAGACCGCCCGTCGGCGACGCCTGAGACGCGGAGTGCCCGCGGCAGCGGGGACCGCGGCCCTTCGGTGGTCCCGGTTTTCGACCTGACCGGCGAACGAGTCGACCGCTCGCGCCCCGGTGTCCCCGCGGGTCGCTGGTCGGTATGTCGGCCTGGAGGAAAAAAACTCGGGCCGTGCGGCAACCTTTCGAGGCAGCGGCGGAAACTAAGCACTGAACGCCCGCCCACGGTGGGATGCGGAGGTGTCGGGTCGGCCGTGCCCCGCCGGGCGGCGGAACAGGCGCGGCGCCCCGGCGGTCCCACCATCCGCCACTGGTGGGTGTCTCCCGTCCGCCGCTGCCGCAGCCTGATTCGCGTCTCGAATATTTTCGCATCGTCAACCGAAAGAAAACATGGTGCGACTCTTGACGGACCCCGGGTGCCGTCTGTGATGCTGTGGGCGTCTGGTAGGTCGGTCAACGTTCTCCATATCGAACGAGACTGGCTGAGTCGGTTTGCGTCCGCCCCACAGGCCGCGGGCCGTGCACCACAGTTCGCGCACCATCCGTTGTTGTTCCGGTGAGGCTCCCCCCACACAAGCTGACCGGACGCCAGGACAGGCGTTGTTCACGTGGGTTGGGCCTTCCGGCCGAGCCGCCATGGAGTTCTCCGTGTCCTTGACCAGCAGTTCCCCCACACCACGCGGGCGCCGTCGCGTCCGGGCGTCGGTCGCCGCCGTGGCGACCGTCGGCCTGGCGGCGACCGGTGTCATCGCCTTCTCCGGCACCGCCCGGGCCGCCGACACGCTCGGCGCCGCCGCGGCCGAGAGCGGCCGCTACTTCGGCACCGCCATCGGCCCTCATCTGCTCGGCGAGGCGGACTACGCCGCCACGCTGAACCAGGAGTTCAACAGCGTCGTCGCCGAGAACGACATGAAATGGGACGCCACCGAGCCCAGCCAGGGCCAGTTCAACTTCAGCGGCGGCGACCGGCTCGTCGAACACGCGCAGAGCCAGGGCATGGAGGTGCGGGGCCACACCCTGGTCTGGCACGCCCAGCAGCCGGGCTGGGTCCAGGGCCTGACGGGCGACAGCCTGCGCCAGGCGATGCTCGATCACATCGACGGAGTCGCGGGCCACTTCGCCGGCCAGATCGACTCCTGGGACGTGGTCAACGAGGCGTTCGAATGGGACGGCAGCCGCCGGCAGTCCAACCTCCAGCAGCAGCTGGGCGACGGCTGGATCGAGGAGGCGTTCCGGGCCGCCGACGCCGCCGACCCCGACGCCACGCTCTGCTACAACGACTACGGCACCGACGGCATCAACGCCAAGAGCGACGGCATCTACCGGATGGTCGAGGACTTCCTGGCCCGCGGCGTGCCCATCGACTGCGTCGGCTTCCAGAGCCACCTGGACTCCAACTCCGACCTCAGCAGCTACCAGCAGAACCTGCAGCGCTTCGCCGACCTCGGCGTCGAGGTGCAGATCACCGAGCTGGACATCGGCGGCTCCGGCAGCGCCCAGGCCAACGCGTACCGCACGGTCACCGAGGCCTGCGTCGCCGTCCAGGGATGCGCCGGGATCACCATCTGGGGCTTCACGGACAAGTACTCGTGGCGCGCGGATGACACGCCGCTGCTGTTCGACACCAACTACCAGAAGAAGGAGGCCTACGGCGCCGTCCTCGACGCCCTGAACGCCGCCGCTCCCGCGGGGGACGGCGATCAGGAGGACGGGACCGCGAGCTCGTACCTCCCCGCCGCGTGGCGGGAGGGCACGTCCACGCACCGGGCCACCTGACCAGCTGGCCAGCTGACCCGTCCCGTCCGGCAGGGGCGGGGCGCCGCCGCCCACGAGAGGCCCTGCGTCCCCCCACGTACCGCGGGCCCGTGCCCATCGGCGCGCCCCGCCCCTGCTCGCCCACCCGCGCCGCAACCCCCCACGAAACCGGAGCGGCACGGCTCACCAGCAACGTTCGGTCCGACCACCCTCTGCCCTGGGAGTGACAGTGTCATTCGCAGCACCGTTCCTGGTCCAGCTGAGATCCAGGCGCCGGGTCGCCTGGCTCGTCAGTCTGTTGTGCGTCATCACGGTCTTCCAGCCCGCCGCGGCCAAGGCGGACAATCCCATCGTCCAGACGATCTACACGGCCGACCCGGCTCCGCTCGTGCACGACGGCACGGTGTACCTCTACACCGGGCACGACGAGGACGGCTCGACGAACTTCACCATGAGGGACTGGCGCGTCTACTCGTCCTCGGACATGGTGAACTGGACGGATCACGGTTCTCCGCTCAGCCTCGAGACGTTCGCGTGGGCCAGCACGAACGCCTGGGCCGGCCACGTGACCGAAAGGAACGGCAGGTTCTACTGGTACGTCCCGGTGACGAATCGCGCGACCGGCAGAATGGCCATCGGAGTGGCGGTCGCGGACAATCCCACGGGTCCCTTCGAGGATGCCCTCGGGCGTCCGCTGGTCGAGAACGGGGAGATCGACCCCAACGTTCTCGTCGATGACGACGGACAGGCGTACCTGTACTGGGGAAACCCGAACCTCTGGTACGTGAGACTGAACGCCGACATGGTCTCCTTCTCGGGCAGCCCGACACAGATTCCCCTCACGACCACGGGCTTCGGCGCGCGTCAGGGGAACCCGGACCGTCCGACGCTTTACGAGGAGGCGCCCTGGGTCTACCAACGGGGCGGGCTGTACTACATGGTGTTCGCGGCGGAATGCTGCTCCGAGTTCATCGCCTACTCGACCGCGCCCGGCCCCACGGGACCGTGGACGTATCGCGGGACGATCATGCCCCGGCAGGGCAGCAGTTTCACCAACCATCCCGGAGTCATCGACTTCAACGGAGGCTCGTACTTCTTCTACCACAACGGCGCGTTGCCGGGCGGCGGTGGCTTCACCCGCTCGGTGGCCGTGGAGGAGTTCGAGTACAACGCCGACGGCTCGTTTCCCACGATCACCATGACCGATGCCGGGGCACCCCAGGTGGGCACCCTGGATCCCTACGCCCGGCAGCAGGCCGAAACGATCGCCTGGGCGTCCGGCGTCGAGACGGAACCCTCCGGCGAGGGCGGCATGAACGTCGGGTGGATCGAGAACGGGGACTGGATCAGGGTGAACGGCGCGGCCTTCGGCGCCGGCGCCAGCTCCCTCGACGTCCGGGTGGCCTCGGCGACCAGCGGCGGCACCATCGAGGTGCGCCTGGACAGCGCCAACGGCCCGCTCGTGGGCACCTGCGACGTCCCGGGCACCGGCGGCTGGCAGAGCTGGGTGACCGTCTCCTGCCCGGTGAGCGGCGCGACGCAGACCCACGACGTCTACTTCAGGTACACCGGCGGCAGCGGCAACCTCTTCAACATCAACTGGTGGCAGTTCTCCGACTGACCCCGGTCCGCCGCCTCGGTCCGGCCGGCCTCGGCAGGAGAAGGGACAGATTTCGTGGACTTCGGCGAGCTGACGGCCCGGGCGATCCGCGTCCATGACCTCTACGACGAGCTGAACCGCCGCGAGCGCGGGCGGGTCTGGTCGCGCGGCGACTTCATGCTGGGCTTCATGGGAGACGTCGGGGATCTGGCCAAGCTCGTCATGGCCGAGGAGGGCGCCCGCGAGGTCCCGGGCGGTCGGGCGGCGCTGGAGCACGAGCTCGCCGACTGCCTGTGGTCGGTCATGATCCTCGCGCACCGCTACGACGTGGATCTCGAGAACGCCTTCCGGCGCACCATGGCAGAACTCGACGAGGCGATCAGCGCGCGGCTCGCGGAGGGCGGGGCCCCGGGGTGAGAGCACCGACCACGAGGGCGGCCGATGAGTTTGTGGCTCCCGGTCGGTCATAGCTCGTGACGCCCTAGGAAAGGACACCGCCATGTCGGAGCTTCTCGTCGACTTCATCACCTCCCTCGACGGCTACGCGTCGGGAGAGGGATGGCCCGGGTTCTGGGGCCTCGAGAGTCCGGAGTACCTCGCCTGGCTCGGCGAGCAGCCCGAGGTCACCTACCTGATGGGAGCGAACACCTACCGTCTGATGTCGGGCTTCGCCGCCGGCGAGGTCCCGGATGGCCAGGAGGAGTTCAGGCCCGAGGAAGAGGCGTCCGTCGACGAGCTCACGCGAGCGTCCAAGGTGGTGTTCTCCTCCTCGCTCGAGGAGCCGCTGACGTGGGCCAACTCCACGCTCGTCCGCGACGACGCCGTCGAGGCGGTGCGCGCGATGAAGTCGAGTGGCTCCGGGCTCCTGAGCACGATCGGCAGCCTGAGCCTGTGCCGGTCCCTGCTGCGAGCCGGACTCGTCGACCGCTTCCGGGTCGGGATGTTCCCGGTGATCACCGGGGCCACGGGCGCGGAACGCATCTACGACGGCTATCCGGACGTCGCCCTCGAGATGATCGAGCACCGCACCTTCGACGGCGGCATCCAGCTGGTCGAGTACAAGCCCCGCGTGCTCGAGCACCCGCCGCTCGGCGCCCCCGCGTGACGTCGCCCCGTCCGCCGGTCTGGACCGCCGCCAGGCCGGCCGGCGCGGGGCAGGCTGGAGAAACAGCCGTGCTGAGAGATCGCCCGGGTGGTGTTCCACGCCGTCTTCTCTTCCACCCACCGCTGGGCTGCCCGAGCGATCAGTTCGAGGGACGAGTCCCGCCCGGCGCGCACCGATGAGTTCTCCGCGCCGCGCCGGTCTGTACGCGTGAGACTGACCTCACGGAAGGCTGGCGCCATGCGGAAACTGATCTACGGCATGAACCTGTCCCTGGACGGTTACATCGCCGCGCCCGGCGACGACATCGGCTGGAGCGTGCCGAGCGACGAGATGTTCCAGTTCTGGTCGGACCAGTTGCGGGCGACCGACCTGACGCTGTACGGGCGCAAGCTGTGGCAGACGATGAGCTCCCACTGGCCGACCGCCGACCAGCAGCCCGACGCCACCCCGGCGCATATCGAGTTCGCGCGGCGCTGGCGGGACATGTCGAAGGTGGTGTTCTCCTCGACGATCGACAAGGTCGACTGGAACACCCGCCTGGTCACCGGCGACGCGGTCGCCGAGATCACCCGGCTCAAGGCCGAGGACGGCGGCCCGATGGACATCGGCGGCGCGACGCTCGCCGGGGCGGCCATGCGGGCCGGGCTGATTGACGAGTACGTGCTGGTCACCGCGCCGGTCCTGGTGGGCGGCGGCACGCCGTTCTTCACCGCGCTGGACAGCTGGGTGAACCTGGACCTGGTGGAGACGCGGACGCTTCCCTGCGGCGTGATCCTGACCAGGTACGAGACGAGGCGCTGAGCGCCCGTCACGCGACTCGACCGTGGCCGCGGGTCGGGTTGGGTCGGGTTGGGTCGGGTTGGGTCGGGTTGGGTCGCGGCCGCGGCCCCGGTCAGCCCTTCAGGCCGGTGGTGGCGATTCCGTCGACGATGGGGCGCTGGAACGTCGCGAACAGCACGAGCGGGGGAACGAGGGCCAGGGTGCTCATCGCCAGCATCGGCCCCCAAGCCGAGTCACCGCTGGAGTCGAGGAACATGCGCAGACTCAGCGGCACGGTGAACAGGTTCGAGTCGCCCCACGACGTCGAGATCGACCTGCGCGGCGCCCGCATCGCCGGTCCCGCCCGGCGCTGCGAGCTGTCGGCGCCGAGTCCGTTGAGCGTCAACACGGTCGCCGCACCCGACGTCGTCGCACCCGAGTGGAGTGACGTCGAACTGGACTGGACGCCGGTGATCTCCGTTCCCCCGTGCTCGTACACCATCCACCGCGTCCCGCTGGCCTGACCGGCAGGAAAGGGCCCGGTAGGGAAGTTTTCCAGTGAGAGGAAGTTTCTAGAGCTCTATTTCTCATGTGCGGAACTTGTGAGAGATTGAGCTCATGGCAGCAGATCAGCGTGGACTTTCGAAGGGGCCGGTCGTCGTGGTCGGTGGCGGCCCGGTCGGCATGGTCGCGGCCGCCTCCCTCGCCCGACTGGATGTCCCAGTCGTTCTCATCGAGGCGGAGGACGAGCCCAAGACGGACTGGCGGGCGTCGACCTTTCACGCCGCGACCCTCGAACTGCTCGACGAGTTGGGCGTCGCCGACCAGATGCACGCCGAGGGCCTGCGCGTGCCGATCTACCACTTCCGGGACCGCCGCGAGGGGCTGGTCGCCGAGTTCGACTTCACGCTGCTGGCCGACGAGACCCCGTTCCCCTACCGGCTCCAGCTCAACCAGCAGCATCTGGTGCGGATGCTGCACGAGCGGCTGCGTCGGACACCCCGGGTCGAGCTGCTCTTCGGCACCCGGGTCAGCGATGTGGTGAACCTGCCGGGCGGCGGAGCGCAGGTGGTGGCGCACACCCCGGACGGGCCGCGCGAGCTGGTCGGTTCCCTGGTGATCGGCGCCGACGGCGCGGGCAGCACCGTCCGCGGCGCGCTGGGCACCGGTTTCACCGGGTTCACGTACCCCCAGCGCTTCCTGATCGCCAGCACGTCGGTCGACCTCGCCCAGGCCCTGCCCGGCATCGCCGAGGTCAACTACATCGCCGACCCCCGCGAGTGGCTGTTCCTGCTGCGCACCCCCGAGTCCTGGCGCGCGGTCTGGCCGGTGCCGGCCGAGCAGAACGAGGCCGACGCGCTGCACGAGGACACCCTGCGGCGGCAGTTCCAGGGCGTCGCGCCCCGGCCGGAGGGCTATCCGATCATCGACCGGCAGCTCTACCGGGTGCACCAGCGGGTGGCCGACACCTTCCGGGTCGGCGACGTGCTGCTGATCGGCGACGCGGCGCACATCAACAGCCCGATGGGCGGCGTCGGCCTCAACAGCGGCATCCACGACGCCGTCGACCTGGCCCGCCGCATCGGGCGCATCGCCGCGGGCAACGCCGACGCGGACGCCGAACTGGACACCTTCGCCGAGCATCGGCACCGGGTCGCCGTCGAGTACGTCCAGGCCGACACCCAGCGCAACACCCAGCGGCTGATGGAGGCCGACGAGGCCAGGCGCCGCGCCGCGCACGACGAGATGCGGGCCATCGCCGCCGACCCCGACCGCGCCCGCGCCTACATGCGGCGCGCCTCGTTGCTGGAGAGCGTGCGCCGCTTCGGCATCGGCGTCCCACCAGGACGGTCGACCACCGCGTCCAGCACCGCGCGCTGAGTCCGGCCCACCAGCCGCCAACCCCACCGCCCCGCCAACCCCACCGACCCGCCAAGCAGGAGGCCATCATGTCCACCGTCGAGGAATCCCAGGTCGGTGACCCGGAGCTGCGCTCCCTCTACCAGGACATCGCCGCCGCCGAGTTGCGCCCGCTGTGGACCATCACCGAGCAGCTGCTCACCCCCACCCCGCGCCCGAGGGCGATCCCGTGGCTGTGGCGCGGCTCGGTGCTGCGCCCGCTGGCCGAGCGCGCCATCCGGCTGGTGCCCGTGGAGCGCGGCGGCGAGCGCCGGGTCCTCTCGCTCACCAATCCCGGGCTCGGCGGTCGGCCCTACGCCGCCGGCACGCTGTGGGGCGCGCTCCAGTGCCTCGGCCCGCGCGAGACCGCGCCCGCCCACCGGCACAGCCCGGGCGCCATCCGCTTCGTCATCGAGGGCGAGGGCGTGTGGACCACGGTGGACGGTGACGCCTGCGACATGCGCCCGGGCGACCTGGTGCTCACCCCCGGCGGCGCCTGGCACGACCACGCCAACGGCGGCGACGGGCACATGTTCTGGTTCGACGGGCTCGACCTGCCGATGGTCGAGGCGCTGGACGCGGTCTTCTTCGAGCAGCACCCCGAGCTGCGGCAGCCGGTCGAGGGCGAGCACAACCGCTCCGAGGCCGACTTCCGCGAGGCCGGCGGCACGGCCCGCGACACCATGGTCGCCGGCGCGGTGCGCGGACCGCTGGACGCGGCGCACTCGCCGCTTCTGGTGTACCGCTGGACGGACACCGACGCGCGGCTCGCCGAGCTGGCCGCGTCGGATCCGGCGCCCATGGCCAGCGTGGAGTTCACCAACCCGCACTCCGGGGCCAGCGTGCTGCCCACGCTCTCCTGCGGGATGCACCGGCTGCGCCCCGGCGGCACGTCGGCGACCACCAGGCGCAGCGGAAACCGCGTCTACGTGGTGTTCCGGGGCGAGGGCCACAGCGTGATCGAGGGCCGGCGCTTCGACTGGACGGCCGGCGACATGTTCGTGGTGCCGTCCTGGGCCGCCGAACGGCACGCCTCGGAAGGCGGCGCCGACCTGTTCAGCCTGGGCGACGACCCGGTGCTGCGCGCCCTCGGCATCTACCGCGAGGAGACGCTGCCCCAGCCGCAGCCGGTCACCGATGTCTTCGGCTGAGGTCACATCGACGCTGGCGTTCCCCGTACACCGCACCCACCCGAAGCACCGGCCGAACCGAACGCGGCGGCCGGCCCCCTGGAAAGGCTGAAGAGATGAAGCTGGCGCTGTTCGACGCCAACCGGCTCGGCGTCGTGGACGACACGGCTGATCCGGCGCGGCTGGTGGACGTCACCGAGGCGCTGGGCTGGCCGCACGACGCCGACCCGTTGACCGCCGGCTGGTGGCGCCGGCTCTGCCGGGACTTCCCCGAGGTCAGGGAGCGCCTCGCCAAGGCGGCGGCCACCGGCCGGAGCCGGCCGCTCTCCGAGGTGACGCTGCGCGCCCCCGCGCTCAACCCGAGCAAGATCGTCGCCTGCGCGTGCAACTACGCGGACCACGTGGCCGAGATGCACGGCGTGCAGGAGCGCACCCTGGGCGGGGTGGAGTCCTGGATGATGAACTTCGACGTCTTCCTGAAGGCGCCGTCCTCGCTCTCCGGCCCGGCCGACGACATCGTGCTGCCCCGCGAGATCGTCGCCGCCGGCCAGGAGATCCACCACGAGTCGGAGCTGGTGATCGTGATCGGTGAGGGGGGCGCCGATATCCCCGAGGAGACCGCACTCGACCATGTCCTCGGCTACACCCTCGGCCTGGACATCACGGTCCGCAGCGCGGCCGACCGGTCGCGGCGCAAGAGCTACGACACCTTCAGCCCGCTGGGCCCGGTGCTGGTCACCGCCGACGACATCGGCGACGCCGGCGGCCTGGAGATCCGGCTCGACGTCAACGGCGGCGAGCGGCAGCACGTCAACACCGGCGACCTGTTGACGCCGGTGCCGGCGATCGTCTCCTACGCCTCGACGATGATGACGCTGCTGCCGGGCGACCTGATCTTCACCGGAGCGCCTCCCGGGGTCGGCGCCATCGAGCCGGGGGACACCGTCCGGGCCTCGATCAGCCGGATCGGCGAGCTGACGCTGGCCGTCCGCCAGGGCTGAGCGACCTCGGGCGGCAGCACTTTCTGCCGCCCGAGGCCCTCCCAAAACGGAAAAGAACTGGGCTAGAGTTCCTTCATGTCGAATAACGGTTCGGGGGCCGACTCGGCCGCGGGGACGCAGAGCGGCGCGAGTTCGGTGGACAACGCCCTGCGACTGCTCGAGCTGATCGGTGAGCGGCAGGCGTTGCGGGTCTCGGAGGCGGCGGTCGAGCTGGGCGTGGCCCCCTCGACGGCGCACCGACTGCTCAACGCGCTGCGCCGCCGCGGCTTCGTGCTGCAGGAGAAGCCCAACAGCGCCTACCGCCCCGGCCCGGTGCTCAACGAGATCGGCCTGGCCGCCATCGGCCGGGTGGACATCAGGCAGGTCGCCCGCCCGGTCCTCGAAGGGGTGCGGGACCGCACCCAGGAGACGGTCAGCCTCTCTCTTCTCGAGGGACGCAACGTCCGTTTCATCGACTGTGTGGAGAGCCCTCGCGCGGTGCGGGTCGGCAACCGCACCGGGGTGGTGCTGCCGGCCCACTGCACCGCGGCCGGCAAGGCGATACTGGCCGCCATGCCGGAGACGGAGCTGGTCCGCCGGTTCGCCGGGGGCGAGCTGGCGACCCGCACCGAGTTCTCGGTCTCCGACTGGCAGCGCCTGGAGGCGGAGTTGGTCGAGATCCGCCGCGCCGGCTACGCGGTCAACATCGAGGAGGGCGAACGCGGCATCTCGGCCGTGGCCGCCGTGCTCCGCGACCGCGCCGCCACGCCGTTGGCCTCGGTCGCCGTGGTCGTCCCCGTCAACCGCCTGCCCTCCCGCGCCGAGGCCGGCGAGCTGGCCCGCGCCCTGCTGGCCGCCAGGGACGAGCTGCAGGAGACCCTGCGCGGCCAGATCGCCGACTGAACCGCTGGGTGAGCCGGCCGCGTTGACCGGCTGTGCGAATCGCCGAGGCGAACCGGGCGAACCGGCCGACCGGCCGGGCCCTGGACGACCCGTCGCATCAGGCCGGTGCCCGCGGGTCGTCTCGTCGAACCCGCGGGCACCGGCCCGGCTCAGTCGGCGCTCAGTCGGCCACCGTCTCGTCGTAGTCCAGGTCGGCGTCGGTGAGGCCGATCTCGCGCATCACGTCGTGGATGGTCTCGATGGAGTCGCGGTCGGTGGTGCCCCGCCACTGGGGCAGGTTCATCTGGCCGGCCAACTCCGGTGACAGGTCGCTGATCTCCGGCAGCGCGTCGCGGAAGGAGTCCGGGTCCTCGGCGATGGACCGCGCCGTGGTCTCCACGCCCGCGCGGAACGCCGCCATCAGCTCCGGATCGTCCGACACCTTGTCCGAGGTCATCAGATAGGTGCCGATCTGCAGCCCCGGCCGGGTGTTGACGTAGGGGCTGGCCAGCACCCGCAGGCCCTGCGAGCGGCCGATGGTGGCGAACGGCTCGATCAGCACGCCCGCGTCCACGTCCCCGCGCTGGATGGCGGCCGGGATGTCGGGCAGCGGCATCTCGACGAAGTGGACGTCGTCGTTGGTCAACCCGACCTCGGTCAACACCGAGTTGACCACCACGTCGTTGATGTTCTGCAGCGAGTTGACCGCGATCCGCGCGCCGTCCAGATCGGCGGCCGTGGTGATCGGGCTGTCCTCGGGGACCACCAGCGACGCGAAGTCGTTCTCGGGCCGCTCCGCGGTGCTGGTGCCGGCCGCGACCATCTCGATCGGCATCCGCCGCCCTATCGCGATCAGCGCCGAGACCACGTTGGAGCCGGCCACGTCGATGTCGCCGCTGAGCAGCGCCGGGATCACGCTGGCGCCACCGCTGGACGGGCTCACCTCGAGGTCGATGCCCTCGTCCGCGAAGTAGCCCCGCTGGATGCCGTAGGCCAGGAACGACGAGGGCACGCCCGCGGTCTCCGAGACCACCAGGGTGTCGCCGTCACCGCCGCCGGAGATGTTCGCCCCGGACAGGTCGCCGCCGTAGTCGGAGCAGGCCGCGGTGGAGAGCACCAGCAGACCGGCGAGCGCGCCGGCCACCGCGCCCCGGCGGCCGGCGGAGCCGGGGAGGGAGCGCCGTCTCATGCCGCCACCGACTTCCCGTCGATCGCCGCGAACAGCTCGCCGCGCAGCCGGGCGAACTCCGGGTTCTGCTTGGTGAGCACCTGGTCCCTCGGCCGCGGCAGGTTCACCGTGACCTCGTGTCCCACGTTGGCCGGCGGGCGCAGCACGAGCACGCGGTCGGCCAGGTAGACCGCCTCGTCGATGTCGTGGGTGACGAACAGCACCGTGACGCCGTAGCGCTCCCAGACCCGCAGCAGCAGGTCCTCCAGGCCCGACCTGGTCTGCGCGTCGACGGAGGCGAACGGCTCGTCCATCAGCAGGATCCTGGGCCGGTAGGCCAGCGCCCTGGCGATGGCCACCCGCTGCTGCATGCCGCCGGACAGCTGCCACGGGTAGCGGTCGCCGCGGTCGGCCAGGCCGACGGCGTCCAGCGCCTCGTCGGTCAGCGCGGCGGCCTCCCGCCGGTCCACGTTCTTGTAGCGCAGCGGGAAGGCGACGTTGCGGCGGACGGTCATCCAGGGCAGCAGCGAGCGGCTGTAGTCCTGGAAGACGAACGCCATGTCGTCCGGCGGGCCGGTGACCGGCGTGCCCCGCAGCGTGATCTCCCCCGAGGTGGAGGGGATCAGGCCGGAAAGACAGCGCAGCATCGTGGTCTTGCCGCAGCCCGAGGAGCCCAGGATGCAGACGAACTCCTGGTCGGCGATGGTGAAGCTCAGATCGGCGACAGCGGGTGCGGCGGTCGGGTCGGACCCGTAGACCTTCCGCAGGTGGGAAACCTCAAGCATCAGACTTCTCCGTCGGACGAGGGGGCGGAAGGCGCGGCGCCGCGCTTGGCGAACCGCGAGCGGGACGAGGTGGCGGGCGCGGCGGTGGTTGGGGCGGCCAGCCCCTTGAGGCCGAAGTTCCAGGCCAGCACCCGGCGTTCCACCTTCAGGAACAGCCAGTTGAGCACGTAGCCCAGTACCCCGAGCAGGATGATGCCGGTCCACATCTCGGGGATGGCGAACGAACGCTGCTGCTCCAGCACGAAGTAGCCGAGCCCGTTGCTGCTGGCCACCATCTCGGAGACCACCATCAGGATGATCGCGATCGCCAGGCTGGTGCGCATCCCGGCGAAGATCCGCGGTGCGGCGGCCGGCAGGATGATCCGGCCGACCCGCGCGGCCAGCGGGATGTGGTACGCGCGGGCCATGTCCAGCTGCTGGCTGTCCACGCCGCGGACCCCGTCGATGGAGTTGAGCAGGATCGGCCACACGGCGCCCAGCACGATCACGAAGATCTTGGAGCTGTCGCCGGCGCCGAACAGCAGCAGGGAGAACGGGATCAGCGCGGGCGCCGGCAGCGCCCGCAGGAACTCCACCACCGGCTCGGCGGCGGTGCGCAGCACCCGGGACATGCCGAGCAGCAGGCCGAGCGCCACCCCGATGACCACGGAGGCCGCGTAACCGGCCAGCATCCGCAGCAGGCTGGGCACCAGGTCGCTGCCCACCCGGTCGAAGAGCCACAGCTCGTTGAAGTACCGCAGGATCTCGTCCAGCGGTGGGAAGTAGAAGCTCTGCGCCTGCTGGGCCCACAGGCCGTAGCCGACCACCAGGGCGAGCGGCAGGGCGAGTTCCAGCAGGAATCCGAGGACGCGGCGGTTCACTGGGCGACCTCCTGGCGCTGTGACGGGTGCCATTTCAGCAACCGGCGCTCGACGGACTGGAAGGCGATGTTCAGCACCCAGCCGACCAGCCCGGTGACGATGATCAACGCGTACATCCGGGGCAGGTTGGCGTTGGACTGGGCCACCACGATCGACTGTCCGAGCCCGGGAGCGCCCACCACCAGTTCGGCGGTGACCGCCAGCACGAGGGCGATGGCCGAGGCGATCCGCAGGCCGGTGGCGATGTAGGGCGCGGCGCTCGGCAGGGTGATCCGGAAGAAGCGGGCGGCGGGCGGCAGGCCGTAGCTGCGCGCGGTGTCCTTGACCACCGGATCGACGTCCTGCACGCCGTAGATCACCTGGAGCAGGATGGGCCAGAACGTCACGAAGACGATCAGGAAGACCTTCATCTCCAGGCCGACGCCGTAGACGAGCACCGCGAGCGGGATCAGGGCGACGGAGGGCACGGGGCGGCAGAACTCGATGACCACCCGGGAGAGCCGGTAGGCGGTCTGGTTCGAGCCGAGCAGGATGCCGGTGGGGACGGCCAGCACGGTGGCCAGTGCGATGCCTATCGCCCAGCCGCTGAGCGTGCGGCCGATCTCCGTCCACAGCGGGTGGCCGGCGGCGAGCTTGAACAGCTCCACGTAGGTGTCGGTGATCGGCGGGAACCACTCGTCGGACAGCAGCCCGGTGCGCGAGCACAGCTCCAGCACCAGCAGCACCGTGAGCACCCCGCTGATCCTGATGCCCAGGTCCCGCAGCCACCGGCGACCGAGCAGCCGCCGGACGCGGCCGGGAGCGCCTGGCGCGGCTGCCCGAGCTGTCCCCTGTGGAGCGCTTCGGACCGTTGCGGTCCCTTCGAGGCTCATGACATGACAGGGGTAGGTTCGGACCGGCTCATGGTGACTCCCTCGTGCTGGAACGCAGGTGTCCTGCAAGCTACGACTTAATTCCGCCTACAGCAATACATTCGCTGGAACTTCCCTCTATAGGAAAAAGTGGCCATCGATGGCCGGCCGGCGGACCGTTGATCGCCATCCGGAAAGGGCCGGCCGGGCGGGGCGATCGCCCCACCCGGCCGGCCCGGAGTGGTCGTGGTCATTCAGCGTCGACGTCGCTGTCGCGCCACCCGGTCACGTCTTCGCGGTGTCCCACGAGCTGGAACCGAAGGTGCGCAGCAGGACGACCAGCGCGGCCCCCAGTCGCCAGTCCGTCTCGGGCGCGTGCAGATGCAGCTTGTTGCCTCCGGACCGGAACTCCAGCAGCTTCCGACCACCCGCGCGCCAGCGGATCCGCCGAGGGCCGCGCGCGACACCACCCTCGTTGCCGGGGACACCGTCGAGAACGGAGAACACGAGGATCAGCGCCATCACGGGCACCAACGGCCACCACACGCACCACCAGAGGATCCGACCCTTGAGGCCCACCGCCTCGGGGCCGCCGGGCTGGGACACGGTCCAGCGGGTGCGCAGGCCCCTGCCGCGGAGCGCCTTCTCGCGCACGAACGTGCCGATGAGCTCGCCGTCCGCGTCGAGCACCTGAAACGTCGCGACGCCGCCGGTCGCCGACCGGGTCACCACGGTGGCCACCCGCTCCCGGCGGTGCTCGTCGGCCCACAGGACGAGGGAGCGTGCGCCGCTGCCGCGGGCCGCGAGGTAGGCGGGTATGCCGCCGGATGGCAGCTCGCGCTCCGCGTACGCGACCACCCGGGCCGGTCCCGATCCGTCGGAGAACTCGACCATGCCCATGTCGGGCGCCGGGGTGCCGTCGTCGCGGACGCTTCTCCGGGAGAATTTCATGGCCAGTACGCTGCTCACCCGACGCGCCCCTTCGTGCTTCGCGGGCGCGCGGCACCGGTCGCGCCCACGCAACAGCCTCGGCTGCCCCCGCCCTACAGGAGGCGAAACGATACCCGGTCGGCCCGTCGCGGGCGGGGGCCGAGGTTGGCGGAGAGGCCGTCGGCGTCCTTCGTCAGCCCAGGTCGGACAGGTCGAGCACGAAGCGGTAGCGGACGTCGTTGCGGGCCAGGCGGTCGAGAGCCGTGTTCACCTGTGCCGAGGGGAGCAGCTCGATCTCGGCGGTGATGCCGTGGTCGGCGCAGAAGTCCAGCATGGCGGCCGTCCCGGGGCGGCCGCCGCTGCCGGCCGAGGTGAGCCTCCGGCGGCCGATGAGCAGGTCCATCGTGTCCACGGTGACCGGGCCGAGGTGTCCGAGCTGGCTGAGGGTGCCGTCCATGGCGACCAGCCGCAGGTACGGGCCGAGGTCGTGCGGGGCGGAGATGGTGTCGATGACGACGTCGAACCCGTCCCGGGCCTCGGCCATCCGCCGCGGGTCCGTGGACACGACGAGGCCGTGGGCGCCGAGGCGGCGGGCGTCGTCGGCCTTGTCGGGCGAGCGGCTGATGACCGACGTGGTGGCGCCGAGCGCCACGGCCATCCTGACCGCGAGATGGCCCAGGCCGCCGAGTCCCGCCACGGCGACGCGGCTGCCGGGACCCACCCCCAGGGCGTTGAGGGGTTCCCAGACGGTGACACCGGCGCAGAGCAGCGGGGCGGCGGCGGCCGGGTCCAGGCCCGGGGGAAGCGGGTAGGCGAACCGGTCGCGGACGACGTACTCGCGGGAGTACCCGCCCAGCGTGGTGGATCCGTCCCGCCGGTCGGTGCCACCGTAGGTCAGGGTCGGGAAGGCGCGGCAGAAGTTCTCCTGGCCGGCCCGGCACATGGCGCACTCGCCGCACGAGTCGACGATGTTGCCGACCGCGACCGGGTCACCGACGGCGAAGCCGGTGACCGCGGGCCCGGTCTCGGTCACCACGCCCGTGAACTCGTGCCCTGGTACCAGGGGGAGTCCCGCGTCGGCGTCGTGGTCGCGCAGGGCGTGCACGTCGGTGTGGCACACACCGCAGTAGTCGACGCGCACCGCGAGATCGTCCACGCGCAGGTCGCGACGCTCCAGCCGGGTACGCCGAAGCGTCGCCGTCGGGCCGTCCGCCTGCCATCCGGTCGTTGTCCGCACAGCGCCCGCACCTCTTCTCAAACAGACTGTTCGGTCTGTCCGTGAGCGTAGGCTGTGTTCCCGAGAGAGGCAAACCAACCGTTCTGTTTGCTAATCTCGGACCATGCCGGACCAGCCCCTGACCTCCCGCGGCGCGGCGACCTACCAGCGCATCCTGGACGTGGCCACCCGGGAGTTCGCGCAGCACGGCATCGCCGGGGCGCGCATCGAACGGATCGTGTCGGCCGCGCGCACCAACAAGGCCCAGCTCTACGCCTACTTCGGCAGCAAGGAAGGGCTCTTCGACGCGATCTTCTTCGGCTCGTTGGAGCGGATCACGAACGTCGTGCCGATCGACGCCACCGACCTCGCGGACTGGGCCGTCCGCCTCTACGACGAGTACCTGCGCCGGCCGGACCTGATCCGGCTGGCCACCTGGGCGCGGCTGGAGCGCCGTCCCGTCGGGCATCTCGTGGCCGACCACGACCGCCACGACGACCGGAAGCTGCGGGCCATCGCCGAGGCCCAGGCCGCCGGGCGGGTGCGTCAGGGGGATCCGTTCGACGTGATGGCCATGGTCATCGCCATGTCCATGGCCTGGTCACCGGTCAGCAACGTCTACGCGGCGAGCGACGAGGAGCCCTCCGCCGCGCACGAACAGCGCCGCGCCCTGCTCCGGGCATGCGTCCGGCGCGCCGTCGCGACCGACTGACCGGGCGGAGGCGCGCCGGCCCCGACCGGCCAGCCCCGACCGGCCGGTACCGGCGATGGCCGGCACCGGCGCGATCGGGGCGGTTGCTGAGCGGCGTCCCGGCCGGCGGCTCCTAGCGTCTGCCGGCGGTCTGACGGCCCGGACTCACCTCAGGTGCCGGGCGAAGAACCGACTCCCGTCGTCCCCCTCGAACCCCGGAATGCCGGTGTGCCCGCCCATGTTGGCGTGCAGCGTCTTCTCCCCGGAGCCGAACGCGTCGAACAGGTCCAGGGCCGCCTGCCGGTCGTTCCCCTCGTCGTCCCACTGCAGCAGGACCAGCAGCGGAACGGTGACCTGCCGGGCCTCCTCGAACATGGCGCGCGGCACGAAACTCCCGGCGAACAGCACGGCGGCCGCGATGCGCGGCTCGACCACCGCCAGCCGGACGCCGACGGCGATCACCCCGCCCGCGAACCCGACCGGGCCGCCGATCTCGGGCAGCGACAGGAGTGCGTCCAGGGTGGCCCGCCATTCCGGGACCGCCTGGTCGACCAGCGGGAGGACGAGCCGGTCGACGATCTCGTCGTCGACCGGCTCGCCGGCCTTCAGCGCCCGCCGCAGGTCGGCGCGGGCCGCCTCGGCGGCAGCCGAACGGGGCCGGTCGCCGCCCCCGGGGAGCTCGATGGTGGCGGCGGCGTAGCCCTCCGCCACGGTGTGCCGGGCCCGGGCCGCCAGTCGGGGATACATCCCGCGCAGGCCGCCGGGGTGGCCGAGCAGGATCAGCGGGGCCGGTGCGGATGCGGATCCGGGCGTCCACAGGATGCCGGGGATCTCGCCGAGGGTGAACTCGCGCTCGAGGACGTCGTCGTCGAGGCGCCGTTCGGAAGTGAAGAGCACGGTCGTGCCTTTCGGGAGTGCTCGAGAACGGCGCTCCCGGACGACCTATCGCCCGACCGCGACCCCGGAGGGGAGCACCCATGTCGATACTGCGTTCACGGGTACCACCTCCTCGTTCTCCGGCACGGCCTCCGGAAAGCTAGCAGCGGTCGCCGCGGCCCGCCAACGGGTTTTCGCGTCGGCGGTCGCCCCGGGCTGTCAGAGCCGACGGGTAGGGTCTGCGGCAAGCGGGAGGGAAGGGCGCGGGGAGCGCGTTCGTCCAGGTCAGCGGCCCTCGGACGGTGATGGCCTGTCAGATCGAGGCTCCGTCGGATCGAGCCCCTGTCGGATTCGGGCCCTCAGATCGACGACCCGGCGGCGGCCGGGACCCGGAGTCCCTCGCTCCCGATCGACCCGTCCGCCGACCCACCCGGAAAGTCCCTGGCAACCATGGCACCTGTCGAACCGCACAACCTGTCCCTCGCCTTCCACCTGGCCCCGCCCGCCGTCGTCCCCGCGCTGGTGGGGCGACTCCGGGAGGACACCCGGAGACTCGCGGGCAGCGGCGAGCCGCTCCCGTCGCGACTGGTGGAGCTGTTCGTCGCCGCGGACGATCGGGAGCTGCTGGAGGCCGTCGCCGGCTCGCGGAGCGAGCGGACCTTCACCCTGGGGCGACGGCAGCCACGGGTGTTCCGGCGCCTCGCCGCCGCGGGCGATCCCCGGCTGGGGCCGCTGCTCT
This sequence comes from Streptomyces sp. B6B3, assembly GCF_039871525.1. NCBI lineage: Bacteria > Bacillati > Actinomycetota > Actinomycetes > Kitasatosporales > Streptomycetaceae > Streptomyces > Streptomyces sp. B6B3. Next base: position 489,263 of record NZ_JBDPLU010000004.1, on the reverse strand, counting down.
ACGCGCCGTCGCTCACCTACCGCGGGCTGGACGAGATCCGCGCCGCCGTGCTGGCCGGGGCGGCGAGGAACCCGGACGCCCCGGGCTGGCGGGAGCCCGGCGGCCTGGTGCCGACGCTTCTCGACCCGACGTTCGGCTCGGGCATGTACGCGGCATCGCTCAGACCCGCGCTGGCCGGACCGTTCCCCGAGCTGATACGCCACGCCCTCGCCCGGAGCCCGTATCTCGGGATGGCGCACCAGCTGTCCGCCTGCCGGGCCATGCTCGCCTTCGGAGGGCGGGAGCGACTCGCGGAGCTCGCCGGGCTGCCCGAACTCCGTGCCGAGGTGGCCGGTGTCGTCCGGCGTGCGGTGGACGCCCGCGACGCATCCGCCGCCCTCGCCGACGACGCGACGGTGGCCGCCTGGATCGCGGAGGCGAGCGCGACGGACTGGGACGCGGCGCTGGCCGGGCACCGGCGGGGCGAGCTGACCGTGGCGGAGCTCCTGAAGCTGCGCGACCTCACCGGATGCCCGGAGGAGTTGGCGACCGCCGCCGTCCGCGAACGCCTGCTGGGCCACCGCTGGAACACGGTGAAGAGCATCCACGAGCTGCGTGACGCCCTGGAGCAGGGCATCGAGGAGGGGTGGTGCCCCGCGGAGCGGGCGCTGGCGGAGGTGCGGACCGCCCAGTGGGCCGTCAACGGGCTCTTCTACCAGTGGACCGTGGACCCCTATCGCGCGAAGTACCGGAGGATGACGGAACGCGTGGGCCCCGCCGTGGCCGACCTGGTCGCCCCGCTCGGGGCCGACGTCGCCGCCTGGCGCGCGCTGTTCACCCTGCTTCCGCGCTTCACCGGCTCGGCCACCGAGCTGGTCGCCGCCGCCGTCGACCAGGCCCCCGAGCACCGGGGCGAGGACTGGCCGAGCGACCTGACCGCGCTCTTTCCCGCGCGCTGGGCGGAGGCCAGCCCTCTTCATCCCGCCAGGGCGACGCCCGACCACGTCGCGTTCCAGTTCCTGCTGCGGCACGCCACGGACGACGTCCAGTGTGCGGTCCTGCCGCATGTGGACGACCGGACCGCGCAGCAGATGCTGATCTACCACGTGCACGCTCCGAAGGTCTGGGACCACGTCACCAGGGAGCGCGGCAGGCAGGCGCTGGTCGCCATGGCCGCGTCCCGGGGCCCCGAACGCGACGCGACCGACTTCCTGCTCGGCCACGACGACCCCGACGTCAACGCCACGCTCTACCACCACGGCTGGCTGTCCCCCGCGGCGCGTCGCGCGGTGATGGCCGGCCGGCCGCACGGAGCGGGCCGTACGGAGCGGGTGCCGCTGAGCGAGATGATGGTCGACCACTTCTCCCGCCTGAACGCCTTCTGGGACCGCCATCACCTCGGGCCGCTGTGCGAGTCCGGCCACCCGGAGCTGGTCCGGATGCTGCTCGGCCGGCTCAGGGTGCACACCCCGACCGCCCAGTTCCGGTTGCTGCTGCGCCTGTGGGAACGGCGGGGTCCCGAGGCGGTGCGGGACCTGCTCGCGGAGACGACGTTTCCCGGCCGCCGCGGCCGCACACATCCGTTGCCGAGGAAGCTGCACACCCTGGCCCAGCGGGCGCTGGCGGCCGGGACGCCGGAGGCGGGGCTCGCGCTGCTCCGGAGGCTGGACGAGGAGGCGTGGAGCCCGGCGGGGCGGGCGGCGTACCTGCGGGCCAGCGGCTCCAGGTCGGAGAAGCGGGCTCGCGAGGCGCTGGAGCATCTGACGGAGGAGACCGCGCTGCCCGTCCCGTGGGAGGCGCTGCTCGAGGCGCACCGCGCGGACCCGTTGCCCGACTCGCTGCTGGCCGTTCTCGTGGAGACGAGCGGCTGCCCCCTGGCCCTGTGCGTGGCGGCCCTGCACGACCTGCGCCCCGCCCCGCGCGCCGTCACCGCCCTCGCCACGACCAGACGCCCCGACGTCCTCCGGGCCGCCCGCGCGCTGACCGCCCGCCACCTCGGGAACGACGTCGAGGCGTGGGCGCGCGCCCTGACCCTGTTGCCGGAGTTCGACGGCACGATCCCGGAGCTGCTGACCACGGCGACGGTCGTGGACGGCAGCGACTGACCGAGCGGCGACGGGGGCGAGGCCGGGCTGTTCGCCGCTGGGCGTCGGCGGGGTCCGCGACGGCGTGCCGCTCGGCCTCGGCGCGTCGGTCAGTCGGGCGGGGTGATCGACGCGAGGGCGCGGCCCAGGAGGCGTTTGACGGGGACGCCGGTCGCGGTCGCCGCGGCGAGCAGGTCGTCGTGTTCGGCCTGGACGTTGACGGGTTCGCCGTCGAACCAGGCGACCTTCACCCGCACGCGGTGGCCCGACAGCTCGACCGTGGTCTCGGTCCGGTCGAGGGCGTACTTGGTGGCGTCGACCTCGCGGACGCCGATACTGGAGGTCTCGCGGAAGATCGTCTCGCGCACCGCCGCCCGCCGGTCGGCCGGCACCAGGGCGGAGACGGTGTGGGCGGGGCGTCCCTTCTTCATGAGGATGGGGGTGAGCCAGGCGTCGTCGGCGCCGGCCGCGAGGAGCCGGTCCAGCACGACCGGCCACAGGCGTGGGTCGAGGTCGTCGACGTTCGCCGCGAGCACCACCGTCGGGCCGGGCTCGCGTGGCGTGGACGCCGCGGGCCGGTTCCCGAGGACGACCCGCAGCACGTTCGGGGCGCGCGGGATGTCGGCCGTGCCGGCGCCCGTCCCGGTGCCCGCGAGGCGCATCGCCGGCACCGGGCCCCAGTCGTGGACGTGGTGCGCGAGCAGCGCGGCGCCGGTCGGGGTGCACAGTTCCCGTTCGACGCCGCCGTTGGTCACGGGGGCGTTCACCTCGGAGAGGAGTTCCACGACGGCGGGGACCGGCACGGGCAGCCGGCCGTGGGAGGTCTGGACGGTGCCGCCGCCGAGGGCGACCGGGCCGGCGCCGATCCGGTCGACGCCGAGGTCGTGCAACGCCGCGCAGACGCCGACGACGTCGGCGATCGCGTCGAGGGCGCCGACCTCGTGGAAGTGCACCTTGTCCAGCGGCAGGCCGTGCGCCCGGGCCTCGGCCCTGGCGAGACGGTGGAAGGTCGCGACGGCCCGTTCGCGGGCGTCCTGGGCGAGGCCGGGGCCGGCGTCCTCCAGCAGGCGTCGTACCTCGTTCCAGCCCCGGTGGTGGTGGCTCTCGGCGACGCGGACGTGGGCCTTCAACGCGGCGAGCCCGGCGCGCCGCACCCGCTCGGTCGTGATCTCGACGCCCTCGGTCCGCACCGCGCCGACGGCGTCCCGCACCACGTCCAGAGAGGCCCCGGCGTCGAGCAGGGCGCCCAGGAGCATGTCGCCGCTCGCGCCGCTCGCGCACTGGAACCACGCGTCCACCACGTCGTCCCCATCAGGTCCTTCGGAGCGGGGTCGGCACGAGCTCGACGTCGCGGTAGCCGGCCGCGCGGCCCACGGCCACGACCCGCTGGACCAGGTCGTGTTCCCGGACGAACGTCAGGTCGTCGGGTCCCAGCTCGACCCGGGCGTTGGCGCCGTGGTGGCGCACGCGCAGGATCCGCAGGCCGAGATCGCGCAGGTCCGCCTCGGCGCGTTCGACGCGGCCGAGCCGCTCCCGGGTGACGGGGGTGTTCACGGGGATGCGGCTGGCCAGGCACGGCGCCGACGGCTTGTCCCAGACGGGGAGGCCGATCGCGTGGGCGAGCGCGCGGACCGTCCGCTTGCCGATGCCGGCCTCCGCCAGGGGGGAGCGGACGCCGAGTTCGGCGGCGGCCCGCGCGCCGGGGCGGTCGTCGGCGAGCCGGTCGTCGGCGGTGTCGCCGTTGAGGAGGAGCTCGCCGCCGGTCCCCGCCACGGCCTCCGTGAAGGCCCGGGTGTAGAGCTCGTGCTTGCAGAAGTAGCAGCGGTCGCCGGCGTTGGCGACGTAGCGGGGGTCGTCCATCTCGTAGGTCGTGACCTCGACCAGCCGCATCCCGAGGTCGGCCGCCGTGCGGCGGGCCTGCTCGCGTTCGGCGGCGGCCAGGCTCGGGCTCACGCCGAGGACCGCGACCACCGAGGCGGCGCCCAGCGACCGGATCGCGAGAGCGCACACCAGGGAGGAGTCGACCCCCCCGGAGAACGCGACGGCGACACTGGACGCGCCGTCGAGGGCGATGTGGAAGGCGTCCGCCGCGGCGGCCAGTTCGCCGGTGAGGGGGACCCGCGGGTCGAGGACGGCCTCGGCCGCGGGGGGCGGGTTGCTCACGCTTCCTCCTCGTGGAGTAGGGACAGCAGGCGTTCGCGCACGCGGGCGATGTGCTCGGTCATGCGGGCGCGGGCGAGCGCCCCGTCGCCGACCCGTACGGCGTCGAGCACGGCCTGGTGCTCGGCCAGGGCGTGGGCCGGCCAGTTCCGGCCACCGGCGACCATGGCGAGCGCCACGCGTTGCAGGATGGGCTGGAGAATCCGCGTCAGCTCGGGGTTTCCGGACGCGGCGAGGATGTGGGAGTGGAAGGCCGTGTCGGCCCGGATCAGCCCGGCCGCCTCGTCGTTCTCGAACGCCGTCCGGTGGTCGACGTGGATCTGTTCGAGGCCGGCGGCCAGGTCCGCGCCGCCGGAGGTGGCCGCCAACTCGGCGGAGAGGCCCTCCAGTTCGGCGCGGACCTGGTACAGGTGGACGAGTGCCGACAGGTCCGCCGTGGCGACCACCGCGCCCTGGTGCGGGCGCTCGGTGCCCAGGCCCTCCTGGACCAGCCGCTGGACCGCCTCACGGATGGGGCTGCGCGAGAGGTTCAGCTCCTGGGCGAGGGCGGGCACGCTGAGCCGCTGTCCCGGCAGCAGCTTGCGGCTCAGGATGCGGTCCTTGAGCAGCTCGTAGGCCTGGTCGGCCAGGCGGGCCCTGTTGATCGTCTCGTTCACCGATGTCTCCCTGCGAGGACGACCGGCGCGTGCACACCGGTCGTGCGGCTCTCAGCCGGCGTCATGTCGCCGTGCTCGCCGTCCGGTGAGGTCCTCGAGCGTCTTCAGCACCGCGATGGAGTCCTCGTCACCCAGGCCGGAGGCAAGCGCCATCGTATTGAGATGCTGCGCGGCACGCCCGGTGTTGACCGGCACGAGCAGCTCGTCGGCCATCGTCAGGGCGAGGGCGTTGTCCTTGTGCATGAGGCGCAGCGAGAACGTCGGGCTGAAGTCGCCGTCGACGGCGCGGGCGGCGACGTCGCGGAACAGTGGGCTCACGGACGCCGCGCCGGAGTCGACGACGACGTCGACGAAGGCGCCGGGGTCGAGCCCGGCGGCCTCGGCGAGGACGAGCACCTCGGCGGTGACCGCGTTGATGGTGCCGAGCATGAGGTTGTTCAGCACCTTGGTCGCGGCGGCCGCGCCGGTCGGACCCACCCCCACGATCTGCTTGGCCACCGGGCCGAGGACGTCCGCCGCGAGGGCGACCAGATCCTCCTCGCCGCCGACCGGGAAGGTCCAGGACCCGACCGAGCCGGGGCGACCGAGGATCGGGGCGTCGGCGTACCGCCCGCCGGCGGCCGCCATCACGGCCGCCGCCCGGCGGGCCGTGCCCGGGTCGATGGTGCTGGTGTCCAGCACCGTCACCGCGCGGCCGCCGGCCGCCTCGGCGACCTGGCCGACGACGTCCAGGACTATGGCCGGGGTGGGCAGGGAGAGGACGACCACCTCCGAGCGCGCGACCAGGTCGGAAAGCCCGTCGGCCGGCACGAGCCGCTGCTGCCGGGCGCGTTCGACGGCGGCCGGGGCCGCGTCGTGGACGAGGATCTGGCGGTCCCCTCCCGCGATGCCGGCGGCCAACCGGGCCCCCATCGCCCCGAGGCCGACCACGCCGACGCCGGCGCTTCCGGCGGGAACGCTGTCACTGCTGCTCATCCAGGTACTCCTCTGCGGTCTCGATGAACGGGGCGGTGTCGAAGAAGTCCTCGGGCGGAACGAACTCCGGCACGCCCCCCAGCTCGACGAACGCCTGTTCCGCCTGGCCGACGACGTCGAGGACCTCACCGTTGCGGTACTTCTCCAGCCACTCCTCGTTGGAGAAGTCCTGCTGGAACCGCACCTGGTACTCCAGGTCGTCGAGGGTCGCCTGACCGGCGTACGACGCGTCGAGGACGGTCTGGAGCGCGTCGTCGTCGGCGCGGAACGCCTCGTTGGACGCCAGCCAGCCGCGGATCAGACTGCGCACCAGGTCGGGGTTCTTCTCGTACCACCCGTTGTTGGCGATCCAGCCGTCGGCCACGGCCGCCTCGGGGTAGTTGCCGGCGTGGTCGATCTCGCGAGCGTCGGGCACGCCCTCGCTCAGCCGCAGGTCGTAGGGGACCCAGAGGGCGACGGCGTCGACGGAGCCCGAGACGAACGCCTGGAGAGCGTTGGGCATCGTGGCGTTGACGATGTCGACGTCGGACCGGTCGACGCCGGCGTGTTCCAGGGCGGCGTGGAGGTAGACGTCGGCGGTGGTTCCCTCGGTCAGCGCGAGGGTCTTTCCCCTGAGGTCCTCGACGTTCTCGATGCCCGAGTCGCCCTGGACGTAGAGCCTGGCCGTGGCCGTCTCGAAGGAGTTGACCATGAAGATCCGGCCCTGCCCCTGCGCGGGGAAGTTGGACGTCACGCCGCCCATGATCGCGACGTCGATGTCGCCGCTGACCAGGGCCTGGCTGACCGCGATCCCGGTGTCGAACTCGATCGCCTCCACGTTGACGCCCTGCTCGGCGAAGTGGCCCTCGGTGACGCCGTAGGTCAGCTTGTCGTCCACCGCGATGGTGTGCAGGTAGCCGATCTTGACGGTCTCGGCGCCGGCCGGCGCGTCGGGCGCGCTGAGCCCGCCCTCGTCGAGGAGCCCGCAGCCGGACAGCGCCAGCGTCAGCGCCGCGAGGCCGGCGGCCCAGGCCCTGATGCGCCGGCGCATCAGGCCGTCACCTCGGGACGGGCGAAGCCGGACATGCCGCGCATGACCTCCTCGAGGTGGCGGCGGAGTTCGATGAACTCGGGCGAGGTGCGCGAGGACGGGTCCCGCGGCATCGGCACGGGGACGTCGATGATCTCGTGGACCCTGGCGGGCCGGTTGGAGAGCACGACGATCCGGTGGCTCAGGTAGATCGCCTCCTCGACCGAGTGGGTGATGAACATGGCGGTGCGCTGCTCCTCCTGGTTGGCGGTGTGCAGCAACTCCTGCATGAACTCCCGGGTCTGGGCGTCGAGGGCGGCGAACGGCTCGTCCATCAGCAGGACGCTGGGGTTCGTGGCGTAGGCGCGGGCGATCGCCACCCGCTGGCGCATGCCGCCCGACAGGGCCTTGGGCAGCGTGTCCTCGAAGCCTCGCAGGCCCATCAGGCCGACGTAGCGGTCGACGATCGAGTCGATGGCCGCCTTCTCGTGCTTGTTGGCGCGCAGGGTGAGGCCGAAGGCGATGTTCCGCCGGACGCTCATCCAGGGAAAGACGGCGTACTGCTGGAACACGACGCCCCGGTCATGGTGGGGGCCGGTGACCCGGCGGCCGTCCACGACCACGTCGCCGCCCTCGGGCTCGGAGAAGCCCGCGGCCATCGTCAGCAGGGTGGACTTGCCGCAGCCGCTGGGGCCGAGGACGCTCACGAACTCGCCGTCGCGGACCGTGAAGGACACCCCGTCGAGGACCTCCTTGCGGGTCTTGCCGGTGCCGAAGCCCATCCGGACGTCGGAGAAGCTGATCTTGTCTGTGCTCTTCGCAGCCATCAGGCCACCCTTTCCTGCCAGCGCACGGCGCGCTTCATGACCAGGGCGAGGCCCCGGTCCATGACCAGGGCGCAGACACCGATGAGGATGACTCCGCCGTAGACCATGTCGATCTGGAAGAAGTTCGCGGCGTCCTGGATCGTGGCGCCCAGGCCGCGACGGGCCGCGATGAGCTCGGCGGCGACGAGCGTCGCCCAGCACACGCCGAGGGCGACGCGGACGCCGACGAGGACCTGGGGGATGGCCAGCGGTACGACGACCCGCGAGAAGAGCTCCCACTGCGAGGCGCCCATGGCCCGGGCGGCGCGGATGTAGATCTCGTCGAGCCCGGCGATGCCCTCGTAGATCACGACCACGGAGGCGAAGAACGCCGCGTAGATCAGAATCGACAGGCGCGCCTGTTCGGCGATGCCGAGGTAGACGATCACCAACGGAATGAGGGCGATCGGCGGCAGCGCCCGGAAGAAGCTGATCACCGGGTCGAACATCATCCGCAGCGTGCGGTACCACGCCAGCAGGAATCCGACCGGCAGCGCGACGGCACAGCCCACCGCGACGCCTATCAGCACGCGCAGCACGCTGAGCTGGATGTCACGCCACAGGTCCTGCTCGCGGAATCGGTCGACGAGGACCGTGAGGACCTCGTCGGGGCGAGGCATCTGGCCCTCCGGAAGCACGTCGACGAAGGCGACGACGTACCAGGCGGCCAGCAACAGGGCGAATCCACTCGCCGGCAAGAGAATCCGGCTCAACACTTTCGTCACGTTCGTCACGGGTGAGGTCCTTCGGTCGGGCGTCGGCACTCATCGCCGAGGCCGCCGACGATTACATGTAATGTGTAGATCTGGCAACCCATTGCGTAAAGGAGTCGAACGGATGCAGGTCGAGCTCGAGTACGGCGACGGCCATCTGACCGCTGAACTGCCCGATGACAGCGTGGTAGTTCGGCCCGAGACCGCCACGCACGAGCCCGAGCCGCTGCCGGATCCGGTCGCGGCCACCCGCGAGGCACTTGCGGCACCGCTGGGCTCCGACCCCGTGACCGAGCTGGTGGGCCCGGGCAGCACCGTCACCATCGCCTTCCCCGACCGCGTCAAGGGCGGCACCCAGGCCACCGCGCACCGCAAGGTCGTGCTCCCGGCGCTGCTGGAGCAGCTCGACAGGGCGGGCGTGCGCCGCGAGAACATCCGGCTGGTGTGCGCGATCGGCCTGCACCGCAAGAACCGCCGTGCGGAGTTCGTCGACTACCTGGGCCGTGCCGTGGTGGACGCGGTGCCGGAGGCCAACCTGGTCAACCACGACGCCGAGGACCCGAACGGCATCATCGACCTCGGCACCTCCGCGCTCGGCGACCCCGTCGGCATGAACGCCGCGCTCGCGGAGTCCGACCTCTCGATCCTCGTCGGCCACACCGCCGGCAATCCCTACGGCGGCTTCAGCGGCGGCTACAAGATGCCCAGCACCGGGCTGACCACCTGGCGCTCCATCGCCAGCCACCACGCGCCGCGCAGCCTCTACCGCGACGACTTCGTGCCGGCGTCCACCACCAGCCGTTTCCGCGAGCAGCTGACCGCGATCGGCCAGCGGATGGAGGCGGCCATGCCCCGGCCGTTCTTCTCCGTCGACGCCGTCCTCGACAGCCGCTCCCGCCAACTCGGCGTCTACGCCGGCGCCATTCCCGACGTCGAGCGGGCGTCATGGCCGCTGGCCACCGCCCGGACCGACCTGCGAGTGCCCGGACCGCCCGCGGACGTCCTCGTCATCGGCGTGCCGCGCAACTTCCACTACGGCGCCGGCATGGGCTCCAACCCGATCCTGATGACGCAGGCCATCGGCGCCAGCGTCGTCCGGGCGAAGAAGGCCCTGGTGGAGAAGCCCGTGGTGATCGCGGCGGCGGTCTGCGACGGGTGGTTCAACGAGACCGAGTTCCCGCCGTACGCGGCCGCCTACGACGTGCTCCAGCAGTGCCAGCACCCGTCCGACATGCGGGAGTACCACGAGCAGCTCGCGACCGACCCGGAGTGGATCTACCGGTACCGGCACCACTACGGCTACCACCCCTTCCACGCCTTCTCGATGATCTACATGGGCGGCATCGCCCGCGAGCACAGTTCGGCCGTGTACGTCGCCGGGGCCCGCCGCCCCGGCCTGGCCCGCGGCATGGGCGCGCGCACCACCGCGACCGTCGAGGAGGCGCTCGCCGAGGCGACGGCGATCCTGGGCCGGAAGCCCCGGGTGCTCGCCGTGCCGCGCCTGTCCAGCCCGGCCTTCCACCTCACCGCCACCGAGGAGTGAGATGAGTCACGGCCCCTCCCCGGAGCTGGAGCCGCAGCCGCAGCCCGAGCCGGAGTTGGCGCCGGCGCCCGCACCGCCGCCGGTCGCCGACCTCGGCTGGGCCCGCCTCGATCTCGACCGGGCCCGGCGCACCGGGGACCCCGAGGTCGTCTACGGCCCGGGGAAGACGCCGGACCAGGTGGCGACGGCCCTCGGCGAACTGCGCCGGCGGCACCGGAACCGGGCCGTGTTGGCCACCCGGCTCGATCCGGCCGCCCGCGCCGAGGTGCGCGCCCGCCTGACCGGGGCCGAGGTGGACGACGTCGCGGGCACGGCGGTGCTCGGCCCGCTGCCCGAGCCGCGCGGCCTGGTCCTCGTGGTCGCCGCCGGCACCTCCGACGGGCCCGTCGCCGCCGAGGCGGCGGTGACGGCCCGGGTGCACGGCGCCGGGGTCGAGCGGATCGACGACGTCGGGGTCGCCGGCCTCCACCGGCTGCTCGCCGTCAGCCACCGCCTCGACGAGGCCGACTGCCTCGTCGTCGTCGCCGGCATGGAGGGCGCCCTGCCGTCCGTGGTCGGCGGGCTGAGCGGCACGCCGCTGGTCGGCGTTCCCACGAGCACGGGCTACGGCACGGGGGCGGGGGGCCGTGCCGCGTTGCTGTCGATGCTCAACTCCTGCTCCGCCGGGATCGTCGTCGTCAACGTCGACAACGGGTACGGCGCGGGCGTCCACGCCGCCCGCGTGGCCCGGGCCGCCGGAGGCCCGCGGCGCTGAGCGTCGGGGCGGGCGGCGAGGGCCCGCGCCTACTGCGATTTCAGTAGGCGGTCCTGCGGTTTCGGTAGGTCGAAGTGTCCGTAGCGGCATGACGACGGGACGGGTCCTCCCCGGCGAGCCTGAAGGGGTCATCGCTTGTGGAGAGGGAGACCCTGACGTGGCGACTTTTCTGTACCGGCTCGGGCGCGGCGCCTTTCGGCGGCGCGGCCTGGTCGTCTTGGTGTGGCTGGGGGTGCTGGCCGCGGTCGCGGTGGGCGCCGCGGGGGCGTCGGGACCCTCGGACGAGGAGTTCTCGATGCCCGGGATCGAGTCGCAGAAGGCGTTCGATCTCATGGAGGAGCGTTTTCCCGGAGCGGCCGCGGACGGCGCGACCGCCCAGGTCGTCTTCGTCGCCCCGGACGAGGAGAAGGTGACCGCGGGCGAGCTGCGGCGGGCCGTCGAGGACGCGGTGGGCTCGCTGGGCGGCGGCCCGCAGGTGGCCGACGTCGCGGACCCGTTCGCGTCGGAGGCCGTCAGCGACGACGGTTCGACGGCGTTCGCGACCGTCACCTACCAGGTCGAGCCCTCCGAGGTCACCGACGCCAGCCGAGCGGCGGTGGACCAGGCGGCGGACCAGGCGCGGGCGGCGGGCCTGACGGTGGAGACCGGCGGGTCGGCGATGGACGCCGGCGGCGGGCCCGGCGGGACCGCGGAGCTCGTCGGCCTCTCGGCGGCGGCGCTCGTGCTGCTGATCACGTTCGGGTCGCTGGCGGCCGCGGGCCTGCCGCTGCTGACCGCGGTCGTGGGCGTCGCCGTGAGCCTTTTCGGGATCGTGCTGCTGGCGGGCCCGTTGGGCCTGTCCGCGGACACGCTCACCCTCGGGATGATGCTGGGCCTGGCGGTGGGCATCGACTACGCCCTGTTCGTGGTGTCCCGCTACCGGGAGGAGCGCGGGCGCGGTCGGGCACCGCAGGAGGCGGCCGGTGTGGCGGTGGGCACCGCCGGGTCGGCGGTCGTGTTCGCCGGGGTCACCGTGGTGATCGCGCTGGCGGGCCTGTCGGTGGTCGGGATCCCGACGCTGACGAAGATGGGCCTGGCCTCCGCCGGGGCCGTCGCGGTCGCCGTGCTGGTCGCGTTGACGGTCGTCCCCGCGCTGCTCGGGTTCTGGCCCAACGCCGTGCTGGCCCGCAGGGCCCGTAAGGCCGGCAGGGTCCGCGGGGCCCGCGGGGCACGCGGGGCCGGCGCGTGGCACGGCGCCCCCGAGCACGGCGACCACGCCGCCGGCGGGCGGGACAACCTGGGCACCCGCTGGGCCCGTTTCGTGCTGCGGCGCCCCGTGGCGGTGCTGGTGCTCGGCGTGGTGGGCCTGGGCGCGCTGGCCGTGCCGATGGCGTCGCTCCAGCTGGGCATGCCGGGCGACGAGGCCAAGTCGACCGCCACCACCGAGCGGCGGGCCTACGACGCGCTCGCCGAGGGCTTCGGCCCCGGCTTCAACGGCCCGCTGACCATCGTCGTCGACGCGCGCGGCGCGGCCGACCCGCTCGCCGCGGTGCGCACCATCAGCGACCGGATCGACGCCACGGACGGCATCGTGTCGGTCTCACAGGCCAGCTTCAACGAGGCCGGCGACACGGCGGTCTTCCGGGCCACGCCGTCGACCAGCCCCACCGACGAGGAGACCAAGGATCTGGTCGAGACGATCCGCGGCGACCGTCCGGCCGTGGAGGAGCAGGCGTCGGCGACGTTCGAGGTCACCGGCACGACCGCGTTGAACATCGACGTCGCGGCGAAGGTGCAGTCCGCGCTGGTGCCGTATCTGGCGGTGGTGGGCGGCCTGGCGGTGGTGCTGCTGCTGGTGGTCTTCCGCTCGGTGCTGGTGCCGGTCAAGGCGGCCCTGGGCTTCGTCCTCTCGGTGCTGGCGGCGCTCGGCGTGATGGTGCTGGTCTTCCAGCAGGGACACGCCGCGGACCTGTTCGGGGTGGAGCAGACCGGGCCGATCATGAGCCTGATGCCGATCTTCCTGATGGGCATCGTCTTCGGGCTGGCCATGGACTACGAGGTGTTCCTGGTCTCCCGGATGCGGGAGGCGTACACCCGCGGGGAGTCCGCCGACCAGGCGGTCGTGTCCGGGTTCCGGCACAGCGCCCGGGTGGTGACGGCCGCCGCGCTGATCATGATCGCGGTCTTCTCCGGGTTCATCGGGGAGGAGGGTTCGATGATCAAGATGCTCGGGTTCGGCCTGGCCGCCGCGGTGCTCTTCGACGCCTTCGTGGTCCGGATGGCGATCGTGCCCGCCGTCCTGGCGCTGCTCGGCGACCGGGCCTGGTGGCTGCCGACGTGGCTGGGTCGCGCCCTGCCCCGCGTCGACGTGGAGGGCGGAACGCTCGGCCACGCGCCGTCCGACGGCCCCGGCCCCGGCCCCGGCCCCGGTCCCGGCCCCGCTCCGGACCGGCCGGTCGAGGCGCGCGTGTGACCGGCTCCGCCCGCGGGCCCGTCCTCGTCCGCATCGGCGACCATGGACCTCGGCACGCCCCGCACGGCACGCCCCTCACGGAGAGCACGATGACCAGCAATCTCGAACGGTACGCGGAACGCCATGCCCGGGCCGCTGACGTGGTGACGGCGGTGGCGTTGTGCGTCTGCGCGCTCTTCGGGGCCCAGATCGGCACGTCCGACTCCTCGCCCCCGCACGCCCTCTGGCCCGCCTGGATCATCGTCGTCTCCGGCGTGGCCGTCCTGGCCTGCCGCAGCCGCCCGCGCGCCACCCTCGCGGTCACCGCCGTCGCGGCCGCCGTGCTGACCGCCCTGGGCTACCTGCCCAGCCCGCTGCTGCTGGCCCCCGTCATGACGGCGTTGTTCTGGCTCGCCGCGCTCACCGACTCGCGCACCACCGGCCTCTACGGCTCGGCGACCGTGGCCCTGCTGCTCGCCACCTCGCTGGCGGCCGCGCCGCTCGGCGACGACTTCATCCTCCGGACCGTGGGCACGGTCCTGTGGCTGCTGCTGCCGGTGGCCCTCGGCGGCTGGAGCCGCTCCCGGCGCGCCTACCTCGAATCCGTCAAGGCCCGCGCCGCGCACGCCGAACGCACCCGGGAGGAGGAGGCCCGGCTCCGCGTCGCCGAGGAACGCATGCGCATCGCGCGCGAACTCCACGACGCCGTCGCCCACCACATGGCCGTCGCGCACGCCCAGGCCGGCACCGCCGCCCACCTCGCGGCCACCCGGCCCGAGCAGACCCGCTCCATCCTCGCCGACCTGGTCGGCACCACCACCTCCGCGCTCCTGGAACTCCGCGCCACGGTGGGCGTGCTGCGCCAGACCGCCGACCCGGGCGCCGACCCGCTGGAGCCCACCCCGGGCCTGGACCGCCTGCCCGAACTGGTCGCGGCCTGCGAGTCGGCCGGCCTGACCGTCACCCTCACCACCGAGGGAGAGGCCCAACCCCTGTCCCCGGGAGTGGACCTGACCGCCTACCGGATCATCCAGGAAGCCCTGACCAACGCCACCAAACACGCGCCCGACCACGCGGCCCGGGTCCGGCTCCGCTACGACGGCTCGCGGCTGCTCATCACCGTCACCAACGACGGCACGGCGAACGGCGGGGCGGTCCCGCCGATGCCCGGGGGCGGATACGGGCTGATGGGCATGCGCGAACGCGCCCACTCCGTCGGCGGCGAGCTGCGCGCCGGCCCTCGGCCCGAGGGCGGCTTCGAGGTCGCGGCCGCCCTCCCCTTCCAGCCCCGCACCCCGGCGGACGCCCCGGCGCGGGCGGACTCCGCCGCACCGACGGACGCCCCGTCCGGACCACGACACGAGGACACCCGTTGACCATCCGCGTCCTGCTCGCCGACGACCAGGCCCTGCTGCGCGGGACCTTCCGGCTGCTGATCGACTCGTGCGACGACATGGCGGCCGTCGGCGAGGCCGCCGACGGCCACCAGGCGGTGGAGCTCGCCCGTGCCCACCGGCCCGACGTCGTCCTCATGGACATCCGGATGCCCGGCGCCGACGGCCTCGCCGCCACCGCCGCCATCTGCTCGGACCCCGACCTCGCGGGCACCCGGGTCCTCATCCTGACCATGTTCGAGACCGAGGAGTACGTCGCCCAGGCGCTCCGCGTGGGTGCCAGCGGCTTCCTCGGCAAGTACGTCACCACGGACGCGCTGCTGGACGGGATCCGCACCGTCGCCGCGGGCGAAGCCCTCCTGTCACCGGGAGCCACCCGGGCGCTGATCGCCCGCTTCCTCACCACCCCCGCCTCGGGGCCGCCGCTCGCCCCGGCGGAACGCCTCGCCGACCTCACCCCCCGGGAACAGGAGGTCACCGTCCTGGCGGCCCACGGCAGGTCCAACGACGAGATCGCCGAGGAACTCGTCCTGAGCGTCCTCACCGTCCGCACCCACATCCAACGCGCCATGACCAAACTCGGCGCCCGCGACCGCGCCCAGCTCGTGGTCATCGCCTACCAGAACGGCGTCGTGCGCCCCGAACCACCCAGCCTCTGACGAACCGCGGGCGTACGGGACGGCTTCGGGATCACCAGGGGACGACGCCGGCGTCCTCGAAGAACGAACCGGTCGGGCCGCCGTCGGGCAGCGTGGCGAGCCGGATCGCCGTGGCCGCGCCCTGCTCGGGGGTGCGCGGCCCGTGGAAGCCGGTGAAGTCGGTCGCGACCAGGCCCGGGCAGGCGGCGTTGATCAGGATGTTGCTGTCGCGAACTGCCGGGCGTGCTGCACGGTGACGGCGTTGAGGAACGACTTCGACGGCGCCGGCGGCCCGCAGCTTCGCGACGGCGGCCTTACGCCGCTGACGTCGTGTCGTTCCAGCTCGGCCGTCGGTGGTCTTCGAGAATGGCCCCGCGGGGCTGTCCGAGGCCTGTCCGAACGATGAGGTGCGGAGATCACGATGAAGGCGGTCCGGTTCCACGAGTACGGCGGGATCGACGTGCTGCGGGTGGAGGAGGTGGCGCGGCCCGCGCCCGGGGCCGGGCAGGTGCTGGTCGAGGTTCGCGCGGCCGGGATCCAGCCCGGCGAGGCGGCGATCCGGGAGGGCGCGCTGCACCATCTGTGGCCGACGACGTTCCCCTCCGGGCAGGGCAGCGATCTGGCCGGCGTCGTGGTGGCGGCCGACCCGGGGGCGAGCGGCTTCGCGGTGGGCGACGAGGTCCTGGGCTTCACCGGTGACCGGGCGAGCCACGCGGAGTTCGTCGTGGTCGACGGCGTGGACCTGGTCTCCCGCCCGGAGGGGCTGCCCTGGGACGTGGCCGGTTCGCTGTACGTGGTCGGCACGACGGCGTACGCCAGCGTGTTCGCGGTGGATCCGGGACCGGCCGACACGGTGGTGGTGTCCGGCGCGGCGGGCGGCGTCGGGTCGCTCGCGGTGCAGCTCGCGCGGCGGCGCGGCGCCACGGTGATCGGGCTGGCGAGCGAGCGGAACCACGCCTGGTTGGCGGAGCGCGGTGTCGTTCCGGTCGCGTACGGGGAGGGCGTGGCCGAGCGGATCCGGCGGGCCACCGACGGGGGCGTCGACGTCGACGCGTTCATCGACACGTTCGGCGACGGATACGTGGATCTGGCGGTGGAGTTGGGCGTGCGGCCCGAGCGGATCAACACCATCCGCGACTGGCAGGCCGCGGCCAGGGCGCGCGGACCTACGGAGAGGCGTCGGCGTCGTGTGCGGTGGTGCTCGGCGAGCTGGCCCGGCTGGTCGCGCGCGGGGAGCTGGAGGTGCCGATCGCCCGCACCTACCCGTTGGAGCAGGTGCGGGAGGCGTTCCGCGAGCTGGAACGGCGGCACACCCACGGCAAGATCGTGCTCCGGCCGTAGCCCGGTGCGGGCTGCCTTCGGACGGGGAGACCCTGCCGAGGGCAGCCCTCTTCCAGACGCGTGTCGCGGCGTGCGGGTCAGGAGTTGATCTGCTCCGTCAACAGGTCGGCATAGGTGTTGACCTGGGTGTAGACGCCCGGCCAGCCGGGCTCGGCGCAGCCGTTGCCGAAGGAGGTGATGCCGGCCAGCCGGCCCTCGATGACCAGGGGGCCTCCGCTGTCGCCCTGGCAGGTGTCGACGCCGCCCTCCTCGTAGCCGGCGCAGACGTGCGCGTCGGCGTCGAAGCCCGGGTCGTAGGCCGCGGCGCACGACTCGTCCGAGACCACGGGGACCTCAGCGGTGCGGAGTTGGTTGGGGTAGGAGCCGTTGCTGCTGGTCGCGCCCCAGCCCAGGATGCGGGTGAGGGTGCCCTCCTCGTAGAGGCCCGAGTCCGCCGCCTGCGCGATCGGCAGGGTGTCGTACGGCATCGCGTCCGCGAGCGTGAGCACCGCGACGTCGTTCACGAAGTTGACGCGGTCGTACTCGGGGTGCCGCCATATGCCGGTGACGGCGGACACGGTGCCGTCGGTGCCGTCGATGTTGGTGCGCCCACCGACGACCTCGATGGTGGCCGGCCGCTCGCCCTGCAGGCAGTGGGCGGCGGTGACGACCTTGTTCGGAGCCACCAGGGTGCCGCCGCAGAACTGGAAGCCGTTGGTGTCCGTGATCTGCGTGATGAACGGGTACGCGTCGGTCGTGGTCGGCTCGCCACCGACGATGCGCGGCTGCGGCGCGTCGGCGAACGCCGCCGGGGCCGCGACGAGCGTGGCCGCGACGGCGGTGGCGGCGGCCGTGAGGGAGACGGTGATGCGGGCCCTGCCCTGTGCTCGGGACGGGTTCTGCACGAATCCTCCTGATGTGGGGGTGCACGTGGCGGTCTGACCCACCGGCCACGCGGCAAGTGAACCGCGCGGTAACTTCGGTGCGTCGGAGGCAGATTAGCCATGCATTGGCCATTGGTTAACCACTTGCGAGGACCGTGACAGAACCGTCGAGTTCGCGGAGCGGGCGCGGGAGGGCGTGACGTCGCGACATCATGGTGTTACTGGGAGGGGGCGCCATGCTGGTGTGGCTGGTCACCGAACGGGTCAAGGACCTGGGCGCCGGGGGAGCGGGCCGAGGGGGCGGGCCGCCGCCGTCGCGGACGACGGTGTACGTGGCCGAGAAGGGTGTATGGCGCGGCCCGGCCCGCCGACGGGGGCGGCGGGCGGTCGGCTGGCTGGCGGAATCCGCGCCCGAGGGGGGTGAACGAGAGTCGGAGAGGGCCGACCGGGCCGCTCGCCTCGCGGCGCGCGACGTCGCGTTGTGGTGCGGCGAGTCGCAGGGCGAACCCGCCGCCCGGGTACGCCGCGCCCGGCTCGCCACGCGACACGCGGAGTACGAGATCACCGACGCCGACGGTGAGTTGCTGGCTGCCGTCGAGCACCGGTACGGGTCGTTATGGCGGCTGCGGCGGCCACGCTGGACGGTACGGGCCGCCGACGCCGAGCGGGCGGTGGTGGGGCGGCAGGGCCGAATCCTGCTGTGGTGGCTCTGGTGGCCGAGCCTGCCGCTCCAGTTGGCCACCTACGTCGCCAGCTACTGCCAACTCAACCCCATCCAGGTGTGGCATCCGCTGTCGATCCGGCTGCGGGGGCGCTGGCGGCGGCAGGTGATGCGCTACCGACCCCGCCGCGAACTGCTCCAGGTCCGCGACCATCCGGCGTGGGACGAGCGCGTGGTCGCCGGGCTGCTCTACCTCGTCGAGCGGCCGCTCGGGGCTCACCGGCGACAACCTCTCGGCTAGTGCACTCAGCTCCCCGGCCGATCGGCGGGAAGATCGGCAGGCTGGTGGCCGTGCGGTAGTCGACCCAGGCGGAGTCGCGGTCGTGGGGATGGGTCAGGTGAACGGTCGGCAACGTCCGCGGGCCGGTCTCGCTGGCGGTACTCAGGTTCCAGGTGAGTACGTGGACGGATGGTGCCGCAGTGGCCGGGCGGCGTACCGTCCGCGGAATGAGGGTGAGGTGGGGGAGTGTGGCCCGGGCTCGGCGGGGGGCGCTGGTCGTCGCCGCGGTGCTCGTGGTCCTCGTGGCGGTGTTGGCGGTGCGGCAGGTGCCTGGGTGGTGGCACGCGGAGCCGTACCCGGTGGCGAACCCCGCGGAAGTGGGCGGCGAGTTGCACGCCGCCTCTCAGACCG
The DNA here is from genome assembly GCF_039871525.1 of Streptomyces sp. B6B3. NCBI lineage: Bacteria > Bacillati > Actinomycetota > Actinomycetes > Kitasatosporales > Streptomycetaceae > Streptomyces > Streptomyces sp. B6B3. The sequence continues at coordinate 470,505 of NZ_JBDPLU010000004.1, read as the reverse complement.
TCTACGGCACCTTGGACCTGACGCGGGAGGAGAAGGTCTGGGTGGTGGGGAGCCCGTGCCCCGAGCGTGGCAGGTGGGACGCCGGGTGGAATCCGTCCCCACCCGACGCGCCCGACGTCTACAGCATGTCCCAGTCCTGGGCGGTGGAGATGCCGCCGTACGCGATCGCGGACGCGATGTACGAGGCGCGTGACGCCCTGGTCGCGGACGGATGGCGCGTCACCGAGGAATCCACGCGGGCCGACCGCACGTACGTCGCCCTCGCACGGGGTGGGATGTCCTACTCGATGTTCCTCGGCGTGGCCTGGGATGAGGCCGGGGAGTACGCCGGCGCGAGGCTGGAGAGCCAGGCCCGAGCCGGCTGCGCACGCATCTCGGCCGACTACTCCGGCGCCCGCCCGGAGTCCTACGCCGAATGGGACCTGGGACTCCCGCCGCTGACGGCCGACCAGGCGCCGTCCTGATCCGAGGGCTCCGGCCCGGCGATGGCCCCGCCGCCGGCCATGATCGAAAGCGTATTCGATACTGCTACGGTGACAGCGGGGCGGTAGTTCATCACGAGGCGTTAGACAGGCGGGGGTGGCGTGGTGTTATTACGTCGGCGTGCGGCCGTGGCGGTCGGGGTGGTCGTGGTCGCGGGGGCCAGCTTCCTGGGGGGCCGCGTGCTGGCTTCGGATCCGGTGGTGGATGACCTGGGCGAGCGCTGCGACGACACGGTGCCCGTGAACGCGGCGAAGACCTTCCTGGAGACCGACCACATGGCGGTCACGCGGGAGGAGCCCCCGGCGGAGACCTGGGCGGTGGAGTGCCGGATCGCGCCGGTCGTGACCGACTCCGAGGCCGACGCGGAGGCGTCGATCGGAGTCGTGATCGCCCCGGTCGACGGGGCGGAGGACCACCTCTTGTCCGAGTCGGTCGAGGACACGGTGCCGTTCGGCGCCGGCTGGGTGGGCAGCTACGGTCTGAACCCCGACTCATCCGGAGCCGGAGTGGGAACGGCCACGCTGCTGGTGGACTGCGCCGACCAGCCCGGGGGAGGCCTGATGGTCATCGTCTCGGGTTCCTGGGACGACGAGGACCCCGACCTGCGCGAGCAGAAGTACGCGCAACTGGGCGTCGTGGCCGCCCGCCTCGCGCAGAACGCCGGCCGGGCACAGGGGTGTGACGAGCGGACCGGAGACGTCCCGCAGTCCGTGACCGTGCTGGAGGGCGGCCCGACGTCGACGCCCGTGGGGGAGGCGGCCGGCACCTGCGAGGGCATCCTCAGCGAGGACCTGGCTCGCGAACTGCGCGCGGGCCAGGTCACGGAGTGGCCGGCCGGCCGGGCCCTGACCGAGCAGTGTGAGATCCACACCACCGGCCCGCCCTACGAGACCTACCGGCTGTCCGCCAACTACAGCGCGGCCGCCACGTTCGCCCAGGACGAGCCCTGGGCGGAGGAGTACTCGGAGGTCGCCACGGCCACCTGCCCCGGGGCGCAGCGGCAGGGCTGGTACTCCGCCATGGCCGGCGGGCACGGGAACGAGGAGCCGGAAGACCCCGAGGCGCTGGACGAGGCGTTCGAGGCGTTCGTGGCGGAGTCCGCCGCCCGTCACGGGTGCACGGTCGATCCCATCGCGCAGCCGTTGCCGGACGACGAGAACGCGACGAACCTGGGCCCCGCGGAGCGGTACGAGCGGCTCGACGGACCCGCCCCCGAGACGGCGTCCCCCGACCCGGACGCCACGGCGCCGCGGGAGTGGGAACAGGCCCTGCCCGCGACGGCGGACACCGTCGCCGCGATCCTTCCCGACCCGCGGGCGATGGAGGGCACCAGGTTCGTCGACCAGAGCGAGGAGCCCGAGACCGGCACCGGGCCGGAGGCGTACGTGTGCGCCGCGATCGAGGCGTTGTGCCAATCCCTCCAGGCATACGGCGACGTCGAGTACACCACGGCGGACGAGCACTGGGCGCTGGAGTTCCAGACCCTGGCCTACGACAGCGCCCAGTCCGCCCAGGACGCCCTCAACGCGGTGGAGGCCTACTACGCCGACAGCCACGACTGGCTGAACCTCGGCCCCGCCATCGAACCCGGGGACGAGGACCTCGGCTACGACGTCGGCGACGATGCCCTCGGCTTCCACGACTACACCACCGTCGTCAACGGGGGGAATCCCCGGGCGCTTCTGGAGGTCATCCGGGAGGGCCCCTACCTCGGCCTCGTCTGGCAGGGGGTCGACGAGGAGGTGGGCGACGAGTGGGTGAACCTGGACATCCAGACGAGTCTGTATGACCTGATCACCCAACGCATGGGTCAGGCCAAGCGGGGAGACCGGCCCGACGCCGTCGCCTCGGGCTGGCTCCTCGAACAACCATGACCCGTGGGGTGGAACCCGATGCGGGCGTCGAACGTCCCAGCGGCATGCGACGTGGACGGCTCCTCCCGGTGGCGGCGGTGGCCCTCGCGGTCATGGCGACCCTGGCCGGTTGCGAGGCCGAGACCGAGGGCGGCGCCGGCAGCGGCACCCCCACCGGCGGTGGTGCCGACGACGGGCCCGACGGCGGTGCGGGTGATCGTGCCGACGACGGTGCCGGCGTCGCGGAGCAGCTGACGGACTCCCGCTGGCTTCCCGAGCACGTCACGGTCGACGGCACCGAGCACCCCCGGCCGCCTGGCCTGACCCTCGTCCACCTGGCCGTGCCCGACGTGCGGGAGTTCCTCGACGCGTACGGGTGCCGCTACGGCTCCGACGTGACGGTCGACGGCGCCACCCTGCTGGTGGGCGAGGTGGTCAGCACGGACACGGGCTGCGCCGAGGACGGGGCCGCCTTCGAGGAGAGCTTCCTCGACGTCTTCCAGGGCAGGCTCGCCTACGAACTCGACGACGCGGACGGCCCCGGCATGAACGAGCCCGCCACCCTCACGCTCACCAACCCCACGGGCGGGTCCATCACGCTCACCGAGGATCTGCCGATCCCGGTGCCCACCACCTAGGAGCGGCCCTGATGGCCGGCGGGTAGCGTGCCGTTCATGACCGAACCCCAGGGCGCCGGCTGGACCCCGCCGCCCGCCGCGCCCCCACCGACTCAGCCGGCCTACCCGGGCGCGGTCCGGCCGCCGATGCCGGACAACCACCTCGGCGTGGCCGCGCTGGGGCTCGGCCTCCTGGGCATGTTCGGTTTCCTGTTCATCGGCGGGATCCCGGCGATCATCCTGGGCCTGAAGGGCCGTAAGGCGGTGCGGGCCGGGCGCGCCGACAACGACGGAACCGCCGTCGCGGGCATCGTCACGGGCTGCATCGCCATCGCGTTCACCGTCGCCTGCGCGCTCTTCGTCGCCTTCTTCGCGTACCTCGACGCGATCGAGTTCGGATACGGGTGAACCACGACTCGGGGGCCGCTTCCCGATGCCGGGAAGCGGCCCCCGAGCGGCTCAGCCGTCGGTGGGCGCGTTCCAGTCGACCAGTTGGACGATGACGCCGTTGGGGTCGCGGACCTGGAAGGCGCGTTCGCCCCACTCCTCGTCGGTCAGCGGCATCGTGATCGTGACGCCCTCGGAACGCAGCCGCGCCAGTTCGCCTTCGAGGTCCTCGACGACGAAGGCGAGGATCAGGCCGGCGGCGTGCTCGTCGCGCTGGTCCGCCGGGAGGGTCTCCAGCCCGCGTCGCAGGAAGATGACGTTCATCCCGGTGTCGTCGCGCGTGAGGGAGGAGAAGCCGTCCGCGGCCATCTCCTCGCGGAAGCCGAAGTGCTCGACGAGGAAGGCGCTGGACGCGGCCACGTCGTCGACGGTGAGCGATACGGCACTGGAGGTGATCTTCAAAGAGACTCCAACATCGGTGATCATCGTTGAGCCAAACTCTGTACTTCGTACATTATACATCGTAAGAAGATTGGTTGCGAGAGGATGCCCCCGTGCCGACGGAACGAACCAGCGCGGGCGACCCGGCTCGCACCCTGCAACTGCTGTGGCGTCGCTCCTCTCCCGACCCTCGCCGAGGACCGCGACGCGGGCTCAGCATCGACGCGGTGGTCGAGGCCGCCACCGCCGTCGCCGACGCCGAGGACCTGGACGCGGCGACCATGCGCCGCGTGGCCAAGGAACTCGGCGTGGTGCCGATGACGCTCTACACCTACGTCCCGGGCAAGGCCGAGCTCCTCGACCTCATGCTCGACGCCGCCTATGCCCGCATGCCGCGCACCGACACCGCCGGACAGCCGTGGCGCCAACGCGTCACCGCCGTCGCCGAGGAGAACAGGGCGCTCTTCGAACGCCACCCGTGGGCCGCGACCGTCTCCACCGCCCGGCCGCTCCTGGGGCCGGGACAGATGTCGAAGTACGAGCACGAGCTGTCCGCGCTCGACGGCCTCGGCCTCAGCGACGTCGAGATGGACGACTGCCTGACCTACCTGCTCACCTTCGTCCAGGCGTGTGCCCGCACCGCCCAGCACGACGGTGCCATGAACGACCAGCAGTGGTGGGAGGCCAGCGCGCCGCTCCTGGCCGAGGTCCTGGACGAGAACGTCTACCCCACCGCCGTCCGCGTCGGCGCGGCGGCGGGCGCCGCACACGGCAGTGCCTACGATCCCGGCCACGCCTACGCCTTCGGCCTGCAACGCGTCCTCGACGCCTTCGCCGGCCTGATCGACCGCCACGCGAGCGGGGCGGGATGATCCCATGAGCGGGCGAGGGCTGGATCCCGACGGGACGATCGCCCGCGAGGGTGCTCTGGACCGCGTGTCGGCAACGTTCGAGCCCGTCGTCGAGGCCGCCCGTTCCCGCGTGGCCGGGACGTTCGGCGGCGGCCGGCTGCACAGTGCCTATCTCTACGGCAGCGTTCCCCGGGGCGCCGCGTTGCCCGGGATCTCCGACCTCGACGTCCTGCTCGTCCTCCACGACGAGCCGACTGACGTGGACCGGGCCGACGCGCACGCCGTCGAGGCCGCGCTCGATGCGGCGTTCCCGCAGATCGACGGGGTGGGGATCGGACTGCTGAGTACCCGGACCGTGCTGAGCGACCTGGAACGTCACGACCTCGGCTTCTTCGTCGCCTGCCTGTGCACTCCGCTGCTCGGCGAGGACCTGGCGCGCCACCTGCCCCGCTACCGCCCAACGCCGCTGCTGGCCCGCGAGACGAACGGCGACCTCGCCCTCCTGCTCCCGGACTGGCGGGCCCGAGCCGCCGCGGCCGGCACGGAGGCCGAACGCAAAACCCTCAGCCGAAGCGTCGGCCGCCGACTCGTGCGCACCGGGTTCACCCTGGTCATGCCCCGCTGGGGCGGCTGGACCAGCGACCTGGCCGAGTCCGCCGACCTCTTCGCCCGCTACTACCCCGACCACGCCGACCAGATGCACCTGGCCGCCACCACCGGCCGCACCCCGTCGTCCGACCCCGCGACACTCAGCCTGCTGATCGACGACCTGGCCCCCTGGCTCGCGGCCGAATACACCACCGTCCACGGCGAGAAGACCCCGCGCCGTTGAGGAGCCGGCCGACCCGCGCACGCCGGAAACCGGTGGAGTCGGCTGATCGTGGGTCGGTAGCGTCCGCGGGGTGACCTATCTGAGTGCGTTGGGGTACCTGCTGGGGCTGGAGGGGGTCGCCCTGCTGCGGGGGCTCCGGGAGGGGAGCGCGGACCGCGCGTTCGTCGAGGCTCGGATCGCCGAGATCCGCGGGCTGCTCGACACTCCGGCGCTGGCGCGGGCCGAGGGCGTGACGGCGGCCCGCGGAGCGATCGGCACGGCCGATGTCTACCGGTCCTGGGCGGCGCACTACGACGCTCCCGGCAATCAGATGATCGACATCGAGCAGCCCGTCGTCCAGCGGATCCTGGACGGGCTGCCCGTCGGCGTCGCGCTGGACGCGGCCTGTGGCACCGGCCGGCACACCGCCCATCTGCACCGGCTCGGCCACCGCGTGATCGGCGTCGACGCCTCCGCGGAGATGCTCGCCGGGGCCCGCAGGAAACTCCCGGACGTCGACCTCCGCGCGGGCGACCTGGACCGGTTGCCGTTGGCCGACAACGCGGTCGACACCGTCGTGTGCGCGCTCGCGCTGACGCACGTACCCGAACTCGTCCCCGTGCTGGCCGAGTTCGCACGGGTGCTGCGACCGGGCGGGCATCTGGTGATCTCGGACGCGCATCCGCTCGTCCCCTACCTCAGCCCGACCCTGCCCCGTGGCGTCGGGCCGGACGGCCGCCCGGCCCTGCTGACCGAGTACCACCGCCCGCTCAGCGCCTACCTCGCCGCCGCACTCCCGCTCGGCTTCCAGGTCCGGCACTGCGAGGAGCCCCGCCGCCCCCGCCCCAGCTTCGACCCCGACACCGCCCCGGATCCGCTGCCGACGCAGCTCTCCTGGGACCTGCCGTACTGGTGCCCGGAGGCCTCGGCGACGGCCCTGGACGACTCCCCGGTCGTGGTCGTCTGGCACTTCCAACTCGATGACGCGACCCAGCGAAGTGGAAACTGCTGAACGCCCGTGCCGATTTCTCTCCCGAGACCGTGGGTGGCGGCCGTGGCGGTGGCCGGCACCCACGGTCTCGGGTCAGTTGAGGATGGTCGCCTCGAGGGAGGTGAGGTCCACGTCCTGGCCCACGAGGCTTTCGACCTTCGACAACTCTTCGGTGCGGTCGTCCCATTCGATCGCCAGGGTGTCGCCGTTGAGCCGGAGCGTGACATTCTCCAAGGAGAAAGGCTCACAGGAGAACAGGACCGGCTCCCAGTCAAGGCTGCCCGTGACTCCCGGCTCCTGCGAGCAGACGCTGCCCGTTCCGGAGTTCCCGTACAGGATGCCGTCCTGGGTCGTGTAGAGAGTGACGCCGTCGGCCTCCCAGTGGGCGTACCAGCCTTCGCCGCCTCCGGCACCATCGCCGGGCATGCCGCTGGACCCGCCGGTGGTCTCGAGTTCGAGCTCGTCGGCGTCGGGGAGCCCGGCGCCCCCGCTGTCCTCACCGCCGCCGCCGCCGGTCAGGCTGCCGCCGGTGAGACCGCCGCCGCCGAGGCCGCCGCCCTCGTCGTCGTCGCCGCAGCCGGTGAGCAGCAGGGCGGCCGCCATCGCGGCCGCGGGAGCGATGAGTTTCATGCGTGTGCCCATGGATGTTCCCCCGTCATTGCTGTGATGGGACGATTAATGGGCCTCACGATAATGAATCCACGAGGGAAATTCCAATCGGTTCCGCGGGAAAGTGTCGAGAAAGAACCAGGAAAGCGGAGTATGAAATATTCGACGTGATATACGTGCGGAATTCCTGTGCGGTCGGGGTCGGGGAGCGAATGCGCTCCGCGTCGCACTGGTATTCCTGGCGGGGCTTGAGGCCCGGCGGCGACCGGCCGGGGCGGGGCGTACGGCCGTGCGGGCGGGACCCGCCGCCGTGGCCCCGGCGGTCCGGCTCCGGGCTCGACGTGTGGAACGCGCCAGGCCTGTCCGAAAGCGGGGTGCTCGTGGGGCGGGTGAGCTTGCTTATATTGATCGCAGCTCGCAACACACCATGTCCGTCGCGCCCGTGCCCAGTACCGACTCCGGTGTGCTCACGGACACTTCGCATCGACCGCAGTGCGGGAGTGGCATGTCATGAGTGTGCAGGGCACGACGCGGTTCCGACAGGCCGACCGCTGCAGGTTGCTCCTGATCGAGGACGACCACGAGCTCGTCGAGTTGCTCTCCGGCGCGCTGCGCGACGAGGGCTACACCGTGGACGTGGCCCTGGACGGGCACCGCGGGTTACACCTCGGGCTGACCCGCCCGTACGACGTCGTGATCATCGACCGCAGGTTGCCCGCCCTCGACGGTCTCGACCTCCTGGTGCGGCTGCGGTCGCGGGCCGTGCGGACCCGGGCGTTGATGCTCACCGCGCTGGGCACCGTGCACGACCGGATCGACGGACTGGACGCCGGCGCGGACGACTACCTGGTGAAGCCGTTCGAACTGGACGAGCTGAGCGCGCGGCTGCGCGCGTTGTGCCGGCGGGCGCTGGAGCTGACCGACGCGCTGCCCATCGGCTCCGGGTACCTCGACATCGTGCAGCGGGAGGCCGTGCTCCCCACCGGCGAACACGTGCCGCTCTCGGCGCGGGAGTTCGCGCTGCTGCGGGTGCTCGCGACCCACGCGGACACGGTGCACACCCGGGCCGTGCTACGGCGCACGGTGTTCGGTGACGCGTCCGCGGCGTCGATCGTCGACACCTACGTGTACTACCTGCGGGCCAAGCTCGGCCGTTCGGTGGTGCACACGGTGCAGGGGCTCGGCTACCGGCTGGGGACGCTGTGAGTGGTTCGTGGGCCGAGGCGGAACGGGCGGTGATCTGGCGGGCGCGGCTGCGGGTCAGCGTGCTGGTGGGGCTGGCGATCACCGTGCTGGTCACGGTCGTCGGCGGGGTCGCCTACGCGGTGATGAAGCACGCGCAGGACGTGCAGGTCGAGCGCGAGCTGCGGTACAACGCCGAGCACGGGACGCCGGCCACACCGCCGGGCTGCACGTGGCTGTTCTCCCTCGACGGCGGCGACGTCGACGGCGGGGTGCTGCCGGCGCCCGCGGGTTTCCCGCTGCGCGGCGACCTCGACGCGGTGCGGGTGTCGGGCGAGGAGATCGAGCGCACCGTGAGGCGCAACGGCACGGTGTACCTGGTGCTCACCCGGCCGGGAGCGGGCGGCAGCACGGTGCAGGCGGTGTTCGACACCCGCTACCAGATCGCCGACCGGCGGCACCTGCTGGCGGCGCTGGCGATCGCGGAGTTCGGTGGCCTGCTCGCGGCGGTCGTCACGGGACTGCTCGTCGGCACGCGCACGGTCGCGCCCCTGGCGGAGGCGCTGGCCAGGCAGCGACGGTTCGTCACCGACGCGAGTCACGAGCTGCGCACGCCGCTCGCGCGGGCCCACACGCGGGTGCAACTCCTCGCGCGCCGCGCCGCGGTGGCCGACCTTCCCGACGAACACCGCGAAGGGCTCGCGAAGCTGGCCGGCTCCATCCGCGAGATCGGGGACGTGGTCGACGACCTGTTGCTGTCGGCGCGGCTGTCGGAGCGGTCGAAGGCACTCGGCGGGCGGGTGGTCGACCTCGCCGCCCTCGCGCAGTCCGCGGTGGCGGCGGAGACGGACCGGGCGGGCGAGCGGCGGATCGCGCTGACCGTCGAACGGACCGCCGGCCCGCTGGTCGTCACCGGGATCGAGACCGCGTTGCGGCGCGTGGTCGACGAGTTGCTGGCGAACGCGGTGCGACACACCCCCGCCGGCGGCCGGGTCGAGGTGCGCCTCGGGCCGGTGGGCGGCCGGCACGTCGAGCTGACCGTCGTGGACACCGGCGAGGGGTTCGATCCGGCCGACGCGGACCGGCTCTTCGACCGGTTCCACCGCGGGCCGGGCGAGTCGGACCGGCGCTTCGGGCTGGGGCTGGCGCTGCTGCGGGAGATCGTGACGAGCCACGGGGGCACGGTCGAGGCGACCGGCCGGCCGGGCCGGGGCGCCCGGTTCACGCTGCGGTTGCCCGTGGCCGGCCCGGGCCCCGGCGCCGGCCCTGGCGCCGTGGCAGTGGCCGGGGCCGGGGAGAGGGACGGGTCAGCACCGGGTCCGGGTGACGAGCTCGGCGGCGACCCGGACGTCGGCGTCGAGCGGGCGGTCGGGGTCGACGGGCTGGATCGCGTCGGCCAGGGCGTCGAGCAGCGCGGCGCATCTCGCCGCGGTGGGGCGGCGGCCGCCCACGTGGACGGCCTGGCGCAGGCCGAGCGCGAGTGAGCCGCACAGCAGCCAGAGCAGTTCGGCGAGGTCGTAGGCGCGCAGCGCCGCCTGGGTGCCCAACGGCACGACGTCCTGGTTGTGCAGGTTGGTCGGCAGGCTCTGGGTGCTGGCCGGCACGGCGTTGCGGCGGATCTCCGCGACGAACGCGGTGGTGGCCAACTGCACGCCCTGCAGCCCGTGCTGGCGCCCGGGGCCCGCGGCGAGCATGGGCGGCAGGCCGGTGTTGCGCGCCGGGTCGACGAGCAGGTCGAGCTGGCGTTCGGCGAGATTGCCCAGCGACGCGGTGACCATGGCGAGCACGTCGGCGGCGAACGCGGCGGGCTGACCGAAGAAGTTGCCGCCGTGGGCGACCAGGTCGTCGTCGGGGAAGAACAGCGGGTTGTCGCTGACACTCGCGAGGTCCGCGGCCACCACGCCGTCGACGTAGCGCAGCGCGTCCTCGGCGGCGCCCAGCAGTTGCGGGGAGCACCGGATGCTGTAGGGCTCCTGGAGGGGCCGGTCGCCGCTCGGTACGGCACCGGCGCTGGTCGTGCGCATGCGCGTGGCGACCGCGGTGGCGCCCGGGTGGCCGTAGGCGGCGATCAGGCGCGGTTCGAGGAACCCCGTGTCGCAGCCGAGGACGTCGGCGAGCAGGCAGGTCAGGTCGCAGAGCGCGCGGTGCGACGCCCGGACGCAGTCGAGCGCGAGCGAGGTGGCCGCGGTGGTGACCGAGGTGCCGTTCACCAGTGCCAGCGCGTCGCGGCCGTCGAGGGCGAGCGGGGCCAGGTCGGCGCGGCGGAGCGCCTCGGCGGCGGGCAGCCGCTCGCCGTCGACGTAGGCGTGGCCGCGGCCGCGCAGCGCCTGGGTGGCGTAGGCGAGCGGGATGAGGTCGCCGCTCGCGCCGACCGAGCCGTACCGCGGCACCGCCGGGACCAACGTGGTGGCGAACATCGCGGCCAGCCCGTCCACGACGTGCCCGGAGACGCCGGAGAAGCCCTGGGCGAGGGACCACGCGCGGACGAGCAGCGCGGCACGGGTGATGTCGGCGGGCAGGTCGGGGCCCTGCCCGGCGCCCAGATGCGCCAGCGTGTTGTCGCACTGGTCGGCCTCGTCGGCGCGGCCCGCGAAGCCGACCAGCGCGCCGAAGCCGGTCTTGGCGCCGTACACGGGTCGTTCGTCGTCGGCGAGCACCGACCGCAGGTACGTGCGGCCGCGGTCGACCCGCGCCCGCACGGCGGAGCCGAGGAGAACGGGCAGCGGCGCCGCGGCACGACGCAGGTCGTCCCCGTGCAGCGGGGCGCCGAGGTCGACGGGCGGGGCGGCGGGTGCGGTGGGATCGGTCGGAACGGTCGCAGTCACGTCCCCGACGGTAGGTGCCCGATCTCAGAGGGTTCTGAGATCACGTGGGTAGCTTCCTGCCGCATGGCTCACGACCACATGGTTCACGACCACATGGTTCACGACTGTCTGATCATCGGGGCCGGGCCGGCCGGGTTACAGCTCGCCGCCCTGGCCGAACGTGACGGTCGCGACTACGCCGTCCTCGAACGGGGCCCGGGCCCCGGCACCTTCTTCACCCGCTTCCCGCGGCACCGCACCCTGATCTCGATCAACAAGGTGCACACCGGCTACTCCGACCCGGAGCAGCGGCTGCGCATGGACTGGAACTCGCTGCTGTCCGACGACCCCGAGCTGCTGTTCACCCGCTACAGCCCGCGGTACTTCCCGGCCGCGGACGACCTGGTCCGCTATCTGGCCGACTTCGCGGCGGCCACCGGGGTCCGGGCGCACTACGACACCGACGTCGCGCGGATCTCCCGCGACGACGCCGGGTTCGCCGTCACCGACCGCGGCGGACGCACCTGGCGGGCCGCCCGGGTCGTCATGGCGACCGGCGTCTCGCGGTTGTACGTGCCGCCGATCCCCGGCATCGAACACGTCGAGCGCTACGACACCTTCGACACCGACCCGGCGTCGTTCACCGACCAGCGCGTCCTGGTGATCGGCAAGGGCAACTCGGGGTTCGAGACCGCGGACTCGCTCATGGAGCACGCCGCGGTGATCCACGTCGCCGGCCCGCATTCGGTGCGGCTGGCGTGGCAGACGCACTTCGTCGGGCACCTGCGCGCGGTGAACAACAACTTCCTGGACACCTACCAGCTCAAGTCGGAGAACGCCGTCCTCGACGGCACCATCGAGCGCATCGAGCCCAGGACCGGCGGCGGATTCCGCGTCGTGTTCCGCTACGCCCGCACCGTGGAGCGGCTGCGGGAGCTGGAGTACGACCGGATCATCGCGTGCACCGGGTTCCGGTTCGACGCCTCGGTGTTCGACGAGAGCTGCCGTCCGGCACTGGTGATCAAGGACCGGTTCCCCGAGCAGACGTCCGCCTACGAGTCGACCACGGTGCCGGGACTGTACTTCGCCGGCACGCTCACCCAGGCCCGCGACTTCAAGAAGTCCACGAACGGGTTCATCCACGGCTTCCGGTACGGAGCCCGCGCGCTGCACCGGATCCTCGGCGCCCGCCACCACGACACCCCGTGGCCGACGACCGCACTGGACGCGTCGCCGGACGCGATCAGCGACGCGATCGTCGCCCGGGTGAACCGGTCCTCCGCCGTGTGGCAGCAGTTCGGGGTCATCGGCGACGTGGTGACGGTGTCCGGCGCGACCGCCCGGTACGCCGAGGAGGTGCCGGTGGCCTACGTCGCGGACGGCGGACTCGGCCCGGCGGAGCACCGGTTCGTCACGACGCTGCAGTACGGTCCCGACCACGACACGGTGGACCCGTTCGACATCTCCATCCCCCGCGTCGCGGAGAACGACGCCGCCAACGCGCACGACGCGAGCTACCTGCATCCGGTGGTGCGCCACTACCGCGACGGCGCGCTCGCCGCGACCCACCACCTGGCCGAGAACCTGGAGAACCACTGGGACCTGCCGACGGTGCACCAGCAGCCGCTCGCCCTGTTCGTGAAGGAATGCCTTGCCGGGGCCTGAGGCGCGGCCCGAGACGGTGCTCGAAACGGAGACAGGGCCCGACGCCCGTCCGTTCCCTGGCGCGGTGCTCGACGCGCTCGCCGCCGCCGCGGACCGGCCGGTGTTCGAGCACGGCGACCGCACGCTCACCGGCGGGGAACTGCTCGACCTCGTCGCCCGGATCGCGGCCGGACTGCGGAACGAGGGGCTGCGCCCCGGTGACGGCGTCGCCCTGCTGCTCGGCGTCACCCCGGAGGCGTTCGCCACGATCCTCGCCGCCCACGCGGTCGGGACCCGGGTGGTGGGCGTCCGTCCCGGCCTGCCCGACGCCCATCTGCGCCACCTCCTCGGCCTCGACATCGCCGCGGTGCTCACCGACGGCTCCGCCCCCCGAGTCACCGCCACCACGCGGCGCGACCAGCGCACGCTCACCGTCGACGCGCTGCGCGCGACCCCGGCCGCGCCCCTGTCGCCGGAGGGTCGGCCCGACGACGTCGCCCGGCTGCTCCACACCAGCGGCAGCACCGGCACGCCCAAGGCGTGCGCGCAGACCTACGCGGCGATGACCGCCGCGTGGGCGGCGCGGCCGGCGGCGTGGCCGCCCGCCATCCGCGCGCTGGCCGCCCGGCTGGACCGCTTCCTCGTGTTCGGGTCGCTGTCCAGCCAGGTGATGTTCGAGTACGCGGTGCTGACCCTCGCCGCCGGCGGAACCGCGGTCGTCGCCGACAACCCTCCCCCAGCCTCCGGCCGGGGGGACCCCCATATCGCTTCGCTCGCCGCCGCGATCACTCGGCTGCGGGGCACCGCCAGTGTGATCACCGTGCCGCGCCTGGCGAGGCTCGTCGCCGCACAACGCCGCGATCCGGCCGACCTGTCGACGCTGCGCGCACTGATGGTGTCCGGGTCGCCCCTGACGCCGGACCGGCACCGCGAGGCGCTGGACGTCCTCGGTCCTGTCGTGTTCCACGGCTACGGCCAGACCGAGACGGGCATGATCGCGATGGCCACCCCGGACGACGTCCCCGGATCGGTCGGCGTCCCGCCCGCCGCGGTCGAGGTGCGGATCCGCGACGCGCACGGCGCGCCGGTCCCGGCCGGGGTCGACGGCGAGCTGTTCGTCCGCACCGCGGCCCAGGCGACGGGCTACTGGGGCGAACCCGCCCGATCGGCGGAGGTGTTCACCGGCGGCCTGGTGCGCACCCGCGACCTCGGCCACCTCGACGGCGACGGCCGGCTCCACCTGACCGGCCGGACCCGGGACGTGGTCATCGTCAACGCGAACCTGCACTACGCGGGTCCGATCGAGCGGGTCATCGCCGAGCACGAGGACGTCGCCGAGGCGTACGTGGTCGCCGTGCCGGACGAGGACACCGGCGAGGCGGTGCACGCGTTCGTGGTGCCGGCCACCGGCCGGACGCCCCGTCTGCCGGCGCTGCGCGCGCTGGTGACCGCCCGGCTCGGGGCCGCCTGCGCGCCGGTGCGGCTGACCGCGATCGCCGAACCGCCGGTCGCGCCGAGCGGCAAGCCGGACAAGCGCCTGCTGCTGTCCCGGCTCGCCCATCACCCAGACATCACCGAGACGTGAGGAGAGAGCCGTGTCCAGCGAGGTTTCGACGGAGTGTCTCGTCCTCGGCGCCGGCCCCGCCGGGCTGCAGGCGTCGTATCTGCTCTCCCGAGCGGGCCGGGACCACCTGGTGCTCGAGGCCGGGGACGCGCCCGGCACGTTCTTCACCCGCTTCCCCCGGCACCGCACGCTGATCTCCATCAACAAGCCGAACACCGGCTGGGACGATCCCGAGCTGAACCTGCGGACCGACTGGAACTCGTTGCTGTCCGACGACCCGTCGCTGCTCTTCACCGGCTACACCCCGCGGTACTTCCCGGCCGCGGAGGACATGGTCCGCTATCTGGCCGACTTCGCCGCCAAGCACGACCTGCCGGTCCGCTACGGCACCAGGGCCGTGTCGGTGGCCCGACCCGACGGCCGTGGCGACTTCGCGGTCTCCGACCAGCACGGCGCCACCTACCGGGCCCGGCGGATCATCGTCGCCACCGGCGTCTCCCGGCCCTACGTCCCGCCAATAGAGGGGGTGGAGCACGCCGAGGACTACGGCGACGTGTCGGTGGACCCGGCGGACTTCACCGGACAGCGGGTGCTGATCATCGGGCGCGGCAACTCGGCGTTCGAGACCGCCGACAACCTCATCGAGACCGCCGCGGTGATCCACCTCGCCGGGCCCGGCTCGCTGCGCCTCGCCTGGCAGACCCACTTCGTCGGCCACCTGCGCGCCGTCAACAACAACTTCCTCGACACCTACCAGCTCAAGTCGCAGAACGCGGTGCTGGACGGGACCGTCCTGAGCATCCGGCGCGACGGCGACGGGTACCTGGTGCCGGTCGCCTTCACGCGGGTCGCGGAGCGGGTGAAGGAGATCCGCTACGACCGGGTCATCCTCGCGACCGGTTTCCGCTTCGACGCGTCGATCTTCGCGGACGAGTGCCGCCCCCGGCTGACGATCAACGACCGCTTCCCGGACCTGACCGCGGCGTGGGAGTCGGCGAACGTGCCCGATCTCTTCTTCGCCGGCACCATCACCCAGTCCCGGGACTTCAAGAAGTCGACCAGCGGGTTCATCCACGGCTTCCGGTACAACGTGCGCGCCCTGCACCGGATCCTCGAACACCGCTACCACGGCGTGCCGTGGCCGAGCCGGAACCTCGCCCAGGGCCTGGCTCCGGTGGCCGACGCCGTCATCGAGCGGGTGAACCGCACCTCCGCGCTGTGGCAGATGTTCGCGTTCATGTGCGACGCCGTGCTCGCCGGCCCGGACGGCTCCGTGCGCTACGCGGAGGAGGTGCCGGTGGACCACCTGCACGAGGCGGTCGGGCGCGGCGACTTCGGCGGCGTCGACTCCTACCTCGCGGTGACGCTGGAGTACGGCGCGGGCCACGACCAGGTCAACCCGTTCGACGTCACCGCCGGCCGGACCTCCCAGGAGGACACCAGCGGGCTCGACGGCCGCTACCTCCACCCGGTGGTGCGGCACTTCCGCGCCGGCGCGCTCGTCGCCGAGCACCACCTGACCGAGAACCTCGAGAACGAATGGGACAGCGAGGACGTGCACCGCGCGCCCCTGCTGGCGTTCCTGCGCACCCAGCTCGCCAGGCCCGCCGTGGGTGCCCCGTGAGCGCGGACCTGTCCGGGCTGCGCGAGCTGCACCGGAAGGCCCGCGCGGCGCTCGACCCCGTGCACTACGACTACTACGCGGGCGGCGCCGGCGACGAGGTCGTGCTCGCCGAGAACGAGGCGGCGTTCCGGCGGCTGGCGCTGCTGCCCAGGGTGCTGCGCGGCAGCCCGGCCCGCGACATCGCCGTCGACCTGCCAGGTGGCCGGCTGGGCCTGCCGGTGCTGATCGCGCCGACCGCCTTCCACCGGCTGGCGCACCCCGACGGCGAGCTGGCGACGGCCCGGGCGGCCGCGGCGGCGGGCACCGTCCTGGTGTCCGGCATGGCGTCCACGGTGGGGATCGACGACGTCACGACGGCGGCCCGCGCGGTCGACGCGGACGCGGCCGTGTGGTTCCAGCTCTACCTCCAGCCGGACGAGGACGTGACGGCGAACCTGGTGCGGCGGGCCGAACGGGCGGGCTGCACGGCGCTGGTGGTGACCGCCGACTCGCCCGTGTTCGGCCGGCACCGCCGCGACGTCCGACACGGCTTCCACGACCTGCCGGCGGGTCTCGCGGCGGAGAACATGCGGGGCCTCTCCGGCGGCCCGCCGGGCGGCACCCGCGACATCGAGATGTCCCCCGCGGTGTCGTGGGACCACCTGAGCCGGCTGCGGGAGCTGACGTCACTCCCGTTGTGGCTCAAGGGAGTCCTGCATCCACAGGACGCGCGGCGCGCGGTGCGGCACGGCGTGGACGGGCTCTTCGTGTCCAACCACGGCGGCCGCCAGTCCGACCTGGCGCCCGCGGCCCTCGACGCCCTGCCGGCCGTGGTGGCCGAGGTCGCGGGCCGGATGCCGGTGGTGCTGGACGGCGGTGTGCGCCGCGGCGGCGACGTCGCCGTGGCCCTCGCGCTCGGCGCGGCGGCCGTCGGGATCGGCAGACCGGTGCTGTGGGGCCTGGCCGCGGACGGCGAGGCCGGGGTGGCGCGGGTGCTCGCCGTACTGCGCGACGAGTTCGACCACGTGCTGGCGCTCTGCGGCGGGCGCGGCCTCGCCGACCTGACCCCCGATCTGGTCGTCACCCGGGGACCGGGGAGGTGCGGACGATGCGGGTGACCGGGCTGCTCGCCGCCGCGGCGGTGCTGACCGCCCCCCGCTGGCTGCCCGGGCGGGTGGTCGCCCTGCGCGCCAAGGTGTTCGAGAAGGTCAACGGGGACAACGCGATCACGTTCCCGAACGCCGAGCTGGGCCCCGCGCGCTTCCGCGAGCTCTACGGTCATCCCGCGGCGAACGGCCGCAGCAGGGGCGCCAGGCTCTCGGACCTGTTCTGGTACTGGCTCGCCCCCGGCCCCGAGGTGCACCAGGAGCATCTGGAGGCGGGCCCGCGCTACGACGACGTGGCGCGGACGACGCTCGCCCTGCTGTCCGGGCCGAGCGAGGCGCTGTCGGCCGCGGCGGCCCGCTGCGCCGGGCGGGTGCTCGACGAGTTGGTCACCGGGCGGGTCACCCTCGTGCGGCTGCGCGACCTGATGATGCCGGTGTGGGCGGAGTACTTCCACGAGCTGGTGTTCGCGGAGCCCTGCCCCCGCGCGGCGCGCGACCTGATCGTCGGGCACGCCGACGACGTGGTGACGGCGCTGAAGTGCACCGGACTGCGCCACCCCGCCCGGCGGGCGCGGCTGACCCGTTACCTCGCCCGGCGGGTCGCGGCGGGTGACGTGCGCCTGCCGCTGCCCCCGACCCTGACCCGGGCCGAACAGGTGCACTACCTGCAGGGCACCTTCTTCAACACGGCCGTGGTGCAGATGTCCGAGGCGATGGCGCACCTGCTGCTCGCGCTCGCCCACCACCCGCACGTCGCGGCCCGGCTCGCGGGCGACCCGGCCGACGAGCGCTACTTCGCGCACGTCCTCGACGAGACCCTGCGGCTCTACCCGCTGTTCGGCATCGCGCACCGCGTCACGACCGCCGACATCGCGCTGGACGAGCACACCACGATCCCCGAGGGATCGGTGTTGTGCTTCAGCTACCCCGACTACCACGCCACCGGCCACACCGCCCCCGACGTGTTCGACCCCGACCGCTGGGACCGGGTCTCGGCCCGCACGGCGCACCACATCCCGTTCGGCGTCGCCGCCAACCGGCCGTGCCCCGCGTGGCGGCTCTCGCCGCTGGCGCTGCGGGCGGCGACGGCCGAGGTGCTGCGCCGCTTCCGGCTGCACTCCACCGTCACGCACACCCGGTCGCTGCCGAGCCGGGGCCCGTGCCTGCTGCTGCGGGCCGCCGCCGCGCCGATCGCGCCGTGGCGCCTGGCCCTGCTGGGCGTGTTCCTGCGGGTCCGGGACCGGTGGGAGGGCACCTGGCTCGGCGTCCTGCAGCTCGCGTTCGGCACCTGGATGGTCCTCGACGCGCGCAGGCTGCGCCTGGCCGGACGCTACTTCGACACGCACGACACCCAGGGCTGCCCCGTTGCCACCCGACCTGAGGAGGTCACCGAGTGAACCAGATCGAGTTCGCGCTGAAGGTCTTCGCCGCACTGGCGGTGGTGCTCGCCGCGACAACGCTGTGCGGGCGCCTCGCCATGCTGGTCAGGCAGCCCAGGGTGGTCGGCGAGATGGTCGCCGGGGTGCTGCTCGGGCCCGCGCTGTTCGGCGCGGTCACGCCCGGCGTGCAGGCCCAGTTGTTCCCCGCGGACGTCAAGGACGTCCTGTACGTGCTGAGTACCATCGGGCTGACGTTCTACATGTTCCTCGTGGGCGCCTCGCTCGACCACGGCCTCACCGGGGGACGGAACATGCGGCGCGCGTCGGTCCTCGCCGTGTCCGGCATCGTGCCGACGTTCCTGCTGGGGGCCGCGGCGGGGGCGTTGTTCTTCTCGACGCTGAGCCTGGACGGGGCCAGCAGATGGGAGTTCATGCTGTTCGTCGGCGGCGCGCTGTCGATCACCGCGTTTCCGATGCTGGCCCGGATCCTGCAGGAGCGCGGCATCGCCAACACGCCCATCGGCGGCCTGACCCTGGTGGCGGCCGCGATCGACGACGCGGCGGCCTGGGTGATCCTCGCCGTGATCATCGCGGTCGGCGCGGCGGGCAGCCCGCTCGACGCGCTGGACACCGTGGCGGGCGCGGCGGTGTTCGCGGCCCTGATGCTCACCGTCGGGCGCAGGCTGCTCGGCAGGCTCGGCGAACGGGTGGAACGCGAGGCCGGAATGAGCCGCGACATGATGGCCCTCGTCCTGCTCCTGGTGCTGGTGGCGGGGTGGTTCACCGACTACATCGGGGTGTTCTCGGTGTTCGGCGGGTTCATCACCGGCCTCGCCATGCCGCAGTCGGCGACGATGCGCCGGGAGTTGGAGACTCGCCTGACCGACCTGAACTCCATCCTGCTGCTGCCGGTGTTCTTCGCCTTCAGCGGGCTGAACACCGAGGTCTCCGGCTTCGGCGCGGGCGGCACCCTGTGGTTGCCACTGGCGGTGATCATGCTGGTCGCGTTCGCGGGCAAGTACCTGGGATGCGCGGCGGTGGTGCGGCTGCAGGGCTACTCGTGGCGGTACGCGTCGGCCGTCGGCGGGCTGATGAACGCGCGCGGACTGATGATCCTGGTCTTCATCAACATCGGCCTCGCACACGACATGGTGTCCGACGAGACGTTCGCCATCCTCGTCGCGGTGGCGATCGTGACCACCGCCGCCGCGATGCCGATCTACCGGGCGTCCCTGCCGGGCGGACAGGACCGGGCCGGGTCCGACGTCGCCCCCACGGGCCATGTCCCGGCGCCACTGGTCCCGGCGGCGGACCCGAACGCGCCGTGACCTCCCTGCCGGTGGGGGACCGTCACAGGGCCTGGACGATCCCCCACCGGCGTCCGCGCGCTCACCCCCGCCGGGCGGGGAAGGACATGCGGCCGACGGGCTCGGGGACCCGCCCGAACGGCCGCCGCCGGCTCATCCCTGACCGGCCGACTGGGCGCCGGCCCCCGAGGGCGGCAGCAGGGTGATGGTGAACGTCTCGTCGGCGTTGGTGTGCGGCAGGTTGACCGTCGTGGCGTTGTTGGACAGGGTCACCACGGAGTTCTGGACGGTGACCGGGCCCTGGACCGCGCCGCCGTTGTTGTACGGGATGCGCTCGACGAGCACCCGCACCTGGTTGTTCTGCACCACGCCGCTGACGGTGTTCAGGTTCTGCAGGTTGACCGCGACGTTGCCCGTCGTGCCGCCACCGCCGACGAGGATCTTCGCCGAACCGTTCGCCTTGGTGGCGAACGCGTCGTACGACTGGCTGGGGGTGGTGGCGGCGATCTGACCGGTCTGCGACGCGTAGAAGCGGTAGACCCACCACTCGCCCTTCGGCTGGTGCTGCCCCGCCGCATCGCGGACCAGCAGGCCGGCGAGGTCGTTGTGGAGAGCCCCGCCGCTGGCCCAGTTGGCGCGTAGGCCGTCGGCGCCGGCCCGCTCCAGGCGGGTGATGTACCAGGCGCCGTCGCCGGGGTTCTGCTCCTGGGGCGAGGCATACTCGTTGATCTGGTAGGGACGCGGGTGTGGGATGCCGCGCGCGTCGAGGCTGGCGTTCGCCGCCGCCACGTTCGCCACCGGATCGCTCGGCAGCGCGTGCCAGCTGAAGATGTCCGGGATCACGTTGTTGGCGCGGACGAAGTCGAGGTACTGCGTCCACCACGAGCCGCCGGTGGACGGGACGCCGGCGAGGCTCGGGCCGACGATCAGATGCGAGGGGAACGCCTGGCGGACGCGCTCGTAGGTGCGCCGCCACAGCTCGAAGTACTGGGACTGGGACCGGTTCCAGAACAACGAGAGGTTGGGCTCGTTCCACAGGTCCCACTGCACCGGGACGCCCGTCGCCCGCACGTCGTTGATCAGCCGGGTGAGGAAGGCGTCGTAGTCGCTCCAGTCGCCGTTGTCGCCGGGGAAGCGGGAGATCGGATAGCCGTCGGCGCCCCACAGGTCGTGGACCAGCAGGATGAACTCGCCGCCCAGCTCCCGGGTGCGCAGCAACTGGTCGCGGGTCGAGTTCCACCGGCGGTCGTAGCGTCCTGACACCCAGCCGCCCGGGCCGTCGAGCTGTGCGCCGCCGGCCCGCATGTACTGGAAGTTGACGTCCTCGTAGAAGTGGTCCGCCGGGCCCGACGCGTTCTCCGTCATGCCGTAGATCCACCCGGAGGCCCGGTAGGTCGGGGAGCCGCCCGCGTTGGCGAAGTTGACGGTCAGGGACTCGTCCGCGGCCTGGGCCGGCGTGCTGAGCGTGACCAGGGACGTGACGACGACGGCGCACGTCGCGAGGAACGCGGCGATCGAGAGTCGGCGTCTGCGCCGCCTGCTGGGTGTGATGTCCACACGTGCCTCCGTGGCAGAGGGGGAAGGGGGATAGGGAGATCACGGAACCGCGGTCCGCCCCGGGAACCGACGAGCCGTCGCGCGGTCCGGGCGGTGGGGAGCGCGCCGGGGGGAGTTCGCCTGTGCACCATGAGGGGCTCCGGACGGGCCGATGACAGTTGTGTCGAACCGGTTCGACAGCAACGTACGCGCCAATCAACGGCAGCACAACGCCGCGGACACGCCAACATCGAACCGGTTCGAAAGACGGCGCTATCGCACCATGTGGTCCGGCTGGTCCGGGAGTTGCCGCGGGGTGACGCGTCAACCATCGGATCGGCCGCCGGGATGTGCCCCGGCGGCCGATCCGTGGGACGCGCCTACTGGTTCAGCAGGTCCCCGGCGCCGACCTGCAGGGTCACCGCGCCCGGGGTGCGCACGGTCTGGCCCTCGCCGGTCGCGGTGACGGTCACGCTGTAGAGGTGCGGCAGACCCAGCAACAGGTTCGCGCTCACCGTGACGCCGGAGGTGCCGCCGGCGGGCACCGTCAACTCGTCCCGTCCGAGCGTGAAAAGCCCGTCCGGCGCGGAGCCGCTGAGCGAGAGCCGCAGCGTGACGTCCTCGTCGCCCAGGTTGCGGTACTCCAGCTTGCGGCTGGTCTGGCCGTCGAGGTCCACCAGACCCGAGCTGAGCGCCAGCGAGGACGGCTGGGCGACCACCGTCTGCTCGACGGCGGCGGCCACGTCGACGCGTCCGGCGCCCTGTTGGAACTCGGTGGCGTCGGCGGTCGGGCGGGCAGAGCCGACCAGTGCGGCCTTCAGGCGCTCGCCGGACCACCGCGGATGCTGGTCGGCGAGCAGCGCGGCGGCCCCGGCCACGTGCGGCGTCGCCATCGAGGTCCCGTCCAACCCGACGTAGCCGTCCGCGACCGGTACGCCCTCGGTCTCGACGATGCTGCCCGGGGCGGCGGCCGCGGCGATGCCCACGCCGGGCGCGGTGACGTCCGGCTTCACGGCGCCGTCGCGCAGCCGCGGGCCGACGGAGGAGAAGTCGGCGAGCGCGTCCGCGTCGTTCACGGCGCCGACCGTCAGGGCCGCGTCGGCGGTGCCCGGGGTGCCGACCGAGCCGGCCCCGGGCCCGCTGTTGCCGGCCGCGACGACGAACAGCGTGTCGGACTCGGCCGACAGGGTGTTCACCGCCTGCTCCAACGCGTCCACGGTGACCGGGGCCGAGCCGCCCAGGCTCATGTTGACGATGTCGGCGCCCTGGTCGACGGCCCATTCCATGCCCTGGATGATGTCCGAGGTCTGGCCCGAACCGTCGTCGCCGAGGACCTTGCCGTTCAACAGCCGGGCGCCCGGCGCGACGCCCGCGTAGTCGCCGCCGTGGTGGGCGCCGGTGCCGGCCGCGATGGACGCCACGTGGGTGCCGTGCCCGTAGTGGTCGTCGGCGTCGGCCGCGTCGGTGAAGTTCCGCGAGGCGATCACCTTGCCTCCCCCGCCGGACAGGTCCTCGTGGCGGGTGCTGATCCCGGTGTCCAGGACGGCGATGGTGGTCCCGGTGCCGTCGTAGCCGGCCCGCCAGGCCCGCGGCGCCCCGATCTGCGCCACGCTCTCGTCCAGGGTGGCGTGCACCGCCGCGTCCAGGGAGATGCTCGCGACGCCGGGGGCGTCGGCCAGCGCCCGCCAGGTGGCGGCGGCGTCGTCGCCGGCGATGCTCAGCGCCTCGCCGTTGATGGCCGACAACTCGGCGGTCACCTCGGGACTCGGCGCGTCGGCGGCGCCGGAGAACAGCGAGGACCTGACGTCGTCGCCCTCCGCCGACTCCGCGTAGGTGACGATCACGGGCAAGGCGGCGTCCGCGGTGTCGGTGCCGTCCGCGTCCTCCGCGTCCTCCGCGTCGGTCGCCTGGGCCGCCGCCCGGCCGAGTTCGGCGACGTCGAACAGGCGCGGGTCGAGCACGCCGTCGTCGATCAACCGCCGGGCGTCGTCGGGTATCACGTGCGTGGAGCCCTGGTCCCGCAGTATCCGGAGCGGAACGTTCTCCCGGCCCTCGGCGGGGAGGACGTCGGCGACCTTCCCCTGGGCGTCGAGCACGACCTGGTCACCGGTGACGAGGGTGACCTCCCGCTGGTCCTGGGCGGCCGCCGGCGAGGCCGCCGCCAGGCTCGCGGCGAGCACCGCGGAGACGAGCGCGGCCCTGGCCGAACGTGAACCCATCGAAAATCTGTTCATGCACGTGAGATCCCGCCGCGCGTCCGACCTGATGCCCGTGTGACGTGGGGGCCTTGTGTGGGTTGGCCGCCGAAGCGGGGACCGGCGGGAGGAGATAGGGGGCGGCCGGCGACCGGTGGGCGGCGCGGTGGGTGGCGCGTGGAGTCGCTGTGCGGGTGGGTGGCCTTCTCGTGAGGACGCGGCGGTTACCGAGGAGATCGACTTCAGAGTTGATCGGATGATGAGGGATCATGTGCGGGTGGTTCGTCGTTGTGATCTTTCGGATGCCGAACGGGACGTGTTGCCGCGGTCCCTGACGTGTTCGGGTGACCGGGTGGTGCGGTGCGGGGTCGATGCGGATCGTCGCCCACGCGCGGGCGCTGTGCGCGCGGATCAGAGAGCTACCCGAAACCGGCCGGGCCGCCGTGCACACCTGACTGGAGATGACCACCGATGAACGATCGCAAGGACCCACCCGGCGTGCGGCCGAGCTCCGCCCGTACCTGGTTGTACTGGCTCGACCAGGACGCGAAGGACACCTACGAGGTGGACCGCGTCGTGGGCCGGATGATCGCCGAGGAGTACCCGATAGTCCCGAGGCTGGCCGTCGCCTCGCGGTATTTCCACGAACGCGTGGTCGAGCACATGGCCCGCAGCGGGCTGCGGCAGATCCTCGACATCGGCGTCGGGATGCCGCTGCCGGGCCGCAACACCCACGAGCTGGCCCAGGCCGTCGCCCCCGCCTGCCGGGTGGTGTACGTGGACCACGACGACGTCATCCTCGCCCACCAGCAGGCGCTGACGGGGAACACCACCCCCGAGGGTGAGACCGCCTACGTCCACGCCGACGCCCGGGACACCGCGGCCGTCCTGGACGCGGTCAGCGAGATCCTCGACCCGGACGAGCCGATCGGCCTGACGATGATGTCGATGCTCGGACACATCGCGGAGGCCAACGAGCTGGTCTGCTCCTACGTCGAGTGGCTCCCGCCCGGCAGCTGGCTCGCCCTGTGCGACACCCGGCGCTCGCCCGAGGTGGACGAGATGAACCGGAAGTACGCCGACGCCGAGGCCGACCCGTACGTCGCCCGTGAGCTCGACGAGATCCGGGCCCCGGTCGACGCCATGGGGCTGGAACTCCTCGGCAACGGCTTCGTCCCCGTCAGCCTCTGGCATCCGGACCCGGGACAGGACGTCGCCGACGCGACCCTGAACTCCGAACTCCCGCAGTGGGGATTCGTGGCCCGCAAGCGGTGACGCTCCGCGTCGTTTACTCCGCCCGACCCACCGGCCGGCCTGCCTGCCCGCCCGCCCGCCCGCCCGCCCGCCCGGTGCGGTGTACCCGGCGCCCCGGGCACACCTGTCCGGCCTGCCGGCCGCACCGGGACGGTGATCGCGGGCTGGGGCGGACGTGCCTGTCCGATCTGCCGGCCGCCCGGCGCGGTGATCACGGCACCCGAGCGGGCGTACCTGGCCGGTCTGCTGGCAGCTGGATGCCGGGGACGCGTGGGTGCGGGCGGGCACACGGGTTCGGCCTGCTGGCCGCTTGGTCGGTGACGCGGGTCCGGGGCGGGGGCACTCGTCCGATCTGCTGGCCACCCCGGCGCCGGGGGCCGGCGCCCCGGCCGGCCGCACCCGCCCGACCTGCCGGCCGCTCGGCGCCGTGCACGCGGAGCCGGGGCAGGCGCATCGTCCGGCCTGCCGGCCCCCGGCGCCGGGGACATGGGCCCGTGGCGGCGCGCCCGTTCGACGTGGGAACGCGGGCCAGCGCTGTTCGCCCCGTCGATCCGCCGGCCGTCCGACGCGCGGCCCGGCTGGCCGGCGGAGAACGCCGCCGGCGCGTGCGTGAACGTCCGGGTCCTCGTCGGCCCCTGGCGCGCCCGTGAGGGCCCCGGCCCGCGCCGCCCTGGTCGGTCCCTGACCTCCACCCTGCCCGCCCCTGCCCACGGCATCGGCCACTCTTCCCTGCCGGGCCGGCAAGGTCCTCGCCTGACCGAGAAGGGCCGTTCCACGAGGGACTTCGTTCCCAGGTCTTGAAATCGATTGCACAGCCTGTGCATCCTTCCCTCCTACACTTCGCGGCTGGTTGAAAGGAATCGATTTCTCGCCACGTCGTCCTGCCTTCCCACACGTCCTCCCAGGAGTTCCCCCATGGAGATGCCGCCACCGTCCGGAACGAACCCCCACGACGACCGCGCCGCCGCGGAGCCCTGGCCGGTCGTCCGGACCTACCGCGGCCGGGACCTGGCCCGCGTCGCCATGCCCGTCGGCGGCGTCGGCACCGGGTGCGTCAGCCTGGGCGGCCGTGGCCAGCTCCGCGACTGGGAGCTGTTCAACCGCCCCGCCAAGGGCTTCACGCCCGACACCTTCTTCGCCCTGCACGTGTCCGACGGCGTCCCCGGCACGCCGGGCACCACCCGGGTACTGGAGGCGGCCCTGCTGGAGGACGAGTACGCCGGCGGGCACGGCAGCCGGTCCGCCCTGCACGGGCTGCCCCGTTTCCGGAACGGCGAGTTCGCCGCCGCCTACCCCTTCGGGCAGGTCCAACTGACCGACCCGGAGCTGCCCGTGGCGGTGGTGGTGTCCGCGTACAACCCCCTGATCCCCGGGGACGCGGACGCCAGCGGACTGCCGCTGCTCGTCTACCGCGTCCGGGTGCGCAACACCGGTGGCGCGCCGCTGGCGGTGAGCCTCTGCGGCAGCCTCCAGCACGTCGCCGGCCGCCGCGCGGACGGGCAGGTGCCCGCGGGCAACCGGTTCGAACTGGCCCGCGAGGGCGACGTCACGCTGCTCGCCGGCGGTTGTGGCGACGCGGTGGCCGAGGACGACGAGGCGTGGGGCAGCCTCGCCCTGGCCGCCGTCGGCACCCCGGTCACCAGTCACCGGCGCACCTGGGCGGACCGTTCCTGGGGCGACTCGCTGCTGGAGTTCTGGGACGACCTCGGCGAGGACGGCCAGCTCGACGAGCCCGCCGCCCCGGACCAGGGCGCCCGGGTGCCGACCGGGTCGCTGGTGGTGGGCGCGGCGCTGCCGCCCGGCGGCGTGGCGGAGTTCACCTTCCTGATCGCCTGGCACTTCCCCCACCGGCGCGCCTGGACCCATCGCCCCGCCCCGGCGCCGGTCCACGGGCACGGCGGCCCGGTGGTCGGCAACCACTACGCCGGGCGGTTCGCCGACGCCGCCGACGTGGTGCGCCAGGCCGTCCCGAGGCTGGCCGAGTACGAGCGCCGCACCCGCGCCTACGTGGAGACCGTCACCGGCTCCGACCTGCCGCTCTCCGTCCAGGACGCGGTGCTGTCGAACGCCGCCGTGCTGAAGTCGCCGACCTGCTTCCGCATCGCCGACGGCACCTTCCTCGCCTGGGAGGGCACCAACGAGGACCACGGCAGCTGCCACGGCAGCTGCACCCACGTGTGGAACTACCAGTACGCGCTGGAGCAGCTCTTCCCCGACCTGGCGTGGACGATGCGGGAGGTCGAGTTCGTCCACTCGCTGGACGAGCACGGCATGATGAGCTTCCGCACCGGACTGCCGCTGGCCACCGAGGGCACCGGCTGGCGGACGGCGGCGGCCGACGGGCAGATGGGCGCGCTGGTCCGGCTGTGCCGCACCTGGCAGCTCACCGGCCGGGACGACCTGCTGGCCCGGCACTGGCCGGCCGCGCGGCGGGCGTTGGAGTTCGCCTGGATACCGCTCGGCTGGGACGCCGACCGCGACGGCCTCATGGAGGGCTGCCAGCACAGCACCTCGGACGTGGAGTACTACGGGCCCAGCGGCGTCAACCAGTCCTGGTACCTGGCGGCGCTGGCCGCCTGCGCGCGGATGGCCGAGGCGGTAGGCGACGCCGACTTCGCCGCCACCTGCGCCGAGGTGCTGCGCAGCGGGGCCGCGAAGACGGACGCGGAGCTGTTCAACGGCGAGTACTACGAGCACCGGGTGCTGCCCGCCGGCTCCGTCGACCGCATCGCCGAGGGGCTGCGCATCCGCTACGACGACGGCGACAACCCGGACGTCGGCTCCGACGATCTGGTGAACCCCGACCTGCAGATCGGCCCGGGCTGCATGGCCGACCAACTCGCCGGCCACGCCCTGGCCCTCTCCTGCGGGCTCGACGACCGGCTGGACCGAGCCCACACGGCGACCGCCCTGGACAGCATCGTCCGGCACAACCACCGGGCGGGATTCCACGGCCACTTCAACCATCTGCGCACCTACGCCCTGGGCGACGAGCACGGGCTGCTCAACTGCACCTATCCGCACGGCGGCCGTCCCGAGCGCCCGTTCCCTTACTGCAACGAGGTGTGGACCGGCATCGAGTACACCGCGGCCGTCGCGCTGGCCGCGCACGGCGAGCGGGAACGGGCCGAGCACGTCGTGGCCGACGTGCGCGCCCGCTACTCGGGACGCACCCGCAATCCCTTCGACGAGGTCGAGTGCGGACACCACTACGTCCGTTCCATGGCCTCCTTCGGCCTGGCCCACGCCTGGCCTCGCACGGTGGTCGACGCCACCGCCCGGACGATCGAACTCGACCCGCTGCCGGGCCGCTGGCCGGTGATCGCCGGCGAACTGCTCGGCGTGGTCGAGGTGACCGCGGGGGCGGACGGACCGGCCGCGCGCCTCGTCGGCGCCGGGGGACGCGAGTCGTTCACCGTGGTGCTGCGCGCGGGCTGACCACGAGAGGCCGGACCGATCATGAAAGGACGGGACCCCATGGACCCGCACAGATCCGCCCACGTCCCACGGCGCCGGGTGTTGCGCGCCGCGGCCGCGGCCACCGCCTCCCTGCCACTGGCCTCCGCCCTGTCCTCCTGCCTGAGCCTGGAGGTGGAGGGCTCGCCGCACGGGCCGCTGGACGTGCTCTACATGGGCGACGCCACCCAGCAGGAGGCGTTCAACGCGCTCTTCGACGCCTTCCAGCGGGCGCATCCGGACATCGAGGTGCGGGCTCGCGGCCTCGCGGCCCGGGACTGGGGCACCTTCGCCAGCACCGTCTCCACCCAGATCGCCGGCGGGCAGGTGCCCGACGTGGTCCAGGTGGCGACCGAGGGCCAGCGCCTCTTCGCCTCCAAGGGCCTGATGGAACCGCTGGACGCCTACATCGCCAGGGACCGCGCGCTGGTCGACGCGTACTTCGCGGACGTCGACCCGCGGCTGCGGGAGTGGACCGAGACGTACGGCTCCACCGACGGGAAGACCTACTACATACCCGGCGGCTACAACACCGCCGTGCTCTACTGCAACACCGAGGTCTTCGACCAGGCCGGGGTGGACCTCCCCACCGACGAGTGGACCTGGGACGAGTTCCGCGAGGCCGGCCTGGAGATCAAGGAGCGGACCGGGGCGTTCCTGATACCGCTCGGCTTCGGCTTCCCGTTCGTCGACATCATGCCCTGGCTGCTCACGAACGGGGCGAGCACGCTCAACGACGCCTGGGACGAGGGCACCTTCGCCAGCGACGCGGCGGTGGAGGCGGCGACCTTCGTCAAGGGGCTCATCGACGACGGGCTCTCACCGCAGCCCGGCGGCGCCTACGACGCGATGGGCCAGTTCAACAACAACGCGCTGGCCACCCTCGGCGGCGGCCGGTGGCCCACCCTCGACGTGCGCCGCCTCGAGATGCTCGACCGGGTGCGGATCGTGAGCTGGCCGGTCAACGCCGGCCACGGGTCCCCGGTCGGCTGGGACGGCTGGCCCATCCTCAAGGCATCCAGGAAGAAGGAAAAGGCCTGGACCCTCCTCACCTGGCTGATGTCCCGGGAGGCGTCCGTCTTCTACGCGACGACCGGCGGCACGACGGTGCCCGCGCGCAACTCGGTCGCGACCAGCGCCCCGTTCCTCGACGAGGCGCCGCCGGGCAGCGAGGCGCTGCCCGAGGCCGTCACCTACGGCACCCCGATCCCGTCTCCCGAGCGCGGCGGCGAGGTGCAGACCGCCGTCACCCAGGGCTGGCAGGCCGCCATCACCGGAACGGACTCGGTGCGCGGGGCCCTGGAGTCGGCCAACGAGAGGCTGGGAGGGCTGCTGTGACCACCACCGTTTCCACGCGTCCGGTGCCGCCCGACGGAGGGGCCGCCCGGGCACGCGCCGGGGCCCGCCGCGTCAGGCCCGGCCGCCGATCCCGCGACCAACGGATCGGGTACCTGTTCCTCACCCCCGCGGCGCTGCTCTTCGTGGTCTTCGTCGCCGGTCCCTTCGTGGCGGCCGTTGCGCTGAGCTTCTACTCCTGGGACCTGCTCACCGCCGCGGAGTTCAACGGTCTCGGGAACTTCACCGAGATGGCCGGCGACCCGCTGCTCTACCGGGCCCTGGGCAACACCTTCCTGTTCGCCCTCGCCTCCGTGGTGACCCACGTCGTCGGCGGTCTGCTGCTGGCGCTCGCGGTGAACCGGACCATGAGCCGGGTGCTCTCGTACTTCGTGCGCACCGCGCTGTTCTTCCCGTTCGTGATCTCCTGGGCCGCGGTCGCGCTGCTGTGGAGGTACGTGCTGGACCCGACCTTCGGCGTCGTCACGCACTACGTCGGGGAGGCCGGCCTGACCAGCCCCGACTGGTTCATCGACCCGGACTGGGCGCTGCCGGCGATCATCGGCATCGACCTCTGGCACACCATCGGGTTCACCTTCGTCATCATGCTCGCCGGCCTCCAGACGGTCCCCGCGCAGTTGATCGAGGCGGCCCGCTGCGACGGGGCCAACCGGCGACAGATCCTGTGGCACGTGACGCTCCCCGCGATGTCACCGACGATCTTCTTCGCCGTCGTGATCACCTTCATCGGGGCGTTCCAGGTCTTCGACCCGGTGCAGATCATCACTCCGCAGGGCGGACCCGACAACTCCACCCTCACGATCGTCATGTACCTGTACCAGAAGGGCTTCCAGACGTTCCAGGCCGGCTACGCCGCGGCGGTCTCGCTCCTGGTGTTCGCGGTGATGCTGGTGGTCACGCTGGTGCAGTTCTGGGGAGCCAGGAAGTGGGTGCACCACCAGTGAGAACAACCGTGAGACCGAACGCGAAGCCGAACTCGAAGCCGAACGTGAAGCCGAGCGCGGGTCCGACCAGGAGAAGGATCGGTCGGCTCGGCGCCGACCTGGCGCTGTGGCTGGTCGGCCTGCTGATGGTGGCGCCGTTGCTGTGGATGGTGGTCCAGAGCCTGACGGCCGAGGAGGCGGCGTTCGCGCTGCCGCCGAAGTGGGTGCCCGACCCGTTCACCCTCGACAACTTCCGAGCGATCCCGGACCTCGTCCCGTTCGGGCGGATGGCGCTCAACAGCCTTCAGGTCGCGGTCCTCTCCACCGCGGGGTCACTGCTGGTCAGCGTGCTGGCGGCGTACGCGTTCTCCCGGCTGAGCTTCCGCGGCCGGGACGGCATCTTCCTGATCATGCTGAGCGCGCTGATGGTGCCGACCCAGATGACGGTGATCCCGGTCTTCGTGCTGATGCGCAACCTGGGGCTCGTCGACACCCTGGCGGCGCTCTGGCTGCCGGCGCTGATCAACGTCTTCTCGATCTTCTTCCTGCGGCAGTACTTCAACACCATCCCGCGGGAGCTGGACGAGGCGGCCCGCATCGACGGTGCAGGACACCTGTGGATTCTCTTCCGGATGATCGTGCCGCTTTCGGGGCCCGCCCTGGCGGCGATGACGATCCTCACCTTCGAACTGTCCTGGAACAACTACTTCGGACCGCTGATCTTCCTCAGCTCCCCGGAGAAGATGACGCTGCCGATCGGCCTGGTGACCCTCCAGAACGGGCAGGGCGGCTCCTCCGTGGTCGTCCTGGCCGCGATCACCGCGGTGGTGGTGCCGGTGCTGGTGGTCTTCCTCGCCTTCCAGCGCGCCTTCGTGGCCAGCATCGCCTCGGCCGGCGTGAGGGGATGACCGATGGCTGACCACGTGATCGGATCCCCGGCCGGCGCGCCGGCGGCGGACGAGACCCTGCTGCGCACCCTGCGGGCCGCCTGGCCGGCCCTGCCCGCGCTGCTGTTCGGCAGCGTGGCGGTGTGCCTCGCCGGTGCGTTGACGGTGCTGCTGGCGCCCGGGGTCACCCCGGTCTCGGCCCTGCTGGCGGGGCTGCTGGTCGCCCCGTGCGCGGCGGCGCTCGCCGACGTCGGCAACGCGTTGGCGGCCGGGCGGGAGGCCACCGTCGCCGGATGGTGGCGCGGGCTGCTCCGGCTGTGGCGCTTCGGCACCGCACAGGGCCTGCTGGTGGCGGTGCCGGTCGCCGCGTTCCTGGCCGCGCTCGCCGTGTGGCAGAACGGCGGCGGCGCGTGGGCGCTGCCGTCGCTGGCGGTGAGCGGCGCGGCCAGCGTCCTCGCGCTGCCCGCCCTGGGGGCGGTGCTGCCGCTCGGCGCGGCGCGCGGCGACCTGCGCGGCCGGCGGCTGTGGCTGTGCGGCCTGTACCTGGTGGCCCGGTGGCCGCACCGGTTCCTGGCCGGACCGGCGCTCGCGGTGCTGGGCGTGTGGGCGGCCGTGCACTGGACCGCCTCGGTGCTGCTGCTGGTCCCCGGCCCGGCGGCCGTCGTCACGGCGGCGGCGGTGTGGACGACCCTGGCGGACGTAGGGTCAACGGATGCCCCTGAGTCGCCTCGTGCTCCTGTCCGGCCGTTCGGTCGATCTCGCTGAGATACGGATGTCCTCCACCTACGGCGGACTTCTGGAGGGCTATCCGTGCGAGCGCGTCAACGAGTTCGTCATCAGGAGCCGCCTGCGCGTCGCCGGGGAGGCCTACCCCGGTCGGCCGGTCCACCTCGTTCCGCCGGTCGTCGAGTTCCCGGATCGGCCCGCGGGCAGTTCGGGGCCCTACGCGGAGCTGCCCGCGGTGGCGTGCGTCGGCGCGTTCCGCTCCACGGAGATCGACCCCGACCACGACTCGGGCTGGTACTTCTCCGCGCTCACCGTCGTCTGGTTCCAGCCCGCCGCGGACATCCCGTCGGGCGCCGACGCGGAACCAGCCCTCCGCGCGCTCGCCTGGGAGGAACTGGCCCGCGACCTCGAGGAGTGAGCGGGCCCCGGCCGCGCGCCACGGCCGGGGCGGCGTCAGGCCGCCGTGTGGTGGTACGTCGGGTAGGTCAGGTAGCCCGCGTCGCCGCCCTGGTAGTAGGTGGTGTCGTCGACGGGGGCGAGCGGGAGACCGGTGCGCAGGCGTTCGACCAGATCGGGGTTGGCGATGAACGCGCGGCCGAAGCTGATGAGGTCGGCTCCCAGGCCGAGCCAGTGGTCGGCCTCGGCCCGTCCGACCTGCTTGGGGCCCATCGGCACCGTCGGGTTCATGATGAGGGTGCCCGGCCAGGCGCGGCGCAGCCCGACCAGCACCTCCTCGTCGGTGGTGGCCTCAAGGTGGACGTAGGCCACGTCCAGGCGGGCCAGCTCGCCCAGCAACGCCGCGTAGAGCGCGGGCACCTCGGTCTCCGCGACGCCCCAGAACGTCGCGCCGGGGGAGAGGCGGACGCCGGTCCTGGCCGCGCCGACGGCCTCGACGGTCGCGCTGGTCGCCTCGACGGCGAAGCGGATCCGGTTGGCGACCGAGCCGCCGTAGCGGTCGGCGCGCAGGTTGGCGTTCGACGAGAGGAACTGCGAGATGAGGTAGCCGTTGGCGCCGTGCAGTTCCACGCCGTCGAAGCCGGCGTCGATCGCGCGGCGGGCCGCCTCGGCGTACGACCGCGCGTGCTCGGGCACCTCGGCCGTCGCCAGGGCGCGCGGCGTGGGCGCGGGCTGGGGTCCGGTCGGGGTGAACACGTCACCGACGGCGGGGACCGCCGAGGGCCCGACGGGCCGGGTTCCCGTGGTGTCGGGATGGGAGACCCGTCCGCCGTGCATGAGTTGGGCGAAGATCCGGCCGCCGTTGGCGTGCACGGCGGCGGTCACGGGACGCCACGAGGCGACCTGCTGGTCGGTGTGCAGCCCCGGTGTCCCCGGGTTGGACTGGCCGATCAGGCTGGGCTGCACGCCCTCGCTCACGATCAGACCGGCCGTCGCCCGCTGCGCGTAGTAGATGGCCATCGACGGGGTCGCCAGGCCGCCGGCGGCGGCCCGGACCCGTGTCATCGGGGCCATCACCACCCGGTTGGGCAACGTCAGGTCCCCGAGCGGATGGCGGTCGAGAAGCGTGGTCACGTCAGGACTCCCTCGTACGGCGAGGCGCCCGGTTTCCGGGCCCGCCAGGTACGCTAAAACCTCACATTGATGTCAGAGGCAAGGGCTGTGTCGCGGCTCACAGCCGGGAGGGCGGCATGCGCATCGGGGATCTCGCGGCACGGACCGGGGTCAGCGTCCGGTCCCTGCGGTACTACGAGGAACAGGGACTGCTCAGCAGCACCCGCAGCCCCAGCGGGCAGCGGCACTACACGGAGCACGAGGTCGAACGGGTCTCGTTCATCCAGCGGCTGTACGCCGCGGGCCTGTCCAGCGGCACCATCGCCGAGCTGCTGCCCTGCGTCGACGCGCCGAGCCAGGAGAACTCCGAGGCCGCGCTGGAGCGGATGACGCAGGAGCGCGACCGGCTCTCCCGGCACATCGCCGACCTGATGCGCACCCGGGACACGCTCGACGCGGTCATCGCCTCGGCCCGGGCGCACCGGGAGCGCCAGCGAGCGACCGTGGCCGGCTGACCGCGTCGCCATCACCGGCCCGGGCGAGGGCCGTGCCGAGCGTGACGATCCAGACCAGCAGCAGGGGCAGCGAGACGAACGCCACGGGCGTCAGGGCGTCGGACAGCAGCACGTAGCCGATTCCGGACAGGGTGATCGCGGCGGCGAGTGCCCAGCCGGTGAGGGACTCCCGGCGCCGCAGCAGCGTCGCGTGCCGCGTCGCGGCACAGGCCCCGGCGGCGAGCACGGCGAGGGCGAACATCTTGACGCCGTCCACGCGTTGGCCCGCGTCGAAGAGCGTGCCGGCCGTACCGGGTGACGCCGGGTCGGCGCCGGGCACGGAGACCAGCTCCAGGAGGAGCTGGACGCAGGCGAGGGCCGCCGCGGCTGTTCCGGCCCATCCGGCCGTCCGGGCGGCGCGGCTGCCGGTGCGACGGGCCCAGCGCAGCAGCCCGGCCGCGACGACCGCGAGGCCGGCCGCGGCCACACCGTGCGTGAGCAGGGCTTGGCCGATCGCCTGGGCCGGATGGTCGGCGTACGCGGTGGCGATCTCCGCGTGCGAGTCACCGGCCTCGGGCGTGGCGCCCCATCCGACGGCGAGTCCGGCGACCCATCCCGCGGCGTGGACGTACCCGCCGGCGCGGGTGCGGGAGGTGTTGGTGGTGACGACGGCGGTCATCGGGATTCTCCTCGAATGGTGTGGGTGAACGCCTCGCAGCCGGTGCGCCAGGCGGCGTCCAGATCCGCGTCGGGCGGGAAGCGGCCGTCGAGTTCGAGCACGACCATGCCGTGCGCGAAGGCCCAGAACGTGCGCGCGACGTCGATGTCGCCGCGCACCGCGCGGAGCAGGGGCATCGCCGCGCGGTCCTCGAGTCCTTCGGGCAGCGCGGTGCGGGCGAGCGGCCGGGTGTTGGTGAGGCGGTAGAGGTGGGGGTGGGCCAGCGCGTGGCGCCGGAAGGCGCGGGCGAGGACGAGCAGGGGCGGTTCGGTGCCGGCCCCGACCCCGGCCTCGGCGGCCTCCAGCTCCCGTGCCATCTCGGCCATGCCCTGCGCCTGCAGCGCGGCCTCGACGGCGGCCTTGTCGGGGAAGTGCTTGTACAGGGACGGCGCCCGGATCCCGACGCGTTCGGCGATCCGCCGCATCGACAGCGCCTCTGGCCCCTCGGTGTCGAGCAGGTGCCGGGCGGCGGCGGTGATCTCGCGCACCCGGTCAGCCACGGCGCACCGTCCGGTCGATCGCGATGCGGGTGAGCCAGCCGAGTCCGGCGGTGAACATCGGCGGCCACACGATGGGCGTGACGGTGTAGACGACGAGCACGGCGAGCGGGATCCACCCGAGGTGCGCCGCGCGGTGGCGCCGGAACAGGTCCGGCACCGCGAAGAAGACGAGCGCGGCGGCGGTGGTCGGCACCCCGTACTTCACCGACTCGAAGACGGCGAACGCCCCGAGGAACAGCGCGAGCACCCCCCAGCCGCCTCGACGCACCCGCGTCGCGACGGAACCGCTCCTGACTCTGCCGCCGGTGATCGTGGTCACGGTGACACCTCCTGGTCGTCTGGCCTCCCGGCTCGTCGGCTAACGGCGTTAGCCTGACCGGTGCGTCCATCATCCGGCTAACACCGTTAGCCGTCAAGCCCAGGAAACCGGACCGCATGGCCGACGGGCCGGTGCGTCGCACCGGCCCGTCGGGTGTTTCGGGGTGTTTCTTGGTGTTTCCGGTGTCAGTGGCGTCCTGCGCGCCGCTGACGGGTGAGGAGGACCGCTGCCGTGCCCGCGCCGAGCAGCACGGCGGTGAGGGCGATGGCACTGCCGAGGCCGGACGTACCGGTTTCGGCGAGGTTGCCGCCCGGATCCTCCCCGTCCGGTGCCGGCGTGTTGGGCGCCGGGTCCGTCGGCTCCTCCGCGGGAGGCGACGCGGGCGGTGTCGGTGTCGGGGTTTCCGGCTCCGGGATGTGGACGCCGGCGTCGATCGTGTGATCCACCTCTCCTGGTGTGTCCGGCGCGGTGACCGGGGCGTAGCCGTTGCAGAGCTGGCCGGAGGTCGGCGGGGTCACGTTGGAGTCGTGGGCCCGGTCGTCACCGGCGCGCGGCTGTGTGAACCGCAGGTCGCTGGCGGCCGGTTGGTCCGGTACCCCGCTGGTGTCCGCCGTGCAGACATCGAACTGCACGGTGTACTCGGCGCCCGGTGTCAGCTCGTACTCCGCGCCGACCCCGCCGAAGTAGTACTCACCGGCGGCATCGGTCGTGGTCGTGGCGACCTGCTCGCCATCGGCGTCCAGGAGGTTGACCGTCGCACCCGGCAGCAGTACGTGCCCCGGGTCCTGGAGGCCGTTGCGGTCGCCGTCGTACCAGACCACGTTGCCGATCTGGATCGGAGCGTTCGCCGCCGCGTACGCGATGTCGCCGAGGCCGCCGGCCTTGCCGAACCCGTTCTGGTTCGGGCCGACGAACTCGTACGCGTTGTTGACCGGGTCGTTGCCGGGGCCGAGGCCGGTGGCGACGTCGTAGTAGCCGGTCCCACTGGTGATGACCCGGCCGGCCGGGTCCATCTGGGTGCTGACGACCCACGGCTGCTGCGGGATGTAGGCGACAGAGCCCAGGGCGGACTCCTGGTGCGGCCCGGCCTGGGTGGCGGAGCCGCCGTTCGGGAAGAAGTCACCGGGGAAGTACTCGACGACGCCGCCGGGTTGGGCCCCGTCAAGAGTGGGGTCCGTGGCGTTGTCGGGGCAGATTCCGGTGCCCTCCCAGTCGTACCCGCCGTCGGGCCTGGCGCAGGCCATGTTGATGTCGCCGCCGGACATCCCGTTCTGTGGTGTGTCGTTGCCCGGCCTCGGGTCAAGACCGCCCCAGCTCACGACGTCCATGAACCGGTCACGGAAGCCGAGGATCAGCGAGCCGTCGCGGGTGAAGGCCATACTGGCCAGCGCCGGCTGCGGATTGATCATCGCGCCGCCCAACTGGAAGGAGTCCCAGTCCTCCAGGTCGGTGTTCCACGGGTTCCAGTGGTTGCCCTGGCCGCTGCCGGAGTTGCCGACATGCACGTTGCCGCGCTCGAAGTCCAGCGGCTGGGACAGCACGGTGGTGAACTCCTCGCCGTCATAGGTCGCGACGACGGCCCTCAGGTCCGCACGGTTCTGGGTGCTCTCGGCGCTGCACACACCTCCGACGTACAGCTTGCCGTCGTGGGCGGCCACACTGTACGGACGCCAGTCGTCGGCCGAGGCGCAGCCCGGGTCGGGGATCGGCACGGTCTCCTCGGGCGCCGAGGCCGTGGGCCCGGTCGCGTCGAAGCTGACCAGGCTGCGGGTGAGCAGGTTCACCGCGTACAGGGTCGAGCCGTCCTCCGACAGGGCCAGGCCGCCGATGCTCTCCTTGCCCGGCGCGTCGGTGAACCCGGCGTCCTTGATCAGGTTGTCGGTGTCATGCTCCGTCTCCGTGGCGTCCGGCACCGTCGCGAACAGCGTCGGGGCACCGCCGTCGGCCGGCTGGACGTAGATCGCGCCACCGCCCTCCGGCCCGTACTCGGTGTACCGCCGGGCGAACGCCGACTGGAACAGCTGGTCGCGGTACCGGTCGTAGGCCAGCCCGTAGGTCGTGCCCACCTGGTCCTGGGTGTTGAGGACCTCCGGGCACGCCTCCTGCTCGGAACAGATCCCCCGGGCGTCCGTCCCGAACGCCACCAGTGCCCGGGTGTCCGTCCCGCCCGCGCCACTCTGGATCGGCACGAAGTAACGGGTGTCGGGCAGTGCGTAGTCGGCCGGATTCCAGACCCCGGTGGTCACCGAGTCGTCCCGGCCGTCCGAGACGTCCACGAACGAGGTGAAGCTGTCGAAGTGGTTCGGCGCGGTCGAGGCGGGCGCCGCCTGCAGATAGTCCTGGTAGGTTTCCGGGACGCTGACGTCGACCCGGTACCGGCCGCCGGTCAGCTCGCTCGTCGGCGGCACGACGACCCTTCCCGTGACATCCGTGACACCGGTGACACGGTTCCCCGAGAGGTCGGTGACGTCGACCTGGATTCCCTGTTGGGGCACATC
This sequence comes from Streptomyces sp. B6B3, assembly GCF_039871525.1. Taxonomy (NCBI): domain Bacteria; kingdom Bacillati; phylum Actinomycetota; class Actinomycetes; order Kitasatosporales; family Streptomycetaceae; genus Streptomyces; species Streptomyces sp. B6B3. The sequence goes on along the minus strand of NZ_JBDPLU010000004.1, from coordinate 432,502 downwards.
CATGGTCGAGTTGATCACGCCGGTGCCGAAGAAGTCCCGCAGTACCTCGACGGTCAGTGTGCCGTCAGGGGCCGCGGCTCCGGCCTGCCCGGCCCCCGTCAGGGTCGTGCCCACAGCGCCCCCTGCCAGGAGCACACCGGACAGCCCCATCCGCAGCAGTGCACGTAATCGCATAGCGCTCCCTTCGTCCTGAGTCAACGCAAACCCAGCGACTTCCGCGCAGAGACTACAGTTGACGAGCCGTAGTGTCCTGCTGACGCGGAGTTTTGGGGGCCTCTCGGTGAGAACTGTTATGCTCGCGCCGCGTGCGGAGCATCTGGAGCAGTAGAGGCCGGGACGGCGGAGCGCGGGGCACCAGCACCAGGCGGCGTCGCCGGTGGCCACGATTACGTTGGGCAGCGGCAGCCGTGGTCTGCGTCGCGGCCGCCGCGACCAGCGCCTTCATCCTCCTCGGCGACGATGGCCCCGCCGCCCCACGGGCGTTGACCTCGGACGAGGCGAACCGGCTGGCCGTCACGCGATTCCTCAACTACCAGGCCGGCGGCCGGGCGGTGACGATCAACGTGCCGAACGTCGACGGTGGGCTGATCATCACCGCATCCGTCGACTACCGCACCCACACCGGTTACGGGGTGGTGCGAGGGACCGGGCGCGACACGTCCAGCGACGGGCTGATCCGGTGGACGCCCACCACCGTCCTCGTCCACCCCATGGCGGACCCCCCGGCGGTCGCCCCGGCGTCGCCGCCCGCGTCCGGTTGGTACAGCCGTCCGCTGCAGACATCCGGCATGACCCTGGACAGCGCGCTGGCCATCGTGCTCGACCTCGGCAGCGACCGGCCGGACAACGCCGCGCTGCTGCCGCAGAACGGCGCCACCTGGGTCGGGCAGGAGCAGGTACGCGGCCATCGGACGGACATCATGAGCGGGCCGCGTCCCGAGGCCGATTCCGGTGCGGGTGCCGACGCCGATGCCGAGTCCGATGCCGACGTCCCCGGCGGCGACACCAGCACCAGTTCGTCCCAGAGCGTGCGTTACTGGATCGGCTCGGACGGCACCATGTACCGGGTTGAGGTCGGTATCGCCTCCGCGCCCGAGCCGGTGGTCCTCGACTTCGACACCCAGACGTATGTCCCCGTCGAGCCGCTGCCCGAGGCCACCCCGACGCCGTAGCCGCCGCTCATGAGGTCGGTACCAGCGCGTCGTCGGCGAGCAGTGACGGCGACGGCAGCGCGATGTCCGCGATGTCCGGCAGCTCCGGAACGTCAGGCACGACGGTGGCTCCGGCCGTGGTGGCCCCCGGGAACTCCGGCTGCGGGCCGGGCGCGGCCACGTCGGTGAAGGGAATGCCCGCGGGCGCCGCCGGGCCGTGCCAACTGCCCGAGGGCGTCGGGGACGTGGCGGGGATGGGGCAGGACGCGGTGGACGCGAGGCCTTCGGGCACGGTCGTCCGAAGCTCGTTCCCCTCCAGGCAGTTGCCCTGTCCCCGGGTGGCGGTGGGGAACGTCCAGCCGATGTCGACGCCGTTGTCGGTGAAGGTGTTGTCCGTGATCCGGTTGCCGTCCGCCGTGAGGTCGGCGGTCGCCGTGATCACGAGCCCGGCGTTGGTGTTGCCGGTGACCAGGTTGCGGACGAACTGGTTGTCGCTGCCGCCGTCGACGCCGATGCCGATGCCCCAGCCGCCGTCGGCCTGTTCGGGGGTCCGCGGCTGCTGGTTGTCCGCGATCAGGTTGCCCGCGATGACGGCGTCGCGCTGCGGAAGCAGTTTCTCCTGGTGGTCGGAGTTGGTGGTCAGTCCGACACGGTTGCCGACCAGCCGGTTGCCGACCACATACATGTCACCACTGGCGTTGGTGCCCTCGTAACCGACCGCGTTGAGTTCCGAGACGTTGTCCCGCACGACGATCCCGCACGGCCTGCACTGGCCGACATAGATCCCCGAGTCCGCCCCGCCCGAGGTGTAGGAGTGCTCGATGACACCGTTCTGCGCGGAGAACGCGTAGATGCCGTAGAGGCCGTTACGGGTCGCGGTCACATGCGATACCAGGAACGAGTCCAGGAGGCTGACGGGTTCGTCGCCGGTGTCGTAGCCACCGCTCCCCGGCAGTGCGTCGACCGCCGCCGCCGAACCGGTGACCAGCACCCCGTTGTGCGTGTTGTTCCGCACCGTCAGGTTCTCCACGGCCACCCCGGGCGCCGTGACGACCACGCCGTTCGGCCGCCGCACCTGCCCGTCGATGACCACCTCCGCCCGGGACTCGCCCCGCAGAGTGATGCGCTCCGTGTCGATCAGCACCGACTCGTGGTACACGCCCGGCGCCACCAGCACCAGATCACCGGGCTGGGCCAGGGACACCGCGTCCGAGATCGTCGGAGCGTCGGCAGGCACCCGGATCGTCACCTCCGCGCCGTCCGGCCGCCGACCCTCGGCCGATCCGTCGTCGCCGCCGCCACAGCCGGTCACCAGCGTCAGCACGCCGAGGGCAGCCGCCATCATGCGAAGAGCTAATCGAGACATGATCCCAGTCTGGCACGCGTCTCGTCGTCGAAATGTCGAACTCCCGCTCACAATATGGTGGTTGGGCGGCGGCCTCAGACCGGGTGTGGCATCGTACGCGTCATGCCCCGCGCCGACCGCCCCCCGTCACGCCGCGCGTTCCTCGATGTCGCGGGTGTCACGGTGGCCGCGGGTCTCCTCGCCGGGGGTTCGGGGGACTCCGACCGGTCCGAGCGGTCCGACGATCCCGTCCCCTCCGCGTCGGCCACGCCCACGCCGGTCGCGGTGACGGGCCGGTACCAGGCGGGCGTGACGCGTCCCGGGTCGGCCCAGCCCCACCTGCTGGCCCTGGTGGCCGACCTCGGCGCCACGGTGACGCCCGGCTTGCTCCTGGCCGAACTCGGCGAGACCATCCTGACCCTCACCGCCGGATCCGACCCACGCCTGCTGGGCCTGCCCCCGGGCGATGTGACCGTGACCGTCGGCGTGGGCCCACGGCTGGTGCGGACGGCCGGCGCCACCCTGCCCGGCGCGGCCGACCTCCCGCCGTTCTCCCGCGAGCGGGTCGCCTCGCGGGAACGCGGCGGCGATCTGCTGATCCAGATCTGCGCCGGCGACGCCCTGCTCCTGCCGGTCGCCGCCGCCGCGCTCCTGGACCAGGCCGGCGACCGCATCCAGGAGCGCTGGCGGCAGTTCGGACGCCGCGGCACGGAGGTGCCCGTGGCCGAGGACCGCACCGCACCGCGCAACCTGCTCGGTTTCATCGACGGCATCGTGGGCCCGCACACCACCGCCGAGCAGGAACGTGACCTGTGGCTGGCTGGCCCTGACGCGGTCGCCGGCGGCACCCTGGCCGTACTGCGGCGCATGGAAATCGACCTGACGCGGTTCGCCGCCCTGTCCGTCGCCGAGCAGGAGGCGGTCTTCGGGCGGCGCCGGGCCAGCGGCGTACCCCTCTCCGGCGGCAGCGTCGACTCGGCCCCCGGACTCAACGCCAAGACGCCCGACGGGCGCTATCTCGTCCCCGTGGACGCCCACGTACGCAGGGCGAACCCCACCGTGGTCGGCGTCGGCCACATGCTCCGCCGCTCCTACAGCATCGACGACCCCGCCCCCGGCCTGCTCTTCATCAGCTTCCAGAACGACCTGCGCACCTTCACGGCCACGCTCGCCCGCATGGACGCCTCCGACGCGCTGCTGCCCTTCACCACCACGACCGCCAGCGCGACCTTCCTGATCCTCCCCGGCTACGACGCCCGACGCCCACTCGGTTCCACCCTGTTCGGCTGACCCACGAGTGGAAGGACCCCACCCGCGCGACCCGGATACGGCCGGGGCCCGTCGCTCGAGCGCGGTCACCTAACAGTCAGCCCTCGGTGGGTGGCCCACGCCTCGGCCGCCTCCGCCATCGCCATGAGCCAGGACTCCTCGGGCCGGCGGATGGCGTGTGGCGAAACCGCCGCCCGCACGCCGACCCAGCCCTTGTTTGACTTATCGTTATTCGATAGATTCTCATCGTATGTCGATGGGAGGACAAGGCATGGGAAAGCTGACGGTGCGCGGGCTCCGCGCCGTGCTCGTGGTGGTGCTCACCGGCACCGTGTTCGTACAGGCATTGATGGTGTGGGCGTTGATCAGCGGGAGTGACCCGGAGGACGGGTCGCTCCCGCTGACCCCGCTGCGGGTGATCACGATCCTGGGCATGGGAACGGCTCAGGTCGCCCTGGTCTGTGTATGGCGACTGGTAACGATGGTGCGGCGCGGAACCGTGTTCTCCCACGCCGCCTTCCGGTACGTGGATGTCATCATCGGCGCGATCGTTGCAGCTGCTCTCGTGTGGTTCGCGGTCACGGCCCTGAACGCGCCGAGCCAGCGGGACGATCCGGGCGTCAGCCTCATCGCGGGCGGGGTCGGCGTGGCCATCCTGGGGGTCGCGCTCATCGTGCTCGTGCTGCGGATGCTGCTCGCCCAGGCCGTCGCGCGCGACGTCGAAGCGTCGCAGATGCAGGCCGAGTTGGACGAGGTGATCTGATGCCGATCGCCGTCGACATCGACGTGATGCTGGCCAGGCGGAAGATGTCCGTGGGCGAGCTCGCGGACCGCGTGGGCATCACGCCCGCCAATCTGGCGGTACTCAAGAACGGCCGCGCCAAGGCGGTGCGCTTCACGACGCTCGCCGCGCTCTGCGAGGTGCTCAAGTGCCAGCCAGGCGACCTGCTCCGCTGGGAGCCCGAGGACACCGCCGGCGAATAAACCGTGCCTGCCGACGCGTCATCGCCGATCCCACTTGCCTTTGACCAACTCCGCGAGCAACCCGGCACCGTACCCGGGGAGATCTCGGGCCTGCTGGAGCGTCTGGCCGAGATGCCCGACCCTCGCGATCCGCGCGGCGTACGGCACGCTCTGGTCGTCATGCTTGCGCTGACCGCGGGCGCGGTTCTGGCCGGAGCGATCTCCCTGCTGGCGGTGGGTGAGCGGATCACCGACGCCCCGCCGTCCGTCCTACAGCGTCTCGGCGTACGGCCCGATCCGCCGTCCCCGAAGCGGTGCCTGCCGGCGGAGGCGACGGTGCCGGGGCTGCTGGGCCACGGGTTCGCTCTGGCGGTGCAGGTAGCGGGCCTGGCCCCTGGGGATGGGCGGCATCCACGTGCCTGACATGGCGGTCACCTCCCGGGCTGTGGGGCCGGCGTGGTGTCGGGCAGGGCGCGGAGGCCGGCCACCACCCGCCGCAGGGTCGCGGGGTCGGTGTCGTAGTCGTCCGCCAGCGGGTCCGGGCTGTCGTCGGTGGCGGCGGTCCAGCGCGGCAGGCGGTCGAGGGGGGACCCCCGCCACGGCGGTGCGGATTCGCGGCGCGGCAACGGCACACACCGTGGGTCGCAGCCGAACAACTGGAGCAGATAGCCGCAGTCCTCGATGTCGCCGAGGCGGCGGGCGTGGGCGCCGAGGTAGGCGCCGCAGTGGGCGCAGTCGATGCCGAGGAGTTGTCGCTCCGTCAGCCGCTCGGCGTCGGGCAGCGGCACGTCGGCGATGGCGGGGTGCTCGACCGTCACGGCGGTCACCTGGCCTGCTCCGGGTCCGGCCGGGGTCCGGGGCAGGCGTGAGCCTCGACGGTGTCGCCGACGACCGATAACCGCGTCCAGCAGCGCGTGCACCAGACCGACCCGACCGGCGTCGCGGGCGGCGGAGGCGCGGCGGGCTGTGGGGAGGCGTCAGCCACGGCGCGGCTCCCGACCGTCGGTGGGCAGGAGGACCGCACCGAGTGCGGCGTGCAGCAGCGTCGGCCGGGTCAACCACCCTCGCCGTCCGGGTGGGACGCGCCAGCGCGGCGAGCCCTCCCACGTTGCGGGCGGCACCGTCAGCCACTGCCCCCGGCCGCGCACGCTCACCCCACGCAGCGCCCAGCCGGCCGTCGCACCGGCGTGCACGAGCCACGTCATCGTGTGGGAGCCGCCGTCCTTGATATACGGCCCGGAGTCGGTGCCGAGGTGCGCCAGAGCCCGGACGCCGTCGAAGGCGTCCACCGTGACGCCGTCGAACCACCGTCCGCACGGCGCCGGGCGTCAGCCCTGCTCAGGAGACGGCAGCCACTCAGGAAGCGCCGGCGGAGGCGGTGCGGCGGGCTCGGGCATCGGGACCCCTCACAGTCATCGCGTTCGTGCGATGACTCAAAGTGGCGCACCTTTTCGGGCATAACCACGGCATCCGTCTGCCATTACTGACACAACCTGGCTAGCGTCTGGAATGTCACTAATGACGAGGAGGGTGGCGTTGAGCGACACGCTACGGCGGGCCATCACGGAGTCGGGCCTGACCGCGCACGAACTGGCGCGTGCGTGCGGGGTCGAGGACCGGACCGTGGACAGATGGCTGTACGAGGGACGCGTCCCGCGCCCCGGAACGCGCGCGACCGTCGCCCGAGAGCTGGGAGTTGAGGAAGTAGTGCTGTGGCCCGCCGCCGCGAAGGCGGTCATGAAGACCGGGCCGGATCGCGAGATCGTATCGGTCTATCCCTACCGCTCCGCCTGTCCGTCATCGGTCTGGCGGTCGCTCATCACCGACGCCATCGACAACCTCACGTTCGCGGGCTACACCAACTACTTTCTCTGGCTGGAACAGCCGAACCTCGCCGCGGCGCTACGGCGGAAGGCCCGGACCGGCGCGGCAGTGCGGTTCCTCCTCGGCGACCCCGAATCCGACGTCACCCTCCGCCGCGAGAGCGTCGAACGCACCGCCCTCACGGTGTCCACCCGCATCCGCATCACGCTCGAACATCTCCACCAACTCGGCGCCATCGAAGGGCTGGAAGCCCGGTACAGCGCTCACGAGGGGCATATCTCCCTCAGCGTGTTCCGCTTCGACGATCAGATGTTGGTGACCCCGCACCTGTCCAATCTGGTGGGACACGACTCGCCCATGCTGCATCTTCGGCGCCTCCAGGACGACGGGATGTTCGACCGGTTCGCGCAGCACGTCGAGACGTTGTGGGACGCCGGGCGTCCAGTGCCGGCCGCGCCGCCGCACGCCGGCGCGCAGGACCCCCGCTGACGCGACAAAGGAGCCCTCACCCGGCCGGAGCGACGAGGCCGCTGCTCGCCGATCGGGAAACCACCCCGCGGGCGGCGGGTGGCGTCTCAACGCAGGTGTTGTCCAGGACGTGCCGAGTTCGAGGCGGTGCGCGGCGCGAGTTGAGGGACGCGCTGATGGAACACCTGGGACAGGATGGCGCGCAGCCATGCCCTCGACTCCATCGGACGCGCGGAATGCCCCTTCCTCGCCGGGAAAATCATCGGTTCCGCGCACGTCACGACGACGGGTGACGCGCCGGCGGATGCTGCCCTGGTGTACGACTACGAGCGCGGCGCGCCGATCGACGCGGGCCTCGGCCTGTTCCGTCGCGGCCCGGCCCAGGCACCGCATCGCCTCTTCTTCCGATTGTGTCGGCGGAATGCAACGTGCCCGGAGGTGTGGTGAACACACGTCGCAGGAATGTTTTCTTCGGTGGGCTGGAAAAACGGACCGCGTGACGCGGTGGAGGGGGACCCATGGATTCGACGGAAATTCTGGCCGCGGCCGTTGGGCTGATGACGGGGGCGGCCGCCAGCGCGGTGAACGCGGTGGGGGCAGGTGCGGGCGACGCGGTTTTCACGCTGGTGCGGGAACGCTTAGGCGGGTCGACGGAGGGGCAGGCGGCGCTGACACGGGTGGACGGCGAGCCGGCCGATCCCGCGACGGCGGTCGCGCTGCTCGTGGCGTTGCAGCGGGAGTCGGCTCGCGACCCCGGCTTCGTCGAGGAGTTGGCTCGCGCGATGGGCGGCCCGCCCGCACCGACATCCGCCACCGGGAACCTGACGGTCAGCGGGACGAAGATGCGCAACAGCCACATCGTGCTCGGCCCGCTGACCGTCAACAACACCCGACAGGCCCGCTTCTCACTGGCGGCGGCAGCCGCGGTGCTCGTCGCGTTGGTCGCCCTGGCGGTCTACGGCGGCCGCGAACTCGTCGCGGGTGACGATCCCGGGACGGCGAACGCACCGGTGGCAACGGCCACGGAACCCACGTCCCAGGCCGAGGCGGGGGAGGGGGCGGGGACCACAGCGGAGCCGACTCCCACCCCGGCCCCGGGCACACCCGACGGGTCGGAATCCGCTGACTGGTCGTGTCTGGAGGAGCTGTTCTCCCAGGAACCGGACGTCATCGCCCAGTACGAACTTCCCCTCGGCAGAACGGCCAGCGGCTACATGAACAGCGGAAACTCCGAACATCCGGCCGCCCTCATCCTGCAGCAGGACGGCGAGACCGTCGCGGCCGTCCGCACCTCCTACGAGAGTCATCTCGGGCTCGACGTCCTGGACGTCGTCGACGCGTCCTGCGAGCCCCTGGCCTTCGACCTGCACCGGTCCGACGACGGCGGTGTGCTGGAACTGGAGATCGGGGGCGCCGGATACGAGGTCGTGATGGAGTTGGACATCCTCGGCAACTTCTCGGAAGTGATCTTCCAACCGGCCGGTGGGTGAGCTGATGGCTCCGTCCACAGGCCACGGGCAGGCCCACCCGAGCAGACCGAAGCCGGCCTGGCCAGGCCGGCAGGGCGCGGAGGTTAGTATGCCGTGATCGCCGGCCGGAGGGCCGGCCGGGAGTGGAGTGGTGTGGCCGAGCGACGTTCGGCGCGTCCCCCGAGCATGGTGGACGTGGCCAGGGAGGCGGGCGTGGCGCACGTCACCGTCAGCCGTGTGCTCAACGGCCACCCCTCGGTGCGTCCGGAGACCCGGGACCGGGTGGTCGCCGCCATCGAGCGGCTGGGCTACCGCAGGAACGACCTGGCGCGGTCGCTGAAGAGCGGGCGGTCGATGACCATCGGCCTGGTCATCGCGGGCTCCGAGCTCTTCGAGCTCCCCCGCACTCTGCTCGGCGTCGAGAAAGCCGCGCAGCAGGCCGGCTACTGGGTGAACATGAGCAGCTGGCAGGGCGGCGGCACCGACCAGCTCGCGGCGACGGTGGACCGGTTGACGAGCCAGGCGGCCGAGGGCATCGCGATCATCGCGGACCGTCCGGTGGTGGCGAGCGCCCTGGAGCGCATGGTCGCGCGCGTGCCCATGACGGTGGTCACGTCCGGCAATCTCATGAACCCGGCCATCGGCTCCGTCGAACTGGACCAGGAGCTCGGCGCCCGGCTCGCAACGCGCCACCTCCTCGAACTCGGCCATCGGGACATCGTCCATCTCACCGGCCGGCTGACCGCCTTCGACGCCCGCGCGCGCGTCGAGGGCTGGCGAGCGAAGATGCGGGAGGCCGGGGTGTCGGAGCCGGAGGTTCTGGAGGGCGACTTCTCGGCCGCCAGCGGCTACCGGCTGGGCCGGGAGGTGGCGCGCAGGAAGCGGCGGCCCACCGCCGTCTTCGCCGGGAACGACCAGATGGCGATGGGCGTGCTCGCGGCGTTCGCGGAGGAGGGGGTGGCGGTCCCCGGGGACGTGTCGCTCGTCGGCTTCGACGACATCATGGGCTCCGAGTACCTGGTCCCCTCCCTGACCACGGTGCGTCAGGACTTCGTCGCCCTCGGCCGCACGTCCATCGACGTGCTCGTCGGCCTGATGGCCGGGGCGCGGCCGCGTCACCACCTCATCGCGCCGACCCTCGTCGTTCGGCGGAGTTCGGCGCCGCCGCCCCGGTGACGGGCACGTCCCGGCCGGCAGCCGTGTAGGTCACGTCCGCGACGCGAACCCACGGCGCCCCGGCCGGTCCGTGGTGGGCCACGCCCAGCAGGACGCCGACGAAGCTGTCGGCCGCCTCGCTGCTGAGTTCCCGCGCGTCGAGCGTCGCGTGGGCGTCGAAGGCGCCGGTGTCGGACAGCGTGCCGAAGGCGTAGTGGTGCCCGTCGGAGCGGATGCCGAGGCGCTGTCGGCCCGCGCCGGGGCGGCGGGCGAGGGCGGTGTCGGCCCCGCCGGCCCGCAGCACGGTCTCGACCACGACGCCGCCGGCCTCGCTCCGCACCGAGTGGGCGACGAAACGGTCCTGGCTCTGGAACGCCACCAGCGCGGTGTGCCCCTCGGCCGAGGCCGGTGCGGGGACCAGCGCGGAGAACGCGAAGGCGTGCCGGTCCTGGCGCCGGCCGAGGAACGCCGGCCGCCCCCGGGAGGCGAGGTCGTCGGGCGAGGGGGCGAGGGACAGGTCCCCGCCCTCCCACCGGTGGGGGACCGCACCGCGCACGCCGACCCAGTCGGCCGCCACATCGCCTTCCGGACCCCCTTCCGGACCCCCTTCCGGACCGCCTTCCGGACCCCCTGCCGGACCCCCTGCCGGGCCACCCGCCGGCCCGTCGTGCCCGCCCAGGCCGGTGACGGCGCCGACGCCCGGGGCGAACACGGGCCCCGCCGGCTCCCAGGCAACCGGCACGAGGAAGGTCTCGCGGCCGAGCGTGTGCACGCCGGCCACGGTCCTGACGCCCAGCACCACGGCCCAGGTGTCGCCGGCCGGGGTGTCGACCAGATCGGCGTGGCCCACGTTCCGCACCGGCGCGAGGGCGCCGAGATGGCGGTGGGTCAGCAGCGGGCTGCGCGGGTCGGTCGCGTAGGGCCCGGTGGGTGAGCTCGCCACGGCGGCGGTGACGGCGTGGTCGCGCCCGGTGCCGCCCTCGGCCGCCAGCAGGTGGTAGTCGTCGCCCCGCCGGTACAGGTGCGGCGCCTCGACCCACGCGCCGGTGACCGCGCCGTGCCACAGCACGTGGGTCGGGCCGACGAGGCGGAGCGCGCGGTGGTCGAACTCGCGCAGGTAGATCTCGCCGGGGCCGGTCGCGTCGGGCGAGAGCGCGTCGCGGGCGGCGGTGAACCACGCGCGGCCGTCGGCGTCGAAGAACAGCGACGGGTCGATGCCCTCGGCGTGCAGGTCGACCGGCGCGGACCACGGTCCCGCCGGGTCGGCGGCGGTCGTCACGAAGGTGCCGCGGCCCCGGCGGTCCTCCGCGACGGTGTAGACGACGTGGAACAGGCCGTCGTGGTGCCGGATGGTGGGGGCCCACACGCCGTCGGAGACGTCGAGCCCGTCGAGGTCGACGTGGGCCGGCTCGGCGAGGACGTGCCCGACCAGCTCCCACCGCACCAGGTCCCGGCTGCGGTGCACGGGAAGCCCGGGGAAGTAGGCGAACGACGACGTGACGAGGTAGTAGTCCTCGCCGACGCGGCAGATCGACGGATCCGGGTGGCAGCCGGGGAGGACGGGGTTGATCTCGGCAGCGGGCACATCGGCTCCTGGGCTGTCGGGGAGCGGGGACTTGACGAATGACAACGTTTCCATCAACGTGTGCTCAGCACAAGGCACCCCCAAGCAGGGACGAGCCGGATGGTTGTCCCGCCCAGGCCAAGGAGAAGCGCATGCCCGCCCCGCCCCGGACTCGTAGAAGTAGCAGTCGTATCGGTCGATTTCGGCTCACCCGGGTACTGGCGACCGTGGCCGTCGTCGGCGTCACCGCCGCCCTGACGGGCTGCGGCTCCGGTTCGGACGAGGCGGACGGGCCCGTCACGCTGGAGTTCTGGAACTGGAGCCTCAAGGCCGCCGATCCCGCCGCTCAGGCGATCATCGAGCGGTACGAGGACGAGCACCCGGGCGTCAACATCAAGCTCTCGGAGGTCGGGGGCACGCAGGAGACGTCCTCCAAGCTCCTCGCGGCCGACCGCGCCGACGACACACCGGACATCGTGCAGGTCGAGTACCGCGCGCTGCCCTCCCTCGTGGTGTCCGGCGCCGTCCGGGACATCACCGACGACGTCGCCGGGGTGCGGGACAACGTCGACGACAACATATGGGCGCTCAGCAGCATCGACGACCGCGTCTACGGCGTGCCGCAGGACATCGGGCCCATGATGTTCACCTACCGCAAGGACCTCTTCGAGCAGTACGGGGTCGAGGTGCCCACGACGTGGGAGGAGTACGCGGAGGCGGCCGAGGCCATCCACGCCCAGGACCCCGACGTCTACATCACCAGTTTCTCGGCCACCGGGCTGGAGTTCGCCGCCGCGCAGGCCGCCCAGGCCGGCTCCCAGTGGTGGAGCACCGACGGTGACGCATGGGAGGTGGGCATCGCCGACGAGGCGTCGCTGGAGACGGCGGACTACTGGCAGGATCTCGTCGAGCGCGATCTCGTCTCCGTCGAGCCGCTGCTGACACCCGAGTGGAACGCCAAGGTCAACGACGGCAGGATCCTCAGCTGGGCCGCCGCCTCCTGGGCGCCCAGCGTCCTGTACTCCGTGGCCCCCGACACGGCCGGGCAGTGGGCGTCGGCGCCGCTGCCGCAGTGGACGGCCGGCGATCCGGCCGTGCCGTTCCTCGGCGGATCCACCTATCTCGTCCCCGAGCAGTCGCAACATCCCGAGGAGGCCGCGGAGTTCGCCGCCTGGCTCGGCGCCTCGGACGAGGGTTCCGAACTGCTGCTCGGCCTGGACCTCTACCCCGCGGGCAACGGGGGTCGTCAGGCGACGCTCGCCAGCGATCCGCCGCGTCTGATGCCGGAGCAGACGGACTTCTACGAGATCGCCGACCAGGTCATCGAGGACACCACGATCCCGATGACGTGGGGTCCGAACGTCAACGTGGCGCAGAGCGCGTTCGGCGACGCGCTCAACCAGGCGGCGCTCGACGGCACCTCCTTCCGCGATGTCTACCGCGACACGCAGGAGGCCGTGATCGAGGACCTGGAAGAGTCCGGATACACGGTGCGCCAATGAGCCTTGACAGCTCCGGCCCGCGGGAGGGGGGCGCCGTCCTCCCGCAGGGCGCTCCGACCGTGGCCGGCGCCCGGCGGGACCCGGCGCGTCCCCGCGGCCGGGCTCGGCGGCGGGGATTCGTCCCGTGGCTGTTCGTCGCCCCCGCCGCGTTCTTCTTCGTCGCCTTGCTCCTCGTGCCGATCGGTTACGCGCTCTACCTGAGCTTCCGCGGACTGCGGGTCGACGGCGCCGGGGCGTACGGCCGACGGGTGGAGGGATTCATCGGGCTGGACAACTACGAAAGCGTGCTGACGGACCCGGAGTTCGTGGCCGGCCTCGGCCGGCTCCTCGTCTACGGCCTCATCGCGGTGCCGACCGTGCTGGGCCTGGCCCTGCTCTTCGCTCTGCTGCTCGACACCCCCAGGGTCCGCTTCGCGAGTTTCACCCGGACCGCGATCTTCCTGCCCTACGCGGTGCCTGGCGTGATCGCGAGCCTGCTGTGGGGATTCCTCTACCTGCCGAGCACCAGCCCGATCAGCGACCTCGCCCGGTCGCTCGGCCATGGCCCGCTCGACATGCTGTCCTACCCGACTCTCTACTTCTCGCTGGCCAACATCGCCCTGTGGTCGGGTGTCGGTTTCAACATGATCATTATCTACACCTCGCTGCGGTCGATCCCCTCGGAGATATACGAGGCCGCGCGGATCGACGGCGCCGGGGAATGGACGATCGCCTGGCGCATCAAGGTGCCTCTCCTGGGCCCGGCTCTCGTCCTGACAGGCCTGTTCTCGGTCATCGGGACCATTCAGCTCTACAGCGAACCCGCGACGCTGCGGCCGATCACGACCACCATCTCCTCGACGTGGGTGCCGCTGATGAAGATCCACCAGGAGGCGTTCATGAACGACAACCTGGGCGGAGCCGCCGCGGCATCCGTCGTCCTGGCCGCCGGAACGCTGCTGGTCTCACTCCTCATCCTCCGCTTCTTCCAGAAGCGCACGTTCGGCGGCGCCTCATGAGCGGCACCGCCACCCGAAGGCCGCCGCGGCCGCGCATGGCCCCGGCGGCGACCCTGGTGCTCCTGGTCGGCGCGATCTACTGTCTCGTGCCGGTGGTGTGGGTGCTCGTCGCGTCCTCGAAGTCGCCGCGCGAGCTCTTCACGAGCTTCTCGTTCGCCCCGGGCACGGGCCTGTGGGACAACCTCGTCGGGATCAGCACCTACGGCGACGGGCAGTTCTGGCGCTGGGGCCTCAACAGCCTGATCTACGCCGGGGTCGGCGCCCTGGCGTCGACGCTGGTCTCCGCGATGGCGGGCTACGCCCTGGCGAAGTTCGTCTTCCGCGGCCGCGAGGTGCTCTTCGGCTTCATCCTCGCCGGCGTCCTCGTGCCCGGGATCGTGCTGGCGATCCCGCAGTACCTGCTGCTGGCCGAACTGGGGCTCGCGGGCACGTACTGGTCCGTGCTCCTGCCGTCCGTCATCAACCCGTTCGGGATCTTCCTCTGCCGGGTCTTCGCGCAGACGGCGGTGCCGACCGAGACCCTGGAGGCGGCGCGCGTCGACGGCGGCGGCGAGGCGCGGATCTTCGCGACGATCGTGCTGCCGATGATGACGCAGGGTCTGGTGACCGTGTTCCTGCTGCAGTTCGTCGGGATCTGGAACAACTTCCTGCTCCCGTTCATCATGCTCTCCGACCAGGACAAGTACCCGATGACGCTCGGGCTGTACTCGTTCCTCTCGAAGGGGGCGGGGGACACCGACCTCTATCCGCTCATCATCATCGGCTCGGCCCTCTCCATCCTGCCGCTGATCGCGCTGCTCCTGGTGCTGCAGCGGTTCTGGCGGGCGGACCTCCTCACCGGGGGACTCAAGGGCTGAGGTGCGGAGGGCGGGAACGGCGCCGATCGTTCCCGCTCCCCGGGTACGCCGGCGGGCGTGACGGCGCGTCGACCGTCGGCCGGGATCCGGCGAAGTCGCCGAGCGGGCACATCCGTTGACCGCCGCCAGGGCCGTCGCTACGCTTCCCGGAGAAACTGTCGGATGTAAGAGTGCGAAACTATCTGACATCAAGCGGTTGATGTTGCCGATCCGGCGTCAACCGTCGGCTCGGTAGGTGCTCGTGCGGAGGCTGGCGCGCGACGGCCCAGCCCGCCGGGACATCACCCGCCCCGCCGGGCGTGCGCAGGGGCCGAGCCGGCGGAGGGACGCGGTGGCCCGGCCGTCCGCCTCGACGAGCAGCACCACGAAAGGGCCGTTGACGTCAACGTGGTCCGCGGCCGCCGGTCCCTCCGCGACCTGCGCAACGCGGTCGACGACTGGCGTCGCAACGGCGGCGACGAGCTGCGCGACTTCTACCAGCGGCTCCTCGACGAGGACGGAGGAGCCGCCTGACGAGCCACCACAGGATCCGAAGATCCCCGACCCCCCACAGTGAGAGAAGCGAGGAGCCGCAGTGTTATCCCTCCGACACGACCTCCGACACGGCCGCCGGCACGACGGTCGACCCGACCGCGCCGGCGCATCGAGCTGGCCCTTCCGCACCCTGCTGGCGGCCCTGGCCGCGGCCACGTTGCTGTTGACCCCGTGGTCCACCCCGCCCGCCGCCGCCCACGGTTCGGTCGCCGACCCCCTCTCCCGCATCTACGGCTGCTACCTGCGCTGGGGCAGCGACTGGATGAACCCGGACATGGAGCAGCAAGATCCCATGTGCTACCAGGCATGGCAGAGCCCCACCGGCGCCATGTGGCTCTGGAACGCCCTCTACCGCGAGGGCACCGGCGGCGACTTCCAGGCCTACATCCCCGACAACCAGCTGTGCAGCGCCGGCCTCACCGACAGCGGCCGCTACGCGCCCATGGACACCCCCGGGGCGTGGCGGACCACCCAGGTGGACAGCAGCTTCACCGTCGACCTCTTCGACGAGGCCAAGCACGGCGCCGACTACCTCCTGGTCTACGTGACCAAGCAGGGCTACGACGCCAGGACCGACGCCCTCGACTGGGCCGACCTGGAACTGGTCGCCGAGACCGGTAAGCAGGCCCCGAACAGTCACTACTACGCCGACGTCAGCGCGCCGGGACGCAGCGGCCACCACGTCGTCTACACGATCTGGAAGGCCTCGCACGGCGACCAGATCTACTTCACCTGCAGCGACGTCACGTTCTGAGCCCGGCGCGACGCCGACCCTTTCACGGCCCCGCCGGACACCGCCCATCCGGCGGGGCCCCGGCCCCGGCCCCCGCTGTCGTGGCCGTGGCCGGCTAGGCGACACCCACCGTCTGTCGCTCGGGTTCGATGACCGCGACGACGCGTTCCTGGTCTCGCGGGTAGGGCTGACCGATGTACTTGCCGGACAGCTCGTCGACGATCGTCCAGGCCGCGTCGCCCGCCAGCCACTCGACGACCCGGCCGCGGACGACGACCGGCTCGAACGGGTTGTCCGCCGGGGCGAGGGAGAGCGCGACCCGCGGGTCGCGGCGCAGGTTGCGGGCCTTGCGGGTGCCGGGTCCGGTGAGGAACACGAGCTGGTCGCCGCGCGTGCCGATCCAGACGGGGACGGAGTGCGGGGCGCCGTCGGGCAGGACGGTGGCGAGGTGGGCGATCGGGGTGCCGTCGAGCACGCGGCGCACGTCGGGGTCGAGCATCGTGGTCATCTCCTGGTGTGGGTCGTGGCTGGGCTTCCGGCGGGGGTCGGCGGCGGGGGTCATCGCTGGACCTCGTAGTGGAGGTGGGTGACGCCGGGCGTCGGGACGGCCTCGACGAGGCGCAGGCGCACGTGTTCGGGCAGCGCCTGGAAGAAGGGCCGGCCGCCGCCGAGCAGGACGGGCACCTGGTGGAGGACCACCTCGTCGACGAGCCCCGCGGCCAACGCCGCGGTCAGGGCGCCGCCGCCCATGAGGCCGACGTCCCTGTCGCCGGCGGCCTCGCGGGCCGCGGCGACGGCGTCCTCGATGCCGCCGGTGACGAGGGTCTGCCGTTCGGTGATCTCCGGGGCCGGCCGGTGGCTGAGGACGAACAGCCGGGCCGTCGGGTGCGGGCTGCCGCCCCCGAAGTGGTCGGAGTCCTCGTAGGTGTTGCGGCCCGCCACGATGGCGCCCACGCGCGCGGCGAGGGCGTCGAAGACGCGCGCGCTGGGCTCGCTCAGTCTGAACCCGTCGAAGACCTGGCTGGGCGTGTCGCCGTCGAAGTACCAGTCGAAGAGGGTCGTTCCGTCGCCGAGCCCGTTTCCGGGGCCGGGCTCGCGGCCGGTGATGTACCCGTCGACCGACACCGCGTGGGCGCTGATGACCTTGCTCATCTCCGTGGTCCTTTCTGGGGTTCCCTGAAGAGACTCTGGGACCGTAGCATCCAGAGTTCCCTCAGGGAACCCCGATTGCTAGACTGGTTTCATGCAGCGCACGGACTTCAGCAGGATGGCGTGCTCGATCGCGCGGACGCTCGACGTCATCGGGGAGCCCTGGTCGCCGCTGGTCCTGCGCGACATATGGGTCGGGCTCACCCGCTTCGAGCAGCTCCAGGCCGACCTCGGGATCTCGCGCAAGGTGCTCACCGAGCGGCTGAACCACCTCGTCGACCAGGGCGTCGTCGAGCGTCGCCCCTACGACCGGCGGCCGCGCTACGAGTACGTGCTCACCCCGAAGGGCACCGAGCTGGTCGACCTGCTCATGGTCATGACCCGCTGGGGGGACCGATGGCTCGCCGGCGAGGCCGGCCCGCCCGTGCTCTACCGCCACCGCGCGTGCGGCGAGGTCAGCGACGTCGACCTGCGCTGCACCCACTGCGGCGGGCCGATGCACGCCAACGACGTCGACCCCCTGGCGGGCCCCGGCTCGGCCAGCTGACCGGAACGAGCCCGGAGGCCCCGGCGGCGCGGCGGCACGTGTGAAGCGCTTCGATGCTGGCCTCGGAACAGAGCCCTTCCCGGCGGCGTCTGCCCCGACGGGGGAACGTCGTTCCTCTCCCGGTCAACAACGCCTGGACTCTCGGTCATTGGTTTTTCCGTCCGCAGGGCTTGTGCGACCCGGCGAGCGGTCCTACCCTCATCGCGATCGAAGCGCTTCGATGATCCGCCTCACGCACCACCGTCCGCGCGCGTGTCACGGCTGACCGTTCCGCCACAGGCTCCTCCCGCTCTCCCTCTCTCCCGCTCCTCCCGCTCCTCACGGCTTCCTCCTCGCGACCCCGCTCCGAGGAGGTCGGTCGGGACCGTCCCGGAGCCGCGGCCCCGGGTCCCGGCCCGCACCACACACCGTCCCGCCCCGGCGGGACCGACCTAGGGAGACACGAACCGTGAGACGTGCCGCACGAAGATCGTTCCTGAGACTCCTCACCCCGGTGGTCGCCCTGGCGGCGTTCGTCGGGGTGAGCACGTCACCCGCCCACGCCGCCACCTGGTCGACCGACCAGCAGTGGGGCCAGTGGGACAACGGGGGCTACACGCTCTACAACAACATCTGGGGCGGCGGCGCCGGATACCAGGGCATGTGGGCCAACAGCTACAGCAACTGGGGCGTGTGGGCCAACCACCCGAACACCGGCGGCATCAAGTCCTACCCCAACGCCAAGCGCGTGGTGAACCGCAACCTCAACCAGCTCTCCTCGCTCACCAGCACCTTCAACGTCAGCGTCCCGTCGGCGGGCGCGTACAACACCGCGTACGACATCTGGGACACCGACTACGACCACGAGGTCATGCTCTGGATGAACTGGTACGGCCCGGTCGGCCCGCTGGGGACGTACCAGACCCAGGTCAGCGTCGGCGGCCACACCTGGGACGTCTACCGGGGCAGCAACGGCAGCAACAACGTCTACTCGTTCATGCGCACCGGCGACACCTCCGCCGGCACCGTCGACATCCTGCCCATCCTCCGCTGGATCGCCGGCCGCGGCTGGATCAGCTCCAGCGAGCCCATCGGCGACGTCCAGTTCGGCTACGAGATCACCTCGTCGTCGGGCGGACTCGACTTCGTCACCAACCAGTTCAGCGTCAGCTACCAGTGATCCGCGGGCCTCACGTGTGAGGTAGCGCCCGTGCCCCGGCGGCACCGCCCACCGCCGGGGCACCGGCCGGAGATCAGGGGCGGTCGGTCGTCCGGGGCTGGCCGCAGGTGCCGGGGGCGGTGGCCGGGTCGGTGCCCAACGGGTAGCGGCACACCTGGACGACGATGCGGTCGATGACGGGGGCGGTGATGGACAGGGAGACGGGTTCGGCGCCGTTGTCGGCCTCGGCGGCCCCCTCCTCGACGAGGCGGTCGCCCGAATAGGCGGCGAACGAGGCGACCGCGTATCTCCCGTCGTCCTGGACGAAGTCGCAGACGGCGCTGCCGTCGGTGACCGTGCCCAGGATGTCGACCGTGATGTGCTCGCCTGCGAGGGCCGGTTTCCACGTCATGACGCCCCTGGTGCTGCCCAGCAGGCAGTCGTCGCCGGTGTCGGCGGCGAACTTGGTCTCCGTGCCGGGCGGTTCGGCGTGCGCGGTCAGCGGGACGGCGAACGCCGCCAGCGCGGCGGCGGCCAACACGGCGGCGCGCGGCGCCGTCCGTCCCATGGAGGTGATGCGGCTCATCGTCGGGTCTTCCTTCCGGGGAAGCCGGGTGGCGGATGGCTCGGGGGATGGATCTCGGACGGTGCGGTGGAACGCGCGGTGCCGCGGTGCTGGCCCGACTGCGGGGCGCGCGGCGGCGCCGGCCACCGCCAGAGGGTGGAGCCGTGGGGGAGCCGCCGCAAGACCGCGTGGCCGGATGTGGTCGGGCCGGGCGGCCCGAGGCGGAGACCGGCACGAGGGCCCGCCCCCGGCCCCGGCGCGGGCCGACACCCCCGGCCCCGGCCCCGACCTTGGCGTTGGCCCCGGCCCCGGCTTCGGCCCTGACCCGGCCTCGGCGTTGACCCCGACCTCAGCCTTGGCCCTGGCGTCGACCTCAGCCTTGGACCCGGCCTCGACCCAGACCTCGGCCCTGGCCTCGGCGTTGACTCCGGTGTCGGTCCCGGGCCTCGGCCGTGTCATCGGTGAGTGGGGCCGCGGCCGGCGTGTCGGCGCCGCGCCCCCGCGTACCCTCGTCTCCCGTGTCAGCCTCCCGCCTGCGTCGCGTCGCCGTCCTCGTGCTGGAGGGCGCGAAACCGCTCGACGTCGGCATTCCCGCGCAGGTCTTCACGACCCGCGCGAGCATGCCGTACGAGGTGCGGGTGTGCGGCGCGACGCCCGGCCTCGTGACCGGCGGCGACGGCCTGTCGTACGACGTCGCGCACGGGCTCGACGCGCTGGCCTGGGCCGACATCGTCTTCGTCCCCGGATACCGGTTCCCGGACCGCGACGACCCGCCGCGGGCCGTGATCGACGCGCTGGTCGCCGCCCACGACCGGGGCGCGCGGCTCGCCGCCATCTCGACGGGCGCGTTCGCGCTCGCCGCCACCGGCCTGCTCGACGGCCGGCGCGCCACCACCCACTGGCACTACACCCGGGCGCTGGCGGCGAAGCATCCGCGCGTTCGGGTCGACGAGAACGTCCTGTTCGTCGACGAGGGCAGCGTGCTGACGTCGGCCGGCGCCGCCTCGGGCATCGACCTGTGCCTGCACGTGCTGCGCGGCGACCTCGGGGTGGCCGCGTCGAACTACGCGGCCCGCCGCCTGGTCGCCGCCCCCTACCGCAGCGGGGGCCAGGCGCAGTACGTGCCGCGCAGCGTGCCCGAGCCGCTCGGCGAGCGGTTCGCCGCCACCCGCGAGTGGGCGCTGTACCGGCTCGGCGAGTCCCTCACCCTCGGGGCGCTCGCCCGGCACGCCGGGGTGTCGACCCGGACGTTCTCGCGGCGCTTCGTCGAGGACACCGGGTACACGCCGATGCAGTGGGTGCTGCGCGCCCGGATCGACGTGGCCCGCGAACTCCTCGAACGGTCGGAGCGGAGCGTCGAGCAGATCGCCGCCGACGTCGGCCTCGGCACCGGCGCGAACCTGCGGCTGCACTTCCAGCGCATCCTCGACACCACGCCGAGCGACTACCGGCGCACCTTCGCCCAGGGCGAATGACCCGCCCCCGCGTGGCGAGATCCGGGTGGCGAGATCCTCGCGGACCATGGCGATCGGGCCGCTGTCGCGGGCGGATACCGGGCGCGAACCTGAGGACGAGGAGAAAGGAACAGCTCTCATGACTCGCATCGCCATCAACGGTTTCGGCCGCATCGGACGCAATGTGCTGCGCGCGCTGCTCGAACGCGACAGCGACCTCGATGTCGTCGCCGTCAACGACCTCACGGAGCCCGCCACCCTGGCGCGGCTGCTCGCCTACGACACCACGGCCGGCCGGCTCGGCCGCCCGGTGACCGTCGACGGGGACACCCTCGTCGTCGACGGCCGCCGCATCCGCGTGCTCGCCGAGCGGGAACCCGGGCAGCTGCCGTGGGCCGAGCTCCGCGTCGACGTCGTGCTGGAGGCGACCGGCCGCTTCACGTCGGCCAAGGCCGCCCGCGCCCACCTCGACGCGGGCGCCAGGAAGGTGCTCGTCACCGCGCCGTCGGACGGCGCCGACGTCACGCTCGCGTTCGGCGTCAACACCGACGCGTACGAGCCGGGCCGGCACACCATCGTCTCGAACGCCTCGTGCACGACCAACGCGCTCGCCCCGCTGGCCGCGGTGCTCGACGAGCTCGCCGGCATCGAGCACGGCTTCATGACGACGGTGCACGCCTACACGCAGGAGCAGAACCTGCAGGACGGCCCGCACCGCGACGCCCGCCGCGCCCGCGCCGCCGCCGTCAACATCGTGCCGACCACGACGGGCGCCGCCAAGGCGATCGGCCTCGTGCTGCCGAACCTCGACGGCAAGCTGTCGGGCGACTCGATCCGGGTGCCGGTTCCGGTGGGCTCGATCGTCGAGCTCAACACCACCGTCGCCCGCGACGTGACCCGCGACGACGTGCTGGCGGCGTACCGCGCCGCGGCGGAGGGGCCGCTGGCCGGCATCCTCGAGTACTCGGAGGATCCGCTGGTGTCCTCGGACATCACGGGCAACCCCGCCTCGTCGATCTTCGACTCCGCCCTCACCCGCGTCGACGGCCGCCACGTCAAGGTCGTCGCCTGGTACGACAACGAGTGGGGCTTCTCCCACCGGGTGATCGACACGGTCACCCTGCTCGCCGCCTCCTGACCGGACCCCGCCGAGGACGAGGGGGGCCGCCTCCCGATGCCGGGAATCGGCCCCCGCACCGTCCCGCGTCAGCCCCTGAGCACCCGGCCGTGGGAGTCGGTGCTGGTGCTGCTGGCCAGGAAGATGATGCCGTCGATGATGGCCCAGACGCCCCAGCCGCCGCAGGTCAGCAACTGGGCGATGCCCATGCCCGTGTGGCCGGTGTAGAAGCGGCCGACGCCGAAGACGCCGAGGAAGATCTGGAGCAGGCCGGCGACGACCTTCGACTTGTTGGAGAGCGGCCGCCCGAGGTGGTCGTAGCCGAACGGCGAGTACGGCACGTACGCGGCGGCCACCGGGTAGCCGACCGGGGGATACCCGACCGCGGGGCGCGGATGCATCGGCGCGGGCTGGGGCCAGGGCGAGGTCGCGTGCGGCGGCACGGCGTAGCCGGGCATCGGCGTCGGATACGAGGACGGCGTGTGGCCCGGCATCGGCGTCGGAAAGCTTGACGGCGTGTGGCCGGGCGCCGGCGCGGGATAGGGCGACGGCGTGTGGCCGGGCGCCGGCGTGGCGTGGGACGGCGGCGGGCTCGGCGGGTGCGGGGTGCCGCTCGCCGACGACGTCATGGTCGGCATGTTGTGGGGCGTCGACGGCTCCTGCTGGGACACCCGGGTCCCGGTCGGATCGTCGGAGGCGGGGGAGCGGCCGTCCAGGGCGAGCAGCCGCGCCGCCTCCTTGCCGAGCCGGGCGGTCAGCGCGGGCGGCAGCCACACTCCCTCGGCCGCGTCCGGGTCCTGGTGGCGCGCGGCCTCCTCGGCGATCTCCGCCGGAACGGGGCGCTGCGCCGGGTCCTTGGCCAGGCAGCGTTCCACCAGTGCGCGCAGCGGCCCGGTCAGGTCGTCCAGGGCGGGCGGTTCGGTGAGGACCCGGTGCATCAGCGTGTGGGCGGCGGAGTCGATGCCGCCGAAGGGGCCGTTTCCGGTGGCCGCGTAGGCCAGCACGGCGCCGAGGCCGAAGACGTCGCTCGCCTCCGTGGAGCGCTCGCCGCGGATCTGCTCGGGGGACATGTAGCCGGGCGAGCCCACCGCCGCGCCGGTGCGGGTCGCGACGCTGACGTCGGTCGCGCGGGCGATGCCGAAGTCGATGACGCGCGGGCCCTCCAGGGTGATCAGCACGTTCGACGGTTTGAGGTCGCGGTGCGTCACGCCCGCCTCGTGCACCGCCGCCAACGCCCTGGCCAGTCCCTCCGCGAGCCGCCACACCGCGAACTCGGGGAGCGCGCCGTGCAGTTCGTCCACCACCCGGGTCAGGGACGGGCCGGGCACGAAGCCGGTGGCCAGCCAGGGGATGTCCGCCTCCACGTCGGAGTCGAGCACCGGCATGGTCCACTCGCCGGACACCCGCCGGGCGGCGGCGACCTCATGCCGGAAACGACGCCGGAACTCCGGCTCCTGGGCGAGGTGCGGATGGATCAGCTTCACCGCGACGGTCCGCCCGTCCGGCGACCGGCCGAGGAACACCTGGCCCATCCCACCGGTGCCCAGCCGTCCCAACAACCGGTAACTGCCCAGCTCACGTGGGTCCATGGCGGTGAGCGGCTTCACGAGTCGTTCCCGTTCGCCGGTCCGATCGCCCGCACCGCCGCGGGCACTGTCACCACTAGCACCTGTCGTTCCCCCTTGAGGCCCCCGCCTCAGGGACGAGACGGTCGCGTCCCACATTGTGGCGCGTCGCCGCCGCCCGGAGGACCCTTTCGCGCGACCTGCCTGCGACCTGCCTGCGACCGGCCAGCGACCGGCCCGGGGCCGCACGCGCCGGGCGCACGATGAGCAAGAACTGGTCGACAGGGCGGCCGGCTTCTCAGGACTTTCAATTTTCGCCTACGATGCACCACAACTGCTCAGGGTCTGGGAGAGGTGCGCGCATGAGTGACCTGCTCGTCGCACAGCGTCAGGAGCTGCTGCTGCGGGAGCTGCGCGCCTCCGGGGCCGTGCGGATCACCGAACTCGCCGCCCGTTTCGGCGTCTCCGGCGGGACGATCCGGCGCGACCTGGCCGATCTCGCCGCCGCCGGGCGGGTGACCAAGGTGCGCGGCGGCGCCGTGCTGGCGGAGCCCACGGGCGACGCCGACGCGAGCACCGGGCCCGAGTCGGCGGAGTCGCCGGGTGCGGGCGCCCCGACCGCCGGGCACACCCTGGGCCTGCTGGTGCCCTCGGCCACCTACTACTACCCGCGGGTCGTCGCGGGCGTGCGGGCCGTCGCCGCCCAGCGGGGGGCCCGGGTCGTCATCGGCCTCACCGACTACGCGCAGCCGCGCGACGCGCGGCAGATCGACGAGCTGTACTCCTCGGGCGTCGCCGGCCTGCTGGTGACCTCGACCGGCGGCCACCACCTCCGCCAGGAGACCCTGGACCGGCTGCGCGCCGGCGGGCTGCCCTTCGTGCTGGTGGAACGCCAGCCGGAGAGTCCGTACGAGCCGTGCGAGTTCGTGGTGTCCGACCACCGGCAGGGCGCCTACTCGGCGGTGCGCCACCTGCGGGACCTGGGGCACGACCGGGTCGGCCTCTACACCAACGGCAGTCCCACGGCGTCGCTGGTCCGCGAGGGCCACGCCGCGGCCGTCGAACGGCTCGACCTGGTGCCGGCGGCCCCGGCCCTGGACGGCGGCCGGCCGACCCTCGGCTCCGAGGAGGCGGCCCGCCAGTACGACGCGTTCATCGAGGCGTGCCTGGCCAGCGGCACCCGCGCCGCGCTGGTGCACTCCGACCACGACGCCATCGAGCTGATGCAGCGGCTGCGCGCCCGGGGACTGCGCACCCCCGAGGACATGGCGCTGGTGGCCTACGACGACGAGATCGCCGCGCTGGCCGACGTGCCGCTCACCGCCGTCGCGCCGCCCAAACAGGAGATCGGCGAGCAGGCGGCGCGGCTCCTCCTCGACCGACTCGACGCCACGGAGCCGGTGTCGGCCCGTCAGCTCACCGTGCAGCCCCGCCTGATCGTCCGCGAGTCCTGCGGCGCGGCGCCCACCGAGGCCGCGGCGCGCGAGTCCTGAGCCGACGCTGTCGGCCGGGACGCCCGAGCCGGCGTCCGCCGGGGCGTCCGGAGGGCGGTGTCCAGGAGGGTGGTGTCCAGGAGGGCGGCGCGTCGTCCGGGTGCTCGGGCACGGACCACGGCTGCCGGTCGTCCGGCTGGATCATCGGCACTCCCCCTCTGCTCGCTCTGCTCGCGCGGACGGCGGTGCTCTGGGCGTGATGTGGGGGTGGAGCGATGGTGGCGGTAAAGTCCGTGCCCCGGCGCGGAGTTTGCGCAGAATGTGATGACATTGTGATGGATCGTGGGTCGTGGCGGCCATGCCCGCCTTCAGGGCGTGAAAGTTGTGAGCGGCCAGGCCGCATCGCCCCAGGCGTATCCCTTCTTCACAGGTCTCGACCATAGAGGCGACCTGACGGCTCTTCACGCCGCCCGGGTCTACGTGCGTCACTATGACGTGGCCTCGACAACTGTCCCCCCACCGGGCCGTTCCGAAGGAGAAACCGTGGACCGCGAGTACGCGATTCGCCGCCGGATGCTGTTCGCCGCCGCCGCGGGAGTCACCGCGGCGGGCGTCGCCGGCGCCGCGCTGCCGGGCACCGCCGGAGCGGCCCCGACCGCCGCCGCTCCCCAACCGCAGATCGATGGCACCGAGGTGTGGGGCGCGCGACCCCCGGCCGGAACCATCGACATACTCGACTACACGCCGAGCATGATCATCATCCACCACGCGGTGAGCGCGAACACCAACGACTTCTCGCAGACCCAGGCGCACGCCCACGCGCGCTGGGTGCAGAACCTGCACATGGACGACAACGGCTGGTCCGACACCGGCTACAACTTCGTTGTCAGCCGCGGCGGTTGGATCACCGAGGGTCGGCACCGGAGCCTGGAGACGCTGCTCGGCGGCACCAGCTTCGTGTTCGGCGCGCACACCTCGGGCCAGAACACCAACGGCATCGGCATCTGCAACGAGGGCGCGTACCACGACGGCGCGGTCCCGCCGACCGAGCAGTGGGACTCCGTGGTCGCCCTGTGCGCGTACGCCTGCCAGCAGTACGGCATCCCGCCGACCGAGCTCTACGGACACATGGACTTCGGCGCGACCCTGTGCCCCGGCATCTTCCACGACATGCTGCCGCAGTTGCGTGAGGAGGTCGCGGCCGCGATGGGCTGACGCCCCTGCGACCGACCACCCCGGCCGGGCCGGCGCATCCGCGCGGCCCGGCCGAACGGCGCCCGGATCAGGGCTGGGTGAGCGACTGCGGGAAGTCCGTGATGATGCCGTCGACGCCGAGGTCGACCATCCGCCGCATCGCGCCGGGCTCGTCCACGGTCCACACGTTGATCACCATGCCCAGCTCGTGCACCCGGTCCACCAGCGCCTGGTCGGTCACCGTGTACTGCGGGTTCACCTGGTCCGCCCAGGCGCTCAGCGCGACCAGTTCCTCCTCCGTGGGCCGCTCCGCGTCCAGCAGGCCGATCGGCACGCCGGGCAGCAGCGCGTTGAACTCCTGCGCGTCGTCCAGCTCGAAGGACTGCACCGCGAGCCGGTCGGCGGACAGCGCCCGCGCCACGTAGCCGGGCCGGGCCTGGAGGAACTCGGCGAAGTCGGTCGCGATGCCCTCGTAGTGGCCGCACGGGCTGATCTCGGCCAGCAGCCCGGTCCGGCCGTCCACCTGGCGCACCACCTGGTCCACCGTCATCAGCGGCTCGCCGGCGAAGTCCTCGTGGAACCAGGAGCCCGCGTCCAGCCGGCGCAGCTGGTTCCAGGTGAAGTCCGAGACCCGGTAGCTGGACCGGTTGGGGAAGACCTCCTCGATGTCGGTGGTCCGCTCCATCGTGCAGTCGTGGAAGTTGACCAACCTGCCGTCCCTGGTGCGCTGGACGTCGATCTCCACGAAGTCGGCGCCCTGCTCGATGGCGAGCTCGTTGGCGACCACCGTGTTCTCCGGCGCCATCCCCGACGAGCCGCGGTGCGCGATGACGTCGGGTCCAGACCCCTCGGCGGCCAGCGCCGCCGCGGGGGCCAGCGCCAGGGTGAGGGCCAGACCACCCACCACGGTGGCCAGCGCCGCCCCACTCGGTCTGCGGGCCCGACCGCCTCGGGACACCTGAGCTGCTCTCATCACGACCTCCTGTGCTCGACGAACGGCTGTGACGCTGACGCGCGGACGTTACACGGGAGCGGCCTGGGCCTGGCCGGATCAGGAGCAGCGCGTGACCAGTCGGCGGTCGGTCGGGGGTCGACGCCGCCCGACGTCATCCCGGACGGCCGGGTCGGGGCGGCGTCTGATAGCGTCCCGGGGACGGAACGCGTCCGTAGTGTTCCGTAGTGTTCTGTGGCGTTCCGCGGTATGTGCCGGCTCCAGGTCGATTGACCTGGAGCCTTTTTCATGTCCGACACCGATCCGTCCGTCGAGAGTGAGAGGCACATGGACATCCCCGAACATGTGGAGAAGTTCCCCCGTCAGTACGCCCGGACCCGCCGGTTCTCGCTGGGCGCGCCACGCGACGTCACCGTCTCCGGGGACGGGGAGCGGGTGCTCTTCCTGCGGTCCGTCTCCGGGACGGAGCCGCGCGCCCTGCTGTGGTGTCACGAGGCCGGCGCCGAACGGCTGCTCGCCGACCCCGGCGACGCCGCGGGCGTGACGGCCTACGCGGCCGACGCCGAGGCGCGGCTGGTGGCCTACGTCGCGGGCGGCGCGCTGTGGACCGTGCGCACCGACGGCGGCGCGCCACGCCGCCTGCCGACCGCGGGCCCCGAACCCGTCGGGGACCCGCGGCCCTCGCCCGCCGGCGACCACGTGGCGTACCTCGCCGGCGGTGTGCTGCGGGTGCTGCGCGCGGACGGCACGGACGACAGGCCACTGGCCGACCCCGGCGCCGACCCGGGTGCGGCACCCGACGGGACCGGCGACGTGACCTACGGCCGGGCCGCCTACTACGCGGCGGAGGCCAACACGGGCCCGCGCGGCTACTGGTGGTCGCCCGGCGGCGACGCCCTCCTGGTGGCCAGGGTGGACGCCTCGCCGGTGCGCCGCCGCCACCTCGCCGACCCCACGGACCCCGAACGTCCGGCCACCACCCACCGCTATCCGGCCGCCGGCACGCCCAACCCGCGCGTCACGCTGCACCTTCTCGGCCTCGACGGCGGTCACGTCCCGGTGCGGCTGCCGGCCGAGGTGCCCACCGCCGAGGCCCCGGCGGACGGTTGGGGCCCCGCCTTCGAGTACGTCATCGCCGACTGGACGCACGCCGCCCCGCTGGTCACCGTGCAGAGCCGCGACCAGCGCACGGCCTGGATACTCCGGGTCGATCCCGCGGACGGCTCCGTCGAGACGCTGCACCGGACGACCGACGAGGACTGGGTGGCGGTCACCCCCGGCACCCCGGCGCTGACCGCCGCCGGCCTGCCGGTGCTGCCGGAGGTGCGCGGCGACACCCGCACCGTCCGGATCGGTGACGTCGTCGGCCCCGAGGGGCTCCAGGTGCGCGAGGTGCTGGCCGCGGTCGGCGAACGGGTGTGGTTCACCGCCAGCGAGGAGCCGACCGAGACGCATGTGTGGAGCCACGCGGCCGGGCGCGGCTTCGAGCGGCTGACGACCGAGCCGGGCGTGCACCGGGCCGTCGCCGGCGGCGACACGCTCGTGCTGGACAGCCGGACCGAGGACGGGCAGACGGTGACGGTGCTGCGCGGCGGCCGGACCGCCGGCCGGCTCGCGGTGCTGACCGAGGAGCCGCTCGTCACGCCCCGCGCGACGCGTCTGACGCTCGGCCGGCGCGAGTCGTACGGCCGGCTGCACCTGCCGTCCTGGTACGAGCCGGGCGCGGGCCGGCTCCCGGTGCTGCTCTGCCCCTACGGCGGCCCGGCGGTGCAGGTCGTCACCCGGGCCCGGGGGTGGTGGAGCCTGGCCGCCCAGTGGTTCGCCGAACAGGGCTTCGCGGTGCTCGCCGTGGACGGTCGCGGCACCCCGGGCCGCGGCGTCGCCTGGCTACGGGCGATCCGCGGCGACCGGCTGGGCCCCGTCCTCGACGACCAGATCGACGCGCTGCACGACGCGGCCGAGCGCTCCGACGCGCTCGACCTCGACCGGGTGGGCATCCGCGGCTGGTCCTACGGCGGCTACCTGGCGGCCGGGGCGGTGCTGCGCCGGCCCGACGTGTTCCACGCCGCGGTCGCCGGGGCGGCGCCGACCGACCGCCGGCTGTACAACGCGTGCTGGGAGGAGCGCTATCTGGGCCATCCGGAGCTGCATCCCGAGAACTACGCGCGCAGTTCGCTGCTGCCGCACGCGGCGGGGCTGAGCCGCCCGCTGATGCTGGTGCACGGGCTCGCCGACGAGAACGTGGGACCGGTCCACGCCTTCCGGCTCTCGGCCGCGCTGCTCGCCGCCGGGCGCCCGCACACCGTGCTGCCGCTGCCCGGCGTCGGCCACCTCGTCGACCGCGAGGGCACGGCGGACGCCCTGCTCCGCCTCGAACTCGACTTCCTCCGGCGAGCCCTGACCCCTCGGGACACTCCGAACCCTCCGACCACTCCGAACACCTGACGCGCCCTAGAGGAGGCGGCGGTTCCGGCTTCCCGAGCTGAAAGTTTCCGCCGCCTCACGCGCATCACCGCAGGCGCGACCCGTACTCATTGGTACAGACCATAGAGTTCACATGAAAGGTCTTCACATCGTGGGGGTCTACGTGCGTCACTCGTGACGCGACCTCGTAAAGGGCGTGCAAAGCACTGCTGATCCGTCCCCCCATCGGCGATCTTCCGGATGCCTCAGGAGACAGTCATGCTTTCCCGCAGATCCCTTCCCTCACTCGTCGCGCGCTCCCGCCTCAGGCCCGCCGTCCTCGTCGGCGTGCTCACGGCGGTCTTCGCGCTGCTGCTGACCAGCCCGCAGACGGCCGGCGCCGCCCCGGCCGCGATCCCCTCGGGCCCGCCGTCGGGCACCCTCACCACCGACTCGCTCGAGCCCGGCGAGGCGTACATGGGCGTCGGCACCCAGATACACGAGGGTGTCGAGGCCGACGACGGCGTCAGCACCCTCGACACCAGCGGCACCCAGGGCATCGACATCTCGCACTGGCAGGGCTCGATCAACTGGTCCTCCGTGCGGTCCGCGGGCATCCAGTTCGCCTGGATGAAGGCGACCGAGGGCACCACCTACACGGACCCCAGGTTCGACACCAACTACCCGGCCGCGCACGCCGCCGGCGTGATCCGCGGCGCGTACCACTTCGCCCGTCCCGACGTCTCCAGCGGCGCGACGCAGGCGAACTTCTTCGCGTCCAACGGCGGCGCCTGGTCGGCCGACAACCTGACGCTCCCCGGCGTGCTGGACATCGAGGCCAACCCGTACGGGTCGTCCTGCTACGGCCTGTCCACCTCCTCGATGCGGAGCTGGATCCAGGACTTCTACAACACCTACAAGGCGCGCACCGGCCGCGACGTCGTCATCTACACGTCGCCGAGCTGGTGGAACAGCTGCACCGGCAGCTGGTCCGGCATGGCCTCGCAGTCGCCGCTGTGGGTGGCGCACTGGACCACCGGCAGCCCGACCCTGCCAGGCGGCTTCGGGGTCTACACGGTCTGGCAGTACACCTCGACGGGCTCCGTCAGCGGCGTCTCGGGGAACGTGGACCGGAACAAGTTCAACGGCTCGCGGGACCGGCTGCTCGCCCTGGCCAACAACACCGCCTGAGCCCTCCGTTCGGACGACCGCGTTCCGACGCCCCCGTTCCGACGCCCTCGTGCCGCCGCGCGGCGGAGCCGGTGACCACGGCTCCGCCGCGCGGCGGCGGTCAGCGGCGCGCGGCCCGCGCGAACCGCTCCGCCACCGCGTGGAACGCCTCCTTCGGCTCCCAGTGCCAGCCGGCCGCCGGGTCCAGGAAGTCCTCGCGGATCGGCTTCGTGAGGCTGTAGCTCGCCATGTCCAGGTCGTAGCGGGGGTCCGGCGAGTGCGGGGAGTCCGGGCTGACGAAGCTGTACACCAGCGCCGCGTAGAGATTCATCGATTCGTAGACGTCGAGCACCTCGGCGAGGTACTCGGCCTGGGTCCGCTCGCTGCGCACCAGATCGCCTCTGATCTCCGCCGGCTCCTTCGTGTAGTCGACGCTGTACCAGCCCATGCCGCCGTCCCGCGGGGCGCCCTCGTAGGTGCAGGTGCCGCATTCGGTGATCGCCACCGGCTTGCCCCAGCGCCGGTACGGCGCGAGATCCGCGGCGTAGCCCGACCGGTCGGGGTGGTACTCGTAGTAGTCGACGCTGACGACGTCGAAGAGGTCCCAGTCGACCTCGTCGCCGTGCGCCGCGCCGTACGTCAGCGGGCCGCCGAAGACGGACCTGCCGACCGCGGTCGACCGCTCGATGAAGTCGGTCAGCCGCCGCTGCATCAGCTCCGGGTCGAAGTTCCCGTCGAGCACGTTCTCGATCCGCTCCAGCACGTTGTCGCCCGGCACGATGCCGGGCACGAACAGCAGGAACTCGCAGCCGACGCTCAGGTGCACGTCCGCGCCCTGGCGGCGCAGCCGCTCCGCCACCCGGCCCGTCTCCGCCAGATGGTCCAGGATCTCCCGCTTCGGACGGTCGGCGAGCCGCGGCTGGAGCCAGACCCGCAGGCCGCGTTCGGCCGCCTCGGTCGCCGTGGCGGCGAGCCGTTCCACGCCGTCGCCGAACACCCCGACGGAGGTGGCGTGCAGTTCGTCGCGGATCACCCGCAGGTCCCGGCGCATCCGGCGGGCGCTCCAGCCGGTCGCCGGCGACTCGCCCGACACGCACTCGTAGAGCACGCCGCGGTGCGTCAGCCCGCCGCCGCCCGCACCCGCCCCACCGGTCCCCGCCTCGCTCCCCGCTCCGGTCCCGGCACCCGTCCTGGTGCCGGCGCCGGCCGTGCCCAGGCCGCCCGTCGCCCCGAGCGCTCCCACCGCCGCCGCGACGCCGAGGGCCCCGCCCCCGGCCAGGAACCGCGCCCGGCTGATCGTCCGCTTCCCCATGTCCGCCTCCGCCTCCCCGTGCTCTCCGTTCGACCAACGGCCCTCAGCCTCCCGAGCGAAGGCCCCGCGCGCAGTCGGTCGATGGTGTCCCCGCCGCCGACCGAGGTACGCGAACTCCCGCCCCCACACGGCACTTTGGTGCCGGACCGATTGACCGGGGTCCGGGGCGTCCCTAGCGTGTGGCTCGCTTACGGAAGTCTTCCGGAAGTTTTCAGGGGGCCATCACAGAGAGGTGAGTTCTCGTGATCACGCTGATCCGCGCGGCCCTGGTCGGGACCCTGGCCGCGACCCTGCTACCCCTGGCCTCGGCGTCCGCCGACGAGACCGACGCGCGCCTGGCCGCCGGCACCATCGACCTCGGGGCGGCGCGGCAGTCCATCGACGGCTTCGGCATCTCCGAGGCGTTCCAGCGCGCCGCCCTGATGAACGGCGCCGAGGTGAACGGCGCCGAGGGACTGACCCCCGAGCACCAGCGGGAGGTGCTGGACCTGCTGTTCGACCAGGAGGCGGGCGCCGGCTCCAGCATCCTGCGGCTGGGCATCGGCTCCTCGTCGGACGAGGTCTACGACCACATGAAGTCGATCCAGCCGACCAACCCCGGCGGCCCGAACGCCGAGCCGCGGTACGTCTGGGACGGCTACGACGGCGGGCAGGTGTGGCTGGCCCAACAGGCCCAGGAGTACGGCGTGGAGCGGTTCTACGCCGACGCCTGGAGCGCGCCCGGCTACATGAAGACCAACGGTTCGGACGCGAACGGCGGCACGCTGTGCGGGCTGCCCGGCGCCCAGTGCGCGAGCGGCGACTGGCGTCAGGCGTACGCCGACTACCTCGTGCAGTACGCGCGGTTCTACGCCGAGGAGGGCGTCGAGATCACCGACCTCGGCTTCACCAACGAGCCCGACCTGGCCACCTCCTACGCCTCGATGCAGCTCAGCCCGCAGCAGGCCGTGGACATGGTGAAGGTGCTCGGCCCGACCGTCGCGGCCTCCGAGTTCCCCGAGATGAACGTGCTGTGCTGCGACGCCGCCGGCTGGGAGGTGCAGCGGCCGTACAGCGCCGCCATCGAGGCCGACCCGGTGGCCGCGGGCATCGTCGACGTGCACACCGGACACCCGTACGTGAATCCCGCCCGCAGCCCGCTGCCCACCGACCAGCCGACCTGGATGTCCGAGTGGAACCCGAACGGCGACCGCTGGACCGAGGCGTGGGACGACGGCACCGGCTACGACGGGATGAGCCTCGCCGAGGACATCCACGCGACGCTCGCGCAGGCCGGGGCGAGCGCGTACGTCTACTGGTTCGGTGCCTCGATCGGCGCCACCCGCGCCCTGATCCAGCTGGACGGCGCCGACTACCACGTCTCCGACCGGCTGTGGGCGCTGGCCGCGTACAGCCGCTTCATCCGCCCCGACGCGACCCGGATCGCCGCCGAGTCGGGCGGCGGCGGGGTGAACGCCACCGCCTTCCGCAACGCGGACGGCAGCGTCGTGGTGGAGATACTGAACACCGGCTCCGGCACGGTCAGTCAGACCTTCGACCTGACCGGTGGCGCGGCGCCGGACGGCGGCTCGGTCTATCTCACCGACGAGACCCACGCGGTGGAGCGGATCGGCGACGCCACGGTGACGGACGGCCGGCTCGCCGTGCAGCTGGCGCCGCGGTCGCTCACCACGGTGGTGCTCGACTAGCCGGGACCGCGTGGCGCGTGGCGCGCGGAGCCGACCGACTATCGGCCTGGGGTTGCGGATTGAAGACCGGCCCCGTTGACCATTGCCCGATAGATGTGTAACTTCCGCCGGAACCCGGCGAAAGGCGGGAGTTGATCATGAATAACGCTCAGCGAAGCGGCCGGCGCGTTGCACCCCGGCCCCACCAGGGCCACCATCGCGGCGGCCACCGGCACGGGAACGGCCCGGCCGGTGGCCCGCCGCGGCGGCGCGCACACGCCCCACGACGGCGGGTCGACGCCCATGTCCGATGACCTGAGGGCCGGCGCGGCGGGGCGCGAGGGCGCCGCGGGGCACGAACGGGCCGGTTCGGACCAGACGAATACCAGCCAACTTTCGACGCAAACTTTCGAAAGCTGGCATGATCTGGGCATGGCCTACACACTCGCCGGACGCCCGGAAACGCCCACCCAGGCACGCGTGCTGAAGCTGCTGCGCGACGAGGGACCGCTCTCCCGGGTGGAGCTCGCCGACCGGCTGGGCGTGTCCCGCACCACCATGGCCGGCGAGGTGACCCGCCTCACCGAGCTCGGGCTCGCCGAACGAGCCGGTCCCGCCGCCTCCCGCGGTGGCCGGCGCTCGACGCTGGTCGACCTCTCCTCCGAACTGCGCTTCGTCGGCATCGCCATCGGCGCCACCGCCATGTCGGTGGCCGTCACCGACGGCCGGTTGGCGGTGCTCGGGCAGCGCTACGTGGAGATGGACGTGCGCCTCGGCCCCGAACACGTGCTGGCCAGGGCCCTGGAGCTGACCCGCAAGGTGCTCTCGGAACAGGGCGTGGAGCGCCCGGCCGGCGCCGGCATCGGCGTGCCGGGGCCGTGCGACTTCCACAGCGGCGTGCCCGTCTCGCCGCCCATCATGCCCGGCTGGGACGGCTATCCGGTGCGCGAGTCGCTCGCCCGCGAACTGGGCTGCCCGGTGCTGCTGGACAACGACGTGAACGTGATGGCGCTGGGCGAACAGCACTCCGGGGTGGCCAAGACCGCCAGGGACTTCCTGTTCGTCAAGATCGGCACCGGCGTCGGCTGCGGCATCGTCGTGGACGGCCAGCTCTACCGCGGCGTGGACGGCTGCGCCGGCGACATCGGGCACATCCGGGTCGAGGAGTTCGGGCCGACCTGCGCCTGCGGCAACACCGGCTGCCTGGAGGCGTTCTTCGGCGGCTCGGCGCTGGCCAGGGACGCGATGGCGGCGGCCCGCGCCGGCCGTTCCCCGGCGCTGGCGACGCGGCTCGCCGAGCGCGGCGAGCTCGACGCCGCCGACGTGGCCGCGGCCATCGCCGAGGGCGACGCGCACGCCGTGCAGCTGATGCGGGACGGCGGACACCGGGTCGGCTGGGTGCTGGCCAGCCTGGTGTCGTTCTTCAACCCGGGCCTGATCGTGATCGGCGGGCGGGTGGCCCGGCTCGGCCATCCGCTGCTCGCGGAGATCCGCGGCGTGGTCTACCGGCGGTCGCTGCCGCTGGCCACCGGCAACCTCCCCGTGGTGCTCAGCGAGATGGGCGACGACGCGGGCGTGGTGGGGGCCGCGGCGCTCATCAGCGACGCCGTCTTCGCCACCCCGTAGGCGGTCACCCGGCACGGTAAACGGCCCGACTTTGTCCAGTCGCCGTCGAAAGTTTCACAACGGTTCGGCATACAAGCGTCCGAGACTGCGAAAATTCTGCCGCCAGGCTCTTGACCGGGCACTCCTGCCTTCCTAGTTTGTTGGGCCATCAGACGAACGTCCGTGACTCATGTCACGGGGACACCGCCAGGGAGGGGAGGCCTCGGGTGAGTGACGGACAGCACCTGCGGCGCCACAACCTGGCCACGGTGCTCCGCGAGCTGCGCGCGGCCGGACCGCGTTCGCGCGCCCGGATCGCCGCCGACACCGGGCTGAACAAGGCCACGGTCTCCAGCCTGGTGGCCGAGCTCGCCGAGCGGGGGCTGGTGCGGGACGGCGAGGTGGAACGCGGCGGCGGCGTCGGCCGGCCCGGGCAGACGGTCGAGATCGACGGCCGGATCTGCGGGCTCGGCGCCGAGGTCACCGTCGACCATCTCGCCGTCCTCGTACTCGACCTGCGGGGTGAGGAGATGCTCTACACCCGCACCCCGCTCGACGTGCCCCGGCTGGGCGTCGAGCGCACCCTGGACGAGCTGGCCACCGCCGTCACCACCGGCATCGCCGCGGCCGGCGAGCGCGGCCGGGAGGTGGCGGGCATCACCGTGGCGCTGCCCGGCATGGTGGAGACCGCGCCCGGCGTGCTGCGGCACGCGCCCACCCTGGGCTGGCGCGACGTCGGCGTGGCCGACCAGCTGGCCGCCCGGCTCGCCGACCGCGCCGCGACCGCGGACCGCGAGCTGCGCCCCAGGATCCGCGCCGGCATCCGGGCCGGCGTGCACACCGACAACGCCGCCAACCTCGGCGCCCTGGCGGAGCACACCATGGGCGCCTCGGCCGGCGTGTCCGACCTGCTGTACATCACCGGCGAGACCGGCGTCGGCGGCGGCGTGATCGTCGACGGCGCCCTGCTCCGCGGCACCCAGGGCTACGGCGGCGAGATCGGCCACCTGCCGATCGGCGACCCGGCCCAGCCCTGCGGCTGCGGCCAGTCCGGCTGTTGGGAGACGTCGATCGGGCTGGCCGCCCTGCTCCGCGAGGTGGCCGACCCGTCCGACCGGGTCGCCGACCCGGCCGTCGACCTGGAGGTCCGGCTCGCCGAGATCCGCCGCCGGGCGGAGCTCGGCGACGGCCGAACGCTGCGCGGGCTGCGCGCCATCGGCGTCAGCCTGGGCCTGGGCACGGCCACCCTGATCAACCTGTTCAACCCGCGGGTCCTCATGCTCGGCGGCTACTTCGCGGTGCTCGGCGACTTCTTCCGGGAGGCGCTGGAGGCCGAACTGGACAAGCGGGTGGTGCTGCCGGGACGCGGCGGCTGCCGCATCGAGCTGTCCTCGCTCGGCTTCACCGCGGCCTGCCGCGGCGGCGCCCACGTGGCGCTCGAGGCCGTGCTCACCGACCCCACCTCGGTCCCGACCCGGCTGTCTGGAGGCGCGGCGTGACGGACACAACCCCAACGACCAAGCAGGACACGACCAAGCAGGACGCGGTGCCGGACACGTTGCTGGCGATGCGCGGCATCGTCAAGACGTTCCCCGGCGTCCGCGCCCTGGACGGCGTCGAACTCGACGTCCGGCCGGGCGAGGTGCACTGCCTGCTCGGCCAGAACGGCGCGGGCAAGTCCACCCTGATCAAGGTGCTCTCCGGTGCCCACCATCCCGACGAGGGCGAGATCGTCTGGCGCGGCCAGCGGGTGCGGCTCAGCCACCCGATGGCCGCCATGCGCCAGGGCATCGCCACCATCTACCAGGAGCTCGACCTGGTGGACGGGCTCAGCGTCGCCGAGAACATCTACCTCGGCCACGAGCCGGCCACCGCGGGCTTCTCCCGCCGGGGCGAGATACGCCGGAACGCGGCCGAACTGCTGGCCCGCCTCGGCCACCCCGAGATATCCCCGCGCACCCTCGTCGGCAATCTCTCGGCCGCCGGCCAACAGATCGTCAGCATGGCCCGGGCGCTCTCCCACGACGTGCGGCTGATCATCATGGACGAGCCCTCCGCGGTGCTCGACCAGGAGGAGGTCGGGCGGCTCTTCGCCGTCATCCGCGACCTCACCGCCGAGGGCGTGGCCGTCATCTACATCTCCCACCGGCTGGAGGAGATCCGGGAGATCGGCGACCGGGTCACGGTGCTGAAGGACGGGCGCACGGTGGCCTCGGGCCTGCCCGCCGAGGAGACCCCCACCAGCCAGCTGATCCACCTGATGACCGGCCGGGACATCGAGTACCTCTTCCCCGAGCGGCGCCCGCTGGACGGCGCGCCCGTCGTGCTCGACGTCGCCGGCCTCACCCTTCCCGGGGTGTTCGCCGACATCGGCTTCCAGGTGCGGGCCGGCGAGATCGTCGGCCTCGCCGGGCTGGTCGGCTCGGGCCGCTCCGAGATCCTGGAGACCGTCTACGGCGCCCGCAGGGCCGCCGCCGGCACCGTCATGGTCGGCGAGCGGCGCCTGCGGCGCGGTTCGGTGGGCTCCGCCGTCGCGGCGGGCGTCGGGCTATGCCCCGAGGAACGCAAGAGCCAGGGCCTGCTGCTCGACGAGTCGGTCTACCGCAACGTCAGCCTGGCCACGTTCGGGCGGTTCGCCCGGGGCGGCTTCCTCAACGGCGCGGGCGAGCGCCGGGCCGCCGAGGAGCACACGAAGGCGCTCGACGTGCGGCCCGCCGGCGTGGAACGCGCCGTGCGCACCCTCTCCGGCGGCAACCAGCAGAAGATCGTGCTGGCCCGCTGGCTGCTGCGGGAGTGCCGGGTGCTGCTGCTCGACGAGCCCACCCGGGGCGTGGACGTCGGGGCGCGCAGCGAAATCTACGCGCTGATCCGCCGGCTGGCGGACGAGGGCGTCGCCGTGGTGCTGGTCAGCAGCGAGGTCCCCGAGGTCCTCGGCCTGGCCGACCGGGTGCTGGTGCTGCGGGAGGGACAGGTCGTGCACACCGGGCCCGCCGAGGACATCGACGAACACCGGGTGCTGGACCTGGTGATGGAAGGAAGCGAGGTGCGTCCGTGAGTGACAGGGTGAGCGAGCAGACGACTGCCGGGCCCGTCCCGGCCGCGCCACCGGCCGACGAGCACGGCCGCGTCGAGAAGGCGGCCGCCGCGGCCGCGGCACCGCCGCGGTCCGGGTTCGCCCGCTTCATGAGCAGCCCCGCCGGCCGCAACCTGGGCCTGGTCATCGCCCTGGCCCTGCTGTGCGGGGTGGGCGCGTGGACCGCCGGGGACCGGTTCGTCGACACCGACAACATGCTGACCATCCTCCGCCTGTCCGCGGTGATCGGCGTGATCAGCATCGGCATGACCTTCGTGATCATCGGCGGCGGCATCGACCTGTCGGTCGGCTCCCTGGTCGCCCTCGCCTCCGTCTGGTCCACCACGGTGGCCACCCAGGAGATGGCCGAGGACTACCACTGGGGCCTCATCGTGTTCACCGCGCTGCTGGTGGCGACCGTGTGCGGCGTCATCAACGGCGTGCTGATCGCCTACGGCGGGATGGCGCCGTTCATCATGACGCTGGCCATGATGGCCGGCGCCCGCGGCCTGGCCGAGATGCTCTCCGACAAGCGCAACCAGATCGTCGAGGTGGACGGCTTCGAGGACACCATCAACGGCGAGATCCTCGGCATACCGACCCTGGTGTGGATCTTCGTGGCGGTCTCCGTGGCCGGCTGGGTGCTGCTGAACCGCACCACCTTCGGCCGCCGCACCATCGCCGTCGGCGGCAACGCCACGGCCGCCCGGCTGGCCGGCATCGCCGTCAAGCGGCACACCGTGATGCTCTACGCGCTGACCGGCCTGGCCTGCGGCATCGCCGCGGTCATGCTGACGGCGCGCACCACCACCGGCACCGCCACCCACGGCGGGCTCTACGAGCTCGACTCCATCGCGGCCGTGGTGATCGGCGGCACGCTGCTCACCGGCGGGCGCGGCACCATCGTCGGCACCGTCTTCGGCGTGCTGATCTTCAACACGCTGACCAACGTCTTCACCCTGAACAACGTCGACACCTCGACCCAGACCTTCGCCAAGGGCCTGATCATCATCGCCGCCGTGCTGCTGCAACAGCGAGTCGCGAGGCGGAGCGACACCCGCTGAACGTCTAGCTTCATCACAAAGGAGTGACCATGTCCGTTCGCGTGACCCTTCCCCGCGCCCGTCGCAGAATGCACCGGCGCCTCACCGCGCTGGTGGCCCTCGGCCTCGCCGGCGCGCTGATGGCCGGCTGCACCAGCAACTCCGAGGACTCGGACGACGACGAGAACCAGGAGCCGGCGGCCGTCAGCAACAACGACGAGCCAGGCGAGGAGGTGACCATCGGCTTCTCGGGACCCGAGGCCGACCACGGCTGGCTCGCCGCGGTCACCGAATCCGCCCGCGAGGTCGCCGACGAGTACACCGACATCAACCTGCAGGTGGCCGAGGGCACCAACGACCCCAACCTCCAGATCAGCCAGATCGAGACCTTCATCAACGACGGCGTGGACGCCATCGTGCTGCTGCCGACCGACGGCGCCCAACTCACCGACGTGGCGCTGCGCGCCATGGAGGCCGGCATTCCGGTGGTCAACGTGGACCGCGAGTTCTCCGACCCGGCCGCCTCCCGCGTCACCATCCTGGGCGACAACTACGGCATGGGCCTGTCCGCCGGCAACTACGCCTGCCAGCTGATCGAGGAGAACAACCTCGAGGACCCGGTGATCGCCGAGATCGCCGGCATCGACTCGCTGCCGCTGACCCAGGAGCGCACCGACGGCTTCAACGACGCCCTGGAGGAATGCAACCAGACCGTGGACAACCGGGTCGCCGCCCAGTTCACCGTCGAGTCCGGCGAGGCGCAGGCGTCGAACCTGCTCCAGGCCGCCGACCACATCGACATCATCTGGAACCACGACGACGACCAGGGCGTCGGCGTCAAGCAGGCGTTCGACAACGCGGGCCGCGACGAGTTCTTCTTCATCGGCGGCGCCGGCTCGGCCAACGCCATGCGCTGGATCCAGGACGGCGAGATGGAGGCGACGGTGCTCTACCCGCCGACGCAGGCCGCGGACGGCATCAAGCTGGCCCGGCTGCTCGCGCAGGGCAAGGGCCTGTCGGACCTGGTCCAGGTCGAGGTGCCGCGGCGCATCGTGCTCGACGCGCCCGTGGTGACGGCGGACAACGTCGACCAGTACATCGACCAGGCATTCGAGTCCTGATCCACGGCTCGGGGGCTGACCCACGCTTGGTCGTGGCCACGAAGGCCACGACCCACGAAAGGCGGACACATGACCGTTGACGGCAAGCCGACGCTGGGGGTCGGCATGGTGGGGTACGCGTTCATGGGCGCGGCACACTCCCACGGGTGGCGGAACGCGCCCAGCTTCTTCGAGGACCTCCCGCTGGTGCCGCGGCTCGCGGCGCTCGCCGGGCGGAACCGCGAGGCGGCGGGCGCGGTGGCGGAGAAGTTCGGCTGGGGCGACGTCGAGACCGACTGGCGGCGGCTCGTCGCGCGCGACGACGTCGACCTGGTCGACGTCTGCACGCCGGGCGACACCCACGCCGAGATCGCCATCGCGGCGCTCCAGGCCGGCAAGCACGTGCTGTGCGAGAAGCCGCTGGCCAACAGCGTCGAGGAGGCGGAGGCGATGGCGGAGGCGGCCGAGAAGGCCGCCCGCTCCGGCGTCCGCGCCATGGTCGGCTTCACCTACCGCCGCGTCCCGGCCATCGTCCTGGCCCGGAAGCTGGTCGCCGAGGGCCGGCTCGGGCAGCTGCGCCACGTGCGGGCCCAGTACCTCCAGGACTGGCTCTCCGACCCGGAGACCCCGCTGTCCTGGCGGCTGGACAAGCAGAAGGCCGGCTCAGGAGCGCTGGGCGACATCGGCGCGCACATCGTCGACCTCACCCAGTACGTCACCGGCGAGAAGATCACCGGGGTCAGCGCGATGCTGGAGACGTTCGTCAAGGAACGCCCGCAGCCCGCGTCGTTCAGCGGTCTGGCCGGTACCGCGTCGAGTGACGGCGACCGCGGCCCGGTCACGGTGGACGACGCGGCGCTCTTCCTGGCCAGGTTCGCGGGCGGGGCGGTGGCCACCTTCGAGGCCAGCCGGTTCGCCGCCGGCCGGAAGAACGCGCTGCGCATCGAGATCAACGGCACGGACGGCGGCCTCGCCTTCGACCTGGAGGACATGAACGTGCTCCAGGTCTACGACCACACCGAGGACCCGGCCCTCGCCGGGTTCAAGCGGGTGCTGGTCACCGAGGCCACACACCCGTACCTTGCGGCGTGGTGGCCGCCCGGCCACCTGCTCGGCTACGAACACTCCTTCACCCACCAGGCCGTCGACCTGCTCACGGCGATCGCGAACGGCACGGGGCCCGAACCGTCCTTCGCCGACGGCCTGCGGGTGCAGCGGGTGCTCGCCGCCGTCGAGGCCAGCGCGGCCGGCGGCAGCGCCTGGACGGAGGTCCCCGGATGACCGGGACCCCCGGGATGAGCCGGCGTACGCCGGGCAGAAGGAGCCACGAGGCCGACCAGACCGGCCACGACGCCAAGGAGACGCGATGAGCCGACCGATCACGTTGTTCACGGGGCAGTGGGCCGACCTGCCCTTCGAGGAGGTGGCCCGGCTCGCCGGCGAATGGGGCTACGACGGCCTGGAGATCGCCTGCTGGGGCGACCACCTCGACGTGGTGCGCGCCGCCGAGGACGACGACTACCTGCAGTCCCGGCGCGACATCCTGGAGAAGAACGGCCTGAAGGTGTGGGCCATCTCCAACCACCTCACCGGGCAGGCCGTCTGCGACGACCCCATCGACCACCGGCACCGGGCGATCCTGTCCGACCGGATCTGGGGCGACGGCGAGCCCGAGGGCGTGCGGCAGCGCGCCGCCGAGGAGATGAAGACGACCGCCAGGGCCGCCGCCCGGCTCGGGGTGGACACCGTGGTCGGCTTCACCGGCTCGGCCATCTGGAAGTACGTGGCGATGTTCCCGCCGGTCGGGGCCGACTACATCGAGGCGGGCTACCAGGACTTCGCCGACCGCTGGAACCCGATCCTCGACGTCTTCGACGAGGTCGGCGTCCGGTTCGCCCACGAGGTGCACCCCTCCGAGATCGCCTACGACTACTGGACCACCGTCCGGACCCTGGAGGCGATCGGTCACCGGGAGGCGTTCGGCCTGAACTGGGACCCCAGCCACATGGTGTGGCAGGACATCGACCCGGCCGGCTTCCTGTGGGACTTCCGCGACCGCATCTACCACGTGGACTGCAAGGACACGAAGCTCCGCACCGGCAACGGCAGGGACGGCCGGATGGGCTCCCACCTGCCGTGGGCGGACGCCAGGCGCGGCTGGGACTTCGTCTCCACCGGGCGCGGCGACGTGCCCTGGGAGAAGTGCTTCCGGGTGCTCGGCGCCATCGGCTACCAGGGCCCGATCTCCGTCGAGTGGGAGGACGCGGGCATGGACCGGCTGCGCGGCGCCGCCGAGGCGGTGCAGTACGTCCGCGCGAACTTCTTCGACCCGCCGGAGGCCGCCTTCGACGCCGCCTTCAGCTCGAAGGACTGACGGGCCCGAGGCACATCTGACGCCCCCCGGGCGCCGCGAAACGCGCCGCGGCGCCCACGGGGGGTGCGGTACCCTGACGCCATGCGCGCCGTACGCCTTCTGCTTACGCGGCCGCGCTGAACCAGCCCCGTTCAGCGCGGCCGACCCCTCCTGTGCGAGGGGTTTTTTCGTGGGCGGATTCGTGGGCGGAGACGACCGATGGAGCTGCGATAACGATGAGCGAGACACCCCACAGGTACGACGCGAGCCTGGCCGCGGAGATCGAGGGGCGCTGGCAGGACTACTGGGAGCGGCACGGCACGTACGAGACGCCGAACCCCGGGGACGGCGACCTGACGGGCGACCCCGAGCAGGCCGCCCGGCCCAAGAAGTACGTCATGGACATGTTCCCGTACCCGTCGGGCGCGGGCCTGCACGTCGGGCACCCGCTGGGCTTCATCGCCACCGACGCGTACGCCCGCTTCCAGCGGATGACCGGGCACAACGTGCTGCACACCATGGGCTTCGACGCCTTCGGCCTGCCCGCCGAGCAGTACGCGGTGCAGACCGGCACGCACCCCCGGACCACCACCGAGCGCAACATCACCACGTACCGCGCGCAGCTGCGCCGGCTGGGCATGGGCTACGACGACCGCCGCTCGTTCGCCACCATCGACCCGGACTACTACAGGTGGACCCAGTGGATCTTCCTGCAGATCTTCAACTCCTGGTACGACACCGAGGCCGGGCGGGCGCGGCCCGTCGCGGAGCTGGTCGAGCAGTTCGCCTCGGGTGACCGCGCCACCCCCGACGGGCGCCCCTGGCAGGAGCTGAGCGCCGTCGAGCGCGCCGACGCGCTGGGCGCGTACCGGCTGGCGTACGCCTCCGACGCCCCGGTCAACTGGTGCCCGGGCCTGGGCACCGTGCTGGCCAACGAGGAGGTCACCGCGGACGGCCGCTCCGAGCGCGGGAACTTCCCGGTCTTCCGCGCCAAGCTGCGGCAGTGGAACATGCGGATCACCGCCTACGCCGACCGGCTGGCGGCCGATCTGGACACCGTGGACTGGCCCGAGGCCATCAAGCTGGCCCAGCGGAACTGGATCGGCCGCTCCGAGGGCGCCCGGGTGCGCTTCCCGGTGGGCGACGAGGGCCAGCCGGGCCAGCGCGGCGGCGGCGAGGTGGAGGTCTTCACCACCCGCCAGGACACCCTGTTCGGCGCCACCTACATGGTGCTGGCGCCCGAGCACCCGCTGGTCGACACCATCGTGCCGGCCGCCTGGCCCGCGGACACCAGGGACGCGTGGACCGGCGGGCACGCCACCCCGGCCGAGGCGGTCGCCGCCTACCGCAAGCAGGCCGCCGCCAAGTCGGACCTGGAGCGGCAGGCCGACGCCCGGCAGAAGACCGGCGTCTTCACCGGCGCGCACGCCACCAACCCGGTCAACGGCGAGCGGATCCCCGTC
Source organism: Streptomyces sp. B6B3 (assembly GCF_039871525.1). NCBI lineage: Bacteria > Bacillati > Actinomycetota > Actinomycetes > Kitasatosporales > Streptomycetaceae > Streptomyces > Streptomyces sp. B6B3. The sequence goes on along the minus strand of NZ_JBDPLU010000004.1, from coordinate 388,367 downwards.
TTCGTCGCCGACTACGTGCTGCTGGGATACGGCACCGGCGCCATCATGGCCGTGCCGGCCCACGACAGCCGCGACTTCGCCTTCGCCCGCGCCTTCGACCTGCCGATGCGCTGCGTGGTCCAGCCCGTCGATGACAGGGGCACCGACCCGGCCAGCTGGGACGACGCGTTCAACGCCGGCGACGCGACCATCATCAACTCCGCCAACGACTCGCTGTCCCTGGACGGGCTGCCGGTCCCCGAGGCCAAGGCCCGGATGAACGCCTGGCTGGAGTCCCACGGCGTGGGCAGGGGCACCGTCAACTACCGGCTGCGCGACTGGCTGTTCAGCCGCCAGCGGTACTGGGGCGAGCCCTTCCCGATCGTCTACGACGAGGACGGCGTGGCCCACCCGCTGCCCGAGTCGATGCTGCCGCTGGAGCTGCCCGAGGTCGACGACTACACCCCGCGCACCTTCGACCCGGAGGACGCCGACACCCAGCCCGAGACGCCGCTGTCGCGGAACCACGACTGGGTCAACGTCACCCTGGACCTGGGCGACGGCGCCGGACCCCGGCGGTACCGCCGGGAGACCAACACCATGCCCAACTGGGCCGGCTCCTGCTGGTACCACCTGCGGTACCTGGACCCGCACAACGCCGAGCGGCTGGTCGACCCGGAGATCGAGCGGTACTGGATGGCGCCGCGCGAGGGCATGACCACGGGCGGCGTCGACCTGTACATCGGCGGCCAGGAGCACGCCGTGCTGCACCTGCTGTACGCCCGTTTCTGGCAGAAGGTGCTGTTCGACCTGGGCCACGTCAGCGCGCCCGAGCCGTACCACAAGCTGTTCAACCAGGGCATGATCCAGGCGTACGTCTACCGGGACAGCCGCGGCTTCCCGGTGCCCGCCGCCGACGTCGAGGAACTGCCGGACGACGGCGGCTACGCGTACCAGGGCGAGCGGGTCACCCGCGAGCTGGGCAAGATCGGCAAGTCCCTGAAGAACGTCGTCTCGCCCGACCAGATCTGCGAGGAGTACGGCGCGGACACCCTGCGCCTGTACGAGATGGCCATGGGCCCGCTGGACGTCTCCCGCCCCTGGGAGACCCGCGCCGTGGTCGGCCAGTACCGGCTGCTGCAGCGGCTGTGGCGCAACGTGGTGGACGAGGCCACGGGCGAGGTCACCGTGGTCGACCCGGGCCCCGGCGCCGAGCCGGACGAGGCCACGCTGCGCGCCATGCACAAGGCGATCCACGGGGTCACCCAGGACCTGGACGGGCTGCGCTTCAACACGGCCATCGCCAAGATCACCGAGCTGAACAACCACGCGGTCCGGCTGGGCAGCGGCCGGGTGCCGCGGCTGGTCGCCGAGACGCTGGTGCTGCTGATCTCCCCGCTGGCGCCGCACGCCGCCGAGGAGCTGTGGCACCGGCTGGGCCACGAGGACAGCGTCACCCATCAGCCGTTCCCCGTCGCCGACCCGGCCTACGCGATCGACGAGACCGTCACCTGCGTCGTCCAGGTGCGGGGCAAGGTCAAGGCCCGCCTGGAGGTGCCGGCGGACATCGCCGGAGCCGAACTGGAGAAGCTGGCCCTGGCCGACCCGGCGGTCACGGCCGCGCTGGGCGGCGCGGACATCCGCAAGGTGATCGTGCGGGAGCCGAAGCTGGTGAACATCGTCCCCGCGTGAGGCCTCCCGCCTGGGCCCGTCCTGGCCGGGCCCGCCCGGGCCCGGGCGGGCCCGCTCCTGCCGTCCGTCCGGTCCGTCGCTCCGTCGGGACTTCGTACGAACCGGGCGACGGGCCTAGGCTGGGGGCGTGGAAATCGCTCTGCTGGTCCTCGCCTTGACCGCGCTGGTCTTCGTGATACTGGTGGTGCGCGTGGTGCGGGCGGTACGTCGTGGCGTGCGCCGCGCCAAGCACCACGTCGGCCGCGCCGTCAACGAGGCCACCCTCGCCGCCCGGTCCGCCCAGCTCGGGCCCGTCGGCGAGGTGGCCCGGCTGCGCCGCGCGCTGCGCGCCTCGTTGGACAGCACCCGCGGCACGCTGGTCGCCGGCTCCGCCGACGATCCCGCGCTCCGCGAGGCGCTGTCCCTGCTCGACCGGCTCCAGGACCACGCGGGACAGCTGGACGGTGAGCTGGCGGCGCTGATGAGCCGCGAACCCGACCGGCTGCGCGTCACCACCCGGCTGCCGGAGCTGCGGGAGCGCGCCGAGCGCATCACCCGCTCCGCCGACTCGCTCCGCTTCGCCGCCCAGGACCGTGCCCGGCACCACCAGGAGGACACGGCCGCGCTGGACGCGCTGCACGAACAGATCGACACCGAGGCCGCCGCGTTGCGGCACTGGGAGGCGGTGGAGGGCGGGGCGCGGGGCACCGCCGACCGGCCCGCCGTCGCCGAGCCCGAGCGGCACCGGCTGGACCCGTCCCGACCGCCCCAGCCCCGCCCGCAGCCCCGTCCACAACCCCACCCGCAGACCCGTCCGGGGCCGCGCTCGGAGGGCGCCGAGGGGTGACCCGCCCGCCGGCCCGCTACCCTGCGATTCCATGCGCCGCACCATCGCCATCGTCACCGACTCCACGTCCTACCTTCCCCCGGCGACCGTGGCGCGGCACCGAATCACGGTCGTCCCGCTCACCGTGGTCCTCGACGGCCAGCCGTTCGAGGACGGCTCCGAGGACGCGACGCGGCGGCTGACCGAGGCCCTGCAGCGCCGGCTGCCCGTCACCACCTCGCGGCCCAGCCCCGCGGTCTTCGCCGCGGCCTACCGCCGGGCGGCCGAGGCCGGCGCCGGCGGCGTCGTCTCCCTGCACCTGTCGTCCGAGATCTCCGGCACCCACGACGCGGCCGTGCTGGCCGCCCGCGACGCGCCGGTGCCGGTCCGGGTGGTGGACAGCGGCATGGTCGCGATGGCGCTCGGCTTCTGCGTGCTGGCCGCGGCGCAGGCGGCCGCGGCGGACGGCTCGCTGGACGACGCCGTGGCGGAGGCGGTCAAACGGGCCGAGTCCACCCGCGCCTACTTCTACGTCGACACGCTGGAGCACCTGCGCCGCGGCGGCCGGATCGGCACCGCCCGGGCGCTGCTGGGCTCGGCGCTCGCGGTGAAACCGCTGCTGGAGCTCGCGGACGGGCGGATCGAGCTCCGCGAGAAGGTGCGCACCGCGTCCCGCGCCATCGCCCGCCTGGAGGAGCTGGCCGCCAACCAGGCCGGCTCGGGCCCGGTGGACGTGGCCGTCCACCACCTGGCCGCGGAGGAACGCGCCCGCCAACTCGCCGAACGCCTCAGCAGCCGCCTCCCGGGCCTGGCCGAACTCCATGTCAGCGAGGTCGGCGCCGTCCTCGGCGCCCACACGGGCCCCGGCCTCCTGGGCGCGGTCGTCTCCCCCCGCTAGGCCCTTACCGGGCTGGAAGCCGCGGAGTCCGCGCGCGGTACGCCCCGCCCCCGCTGCCGCCGGCGGCGAGCACTCCCGCGGGCCGCCCGCCCGTGGCGTCCGGAACCCGGCACGCCCGCCCCGTGCGCTGACGTGGCGGCGCCTGACCGACTTCGTGCGCGCTGCGTCCCACTTGGTGGGACGGTACCCGCACGATGTCGTGGGTGGCGGGCCACTGCACGGGCTGCGCGTCCCGCCGGGGCGGTCGCTGTCGCGCCCGGCGGCGGGCGACTTCGTGCGCGTTGAGTCCCGTCTGGTGGGACGGCGCGCGCACGGTGTCGTTGGTGGGTCGGCGGGGCCGCCGGGTCGCCGGTCCGGGTGGTGTCCGGACGGGTGGGGCGGCCGGGCCTCGGGCCCGGAGGGGCCCGTGCAACGGGACGGAGGCCGCGCGGTCGCGTGACCGAGCGGGTGCCTCCTGGAGCGGGCGGGGCGTTCCCGCCGCCCCGCCGCGATGCTTCCGGCGGCAGCCACCCGTTCGGGGAGCCGAGTTGTCCACAGGGCCGTGGCCGTCCACAGATCCCGTCGAGGGCCGTCACGGCGAGGCCCGCGGACCTAGCGTCGTGTGTCATGCAGACGCGAACGCGCAGGTCGGGGGCGGGTCGAGGGCCCGGGTCCCGAGGCGGCACAGGCCCCGGCCGGCACCCCACCCGGGCCCGCCGCGCCCCCACCCCGCTCACCGGCTGGCGCATCCTCCCGCGCGCCCCCTCGGCCCCACCACCCTCGCGCCCCTCCTGGGCCGAGGCGCCCCCGGCGGCCGCCCCCGCCACCGCGCATCCGGCGCGCTCCCCGGACGGCCTCCGCGACACCGCCGTGCCGCCGTCCTGGGCGGCTGCCCCGCCGGTCGGGACCGCCCCGCTCACCCCACCCGAGGCCGCCCCGCCCCGCGCCGCCCCCCACCGGCCGCCCTCCTGGGTCAGGGCGGCCGATCCGGAATCGGCTGACCTGCCTCCGGCCGCCGACGCTCACCTCCCCGGACCGCCGCAGGCTCGGGCCACACCCGGGACCGGCCGTGGCGACCCGCCGGTCCGCGTGGTGCGCCCAGCGCCGCCGAAGGCCGGCGAGCCCGCGGATCCGGCCGGCGACGATCCCGCGCCCCCGCTGTCGCCACTGTCGCCCGCCAGGCGCCTGCGCCTGGCGCTCGTGGACCGGCTGCCGGACTGGGCCGGGCCGCGGTGCGGGATGGAGCCCCGGACGCTGGCCGCGCTCGCCCTCCTGCTGCTCGTCGCGGTGGGCTTCGGCGTGCACCACTTCTGGACCGGCCGCCCGCAGCCCGTGTCGCTCGCGGAGCCCGCCACGGCCACCGCCTCCCCGACCTCCACCTCCACCTCCACCTCCGCCTTCACCTCCGACGAGGTCCTCGCCCTGCCCTCGGCGTCCCCGACCGGCGACGGCTCCGTGGTCGTCGACGTGTCGGGCGACGTGCGCGATCCCGGCGTCTACACCCTCCCGGCGGGCTCCCGCGTGGCCGACGCCCTGGCCGCGGCGGGCGGTGCGGAGCCGGGCGCCGACACGGAGACGCTGAACCGGGCCCGGCTGCTGGTCGACGGCGAGCAGATCGTCGTCGGCGCCCCGGCCGCCGGACCCGTCCCCGCCCCACCGGGCACCACCGAGGCCACCAGCCCCGTCAGCCTCAACGCCGCCACCGCCGAGCAGCTGGAGCAACTGCCAGGCATCGGGCCCGTGCTGGCGGCGAACATCATCGACTACCGCGAGCAGAGCGGCGGCTTCACCACCGTCGAGGAACTGCTCGACGTCTCGGGCATCGGCGAGAGCCGGCTGGCGGAGCTGCGGGACCATGTCACGCCATGAGGGCGAGCGCCACCCGGTACACGCCGCGTCCGGGCACCGGCTGGGCGCCGCCAACCCACGCGCCCACGGGCCGTCCGATCTGCGACTCCTGCCACCGGCAGCGGCCACCTGGGCGGCCACCGCCTGGGCCGTGGCCGCCCCGACGGGCCAGGCGGTGGCCGCCGCCACGGCCTGCGCCCTGGCCGCGGTGGCCCTCGCCCTCTGGTCCCGCCACAGATCGCTTCCCGCGTCGACCGTCTCGCCCGACCCGCTCGACCTGCCCGACAAGCCCGAGGAGTTCGTCTCCGCTGGCCACCCCAGGGCGCCGGCCGCCGACCCTCCGCCGAGCCGCCCGCCCGCACTGCCGGCTCACGGGGCCGCCAGTCTGGCCCGCGCGCGCCATCGGCGCGCCTCTCTCGCCGTGGCGCTCGCCGCCGTGCTGGCGGGGGCCGGCGCGGGGATCGCCGGCGCGGGGCTGCACGCGGCGGCGGCCCACGCCGGACCGCTGCCGGAGGCGGCGGGCACGACCGTCACCGCCGAGGTGACGCTCACCGCGGACCCCCGCCTCGCGCCCCCTCGGGCGGGACGGCCCGACGCCCCGCGGCCCGTGCTGCTCACCGCCGAGGCGACCGAGGTCGGCACCGACCGCGGCGCCGAATCCGTCCGCACCCCGGTGCTCCTGGTGGTGGAGGCCGACCAAACGGACGACTGGCAGCGGCTGCTGCCCCGCACCGAGCTGCGCGTCCGGGCCCGGGTCGCGGAGCCGATGCCGGGGCGGCTGGCCGTGGAGGTGGCCGCCGTGCTCCGGGTCATCGACGCCGGCCCGCCGCCCGTCGTCGCGGATCCCGGCACCGCGCAGCGGGTGGCGGGGCAGCTCAGGGACGGGTTACGTGCGGCCGTGGCCGGTCTGCCGGAGGAGCCGCGCGGCCTGCTGCCCGCGCTCGTGGTCGGCGACGACTCCGCCGTCCCGCCCGGCCTCGCCGAGGCCGTGGAGGCCAGCGGCATGACCCATCTGATCGTGGTGTCCGGTGCCCAGGTGACGCTGATCCTGGCCGTGCTGATCGGACCCGCGGCGGTCGCGTCCCGCGTCGAACGCCGCGGCCTCGCCGCGCGCCTCGGCGTGCCGCTGCGCGTCACCGCCGCGCTGGGCGGCGCGTTGCTCCTGGGCTTCGTCCTCGTCGCCCGCCCGGAGCCCAGCGTGCTGCGCGCCGCCGTCTGCGGCGGCGTCGTGCTGCTGGCGATCGGCACCGGGCGCCGCCGCGCGCTGCTGCCCGCCCTGGCCACCGCCGCGCTGCTCCTCGTGCTGTGGCAGCCGGCCCTGGCGCGTTCCTTCGGGTTCCTCCTGTCCGTCCTGGCGACCGGTGCGCTGCTCGTCCTGGCGCCGCGCTGGAGCCGGGCGCTGCGGCGCCGCCGCGTGCCGGGCTGGCTCGCCGAATGCCTCGCGGTGGCGGCCGCCGCCCACGTCGTGTGTGCACCGGTCGTCGCCGTCTTCACCGCCGCCACCAGCCTGGTGGCGATCCCGTGCAACCTGCTGGCCGGCCCCGCCGTCCCGCCGGCCGTGGTCCTGGGCTGGCTGGCCCTCGCCTGCGCACCGTTCGCGCCGCCGCTCGCCGCCGCGTGTGCGTGGCTGGCCAGTTGGCCGACCCGCTGGGTCGTCGCCGTGGCGCACGCCGGGGCGGACCTGCCGGGCGCGGAGCTGGGCTGGCCCGGCGGCTGGTGGGGCGCGGCCCTGCTCACGGCCGTCACCGTGGCCACACTCCCGCTGGCCCGTCACGCCCTCCACCACCGCTGGCCGGCGGCCCTCTGCGTCCTGGTCCTGCTTCTCGCCGTGGTCCGGCCCGCGCCCCTGCCCCGCCTGCTCACCGGCTGGCCGCCACCGGACTGGCTGCTGGTCGCGTGCGACGTGGGCCAGGGCGACGCGCTGGTGCTGTCCGCCGGCGGGCACTCCGCCCTGGTGATCGACACGGGCCCGGACCCGGCGGCCATCGACATCTGCCTCCGCGACCTCGCCGTCACCCACATCCCGCTACTGATCCTCACCCACTTCCACGCGGACCACGTTTCGGGCCTCCCAGGAGCGCTGAACGGCCGGCGGGTGGAGGCCATCCAGACCTCCACGGTCCGTGACTCACCGGAGCAGGCGGCGTTCGTGGAGCGCATCGCGTCCGAGGCCGAGGTACCCGTGCTGCCCGCCACGCCCGGCGTACGGCACAGCCTGGGCGACACCCTGTCCTGGCAGGTCCTCTGGCCACCAACGAACGCGGAAGCCCTGGGCTTCGAGGCCAACGACGCCAGCGTCACGCTGCTCCTCACGGCCGGCGAGATCACCGTCTTCCTCCCCGGCGACCTGGAGCCGGAGGCCCAACGACGCCTCCTCGCCGCGTATCCGACGCTGCCGGAGGTGGACGTCCTGAAGGTCGCGCACCACGGCTCCGCCGCCCAACACCCGCCGCTCCTCGACCAGCTCAGCCCCCGCCTGGCCGTGGTCTCCGCCGGCGCCGATAACGACTACGGCCACCCGGCCCCCACCACCCTCGCCGCCCTCGACCAGGCCGGCGCCACCACCGTCCGCACCGACCTCCACGGCACCCTCGCCATCACCCACACCCCCGCGGGCCCCACCGCCGTGCTCAGACGCCACCGGTCACGGACGGGCAGGGATTCCCCCCGGGCGCGGAGGCCCCAGAGACGCGGCGTCGTCGGTGTGGGGGGCTTCGATCACGAGCGTCATGGGGGCCATCCTCGTGGACGCTGCCCGAGCAGACGTCGATCCGGGACGGGGAAACCCGCCTGCCTCGAGAACGTCGCTCGTGGTCTACTGCCGATCGTGCCGTTGCTGCTGCTGGACCTCGACAACACCCTGGTCGACCGTGACGCGGCCTTCCGTGGCGCCGTCGCCGCGTTCCTTGTCGAGCATCGTCTGCCCACCACGGACCTCAGCTGGGTGATGGCCGTCGACGCCAGCGGTTACGCCGCCCGCCACGATGTCGCCGCGGCCATGGCGGACCGATACGGGGACCGGGTTCCCGCCACGGCCATCCGCGCCCTGCTTGAGCACGGCGCCGCCGATCGGGTCGTGTTGGCGGCCTCCTCCCGCGAGGCCCTTGTGAAGGCCCGAGCCGACGGCTGGTCGTGCGTGATCGTCACCAACGGCAGCACCGTCCAGCAGGAGGCCAAGATCCGTCACACCGGACTTCATCGACTCGTCCAGGGCTGGGTGATCTCCGAGGGGGTCGGCCACAAGAAGCCGCGACCGGAGATCTTCCACGCCGCCGCGGACGCCGCCGGAGTGCCCCTCACCGGCGCATGGGTCGTCGGCGACTCACCCCAGGCGGACATCGCGGGCGCCGACACCCTAGGGCTCCGAAGTGTGTGGGTGTCGAACGGGCAACCCTGGCCCCTGAGCTCCTTCCGGCCCACTCATGTTGCCGAGGACACCGCCACCGCGATCGACATCGTGATCGGGACGTCCGGATAGGACGCGACCGCCCCGCTGCCTCGGCACACCGGAAACGGTCCGACGCTCGCCCGTCGTCGGGAGGCCCTGAGCGCTGACGGGCGCGGCCTGCCGAGCTGAAGGACGGGGAGGCGGTTCATGGAAATGGAGAGGTTCGAGACGGAGAGCCTGGCGCTCATGCCTGGCCAGAAGGTGCAGGCCAAGGTCCTGAGTCATCACCGATGGGGCGTGGTCGTTGAGATCGTCGGTTACGAGAACGCGGGTCTGTCGGCTTCGATCGACATGATCCAGCAGTTCTCCCGGACCACGAGCAGCCATGACGAACTACTCGCGCTCTTTCCCCCCGTCGGTTCCCGGATCGATGCGGTGATCGAGCAGATCCATCGCTGGCATCCACCGGTGAGGGTGCGGCTCAGCATCCGGGCTGCCGACCTGGAGTCACTGGCCTGGTGTTGCGATTTCTGCGGAGAACGGATCACGTTGAGCCCGGGAGGGGACGCCCTCGTCCTGGACTCGCGGAGCCACGACGGCCCAGGAAGCCACACCATCGTCTCCCATCGGCACTGTCTGGCCGAGCGAATCCGCCCAGAGAACCCCGGAGAGCGGGCGCGGGCCCTGAAGATCGGGAAGACGCGCTGAAGGTAGCGAGGTGAGTGCGTGACCGCCTACCGGCATGGCTGAGCTCGACTGCTCACCCGAGGCTGGCACCGTCTCCCGCTACCGACGGAACGCATGGGGCCGTCGTTCCGTCTCATCGGGGACCTTGGCCTGCGGAGCGGCGGGACGAGCGGAGACGAGAGGGGACGGGCATGCGTGGGTGTGCGAGAGCGGCGCTGGCCGCCGCGGCGGTGGTGCTGCTGGTGGCGGGGTGTGGCGAGGGGGAGCCGCAGGGGTGGGAGGTGGAGGTGCCCGAGGCGGAGTTCCAGGACCGGGCCGAGCGGGTGGCGGGGGAGTGGCCGGGGGCGGTGCCCGCGGTCGGGGAGGTCTCCGACCTGCTGCCGTTGGAGGGGGTGCGGCAGGCCGGTGCCGGGGAGCGGAGCATCACCATGGACCTGGGGCACTCGGCGTGTGTGATGGACGACTTCGGCGCGCTGGTGCACGAGACGGAGGAGATGGTCCTGGTCTCGGGCTGGGGTGTGGCCCATCCGAACGCGAGCTGCACCGCCCAGATGATCGTCGACCCGGTGCGGGTGCGGCTGGACGCGGAGCTGGGTGACCGGCGCGTGGTGGACGCGGTCTCGGGAGAGGAACTGGCCCTGCCGGGGCGTTAGGTCGCCACCTCGCCGAGGGCCGGCCGGGAGGCCGGCCCCGGTGGTACGGGCGGGGGCCTCCAACCAACGGGAGACGGTCGCGCGGCGAGTCGCGCCCGCCACGCGTTGTCACGAAGTCGGCTGTCAACCAGCTGATCATGCAGGTAGTCGGTGTCTCTGACCGCTCGGAAGCTATCCTGCCCGAGCGGCGTGTGCTCCCGGTGGACGAAGCGGCGGAGATGCCGGCAGGTGCGGGCGCCGGGACACGTGTCCGCGCGACGGCGCGCGTCGGGCGGGTCGTGAGCGCGTGAGGAAGTGGGAATGAACGGTCTGGACGCCGGGGCTGTCCTGTCCGAACACGAGACGGGGGCGGCCCGGCTGGAGCGGCACCGGGCCGAGCTCATCGGCTACTGCTACCGGATGCTGGGATCGGTCTTCGAAGCGGAAGACGCCGTGCAGGAGACCATGGTCCGGGCCTGGCGCAGCCTCGACCGGTTCGAGGAACGGTCGTCGCTCCGCTCGTGGGTCTACCGCATCGCCACCAACGTCTGCCTTGACGCGCTTGCCGCACGCAAGCGCCGGGCCCGCCCGATGGATCTCTCCGGCCCGACCAGCGGGGCCACCTCACCGGGCACTCCGTTGGAGGCCAGCCTCTGGATCGAACCGTGTCCGGCCGCCCTGACCCGTACGACGGACAACCCCGCGGAGGCGGCCGAGGTCGGCGAGTCGGTGCGCCTGGCGTTCATCGCCGCGTTGCAGCACCTACCGTCCAAGCAGCGCGCGACGCTCCTGCTACGGGAGGTCATGGGCTTCTCGGCGCGCGAGGTCGCGGACCTGCACGGTTGCACTGTCGGCGCGGTCAACAGCGCACTCCAGCGCGCCCGTGCCACGCTCGCCGCCCGGCGCGCGGCGACCAACGACACGGCGACACGGCCGCCCAGCGCCGTCCAGCAGGCGCTGGCGAAGCGGTACGCGGCAGCCTTCTCAAGCTTCGACATGGAGGAGCTGAGCATGCTGCTCCATGTGGACGCCACCATGTCCCTGCCGCCGTACGCCCTGTGGATGCGAGGTGTCCGCGACATCCGGGCGTGGCTGACCGGACCGGCCGTTGGTTGCCGGGGGTCACGGCTGGTCCCCACCTTCGCGAACGGCTCACCCGCGTTCGGCCAGTACCGGCCCAGCACCGACGGCGCGGGGTTCGAGCCCTGGGCGCTCCAGGTCATCGACATTTCCGGTGATCGGATCACGGACATTGGTGTCTTTCGTGACACCCAGCGCCTGTTCCCGCTGTTCGACCTGCCCGCCCACATCGACGCGTAGCGAGGTCGGCCGCCGCGGCGGGGCCGCCCGAGACCGAGAGCTGTGAGGCGGAACACCCTCGTCGGCCGATGACATGAGTGGCGCCCGCCGGTCCTACCAGCGACAACACCGCCCCGCGGCGGATGGGCGTCCGGCGAAACGGTCAGCCGTCCCAGCCGTCGAGGAGCATCGAACACTGACAGACGGGACACCGCCGACATGACCGACAGCGTCAAGGGCCCTGCCAGCTACTTCCCCTTCATCGAGAAGAAGTACGGTCGCCCGATAGCGGATTGGAAGGATCTCATCCGCGCCTCGCCCCTGGCCAAGCACATGGAGCTGGTGAACTGGCTCAAGGCCGAGCACGGGCTGGGCCACGGCCACGCCAACGCCCTCGTCGCACACACCCTCGCGGAGGACAGCCGCAGGTAGGTGTCCGGCACGGCTGACGCGTGCCAGTCCGCGCGTACCCGACGTGACGCCGCCCGCCGGGTGGCGGGTGGCGGGTGGCGGGTGGCGGGTGGCGGGTGGCGGCCGAGCGTCAGCCGCCGCGGCAACGCTTCCCCTCGGCGATGATGCGGTCGGCCGTGTCCTCCGGGGTGAGGGCGGCGGTGTCGAACCACCAGCCGGCGTCGCCGAGTTCGCGCTTCATCTCGGCGTCGAGGGCCTCGTAGCCGTCGAAGTCGAAGCGCTCTTCGGCGGCGCGGAGGGTGTTGCGGTACCGGCAGACGTCGGTGCCCGGTGCCAGGACGACGAGCCGGGCCGGCCGCGGGGCGAGGGTGGCGACGAAGAAGTCCAGCTGGCGGCGGGTGGGGATCACCCAGTCGATCACCGGGGTGAAGCCGGCGTCGGCGAAGTTGTTGGCCAGGGTGCACAGGTTGCGGTTGCAGAGCTCCACCTGCCGCGCGGCCTCGTCGGCGGGCTCGCCCAACGCCCCGACGCGGCCGGAGACCACCAGCCTGCTGACCATGTCCCCGTCGAGGCGGGCCGCGCGGGGCAGCCGCGCGGCCACCAGTCGGGTCACCGTCGACTTTCCGGCCGCCGGCATCCCGGTGACGATCAGCACCATGCCGGCGATCGTGTCAGCGGGCGCGGTCGGCCCTCAACCGGTTTCCCGCCCGCCGTGCCCGGAATGCCCCGCCGAACGTTCATCTCGCGTATGCCGCACGTATGTTGGCGCCCTTGTGCCGGGTCGTCGGCGTCGTTCACTGTGCAGCTTGGTCGGCGCCACTCGGCGCCCGGACGAAACGGCTGCCCATGGAAGCTCGTTCCATCCCCCCACACCCTTCCTCCCCCCGACACCCCCGCCGCCGCACGTTCCTCGGCCTCACCGGGGTCACCTCCGCCGCCCTGCTCGCCGGCATCGGCCTGCCCGGTACCGCCGAGGCGGCCAGCGTCGGGGAGCGAATAGCCGACGACCCGTTCCGCCTCGGCGTGGCCTCAGGGGAGCCCACCGCGGACGGGTTCGTGCTGTGGACGCGACTCGCGCTCGACCCGGTGGCGCCGGACGGCAGCGGCGGCATGCCGCCCACGGAGTTCGACGTGGAATGGGAGGTCGCGGAGGACGAGCTGTTCGCGAGCGTGGTGCAGACCGGCAGCGCGCGGGCGACGCCGGAACTGGGGCACGCGGTGCACCCGCTGGTGCAGGGGTTGCGGGCGGGCCGCCCGTACTTCTACCGCTTCCGCGCGCAGGGCTACGTCAGCCCGGTCGGCCGGGTGCGCACCACCCCGGCGCCGGGCACCATGCCGGACGCCTTCCGGTTCGCCACGGCCTCCTGCCAGGCGTGGTACCACGGCTGGTTCGCCGCCTACCGGCACCTGGCCGCCGAGGACCTGGACATGGTGTTCTTCCTCGGCGACTACATCTACGAGTACGCCATCACCGCCAGCAACCTGTGGCGGCAGGGCGTCTCGCTCGGCGAGGGGCACGACCACGAGACGTCCACCCTCGCGGACTACCGGCTGCGGTACGCGCTGTTCAAGACCGACCCGGACCTGCAGGCCGCCCACGCCTCGACGGCGTTCGTCGTGACCCACGACGACCACGAGGTGCAGAACAACTACGCCGACCTCAACTCGCAGTACGGCATCCCGCCGGAGGAGTTCGCGCTGCGCCGGGCCGCCGCCTACCAGGCGATGTACGAGAACACCCCGCTGCCGCTGCCCGCCCTGCCCGAGGGGCCCGACGCCCTCACCTACCGCCGCCTGGGCTTCGGCGACCTGGCCTCGATCAGTGTGCTGGACACCCGCCAGTACCGCCACGACCTGCCCGCCGACGCCGACGAGCAGAACGATCCCGCGCGCAGCATCCTCGGCACGGAGCAGGAGAGCTGGCTGTACGACGGGTTGCGGACCTCGGGCGCCACCTGGAACCTGCTGGCCCAGCAGGTCGCGGTGATGCGGGTGACCACCAGCCGAACCGACCAGTGGGACGGCTACCCGGCCGCCCGGCAGCGGCTGTTGGACGTGCTCGCCGAGGACGCGGTGAGCAACCCCGTCGTGCTGACCGGCGACACGCACCGGGCCATCGCCGGCAACCTGCTCGCGGACTTCTCCGACCCCGAGGCGCCGGTCATCGGCAGCGAGCTGGTCTGCACCTCCATCGCCTCGGACGGGGACGGTTCGGAGACCGACGAGTGGACCGACGACTGGATGCAGCACCCCTGGGTGGCGCACTACAACGGGCGCCGGGGCTACACGCGTTGCGTGCTCACGCCGGAGTCGCTGACGGCGGACTACCGGGCCGTGTCGCACATCGAGGCGGACGGCGACGCGTCGGTCTCGACGAACGCCAGCTTCGTGACCGAGGCGGGCAGCCCGGGGCTGGAGCCCGCGTGACGTGCCGGCGGACGGGCTGACGGCCCCGAAGCCGTGGGCGGTGATCCGTGGGCGGTGATCCGGGAACGGTGATCCGTCGCGGCTCGTCTGACCGTGCCCGGCCGGGCACGGTCAGACGAGCCAGGCGCCGTCCTCCATCAGCAGGCGGCCCGCGAGCTCGTTCGCCTCGCGCCAGGCGCGGATCGTGCGGGGGCGGCAGAGCAGGAAGCACCACTGTGGCCGGCCCCGGGTGTCCCAGTTGAGCTTCGCGGCGAACGCGTCTCCCGTCGCCGCCGGCAGCGCGTCGTTCGCCAGCGCCTCGGCCCGCGCCTCGATGAGCACGACGTCCCTGGTGTGGCCGAGCGCGAGGGTGGCCCGGCCGGTCTCCGCGACGTTGACGGCGGTCGGGTTGGCGGCGCGGGTGGTCATCACCAGCGCGCCGTCGTGCCAGAGGAAGGAGAGCGGCACCAGGCAGGTCTCCCCGTTCCGGCTGGCGGTGGACACCCAGGCGTCCTCGTCCTCGATCAACCGCCGGAGCACGTCAGCCTTGCGCTGTTCTCCGCCGCGCGCCGGCGGCCTGTGGGTCGTCATGTCCGGTCACGCTAACGCCGGCCGCCACGCCCCGGATCGGCCCTCCGACCTGCGCCGTCGGACCTAGGACCCCAGGACCCCGAAACCCCGGAACCCGGCCGGGTGCCCTCGTGCGAGGTGTCGGGACCTCAGTCCCGCTCCAGCCAGCCGTCGTGGGCCTCCACCAGCGCGGTGAGCGCCTCCACCTCGTCGGCCGGCCGCTCCACCACCAGCAGCCACTGGGCGTCCTCGGCATCGTCCTCGCCGGCCAGGGCCTCGCGGACCGGCCGCGGGTTCTCGGGCAGCGCGTAGCGCACGGCGAGCTCCGCCGCGACCTCGTCGGCGGCCTCGCGGTCGGGCAGCACCAGGATGAGTCGGTTGACCGTCACCCGACCATTGTCCGTGCCCGCCGCAACCGCAGGTACAGCAGGGCGGCGCCGGACACCGCGAGCGGCCACAGCAGGTAGGCGCCCGACATCAGCAGCAGGGCCACGACGGCGAGCAGCGCCGCCCCGGCCGCCGCCCGGCCCCCGCTGCCGCGGGGCAGGAGGCGGAGGGCCGCGGCCACGCCGATCGCGTAGACCGTCACGAACGAGGCCGTGGTCATCAGCACCAGCGGGCGCACCTCGACGTCGGCCGCCGTCACCGTGGCGAGCGAGACCAGCGCCAGACCCGAGACCACGGCCAGGCCGCGGCGCGGCACCTCGCCGACCCCGCTGCCGCGGGCCAGCCAGGCCGGCGCCGAACCGTCCCGGCCGAGCGCGGCGCCGAGCTTGGCGGCGGCGGCGTAGTAGGCGTTCATCGTGCCCAGGGTGAGCAGCAGCGCCGCCACCGCGGCGAGTTTCCGCGCGTCGCCGCCGACGCCGACGGCCATCAGCTCGCCCAGCGGGGCGTCGGTCTCGGCCGCCGCGCTGCCGAGCACCGCGATGACGGCGAACGCCACGGAGAGGTAGAGCAGCCCCACGACGGCCACCGCGGCCCCGGTCGCGCGGGGCAGGTCGCGGGCCGGGCGGCGCAACTCGGCGGCCAGGTGCGTGATGGCCTCCCAGCCGGCGAAGCTCCAGACCAGCAGCGTCGCCGCCGGGCCGATCGCCGCCCAGCCGTGCGGGGCGAACGGCTGCAGGTTGGCCATCCTGGCATGCGGCAGCGAGAGCACCACGGCCGCCACCAGCAGGGTCACCAGCAGCGCGGCGAGGGCCAGTTGCAGCCGCCCGGTGGTGCGCAGCCCGACGGCGTTCGCGCAGGTGACGGCGAGCATGAGGGCCGCCGCCGTGAGGGTGGCGGTGGTGCTCCCGCCGCCGAACGCCTCGGCGACGTAGGAGCCGCCGAAGAACGCCGCCGCCGCGGCGCCGGGCGGCACCGCGAGGAAGAAGCACCAGCCGACCACCGACGCGAGCCGGTCGCCGAACGCGATGCGGGCGTAGCTGGACACCCCGCCGGCGTCGGGATAACGGGCGCCGAGCGCGGCGAAGGCCGCGGCGAGCGGCACGGAAAGCGCCACCAGCGCCGCCCAGGAGACCAGCGACGCCGGGCCCGCGGTCTCGGCGGCCATCGCGGGCAGCGTGATGACGCCGGTGCCCAGCACCGCGCCCACGTACAGCGCGGTGGCCTGCGCGGTGGTGTAACGGCCGGTGGTGTGCCGGCCGGTGGCGACCGTGCCGGGCGCGGTCGCTCGGGGAGCGGCAGCGCGGGCGGTCGGGACGTCGCGGGGCTGACTGGCCGTGTCGTTCATGCCGGTCAGCCTCCCGATCGGCTCCGCGACCGGCCATCGGCAGAAAAGCCAGGTGCCGCTAAAATCCTGCCATGAACGCCGCCGAGCCCCGCGGCCATCTGGTCGCCGTCGCCGTGACCGACGGCGCCCCGGTCTTCGAACTGGCCGTGCCCTGCGAGGTGTTCGGCGTCGTCCGCCGGGACCTCGTCGATCCGTGGTACGAGCTGCGGCTGTGCGCGGACGGGCCGCCGCCCCGCACGGCGGCCGGGTTCCGGCTCGAAACCCCGCACGGGTTCGCGGAGCTGCCGGAGGCGGACACCGTCGTGGTGGCGGCCTGCCCCCGGGAGGTGCAGCTCGCGCCGCCGGAGCCGCTGGTCGCGGCGGTGCGCGAGGCGTACGAGCGGGGCCGGCGGATCGTCTCCATCTGCTCCGGGATCCACGTGCTCGCCGCGGCCGGACTGCTGGCCGGCCGCCGGGCCACGATGCACTGGATGTACGCCGACGACTTCGCCCGGCGGTACCCGGAGGTCCGCCTGGACCCCACCGCCCTCTACGTCGAGGACGGCACCCTGCTCACCTCGGCCGGCACCGGCGCGGCCATAGACACCTGCCTGCACCTGGTGCGCCGCGACCACGGCGCGGCGGTCGCCAACGAGGTGGCCCGCCGGATGGTCGTGCCGCCCCACCGGGAGGGCGGGCAGAGCCAGTACGCCAAGCCCGTCCGCCCGCCGGGGCGGGCGACCAGGTGGCCGGACGGCCGGGAGCCGCAGGGCTGGGAGCGGGACCTGGCGCCGGTGCTGCTGTGGGCCCAGGACCGGCTGGACGAGCAGCTGTCCGTGCCGGAGCTGGCCCGCCGGGCGCACATGAGCGAGCGGACCTTCGCCCGCCGGTTCCGGGATGCCCTGGGCCTGACGCCGTTGCAGTGGCTGGTGCGGCAGCGGGTGCGGCTGGCCCAGGAGCTGCTGGAGACCACGGACGATCCGGTGGAGAGCGTCGCCCGGCACACCGGCTTCGGCACCGCGGCCAACCTGCGCCACCATTTCGGGCGGTTGACCACGGTGTCGCCGCAGACCTACCGCCGGGTCTTCCGGCTCCGGGCGGCGGCCGGGCGGGACGGCACCGAACCGGGAGACAACCCGGGTGTCAGAGCGGCGTGAGATGCTGAGGCGCGATGGCCAGAACGACGAGCTCCGATGATCCGCTGGCGCCGCTGACCCTCGCCGTGGGGCAGGAGGAGCTGCTCATCGACCGTGCGGTGCGGCAGGTGGTCGCCGCGGCCCGCGCGGCCGACCCCGACACCGACGTCCGCGAGCTGGACCCCGGCGAGCTGACGACGGGCACGCTGGCCGAGCTGACCAGCCCTTCGCTCTTCGCCGAGCGCAAGGTGGTGGTGGTCCGGGCGGCCCAGGACCTGTCGGCCGACGCGGTCAAGGACGTCAAGGCGTACCTGGCGGCGCCCGCCGAGGAGATCACGCTGGTGCTGCTGTTCACCGGCAGCGGCACGAAGGGCAAGGGGCTGCTCGACGCGGCGCGGAAGGCCGGCGGCCGGGAGGTGGCCTGCCCGAAGATGACGAAGCCGGCGGACCGGCTGGCGTTCGTGCGCGGCGAGTTCCGCGCGGCCGGGCGCTCCGCCACGCCCGCCGCCTGCCAGGCGCTGGTGGACGCCATCGGCAGCGACCTGCGCGAGCTGGCCGCGGCCTGCTCCCAGCTGGCCGCCGACGTCGAGGGCGCGATCGACGAGGCCGTCGTCGCCCGGTACTACACGGGTCGAGCCGAGGCCTCCAGCTTCACCGTCGCCGACCGCGCCGTCGAGGGCAGGACCGCCGAGGCGCTGGAGACGCTGCGCTGGGCGCTGGCCACGGGCGTGGCGCCGGTGCTGGTCACCAGCGCGCTGGCGCAGGGCGTGCGGGCCATCGGCAAGCTGGCCTCCGCGCCCTCGGGGCTGCGCCCCGCCGATCTGGCCAGGGAGTTGGGCATGCCGCCGTGGAAGGTGGACCGGGTGCGCCAGCAGATGCGTGGCTGGTCCGCGGACGGCGTGGCGGCCGCGTTGCGCGCCGTCGCCGAGGCGGACGCCGCGGTCAAGGGTGCGGGCTCCGATCCCGAGTACGCGCTGGAGCGCGCCGTGATCACCGTCGCCGGCGCCGCGCGTTCGCCGCGCCGCTGAGCACCCCGGGCGCCGCCCGGCCCGCCCGCCGAACCAGGGAGCCAACCGGGTCTCGCGTCCGCCGGGGTTCCGTGCCCGCCGGGTCGCGTACCTGCCGGGGTTCCGTCGCCGCCCGAGGGCGCGCACCCGCCGGGTCCCGCGCCGCCGGATCCTGTGGCCGCCCGGGCAGCCGCGCCCGCCGAGCTCCGCGTTGGGCGCGTCCCGCGTCAGGCGTCCGGGGGGACGTCGCCTTCCAGCTCGCCGGTGTCGCCCGTGCCCCCCGAGCCGCCGCCCTGCTCCGAGCCCTGCAACGCCGCCAGGGTGGCCATGCTGGACTCCCGCATCGCCTCGGTGACGTAGTCCTGCTCCATCAGATAGTCGAGCGAGGCGTCGGACGTCGTGTCGATGTAGGCGTCCCAGATCAGCGTGTACTCGAACCATCCGTCCCTGACGCCGAGCGTCACCCGGGACAGCCGGGCGTCCACGGAGTTGGTCTGGTAGATGATGTACGCCTCGTCGCCCAGCCCGTCCACGGGCTCGACCTGGTAGTCGTAGTTGACGTCCTCGTACTGCTCCTGCGAGCGGTAGCTCGCCTCGAACTCCTGCTTCGGGTCCGTCCCCTTGTGCCAGACCGCCTGGTAGGTGAGGTAGAGGCTGCTGTAGCCGTCGCCCTGGACCGGCGCCAGATAGAAGGTGCAGGCGCTCTGGTCCACCCGGTCGTGCTCGGCGGCCAGCGAGCTCGGCTCGTTGTACCCGTCGGCCTGGTAGTCCCTGTCGAAGGACGTCGTGTCGGCCGTGTCGCACATCTGGCCGTTGTACTCGTACCCCGCCAGGTTGGGCTGGGGCTGGCTGGGCTCCTGGGGCTCCGCCTCCGAGGGCCCGCCGGTGGCGACCAGTACGCCGCCCCACACCGCCGAGGCGACGACCACGCCGCCGACCGCCCACAGCCAGCTCGGCAGCCCCCGTCCGGAACGGGACGAGACGGGCGGATTGGGCGTGACCATCGGGCCGTAGCCGCTCGCCGAGGGCGCGGCGGCCTGCTGCTGGGGGTATCCGTGGTTCGCGCCGGGCGGCGGTCCTGGCGGCGGCGGCCCCGAGGAGGCGGGTTGCGCCGGCTGCGCCGGTTGCGCGTAGGGATTGTTGGGGGCGGGCTGAGGCGAGCCCGATGGCTGCATGTAGGGGTTGGGATTGCCCCCCGGTATCGACATGCCGCGTAACCTACCGCCTCATCGCCGAAGACCCCAGACCACCCGTGGGGACGGGGAGGCCCGGGGTCTGCCGGTACCGGTACGTGGCGTAGTGGCGAACGCTACGGTCGGGGGGTGCCGAGGAGCGGCGGGGCCGCCCGCGGCGTCAGCTCTGCAGCGCGTTGACCTGTGCGGCCAGGGCGGACTTCTTGTTGGCCGCGTTGTTCCGGTGCAGCACGCCCTTGCTCACGGCCTTGTCGAGCTTGCGGGCCGCCACCCGGCGCGCGGCCTCGGCCTGCTCGTAGTCGCCCGTGGCCACGGCCTCGCGGGCCCGCCGGACGGCGGTCTTGACCTCGGACCTGACCGACTGGTTGCGCAGCCGGGCCTTCTCGTTGGTCTGGATCCGCTTGATCTGGGACTTGATGTTCGCCACGAATGAGCCTTACGTAGGTGTAGAGAGACAAGAAGATCGGGTTCTGGTGCGCCCAGCACCAGACGCAGTCGGCCAGCTTACCAGCGGCACCCGGCGGCCTCCCAATCCGGCGCCGGCCCCGCCCCGTGGGACGATGGGGAGTGACTCACCGACCATGACCCGACAGGACGCCGCGTGCCCGCGACCCCCTCGAACGCGCCGGAGCCGAGCCGCACCGACCCGGCCCTGATCCGCAACTTCTGCATCATCGCGCACATCGACCACGGCAAGTCGACGCTCGCCGACCGGATGCTCCAGCTGACCGGGGTCGTCGAGCAACGCCAGATGCGCGCCCAGTACCTCGACCGCATGGACATCGAGCGCGAGCGGGGCATCACGATCAAGTCCCAGGCCGTGCGCATGCCCTGGGCGACCGGCGACGCCGCGCACGTGTTGAACATGATCGACACGCCGGGCCACGTCGACTTCACCTACGAGGTCTCCCGCTCGCTGGCCGCCTGCGAGGGCTGCCTGCTGCTGGTGGACGCCGCCCAGGGCATCGAGGCGCAGACCCTCGCCAACCTCTACCTGGCGATGGAGAACGACCTCACGATCATCCCCGTGCTGAACAAGATCGACCTGCCGGCCGCCCAGCCGGAGAAGTTCGCCGCCGAACTGGCCCACCTCATCGGCTGCGACCCCGGCGACGTGCTGCGGGTCTCCGCCAAGACCGGCGAGGGCGTGGAAGCGCTGCTCGACGAGGTGGTCCGCCAGGTGCCGGCGCCGGTCGGCGCGGCTGACGCCCCGGCCCGCGCCATGATCTTCGACTCGGTCTACGACGCCTACCGCGGCGTGGTCACCTACGTGAAGATGGTGGACGGCCGGCTCGGCCGGCGCGAGCGCATCCAGATGATGTCCACCGGCGCCACCCACGAGCTGCTGGAGATCGGCGTCAACTCGCCCGAGATGACCCCGGCGGACGGGCTGTCCGTCGGCGAGGTCGGCTACCTGATCACCGGCGTGAAGGACGTGCGCCAGTCCCGGGTCGGTGACACCGTCACCATCCAGCGGGGCGGCGCCACGGAGCCGCTCGGGGGCTACAAGGACCCCAAGCCGATGGTCTTCTCCGGCATCTATCCGATCGACGGCTCCGACTATCCGGGACTCCGCGACGCCCTGGAGAAGCTCCAGCTCAACGACGCGGCCCTGGTCTACGAGCCGGAGACCTCCGCCGCCCTCGGCTTCGGCTTCCGCGTCGGCTTCCTCGGCCTGCTGCACCTGGAGGTGATCCGCGAGCGGCTGGAGCGCGAGTTCGGCCTCGACCTGATCGCCACCGCGCCGAACGTGGTGTACCAGGTGCAGATGGAGGACCGCACCGAGCACACGGTCACCAACCCCAGCGAGTACCCCACCGGCAAGATCGCCGAGGTCCGGGAGCCGGTGGTGCGGGCCACGCTCATCGCCCCCAGCGAGTACGTCGGCGCGATCATGGAGCTGTGCCAGAGCCGCCGCGGCGCGATGCAGGGCATGGACTACCTCTCGGAGGACCGGGTCGAGCTGCGCTACACGCTGCCGCTGGCCGAGATCGTCTTCGACTTCTTCGACGCGCTGAAGTCCAAGACCCGCGGCTACGCCTCGCTCGACTACGAGCCGATCGGCGACCAGTCCGCCGCCCTGGTCAAGGTGGACATCCTGCTGCACGGCGACAAGGTGGACGCGTTCTCCGCGATCGTGCACAAGGACAAGGCGTACGCCTACGGCGTCAAGATGGCCGCCAAGCTGCGCGAGCTCATCCCGCGGCAGCAGTTCGAGGTGCCCATCCAGGCGGCGATCGGCTCCCGGGTGATCGCCAGGGAGACGGTGCGCGCGATGCGCAAGGACGTGCTGTCCAAGTGCTACGGCGGCGACATCTCGCGGAAGCGGAAGCTGCTGGAGAAGCAGAAGGAGGGCAAGAAGCGGATGAAGATGGTGGGGCGGGTCGAGGTGCCGCAGGAGGCGTTCATCGCCGCGCTCTCCTCCGACTCGGACCAGGGATCGGGGAAGTCCTCCGGCAAGGACGCGGGTAAGAACCAGAAATAGCCTCTTACATGCGAGGGCCATCACCCTTACCCTGATCGCCACCCAAGAGTTACTCGTCAGTCGCTCCGTTGCAGCGCGGCACCCGGAGGAAGTCGTGAGCGTGACACATCAGTCGATCGAATCCCGACCGCCGTCCGTGGCGCACCTGTTCCAGGAGCGGGTCGCGGCCACGCCTGACCGGGAGGCGTTCCGCTACCCGGTGAGCACGGCGGGTGACGGTCCCGACGACTGGCACAGCTACACCTGGGCCGAGGCGGCCCAGCGGGTGTCCGCGATCGCCGCCGGGCTGATGGACCTCGGCGTGCTTCCCGAGGAGCGGGTCGCCATCGCGTCCAGCACCCGCGTCGACTGGATCCTCGCCGACCTCGGCGTGATGTGCGCCGGCGCCGCCGTCACCACCGTCTACCCGACGACCAACGGCGAGGAGACGGCGTTCATCCTCGCCGACTCCGAGAGCAAGGTGCTGATCGCGGAGAACGCCGCCCAGCTCGCCAAGGTCCGCTCCCACCGGGCCGAGCTGCCCGGCCTGCGGCACGTCGTGGTGATCGACGCCGGCGACGCCGCGGCGACCGCGGACGACCCCGAGGGCTGGGTGCTCTCGCTGGGCGACCTCGCGGAGCGCGGCACCGCCTACCTGGAGAAGAACCCGGACTGCGTCACGGACACCGTGGCCGCGCTGCGCCCCGAGCAGCTGGCCACGTTGATCTACACCTCGGGCACCACGGGACGCCCCAAGGGCGTCCGGCTGCGGCAGGACACCTGGTCGTACATGGGGTACGCGATCGAGCAGATCGACCTGGTGCACACCGACGACGTGCAGTACCTGTGGCTGCCGCTGGCGCACGTCTTCGGCAAGGTGCTGCTCTCCTCGCACATCAAGGTCGGACACGTGATGGCCGTGGACGGCCGGATCGACCGGATCATCGAGAACCTGCCGGTGGTGAGGCCCACCCGGATGTGCGGTGTGCCGCGGATCTTCGAGAAGGTCTACAACGGCGTCGCCATGAAGGCGAAGGCCGGCGGCGCGGCCAAGTTCCGGATCTTCACCTGGGCCGCCGGGGTGGCCCAGGAGTACGCCAGGACCGCCCAGGAGAACCACCGGCGCACCGGCACCCCCTCGGTGCCGTTCGGCCTCCGCGCGAAGCACGCGGTCGCCGACCGGCTGGTGTACGCCAAGCTGCGGGCGGCGTTCGGCGGCCGGATGGAGGGCTGCGTCTCCGGCTCGGCCGCGCTCACCCCGGACATCGGCTACTTCTTCTCCGGCGCCGGCATTCCCATCCTGGAGGGCTACGGCCTGACCGAGTCGGCCGCCGCGAGCTTCGTCAACCGCAAGGAGTCCTACCGCACCGGCACGGTCGGCAAGGCGCTGCCCGGCTGCGAGGTGCGGATCGCGGACGACGGCGAGATCATGCTGCGCGGCCCGGGGATCATGGACGGCTACCACGGCCTGCCCGAGCAGACGGCGGATGTGCTGGAGTCGGACGGCTGGTTCCACACCGGCGACATCGGCGAGCTGTCCGACGACGGCTACCTGCGCATCACCGACCGGAAGAAGGACCTTTTCAAGACCTCGGGCGGCAAGTACGTGGCGCCCAGCGAGGTGGAGGGCCAGTTCAAGGCGGTCTGCCCGTACGTCTCGACCATGGTGGTGATCGGCGCCGGCCGGCACTTCTGCTCCGCGCTGATCGCGCTCGACGAGCAGGCGATCACGGGCTGGGCGGACGAGAACGGCCTGGGCGGCCTGGACTACGCCGAGCTGATGGCCCACGAGCGCACCCGCCAGCTGATCGACGGGTACGTGGCGGAGCTCAACGCCGGGCTGCAGCGCTGGCAGACGATCAAGAAGTACCGGCTGCTGCCGCGCGACCTGGACGTCGAACACGGCGAGCTGACCCCGAGCCTCAAGCTCAAGCGCCCGGTGGTGGAGGCGGAGTACAGCACGCTGATCGACGAGATGTACGAGCCCGCGTGACCGCTTGCCGCGGGTTCTCCGGAGCCCGTGGCGCCCACGGCCGGGGCTGCGCCCCGGGCCCCGGCTCCGGGTCCGGCCGCCACCTGCGGCAGTCGCGCTGCCGCGGGGCCCGTGCCGGGCAGCGCCGCCCGGCACCCCTGGCCCGGCCGGCCGGCTGAGGGCCCCGGCCCGTGCGTCGTGCGTCTCCCGGGGCTCGGCCCCGGGCCTGCTGCGGCTGCGCCGGGTCTCGCGCCGTCGCGCGCAGGGCCGCGCCCCGCGCCGGCGCCCGGGTGCCTGGTGCGCGGCCCGGACCGGCGGCCGTTCGGCGTGTGTCCGGGGCTTCCCCCGGGTCGCTCCGCGGGCGGGCGGAGGGTTCGAGGGGGGCGGGGGCGGAGCCCACCGGGAAAGGGACGGGCGGGTGGCGGGAAGAAGCGCGGTCAGTCGACCAGGTCGCGGGTGAGGGCGTCGGCGAGGAGGCGGCCGCGGAGGGTGAGGGCCGCGCGGCCGTCGGCGTACGCGTCGGGGCGGAGCAGGCCGTCGGACAGCGCCCGCTCGGCCGCCGCCCGTCCGGCCGGGCGCAGCAGCGTCAGCGGGCAGCCCTCGGCCAGCCGCAGCTCCAGCAGCACCCGCTCCACCCGCCGGTCGTCCGCCGACAGCACCTCGCGGCCGGCGCCGGGGGAGCGGCCGGCGGCCAGCGCCGCCGCGTAACGGCCCGGGTGCTTCGCGTTCCACCAGCGGACGCCGCCGACGTGACTGTGCGCGCCGGGACCCGCGCCCCACCAGTCCGCGCCGGTCCAGTACAGCTCGTTGTGCCGGCAGCGGGCGGCCGGGGAGGCGGCCCAGTTGGAGATCTCGTACCAGGTCAGGCCCGCCTCGGACAGCCGCCGCTCGGCGATCAGGTAGCGGTCGGCGTGCACGTCGTCGTCGGTCGCCGGCACCTCGCCGCGCCGCACCCGCTGGGCGAGCCGGGTGCCGTCCTCGACGATCAGCGAGTACGCCGAGACGTGGTCGGGGCCGGCGCCGAGCGCCGCGTCCAGCGAGGCGTGCCAGTCCGCGTCGGTCTCGCCCGGGGTGCCGTAGATCAGGTCCAGGTTCACGTGGGCGAAGCCGGCGGCCCGCGCCTCGGCCACGCATGCCTCGGGCCGGCCCGGGGTGTGGGTGCGTTCCAGCACGTTCAGCACGTGCTGGCGGGCGCTCTGCATGCCGAACGAGATCCGGTTGAACCCGGTCTCCCGCAGCGCGGCCAGCGCGGCCGGGGTGACGGAGTCGGGGTTGGCCTCGACGGTGACCTCGGCGTCCGCCGCCAGCCCGAACTCCGCGCGGATCGCCGCCAGCATCCGCCCCAGATCGGCCGGCGGCAGCAGCGTCGGGGTGCCGCCGCCGACGAAGACGGTGGCGGCCGGGCGCGGGTCGTCCCCGAGCACCTTGCGGGCCAGCCTGATCTCCTCGGCCAGCACCTCCGCGTAGTTCTCCCGGGAGGCCAGCACGCCGCCGGAGCCGCGCAGCTCGCTCGTCGTGTAGGTGTTGAAGTCGCAGTACCCGCAGCGGGCGGCGCAGTACGGGACGTGCAGGTAGAAGGCGAGCGGGCGGTCCGCCGCACCGGCCAGCGCATGCGCCGGCAGCGCGCCGTCCTCGGGCACGGGCTCGCCATCGGGCTGAACGCTGGGCATACTCCTCATTGTCCGACACGCCGCCGAGGCCTCATGACGGCCGCGGCCCGCACACCACCGACAGGCCGGGGGAGGAGCAGTGCCCGACCATTCCGCGAGCCCCGACTTCCCCGACTTCCGCGTCTCCTTCACGGTGGAGGCGGCCGAGTCGGCGGACCGGATGGCCCCGCACCGCCGCGAGCTGCTCGACCGCGGCCTGGCGAACCTGGCCAGGGACCCGTACCACAAGGCCAGCGCGCCGGTCGGGACGCACGAGGACAACCGAAAGGCGCAGGTCGCGCCCGGCATCCTCATCGAGTACCTGATCGGGCACGGCCTGATGGTGGTGGCCGTGGTCACGGTCTTCGACGAGGATCTTTTCCTTGTGTGAGCAGAGCCTTGTGTGAGCAGAGCCTCGTCCCGCCGAACAGGGCCTAGGCCGGGCCCGCGGGGCCGCCGACCGTCACGTGGTCGATGAGGTGCTCCACGGGGCCGAGCAGCGCGGGCTCCAGGTCCCGGTAGTCGCGGACCCGGCCCAGGATGCGTCGCCAGGCGGCCGCCGTGTTCTCCGGCCAGCCCAGGGCCCGGCAGACGCCGGTCTTCCAGTCCTGGCCGCGTGGCACGGTGGGCCAGGCGGGGATGCCCACCGAGGCCGGTTTGACCGCCGCCCAGATGTCGACGAACGGGTGCCCCACCACCAGCACGTTCTCGTCCGTGACCTGCGCGGCGATCCGCGACTCCTTGGAGCCGGTCACCAGATGGTCCACCAGCACGCCCAGTCGCGCCTCCGGGCTGGGGCCGAACTCCCGCACGATCGCCGGGAGATCGTCGACGCCCTCCAGGTACTCCACGACCACGCCCTCGACCCGCAGGTCGTCGCCCCACACCCGTTCGACCAACTCGGCGTCGTGGCGGCCCTCGACGTAGATGCGCCCGGCGCGCGCCACGCGGGCGCGGGCGCCCGGCACCGCCAGCGACCCCGAGGCGGTCCGCGTCCGCCCCCCGTCGCCGCCCTGGGGCCGCGGCCGGACCAGGGTGACCGGCCTGCCCTCCAGCAGGAAGCCGCGCGGCACCAGCGGGAACACCCGGTGCCGGCCGAAGCGGTCCTCCAGGGTCACGGTCGGGCCCTCCGCCGTCTTCTCGCAGCGGATCACCGCCCCGCAGTAGCCGCTGGTGACCTCCTCGACCACCAGCCCCGGATCCGCCGCGACCTCGGGAACGGGCCGAGACCGCTTCCACGGCGGCGTCAGGTCGGGGTCGTACTGTCTGCTCCGCATGGGCCTATTCGATCAGCTGACGGTCCTGATCGGTCAACCCACGCCGAACCGCTCGGCGAGCTCCCGCCGCTGCGCGCGCACGAAGGCCGCGTCCACCACGGCGCCGTGCCCCGGCACGTAGCGCGCCGCCGGGCCGCCGAGCGCCAGCAGCCGGTCCAGGGCCGCCGGCCAGGCCTCGGGCCTGGCGTCGGGTCCGGCCTGCGGCTCGCCCGACTCCTCGACCAGGTCGCCGCAGAACACCACGGGCGGCGTGCCCGGCACCAGCACCGCCAGATCGTGCGGCGAGTGCGCGGCACCGAGCGGGACCAGCACCGCCCGGCGCCCGCCGCCCAGGTCGAGCGCCGTCTCGCCGGTCACGTCGGTGACCCGGAGCCCGGCGAGCGCGTCCGGCTTCGCGTCCCGCGGATCCAGGCCGTGCGCCAGCGCCTCGTCCACGACCGGCGCGTCCGCCAGGTACCGACCGAGCCCGGCCGACCCGTACACCTCGGCGCCGGGGAACGCCGCGACGCCCAGCACGTGGTCGAAATGCGGGTGGGTGAGCACCACCCGGCGCACCGGCGGGCCCAGCAGATCGCGCAGCCGGGCGGCGACCGCGGCCCCGGCCCGGCGGGACGGACCCGCGTCGACCAGCAGCGCCTCCCGGGCGCCGGCCACCGCGCCCACCGTCTCGTCCCAGCCCGGCAGCCGACAGCGCCACACCGCGGGAGCGACCTCTTCCCAGGTCTGCTCCGGGGTCTCCGCCCGGGTTTCCGAGCCGGCGCCGGCGACCCCGTCGGCGGACGCCTCCTCGGGCCCCTCGTCGCGCATGTCGCCTCGCATGACACGAGGTTACGTCAGGTGCGCTCGCGCCCTGCTGTGTCCGGCCCGGTCGCGGTACCGTCATTGCGTCACACTTTCCCTGGCCGTGCTACCCAGCCGTACACTGGGGCAGGGATTGGCACTCCGCGCGAATGAGTGCCAGGACGGCAGGCGGAAGAGCTCACGGCCGGACGGGAGGTGCGCGCATGCTCAGTGAACGCAGGCTCGAGGTTCTGCGGGCCATCGTCCAGGACTACGTCGGCACGGAGGAGCCGGTCGGCTCCAAGGCGTTGACCGAGCGGCACAACCTGCGCGTCTCCCCGGCCACGGTGCGCAACGACATGGCCGCCCTGGAGGAGGAGGGGTACATCGCCCAGCCGCACACGAGCGCCGGGCGGGTGCCGACCGACAAGGGGTACCGGCTCTTCGTGGACAAGCTGGCGGACGTCAAGCCGCTGTCCACCGCCGAGCGCCGCGCCATCCAGAACTTCCTGGCCGGCGCCCTGGACCTCGACGACGTGGTGGGCCGCACGGTCCGGCTGCTCGCGCAGCTGACCCGGCAGGTCGCCGTCGTGCAGTACCCGTCGCTGACCCGTTCCACGGTGCGGCACGCCGAGCTGCTGTCGCTCGCCCCGGCCCGGCTGATGCTGGTGCTGATCACCGACACGGGCCGGGTGGAGCAGCGCGTCATCGACTGCCCGGCGCCGATCGGCGAGATCTCGGTGGCCGAGCTCCGGGCCCGGCTGAACAGCCGGATCGCCGGTGAGCGGTTCACCGACGTGCCGCGCCTGGTGCAGGACCTGCCGGACTCGTTCGAGCCCGAGGAGCGGGCGACGGTCTCGACGGTGTTGTCCACCTTGCTGGAGACTCTGGTGGAGGAGACCGAGGAGCGGCTGATGATTGGCGGCACGGCCAACCTGACGCGATTCGGGCAGGACTTCCCGCTCACCATCCGACCGGTGCTGGAGGCACTGGAGGAGCACGTGGTGCTCCTGAAGCTGCTGGGGGAGGCGACGGACAGGGGCATGACGGTCCGCATCGGGCACGAGAACCCGCACGAGGGACTGACTTCCACGTCGGTCGTCTCCGTCGGCTACGGTTCGGGAGAAGAGGCGGTCGCGAAGCTGGGCGTGGTCGGACCGACCCGCATGGACTACCCGGGAACGATGGGAGCGGTGCGCGCAGTGGCACGGTACGTCGGACAGATCCTCGCGGAGAACTAGGTGGCGACGGACTACTACGCGGTCCTGGGTGTGCAGCGCGACGCCTCACAGGACGAGATCAAGAAGGCATTCCGGAGGCTCGCGCGCGAGCTGCACCCGGACGTCAACCCGGACCCGAAGACGCAGGAGCGCTTCAAGGAGATCAACACCGCCTACGAGGTGCTGTCCGATCCCCAGAAGAAGCAGATGTACGACCTCGGCGGCGACCCCATGGGCGCGGCCGGCGGACCCGGCCCCGGATTCGGCGCCGGCTTCGGGAACTTCTCGGACATCATGGACGCCTTCTTCGGCACGGCGGCGCAGCGCGGACCCAAGTCGCGCACCCGGCGTGGCCAGGACGCCATGATCCGGCTGGAGATCGACCTCAACGAGGCGACGTTCGGCAGCACCAAGGAGATCCAGGTCGACACCGCCACCGTGTGCAACACGTGCAACGGTGAGGGCGCGGCGCCCGGCACCTCGGCGCAGACCTGCGACATGTGCCGCGGTCGCGGCGAGGTCTCCCAGGTGACCCGCTCGTTCCTGGGCCAGGTCATGACCTCCCGGCCGTGCCCCCAGTGCCAGGGCTTCGGCACCGTGGTGCCCAACCCGTGCCCGGAGTGCGCGGGCGACGGCCGGGTGCGGACCCGGCGCACGCTGACGGTGAAGATCCCGGCCGGTGTGGACAACGGCACGCGCATCCAGCTCGCCGGCGAGGGCGAGGTCGGCCCGGGCGGCGGACCCGCGGGCGATCTCTACGTGGAGATCAGGGAGACCCCGCATCCGGTCTTCCAGCGCCGCGGCGACGACCTGCACTGCACGGTCACCATCCCCATGACGGCCGCCTCGCTGGGCACCAAGGTGCCGCTGGAGACGCTGGACGGCATGGAGGAGGTGGACATCAGGCCGGGCACCCAGTCGGGCCAGTCCATCCCGCTGCACGGCCGCGGCGTCACGCACCTCAGGAGCAACGGGCGGGGCGACCTGGTGGTGCACGTGGAGGTGCAGACGCCGGGCAAGCTCGACCCGGAGCAGGAGGAGCTGCTGCGCCGGCTGGCGAAGCTGCGCGGCGAGGAGCGGCCCACCGGCCAGTTCCAGCCCGGGCAGCAGGGGCTGTTCTCCCGGCTCAAGGACGCCTTCAACGGCCGCTAGGCCGTCGGGGAAGCGGGAGAGACACATCCGTGGCGACGGCGCCTGTCTTCGTTGTCGACTCGCTGAACGGCGCGCGCGCCGGCGGCGCGTTCGGCCTGGACGGACCTGAGGGCCGGCACGCGGTCGCCGTGCGGCGGCTGCGGGCCGGCGAGGGGATCGTGCTCACGGACGGCGCGGGCACCGGCGTCGCCGGCACGGTGGCGGCGATCGAGGACCGGGACCGGCTGTCGGTCGCGGTGGACCGGGTCTGGCACGAGCCGCCGCCCCGGCCGTGGCTCACCGTGGTGCAGGCGCTGCCCAAGGGCGACCGCGGCGAGCTGGCCGTGGAGACGATGACCGAGACCGGGGTGGACGCGATCGTGCCCTGGTCGGCGGCCCGCTGCGTCACCCAGTGGCGCGGCGAGCGCGGCGCCAGGGCGCTCGGCCGGTGGCGCGCGACCGCCCGCGAGGCGGGCAAACAGGCGCGCCGCGTGCGCTTCCCGCGCGTCACGGACGCCCACACCACCGCACAGCTGGTCCGGGCCCTGACGGCACCGACACCGCCCTTCGGCGCCGCGTGGCCCGACCGCGGCCCCACCGTCACGGACGCCCCGGCGTTCGCACCGCACACCTCGCCGGAGCGCCCGGCCGCGTCAGCGGATGCCACGCCCGGCCGCCCCGGGACGGCGGATGCCGCATCCGCCCGCCCCGGAACCGGGGACGCCGCGTCCAGCCGCGCCGAGACGGCGGTCGCCTCCCCCGGTCCGGCCGGCAAGGCCTTCGTGCTGCACGAGGCGGCCACGGAGCCGCTGGCCACCGCGCCGCTGCCGGCGGAGGGCGGGATCACCCTGATCGTCGGCCCGGAGGGCGGCGTCACCGACGAGGAGCTGGCGGCGTTCACCGAGGCCGGGGCCCGCCCGTTCCGGCTCGGCCCCACCGTGCTCCGCACCTCCACCGCCGGCACGGCCGCCGCCGCGGTGATCCTTTCCCGCACCGGCCGCTGGAACTAGCCCCCCGACCGGCAGACCCGCCCCGCCCGTGCCCTTCTGGTACCGGGCCGCGCCTGGCCGACTTCGGGCCGGTGCGACGGGGCCCCGCCGCACCGGCCGCCGGAGTCAGCCGGCCGGCGGGCTGCCCGGGCCCGGCGGCGGCTCCTCCGTGTGCCGGGTGAGCCGCAGGATCGCCACCATCAGGCCGCCCCAGACGATGCCGATGGCGATGATCATCATCACGATGGCCGATGCGGACATCACAGGCTCCTCTCCGGCGCGCCCTCGGGTTCCTCGTGGTTGGTGGCCGTGGGGGTCCTGCGCCACCGGACCAGGCTCAGCAGCACGCCGCCGGCCAGCGCGGCGCCGGCCACGGCCCAGCCGGACCAGAGCAGGAAGGACGTGTCGTAGCCCTCGTAGTTCTGGTCGAACTCGTCGATCAGGCTGTCCACCATCATCCAGCCCAGCACCAACGGGGTGACGATGCCGAGGCAGATCCGCCACCACACGCCCAGGCCGATCGCGGAGGTGGAGTCCGCCTCGCGCTGGAGCATCGGAAGCCTCCTCAGCACCCAGCTCACGGTGATCACCAGGACCAGGGCGGCGAGCACGATGCCGTACTGGTTGATGAAGTGGTCGGAGACGTCCAGGAAGTACACGCCGCTGTCGGTCGAGTACAGCAGGGTGGAGACCACGGCGATCGCGCCGCCGACGCCGAGCACCGCCGCGTTCCGGCTCAGCCCGGTGCGGTCCTCCACCGCCGAGACCACCACCTGCACGATGCTGATCAGCGAGGTCAGCCCGGCGATCACCAGCGAGGCGAAGAACAGCACGCCGAACAGCGCGCCGGCCGGCATCTCCGAGATGATCTGCGGGAACGCCACGAACGCCAGCCCGACGCCGCTGTCGGTGACCTCGCCCACCTCGACCCCGGCCTGGCCCGCCATGAAGCCCAGCGTGGCGAAGACCGCGATGCCCGCGAGGATCTCGAAGGAGCTGTTGGCGAAGCCCGCGACCATCGCGGAACCGCTGAGGTCGGAACGCCGGTGCAGATAGGAGGCGTAGGTGATCATGATGCCGAAGCCGACCGACAGCGAGAAGAAGATCTGACCGTAGGCGGCCACCCACACGCTGCCCTCGCCCAGCGCGCCCCAGTCGGGCCGGAAGAGCGCGTCCAGGCCCTCGGCCGCGCCGTTCAGGGTGAGCGCCCGGACCGCGAGCACCACGAAGAACGCCACCAGCAGCGGGATGAAGAACTTGTTGGCTCGCTCGATGCCGCGGCGAACCCCGGCGATGAGGATCAGCAACACGACCACCCAGATGCCGAGCAACGGCCAGGCGACGCCCGGCACGAAGGTGGAGACGTCGCCGGGCGTCTCGGCGGCCTGCAGGAAGTCCTCGAAGAAGAAGCCCTCCGGGCCGCCGGCGTGGTCCTCCCACGCCTGGTCGAGCGAGAAGCCCATGTACCGCACCGCCCAGGCCAACACGGCGGCGTAGTAGACGGCGATGACGACGCAGATCGTCACCTGCCACCAGCCGATCACCTCGGTCGGGCGGGACAGCAGCCGCAGGGCGCCGGGCGGCGAGGAGCGGTACCGGCGGCCGATGGTGTACTCGAGGATCAGCAGCGGGATGCCCGCCGTGAGCAGCGCCGCCAGGTACGGCAGGATGAACGCGCCGCCGCCGTTCTCGTACGCGACGGCGGGGAAGCGCCAGATGTTGCCGAGGCCGATGGCCGAGCCGATGGCCGCCATCAGGAAGCCGAGGCGGGTTCCCCACTGCTCCCTGGTTGGTTCCTGTGTGTGCGAACTGGACATATTCGGAGTCCCTTATGTCCCAAGGCTTCCGTTGTGGGGATCACCTTCCGTATACAACCCGGCGGACGTTACCAGGCTCAGCGCGCATCGCAAGCCGGGGAGCGGGGGGCGCGGGAACGGCACGGCGCGGGGCCCGGCGGTAGCATCCCCGGCGTAGCACCGAGCCGTACCGAGCCCAGTCCTGTCCCAGTCCGAGCCCAGGGGAGAGTCCAGAGCCGATGGCGGGAGAACCGCAGGCCGACTGCCTGTTCTGCAAGATCGTGTCCCGGGAGATCCCGGCCACCATCGTCCGGGAGTCCGACACCACCGTCGCGTTCCGCGACATCAACCCGCAGGCTCCCACCCATGTGCTGGTCATCCCGCGCGTCCACTACGCGGACGCCGGCACCCTGGCCGCCGCCGAGCCGGGCATCGCCGCCGACGTGCTGCGGGAGGCCGCCGCGGTCGCCGCCGGCGACCGGGTGGACGGCACCGGGTACCGGGTGGTCTTCAACACCGGCGTCGGCGCCGGCCAGACCGTCTTCCACGCGCACGCCCACGTGCTCGGCGGGCGCGGCCTCGAGTGGCCCCCCGGCTGACGGTGTCCACGGCCCGCGAGCTGATCGTCCTCGGCACCGCCAGCCAGGTGCCCACCCGGCGCCGCAGCCACAACGGCTACCTGCTGCGCTGGGACGGCGAGGGCCTGCTCTTCGACCCCGGTGAGGGCACCCAGCGGCAGATGCTGCTGGCCGGCGTGAGCGCGCACGCCCTGACCCGCGTCTGCGTCACCCACTTCCACGGCGACCACGCCCTGGGCCTGCCAGGCGTGCTGCAGCGGGTGCACCTGGACCGGGTCCCGCACCCCGTCACCGCGCACTACCCGGCGTCGGGGCAGGAGTACTTCGAGCGACTCAGGTACGCCACGGCCCACCATGAGACGGCGGCCATCGTGCCCGCGCCGGTGGCCGAGGACGGACCGGTCGCGGAGACCCGGTCGTTCACGCTCAGCGCCCGCCGGCTGTCCCATCCGGTGGACGCCTTCGGCTACCGCCTCGTCGAGCCCGACGGCCGGCGGATGCTGCCGGAGCGCCTCGCCGCGCGCGGCATCCACGGGCCCGACGTGAGCCTGCTGCAGCGCCGCGGGTCGCTGCGCGGCGTCCGGCTCGACGAGGTGAGTGAGCCGCGGCCCGGGCAGCGCTTCGCGTTCGTGATGGACACCCGGCTGTGCGACGCCGCGTTCGCCCTCGCCGAGGAGTGCGACCTGCTCGTCATCGAGTCCACCTTCCTCGACGCGGACGTCGCGCTGGCCCACGAGTACGGCCACCTCACCGCGGGACAGGCGGGCCGGGTGGCCGCCGAGGCGGGCGTCCGCCATCTGGTGCTCACGCACTTCTCCCAGCGTTACGGCGATTCGGCGGCCTTCGCCACCGAGGCGCGCGCGGCGGGCTTCGCCGGCAGCCTGACCGTCGCGGAGGACCTGGTGCGGGTCCCGGTGCCCCCGCGCGCCTGACCGGGCGTCGGCCGGGAGCGTCTGCAACACCCGTGCCACAGACACGTCCTGAGGGTGGCACGGCCGGTCCGCGGCGGGCCCCGGCTGTCAGTGCCGCTGCCTAGGATGGTCGGTATGGGTGAGGAGAGTCCGCTGCTGCGCAGCCTGGGCGCGGCCGTCGAGGCGGCCCCCGAGGACATACCCCTGCGCCTGCACCTCGCGCGGCTGCTGCTCGACGGCGGGCGGACCAGCGAGGCGATCGCGCATCTGGGGGTGGCCCTGCACCGGGACCCGGGAAGCGCCGAGGCGCGGACGCTGATGGCCGAGGCGGTGGCTCCCGCGGCGCCGCCGGCCGCGGCGGACGGCGGTGCGGTGGGCGGCGGTGCGGTGGGCGGCAGGGAGGCCGGGCCGGCGTCGCCCGGGGAGCCGGCCGAGCGGGCCCGGACCGCCCAAGAGCCGGCGGGCCCGCCGGAGTTCGACTGGCACAGCGCGGAGCGCGACATCGCGGGCGCGGTGCCGCCGCGGTTCGTGGCGGCGGAGCCCGAGGCCGAGGCCGAGGCCCCGGCCGACGGTCCGCCGGAGGACGCCTGGGACGTCGAGTCCGTCGGCGGCCTGCGGCTGGCCGACGTCGGCGGGATGCGGGAGGTCAAGGAGCGCCTGGAGGCGGCCTTCCTCGCCCCGCTGCGCAACCCGAAGCTGCGCCGGCTGTTCGCCAAGAGCCTGCGCGGCGGGCTGCTGCTCTACGGGCCGCCCGGATGCGGGAAGACGTTCCTGGCCCGGGCCGTGGCCGGCGAGCTGGGGGCGCGGTTCCTGTCCGTCAGCATCAGCGACGTGCTCGACATGTGGATCGGCGCCTCCGAGCGGAACATCAGCGAGATCTTCACCAGCGCACGCCGGCACGCGCCGTGCGTGCTGTTCTTCGACGAGCTCGACGCGCTCGGCGGCAAGCGCAGCCACATGCGGCACTCCGGCATGCGCAACACGGTGAACCAGCTGCTCACCGAGCTCGACGGGGTGGCCGGCGCGGCGGCCAACGAGGGCGTGTTCGTGCTCGCCGCGACCAATCATCCCTGGGACGTGGACAACGCGCTGCTCCGCCCGGGACGACTGGACCGCATGGTGCTGGTGGCGCTGCCCGACGCGCCGGCCCGCGAGGCGATCCTCCGGTACCACCTGCGGGACCGTCCGGTGGCCGGGATCGAGCTGGGCCCGCTGGTCCGCCGCACCGACGGGTACTCGGGCGCCGATCTGGCGCACCTGTGCGAGACGGCCGCCGAGCGGGCGCTGCTCGACTCGGTGCGCAGCGGCGAGCCCCGGATGATCCTCATGCGGGACCTGCTGGACGCCGCGGCCGAGGTGCGGCCCTCGACCGAGGAGTGGTTCACCACCGCCCGCACCGTGGCGACGTTCCGGGAGAGCGGCGGCGCCTACCGGGAGCTGCTCGACTACCTCAAGCGCACCAAGCGGCTGTGAGGCCCGGATGAGCCTCCAGCCGCCGCGACCGAAGCAGCCGTCGCGGTCGCGGTCGC
Organism: Streptomyces sp. B6B3; assembly: GCF_039871525.1. NCBI lineage: Bacteria > Bacillati > Actinomycetota > Actinomycetes > Kitasatosporales > Streptomycetaceae > Streptomyces > Streptomyces sp. B6B3. The sequence goes on along the minus strand of NZ_JBDPLU010000004.1, from coordinate 352,430 downwards.
GGCCGGCGGAGCTGGAGCGGGCCAGGGCCCTCATGGCGGTGGGCCGTCACCGGGAGGCCGCCGGCGAGCTCGCCCGGTGTCTGGCGCGCCAGCCCGACCTGGTGAACGGCTGGGCCCGGCTCGGCAGTTGCCGGCTGACGCTGGGCGATCCCGAGGGCGCGCTGGACGCCACGGACCATGCGCTCGCCGTCGACCCCCGCTCCGGTTACGCCTGGCTGGTGCGGTGCGCCGTGCTGGTGCGCCTGGAGCGGTCGGCCGAGGCCGTCCAGGCGGCCGACGAGGCGGTGCGCGGGGCGCCCGAGTCCTGGCGCGGCCACCAGATGCGGGCCCTCGCCCTGGAGCACGCCGGCGACCAGCCGGGCGCCCTCGCGGCGGCCCGGCACGCGGTCCGGCTGGGGCCCGAACAGCCGGAGGCGCACTTCGTGTTGGGCCGGATGGCCAGCCGTGGCGGGCACGCCGAGCTGGCCGAGGAGTCGTTCCGCACCGTGCTGCGTCTCGACCCGGAGCACAGCGACGCCCGGGTCAACCTCACCACCGTGCTCTTCACCCGGCGTCGGGGCTGGCGGCGCCCCCTGGGCGGCCGACCGGGGGAGCGGCGCGGCCGGCGGCTCGGCGAGGCCCTCACCGGGTACGCGGACGCCATGACGCTCGACCCGGGGCACCGGGCGGCGCACGCCAACCTCGGCGTCCTGCTCTGGGTGCTGGCCGTCCGGGCCCGCTGGCTGGGCGTCCTGTGCCTGCTGATCGGCATGGTCGGCGCCGCCGTCGCGGGCGCCGGCACGGGTGAGCCGCCACGCCCCGGGGAGCTGGGGCCCCGGCTGGTCGCGCTGGCCGTGCTCGGCGCGGTCTGCGGCCTGTGGGGCTGGCGCGAGGTGCGGGGGATCCCACCCCGGCTGCGCCGGCCGCTGCTGCGGCACGCCCGGCGCAGCCGCCCGGTCCAGGTGATGGCGGCCGGGGTGCTGCTCGTGCTGCTCGGCGCGGTCTGCCTGCTGGCCGTCCCGTGGACGAATCCGGGTTTCCTCGGCGCGCTCGTCGCCGGCCCCACCCTGGCGCTGCTGCTGGCCTTCCTGATCAGCCGCCTGCTCCTCAGCCGCTCCCGCCGAACGGGCCGCTAGCCGCGGCCGGAATCCTCGACGCTGGCGGCCGGCGGCCGGTGACGGACCCGGCCCGCCCGTGGGCGCGGGCGGTCTCGCCCGCCATCGTGCGCACGCGCGCCGCGTCCTCTCGGGCGGCGAGCTCACCGTGCTGAGGTCGCCATCGCTCGGTGCGCCGACGCCCCACGTGCCGGCGGTCGGGGCGCGTCCGGCGCCCACCGCGGGCGTACGCCGTCCCCCGGGCGGCACGGGCCCGGCCTGGGCCGTGGCTCAGGCCGGCTGGTGGGCGGCGTGGAGGATCTGGGCGGCGGTGCTGGGGGAGTCCACCAGGGGGTGCAGCGCCAGGGCGCGCAGCGCCGCCGTGGCGGAGCCGGTGGCGGCCGCCTCGATGGTGGCCCGCTCCGACGCCTTGACCTGGAGCATCAGGCCCAGCTCGGCCAGCCCCGGGGTGGTGCAAGGGACCGGGTGCGCGCCCTCGGCGCTCGTCTCGCACACCGTCTCGATCACCGCCGACGGCGGCAGTTCCGGGACGGCCCCGCCGTTGCGCACGTTGAGGATCAGCCGGGTGTGGGTGTCCTCGGCGATCGCCCGCATCACGGCGAGCGCGACGCCCTCGTAGCCGCCGCCCTCCAGGTCGGCGGCGTCCCGCTGCCAACCGCCGCTGGCCGCCCGGCCCTCGGCCAGGTAACTCTCCTCGCGCGCCAGGCGGGCGTTCTCCCACAGCGCCGGCGCGCGCTCCGGCGCGGCGGCGGCCGCCTCGTAGAACGCGGACTGCTGCGCCGCGAGCAGCTCCCCGCGCGTCTGGGTGGCCTCCGTGGCCGCGCGCAGCGACTCCCGGCGGAAGTAGTAGTGATGCAGGTACTCGTTGGGCAGCGCGCCCAGCACCCGCAGCCACTCGCCGCCGAACAGCCGGCCCTCCTCGAACGACGCCAACGCCGCGTCGTCCGCCAGCAACTCGGGCAGCAGGTCCCGGCCCTCGTGGGTCAGCGAGGTGAGCCAGCCCAGATGGTTGAGGCCGAGATAGCTGAACCGCACCCGGGCCGGGTCCACCCCGGCGGCCCGGGACGCGCGCCGGACCAGGCCGAGCGGCGAGTCGCAGATGCCGATCACCCGGTGGCCGAGCACCGAGGACATCGCCTCGGTGACCATGCCCGCGGGATTGCTGAAGTTCACCACCCAGGCGCCGGGCGCGACCGCCCGCACCCGCTCCGCGATCCGCAGCGCCACCGGCACCGTCCGCAGCCCGTACAGCACGCCGCCGGCACCCGTGGTCTCCTGGCCCAGCACGCCGGCCGCCAGCGGCACCCGCTCGTCCCGCACCCGGCCGGCCACCCCGCCCACCCGGATGGCGCAGAACACGAAGTCCGCGCCGCGCAGCGCCTCGTCGAGGTCGTCGGCCTGCCGCACCTCGGGCCACGGCCCGTCCCCGGCGTCCCCGGCGGCGGCCAGTCCGGCCAGCACGGAGCCGATCACCCGGGCCCGCGCCGGGTCCGCGTCGTGCAGCGTCACGGTCGCCGTCGACCACACGCCGCCCGCGGCGTGCAGCGCCCGGTACACGAGCGGCACCCGGAAACCGCCGCCGCCGATGATGGTGAGCCTCATGGCGAGGAAGGTACCCGCTGCGCCGAGGCCCTGGCCCGCGCGCGCCGATCGATGTCAGTCACCTTTTGTAGAGTGCGTCCTAAATGGCCGGTGGGCGGAGGTGTGAATGAGTCGGGCGTGCCTGATCGACCCGCTCGCCGGGGTCCGCACGGCCGCGGACCCGGCGTGCGACGTGTACCTGACCGGGACGGTCTTCCTGGACATCATCTTCACCGGGCTGGACTCGGCGCCCGTCCGCGGCACCGAGACGTGGGCCCGGGGCATGGGGTCGAGCCCGGGCGGGGTGGCGAACATGGCCACCGCGCTGGCCCGGCTCGGCCTGCGCACCTGCCTGGCCGCCGCGTTCGGCGACGACAAGTACGGCGAGTACTGCTGGGAGACCCTGGAGCGCGGCGAGGGCATCGACCTGTCGCTGTCCCGCACCGTCCCCGGTTGGCACTCGCCGGTCACCGTCTCCATGGCGTACGACGGCGAGCGCACGATGATCTCGCACGGGCACGACGCGCCCACGTCCGGGAGGCCGCCCGGCATCGCGGGGACGCCGGGGCCGCCGCCCGCCCGGTCCTGCGTGGCGTCCCTGCGTCCGGGCCAGCCGCAGGAGTGGATCGCCAAGGCCGCGCACGCCGGCAGCGTGATCTTCGCCAGCACCGGCTGGGACGAGACCGGCGCCTGGGAGCTGGCCGAGCTGCCCGACCTCGCCCACTGCGAGGGCTTCCTGCTGAACGCCGTCGAGGCCGTCAGGTACACCCGCGCCGACTCCCCCCAGGCCGCCGCCAGGGCGCTGGCCGAGACGGTGCCGCTGTCCGTGGTCACGATGGGCGCCGAGGGCGCCTGCGCGGTGGACGGGCGCACCGGGGAGGCCGCGGAGGTGCCGGCCATCGTGGTGGAGCCGCTGGACACCACGGGCGCGGGCGACGTCTTCATGGCCGGCTTCCTGACCGGCACGTTGGCGGGCTGGCCGCTGGCGGACCGGCTGGCCCTGGCTGGGCTGACCGCCGCGCTGTCGGTCCAGGAGTTCGGCGGTTCGCTGGCCGCGCCGGGATGGGGCGACATCGCGGCCTGGTGGCAGCGGATCCGCGCCTCCGGCCGCGCCGGCGCGCGCCCCGCACTGGTGTCCGAGAGCGCGCTCGCGGCCACCCTGGAGCGGTACGCCTTCCTGGACGAGCCCCTGGCCGGGGTGACCCGGCCCTGGCCACAGCGCCGCGCCGTGCCGACACTCGGCTTCCGCGGCTAGTCCAGGCGGTAATTGCCTACGGGAGTGTCGGATCCCCGTCGTACCCTGGAAGCGATCGGCACGCCACCGCCATGGCGTGACGGCAGTCCAGCACAGAGAGGGATGAGCAGGCCCGCGACGGCCGCCCATGACGCAAACACCGACACACCAGGCACCCCAGGCCACCACCCCGGCCGACGCGGCGACCGCCAGGTTCACCGTGCCGGCGAAGCACCCCATGGTCACGGTGCTGGGCTCCGGAGACGCGCTGCTGCGCGTCATCGAGAAGGGCTTCCCCGAGACCGACATCCACGTCCGGGGGAACGAGATCAGAGCCACCGGGGAGCCGGACGAGGTCGCCCTCGTGCAGCGGCTCTTCGACGAGATGATGCTCGTGCTGCGCACCGGCCAGCCGCTCACGGAGGACGCGGTGGAGCGGTCCATCGCGATGCTGCGCGACGGCACCGGCGGCTCCGCCACCAGCCCCGCCCAGGTCCTGACGCAGAACATCCTGTCCAACCGCGGCAAGACCATCCGGCCCAAGACGCTGAACCAGAAGCGGTACGTCGACGCCATCGACCACCACACGATCGTCTTCGGCATCGGCCCGGCGGGCACCGGCAAGACGTACCTGGCCATGGCCAAGGCGGTGCAGGCCCTCCAGTCCAAGCAGGTCACCCGCATCATCCTGACCCGGCCGGCGGTCGAGGCGGGCGAGCGGCTCGGCTTCCTGCCCGGCACGCTCTACGAGAAGATCGACCCGTACCTGCGCCCGCTCTACGACGCGCTGCACGACATGCTCGACCCCGACTCCATCCCGCGGCTGCTCAGCGCGGGCACGATCGAGGTCGCGCCGCTGGCGTACATGCGCGGCCGGACGCTGAACGACGCGTTCATCATCCTGGACGAGGCGCAGAACACGAACCCCGAGCAGATGAAGATGTTCCTCACCCGGCTCGGCTTCGACTCGAAGATCGTGATCACCGGCGACGTCACCCAGGTGGACCTGCCGGGCGGCACCAAGAGCGGCCTGCGCCAGGTCCAGGACATCCTGCACGGCGTCGACGACGTCCACTTCTCGCGGCTCACCAGCCAGGACGTGGTCCGGCACAAGCTGGTCGGCCGCATCGTCGACGCGTACGAGCGCTTCGACGACCTGAACGACCGGCGCCGCCAGGACGACCAGTCAGGGAAGCACGGAAAGTAGCCACCGCGGACCATGGCGATCGAGGTCAACAACGAGTCGGGCGTGGAGATCGACGAGCGAGCCCTGCTCGACATCTCCCGGTACGCGCTGGCCAGGATGCGGATCCACCCGCTGTCCGAGCTCTCCGTGATCGCGGTCGACACCGCGGCCATGGAGCAGCTGCACCTCCAGTGGATGGAGCTGCCCGGGCCCACCGACGTGATGTCGTTTCCGATGGACGAGCTGCGCCCGCCCGCCAGGGACGACGAGGAGCCGGCCCAGGGCCTGCTCGGCGACGTGGTGCTCTGCCCCGAGGTGGCCAGGAGGCAGGGCGAGCAGGCCCCGACCCGGCACTCCATGGACGACGAGCTGCAACTGCTCACCGTGCACGGCGTGCTGCATCTCCTCGGGTACGACCACGAGGAGCCGGCCGCCCGGGCCGAGATGTTCGGCCTGCAGAAGGCCATCGTCGACGGCTGGCGGGCGGAGCAGGGCCTGCCAGGACCTTCCCCGGCCCCGACGATCACGTGACCGACACGACCGACCGACCATCCGAGGCCCAGGGCCCGGGGCCTGCGCTGGGCCCCCGCCCCGGGCCTGGGGAGGCATGACATGACTGGCGCGCTCCTCGTCTCGGTGCTTGCGCTGCTCTCCGCCGCCTGGCTGGCGTCCTGCGCCGAGGCCGGGCTGGCCGTCGTCACCAGCACGGGCGCCGAGGAGGCGGTCCGCGAGGGCCGGCGCGGCGCCCGTCGGCTGGCCCGGGTGGTGTCCGACCCCACCCGGTACCTGAATCTGGCGCTGCTGCTGCGGATCGCCAGCGAGATGGGCGCCGCGGTGCTGGTCACGCACGCCTGCCTGCGGGAGTTCCCCGAGGTGTGGCAGGCGCTGACCGCCGCGTTCGGCGTGATGGTGCTGCTGTCCTTCGTCGCGGTCGGCGTCTCGCCGCGCACCATCGGCCGGCAGCATCCGGTGATCACCACCATCGCGGCCGCCTACGTGCTGGTGCCGCTGGCCCGTGTGCTCGGCCCGCTGCCGGCCGCGCTGATCCTGCTGGGCAACGCGGTGACCCCCGGCAAGGGCTTCCGCCGGGGCCCGTTCGCCTCCGAGGCCGAGTTGCGCGCCATGGTCGACCTGGCCGAGCGCGAGTCGCTGATCGAGGACGCCGAGCGCCGCATGGTGCACTCCGTCTTCGAGCTGGGCGACACCCTGGTCCGCGAGGTGATGGTGCCGCGCACCGACATCGTCTCCATCGACCGGCACAAGAACCTCCGGCAGGCGCTGAGCCTGGCGCTGCGCTCCGGCTTTTCCCGGATCCCTGTCACCGGCGAGAGCGACGACGACATCGTCGGCATCGTCTACCTCAAGGACGTGGCCCGGGCCGTGCACATCAACCGGGAGGCCGAGGCCGAGTCGGCCGAGTCGCTGATGCGGCCCGCCACGTTCGTGCCGGACACGAAGAACGCCGGCGACCTGCTACGCGAGATGCAGCGGGACCGGATCCACGTCGCGGTGGTCATCGACGAGTACGGCGGCACGGCCGGCATCGTCACCATCGAGGACATCCTGGAGGAGATCGTCGGCGAGATCACCGACGAGTACGACACGGAGGCGCCGCCGGTCGAGTCGCTGGACGGCGTGGGCGCGTACCGGGTGACCGCCCGTCTCGACCTCGGCCACCTCGGCGAGTTGTACGGGCTGAAGCTGGACGACGAGGACGTGGAGACGGTCGGCGGGCTGCTCACCAAGGCACTGGGCCGGGTGCCGATCGCGGGCGCCGAGGCCGTTCTCGACCTGCCCAGGGAGCAGCACGGCCTGCCGTTGACCGGGCTGCGCCTGACCGCGGAGGCGCCCAGTGGGCGGCGCAACCGCATCGAGTGGGTCCGGGTGGAGCCCGTGCACGAGGCGGCGGACGACGCGTAGACCTTGCCGGTCCTGCCTGGCCGGTGTGGCCGGGGCCGCGAGGGCCGGTGCCCGCGCCGGTGGACGGCGCGCGGTGCCGCTGCCCTGCCGGGCCGTGGCGGGCCGGCCCGTTCACCCGAACGGCCGGCGGTCGGTGGCCGTCCGCCGGCCCCGGTGGCGCCATGGAACGCATGTACCTCAGGCGCTCTCCCCGCCCCGACCGGCTCGTGCGTCGCCTCGACCGCCGTACGCTCCGTCCCCGGCGTGCGCGGCTCTCCCGGCGCCGGGCCCTGTGGCTGGCCCTGCTGGGCGGCCTCGTCGCCCTCGGCCTGCTGGCACCCCTCGTCGTCAGCTCCGGTGGCACCGACCCGGCCGAGGCGGCCGACCCGGTCGGCACCCACGCCCTGGACGAGCAGGGGCTGCGCGGCGCGCTGCTCGACCCGATGGACTTCCCCGCCGGCTGGGCCAGCGACAGCCGGAAGGCCGCGGAACAGCGCGGCATCGGGGTGCCGCGGCCGCAGGAGGCGGCCTGCGGCGAGCTCTTCGAGAGCGGCGAGGAGATCACGGCGCGGGCCGGCTTCGCGCGCACCCAGAGCGGCCCCTTCGTCACCACGGTCGCCGCCGTGCACGAGAGCCCGGCGGACGCCGCCCGGGCGGTGGCCGCGTTCCGCGAGACGGTGGCCGAGGACTGCGACACCTTCCACGACAGCGAGGGCCCGGCCGCGGATCCGCTCACCGTGGCCTACCGGCTGGGCGAGCCCGACGCGCTGGAGACCGAGCTGGAGCGGCTCGGCGAGGCCGACGCGGACAGCGCCGCGCTCCGCTACCACCGGAAGGCGCCGGAGGGCGCGGCGGAGGTCGGCGGCACGGCCGTCATCGCCGACGTGATGATCGTCCGGGTCGGCACGCACACCGTCCGGGTCACCCAGGCCGGGCGCGACGACGCCGGCACCGGCAGCGTGGCGGAGATAGCGGCCCGCGCGGTGGACAAGCTCCAGGAGGTCTGCGCGGGCCAGACGCCGACGCCCGACCCGGACCAGCCCGGCACCACCGAGCTGTGAGCGGTCCAACGGACCGCATAGGCTCCTCCCATGACCGACACGACGGGCGGCGGCAACGGCGCCAACGGCGACCTCGACCCCGAGGACCGCAAGATCATCACGCTCGCGCGCGCGGCCCGCGCCCGGCGCGAGGGCGCCGCCGAAGGCGCGGCGGTGCGGGACGAGACGGGGCGCACCTACGTCGCGACCACCGTGCAGTTGGACTCGATCCAGCTGACCGCGCTCCAGGCCGCGGTGTCGATGGCCGTGGCCAGCGGTGCCGTCACGCTGGAGGCGGCGGCCCTGGTCTCCGAGGCCGAGGTGGTGCCGGACCACGACCTCGCCGCCGTGCGGGAGCTGGGCGGCCTCGGCGTCCCCGTACTGCTGGCTGGCCCGGACGGCCAGCTTCGTGCGACGATCGCGGGGTCATGAGCACCTCTGCCGAGCACCGCTCGGGCTTCGCCTGTTTCGTCGGCCGCCCCAACGCGGGCAAGTCGACCCTCACCAACGCGCTCGTCGGTACCAAGGTCGCGATCACCTCGAACCGGCCGCAGACCACCCGGCACTCGGTGCGCGGCATCGTGCACCGTCCCGACGCCCAGCTGGTGTTGGTGGACACCCCCGGGCTGCACAAGCCGCGCACGCTGCTCGGGCAGCGGCTCAACGACGTGGTCAGGGCGACCTGGGCCGAGGTCGACGTGATCGGCTTCTGCCTGCCGGCGAACGAGAAGATCGGGCCCGGCGACCGGTTCATCGCCAAGGAGTTGGCCCGCATCAGCCGCACCCCGAAGATCGCGGTGGTCACCAAGACGGACGTGGTGGACAGCCAGCTGCTGGCCGAGCGGCTGATCGACGTGGACCGGCTGGGCAAGGAGGTCGGCCTGGAGTGGGCGGAGATCGTGCCGGTCTCCGCCGTGACGGGCCGTCAGGTGGAGCTGCTCGCCGACCTCCTGGTGCCGCAGATGCCCGAGGGGCCGCCGCTGTACCCCGAGGGCGAGCTGACCGACGAGCCCGAGCAGGTCATGATCGCGGAGCTGATCCGGGAGGCCGCGCTGGAGGGCGTGCGGGACGAACTCCCGCACTCCATCGCCGTGGTGGTCGAGGAGATGCTGCCCCGCGAGGACCGCCCCGCGGACCGGCCGCTGCTCGACATCCACGCCAACCTCTTCATCGAGCGCACCAGCCAGAAGGGCATCGTGATCGGGCCCAAGGGCCAGCGCCTCAAGGACGTCGGTACCAAGGCCCGGCACCAGATCGAGGCCCTGCTGGGCACGCCCGTCTTCCTCGACCTGCACGTCAAGGTCGCCAAGGACTGGCAACGCGACCCCAAACAGCTCCGCCGCCTCGGTTTTTGACCGGCGCGCCTGCCGGCGGCTCCGCCGCCCAGCGTCGTTCCGCGCCTCCGGCGCGGCGGGGGCGCCACGAGCGCCGACACCCGGTGGCCGCCGGGCCGCTGGCCCGGCGGTGCCGCGCGCCCGCTGGCGGACGCGTGCCGCGCCGAAGCGGGTGTTGCCCCGGGAAGGGCTAGCGCCCTCGTCCGGGTGCCGCCCGGGAAGGGCTACGCGGCGTCGTCGGGGTGCCGCCCGGGAAGGGCTATGCGCCGCTGGCCGCCGCCGCCTCGGTGAGGAGGCGGTCGGTCTCCGCGGGTTGGAGGCGGAGCGAGACGCCGATCGCGCCGAGGATCTCGCGCTCCGACGGGCGGTACGCGCCGTCCGCCAGGGCGATCCGCGCGCCGTGCAGCAGCAGGCTGTGCCGGCCCGGCAGGGCGAGATGCGGTGCGAGGGCGACGAGCACCTCCCGGGCCTCGCGGTCCAACGCAGGCCGCCCGCCGGCCCACAGCGCCGCCTGAAGCGTCAGCAGCCGCTCCTCCGTGCAGTCGGCGAAGCCGGTCTCCCGCACCGACGCCACGGCCGCCCGGCGCGCCACGATGCGGTCGCCGCCGCCGCCCGCCAGCAGCGCGAGGGCGATCGTGTGCACCGCGTCCCGCAACAGCGCGGACAGCCGCGTCGTGGTGGGCTGTTCCAGGTCCACGACCGGGAAGTGGCCGTGGCACGAGGCGCACGCCACCACGGGATCCGCCGGACCCCTGGGCAGCACCGGCACGCCCAGCACCGTCAGCCGGCGGCGGCCGGCCAGCAGTTGGTAGCTGCGGTCGCCTCCGCACCCGGTGCAGAAGAACTCGCCGTCGTCGATGGCACGCCATGCCGTGCGCACGCCCGCCATCCGGTAAAGAATCCTCGGCCTGAAGCCGCCCCGACCCCTGGAGCGCACCACGCCGTACCTCCGTCATCCACTGGCCACACTGCCGTGGGCGTGATGTTAACCACACTCCACCGATGGCGTCAGTAGTGCGGAAGCACGAATCGGGCACTTCCCCAGGAGTCCCCAGGAGCCGGGACGCCCCGTACGGTCAGCCCCGCGCGGTCAGCCGCGAGCGGCGCGACCCGCGCGACCCGCACGCCCCGCCCGGTTGACGGCGGAGACGACGGCCTTGAGCGAGGCGCGGACGATGTTCGCGTCGATGCCGACGCCCCACCACACGCGTTCGCCGATCGCGCACTCGATGTAGGCGGCCGCCTGCGAGGTGGCGCCCTCACTCATCGTGTGCTCGACGTAGTCCAGCAGCCGGACCTCCTCGCCGACCACCCCGGCCGACTCCAGCGCGTCGAAGAACGCGGCCAGCGGCCCGTTCCCGGAGCCGGTCAGCACGGTGTCGGCGCCGTCCACGACGGCGTCGATCGTGAGCTCGTCGCGGCCGTCCACCCGGGTCGAGGTCTGCGCCTCGCGCAGCGCGATCCGGCCCCAGCCGTCGCCGGGCGCGGCCGTCGGCAGGTACTCGTCGGCGAAGACCTCCCAGATCTGCGCGGGCGTGACCTCGCCGCCCTCCGCGTCCGTCTTCTCCTGGATGATCCGGGAGAACTCCACCTGCATCCGGCGCGGCAGGTCCAGCTGGTGGTCGGTCTTCAGCACGTACGCGACGCCGCCCTTGCCGGACTGCGAGTTGACCCGGATCACCGCCTCGTAGCTGCGGCCCACGTCCTTCGGGTCGATCGGCAGGTACGGCACGTCCCACGGCAGCCGCTCGACCGGCACGCCGCGCTCGGTGGCCTCGTCCGCCATCGCGTCGAAGCCCTTCTTGATGGCGTCCTGGTGGGAGCCGGAGAAGGACGTGTAGACCAGGTCACCCACGTACGGGTGGCGCGGGTGCACCTCCATCTGGTTGCAGTACTCCCAGGTGCGGCGGATCCCGTCGATGTCGGAGAAGTCGATCTGCGGGTCGACGCCCTGCGAGAAGAGGTTCATGCCCAGCGTCACCAGGTCCACGTTGCCGGTGCGCTCGCCCTGGCCGAACAGGCAGCCCTCCACCCGGTCGGCGCCGGCCATCAGCGCCAGCTCGGCCGCGGCGACCGCGGTGCCCCGGTCGTTGTGCGGGTGCACCGACAGGCAGACGAACTCGCGGCGGCTCAGCTGGCGGCCCATCCACTCGAACCGGTCGGCGTACGTCGAGGGCGTGGACCGCTCGACCGTGGCCGGCAGGTTGAGGATGATCTCGCGGTCCGCGGCCGGCTGCCAGACGTCCATCACGCCCTCGCAGACCTCCAGCGCGAAGTCCAGCTCCGTGTCGGTGAAGATCTCCGGGCTGTACTGGTAGCCGAAGACGGTCCGGTCGTCCAGCAGCTTCTCGGCGCACTTCAGCACGTGCCGGGTGCCGTCCACCGCGATCTGCCTGACCTCGTCCCGGCCGCCGCGGAACACCACCCGGCGGAACGTCGGGGCGGTCGCGTTGTACAGGTGCAGCGTCGCCCGGGGCGCGCCGACCAGCGCCTCCACGGTCCGCTCGATCAGCTCCTCGCGGGCCTGGGTCAGCACCGAGATGGTGACGTCCTCGGGGATCGCGCCCTCCTCGATGATGGAGCGCACGAAGTCGAAGTCGGTCTGTCCGGAGGCGGGGAAGCCGACCTCGATCTCCTTGTAGCCCATGCGTACCAGCAGGTCGAACATGGCGCGTTTGCGGGTCGGCGACATCGGGTCGATCAGCGCCTGGTTGCCGTCCCGCAGGTCGGTGGAGAGCCAGCGGGGGGCCGCGGTGATGCGGTTGTTCGGCCAGCCGCGGTCCGGGACGTCGACCGCCTCGTACGGCCGGTAGCGGTGCGTCGGCATGCCCGAGGGGCGCTGCCGGACGCTGGCGGCGGTCAGCGGCGTGGGGGAGGTCGTGCGCGGGGGAGTGACGGAACTCATGATGCCGGATTCTCCTGGGGGGCGATCGTCTGCGAAGGGCCGACGGCAGCGCCGAACACCGCGGGGAGGGGGTCGGCCTGCTGGTGGTTACAGACCCTCGCCGCGGCGGCTAAGGAGGAGGCTCACGAAACGCATCGCCCGCACAGCGTACCCCGGGCCCGGCGCGACCCGGGCTCCCCATATCAGCATGCGAGACACGGCTGCCCCGCTGACGTGCCCCGTCGCGCCCGCTCACGCGCCCCTTCGCGCGCACCCCTGGGTGTACTCCCCCGGGAGTACCGCGCCCGCCGGGTCGCCGCGGGCAGTAGCGCCGACCTCGCTCCGCCGGCCGAGGAAACGGCGGCCGGCGGCCGGAAGGCTGGAGGCACCGAGAGCACTTCCGTACCGATCGCAGCAGGAACGATCGCAGAACGAAGGGGGCCCGCCGATGGGGGCCGCAGTCGTAGACACACACGCCGGCGAGCATTCGCCGCCCGGCGAACCGCCGCGCCCGTCCGGCCGGCGTCGCCTCGTCCCGTGGGCGGTCATCGCGCTGTGGGTGGCGGTGCTGGCGCTGGCCGGCCCGCTGGCCGGCAAGCTGGAGAGCGTCCAGGAGGACGAGACCGTCGACTACCTGCCGGCGAGCGCCGACTCCACGCAGGTGGTGGAGCTGGAGGAGCGGCTGCCGGGGGGCGAGGCCACCGAGCTGATCCTGGTCTACCAGCGCGACGCCGACCTCACCGCGGCCGACCGGGCCGCCGCCGACGAGCAGGTCGCCGACATCGCCGAGCGCTACTCGCTGACCGGCGACGGCACGCCCGAGGGCATACCGTCCGCGGACGGCGGCACCCTGATGTACCCGGTCGTGATCGGCGGACTGGCCGACCAGGAGGAGCGCCTGGCCGCGGTCGCCGACGTCCGCGAGCGGGTCGCCGAGGGACTGCCCGACGGGCTGGCCGTGAACGTCGGCGGCCCCGACGGGCTGGCGTACGACAACGACCAGGTGTTCGACTCGATCGACGGCACGCTGATGATGGTCACCGCCGCCATCGTCGCCGTGCTGCTGATCGTCACCTACCGAAGCCCGATGCTGTGGCTGCTGCCGCTGCTCGGCGTCGGCGTCTCCACCGGCGCCGCCATGGCCCTCGTCTACGGCCTCGTCCAGGCCTTCGACATCACCGTGAACGGCATGAACAGCGCGGTCATGACCGTGCTGATCTTCGGCGCCGGCACCGACTACGCGCTGCTGCTGGTCTCCCGCTACCGTGAGGAGCTGCGCCGCCACCCGCTGCCGTACGACGCCATGCTGCGCGCCATCCGCGGCTGCGGGCCCGCGCTGCTGGCCTCCGCCGGCACCGTGTCCGCGGGCCTGCTCTGCCTGATGGCCGCCGACCTCAACAGCACGGCGGGCCTCGGCCCGGTCGGCATCGCCGGCATCGTCTGCTCCCTGGTCGTGATGCTGACGCTGCTGCCGGCCCTGCTGGTGGTCTGCGGGCGCCGGGTGTTCTGGCCGTTCGTTCCCGAGTACGGCGCCGAGCCGAAGCAGCGGCGCGGCTACTTCGACCGCATGGGCGGTTCGGTCAGCCGCCGTCCGGTGGCGATCCTGGCCGGCGGCATGGCGCTGATGGGGGCGCTGGCCCTCGGCGTCTTCAACCTGCCGGGGCCGCTGAACACCGAGGACTCCTTCGTCGACACCCCCGAGTCGGTCACGGCGATGGAGCAGCTGGCCGAGGCGTACCCGGAGCAGAGCGCCCAGCCGATCACCGTGATGGCGCGCAGCGACCACGCCGAGACGGTGCTGGCGGAGGCCGTGGCCACCGAGGGCGTCGCCGACGCGCGGATCGGGCGCGGCGGCGACGGCTGGACGGAGATCAGCGTCTACGCGGTCGACCCGCCCGAATCGGACGGGGAGAAGGCCACCATCGAGGCGCTGCGCGACGGGCTGCACGAGGTGTCCGGAGCGGAAGCGGTGGTCGGCGGGCCGACGGCGCAGCAGATGGACCTGGCCGACACCAACGACCGGGACCGGCTGCTGGTCATCCCACTGGTGCTGGCGATGGTGCTGCTGATCCTGATGCTGCTGCTCCGCAGCGTCGTGGCGCCGGCCATCCTGCTGGCCGCGGTGGTCGCCTCCTGGGGCGCCGCCATGGGCATCGGCGGCCTGGTGTTCGGCCCGGTCTTCGGTTTCGAGGGCGCCGACCCGTCGCTCGCGCTGATCACCTTCGTGTTCGGCGTCGCCCTGGGCGTCGACTACGGCATCTTCCTGATGCACCGGATGCGCGAGGAGAACCTGGGCGGCCTGGCCACCCGGCAGGCCGCGCTCACCGCCCTGCGCACCACGGGCGGGGTGATCGCCTCGGCCGGCATCGTGCTGGCGGCCACCTTCGGGGTGCTGATGACGATGCCGATGGTGATGCTGATCGAGATCGGCTTCGTGGTGGCCGTCGGGGTGCTGCTCGACACCTTCCTGGTCCGCACCTACATCGTCACGTCCGCCAGTTGGCTGCTCGACCGCCGCGTCTGGTGGCCGGGGGCGCTGTCGAGGACCCGCGCCCGGCACGGGGGTGCGGGCGCGGGTCCCGACGGCGACGGGGACGGCGACCTGGACGACGGCGCCCCCGCGCGCACACCCGCCGGGGCGGGTGCCGCATGATGAACCTGTGGCCGTGCTGAGAACACTCTTTCGCCCTGAGGACCCGGCCGACCGCCGGGTCCTCAGGCAGGACGCCGGACTCACCCTGCTGGTCGCGGTCGCGTGCGCGTTCATGGGCCTGATGATCGAGCCGGACGGCCAGTCGTTGGACCCGCTCGGCTGGCTGCTGATGGGCCTTTCGGTGCTGCCCCTGGTGCTGCGCCGCCGCGCCCCCCTCATGGTGCTGCTCGCCCATCTCGCCTGCATCGCGCCGTTCCACCAGCTCAACTACTCGCACGCCGCGCCGGTCAGCGCGTCCGCCCTCGCGCTCTACACGGTCGCCGCCCAGGGGCCGCTCCGGCGCACCCTGGGCCTGGTCGGCTTCCTCGCCGTCCTCATCACCGCGGTGGCGGTGCCCTCGGGCGCGCAGGGCTTCGCGGACGTGCTGGGCGGCGCCGGCTGGCTGCTGACCGTCATCGTGCTCGGCGAGGCCGTGCGCCTGCACGGCCAGTACGTCGCCGCCATCAAGGAGCGGGCCGAGCGCGCCGAACGCACCCGCGAACAGGAGGCGGCCCGCCGGGTCGCCGAGGAGCGGCTGCGCATCGCCCGGGACCTGCACGACCTGCTGGCGCACAGCATCACCCTGATCGGGGTGCGGGCGTCGGTCGCCTCGCACATCCTCATCGCCGATCCCGAGCGGCTGGACCGGGCGGCGGTGGCCGAGGCGCTGGACGGCATCTCCGCGACCTGCCGCGACGCCCGCGCGGAGCTCCGCACGACGCTCCAGGTGCTGCGCGGCGACGAGCCGGCCGACGCGCGCGAGGGCCACGACCCGCTGCCCGACCTGTCGGGCATCCCCGATCTGGTCCGCACGGCCGAGGCGGCCGGCGCGCGGGTCGGGCTGGCGCTCGACGTGCCCCACCCGGTGCCGCCGGTGGCCAGCGCCGCCGCGTACCGCATCGTCCAGGAGGCGCTGACCAACGCGGTCCGGCACGCCGGCGCCGACGTCAGGATCCAGGTGACCATCCGGCGCAGCGGCCCGGTGCTGTGCATCGACGTCACGGACGACGGCGCGGTGCGCCTGCCGGCGCAGGCGCAGTCCGGCGGGCCGACCGGCGCCGAGGACGGTCCTGCGGGAGGCGCCGAGCCGGCGGGTGGCGGCTACGGCATCAGCGGCATGCGGGAGCGGGCCCGCAGCATGGGCGGCTCCCTCATCGCCGCACCCCGCCAGAACGCCCCCGGCTTCACCGTCACCGCCCAACTCCCGGTAGTGCCAACCACGGAGCCCGACTCGGAGCCAACCACGGAGCTCGACTCGGAGCCGCGCCCGGAGCGACTCGGGGAGCAGCCCGCCGAACGCACCGCCACGGCGCCGGTCACCGAACCGTCGCCGCCGGCGCCCACCGAGCGGCCCGCCGTGCCCACCGCCGAGCGGCCGGCCGAGCCGTCCGCAGGACACGCCGCCCAGCCGTCCGCGGGACGCCCCGTCGCGCCGGCGGCCGAACCGTCGCCGGTCGCCGCCGAGTCGTCCGCAGGACACGCCGTCGCGCCGGCGGCCGAACGGTCGCCGGTCACCGCCGAGCCGTCCGCAGGACACCCCGCCGAGGAGCGACCGTGACCACCCAGGACCGCGACATCCGCGTGCTCCTCGCCGACGACCAGACGCTGGTCCGTTCCGCCTTCGCCATGCTCGTGGAGTCCGCGCCCGGCATGGCCGTGGTCGGCCAGGCGGGCAGCGGCCGGGAGGCCGTCGAGCTGACCCGGGCCACCCGCGCCGACCTGGTGGTCATGGACATCCGGATGCCCGATCTCGACGGCATCGAGGCGACCCGCCGGATCGCCGCCGACGAGGACCTGGCGGGCGTGAAGGTGCTGGTGCTGACGACCTATGACACCGACGAGCACGTCGTGGAGGCGCTGCGCGCCGGGGCGTCGGGCTTCCTGGTCAAGGACACCCAGCCGGCGGAACTGCTCGACGCCATCCGCACCGTGGCCGCCGGGGACGCGCTGCTGTCGCCGGGACCCACCGCCCGCCTCATCGCCCGCGCGCTGCGCGCCCCCGTCGCGCCGGCGTCCGACGCCGTGCCGCCGGGCCTCGCCCCGCTCTCCGACCGGGAACGGCAGGTCCTCGGCCTGGTCGCGCGCGGCCTCAACAACGCCGAGATCGCCGACACCCTCGGGCTCTCCCCGTTGACCGCCAAGACCCACGTCAGCCGCATCATGGGCAAGCTCGCGGCCCGGGACCGGGCGCAACTCGTCATCGCGGCCTACGAGACGGGGCTGGTGACCCCGGGCGTCCAGGGCTGAGCCCGGTCACACCCGGAGCAGCGCCGTCACCAGGTCGATGTCCTGCGACAGCAGCCGGCCGGGTAGCTGGTCCCCGTGCTGTGGCACGGTGACCCGGACGCCCGGCACGTCGCCCTCCAGCAGCGTGACCTCGCTGCCACGGAACCGGTCGCCGCCGCCCTCGATCTCCTGCCGCAGCCGTTGGGCGGCCTGCTCGGCCGTGGCCTCGCTGTCGTTGGTGACGCACAGCACCTCGGACGTCTCCTCGGGCGACTCGGCCACCTGGCCGATGGCGTAGGAGGTCATGGGGTCGCCGGGGAACCCCTCGGCGAAGTCCGCCCGGTACACGTCGCCCAGGCACTCGCTCAGCGCCGGGTACCGCGGCTCCTCGGTCAGCGGCCGCCCCGCCGTGAACACGGACGGGTCGAAGTCGCCGCCCTGTCCCCAGGAGATCCGCTCGTCGGTCACCCGCAGCGTCAGCTCGACGTCGGGCGCCTCCCACACCGGCCCGCCGTCGGCCTCGCGTTCGGTGTACCCGTCGTCCGCCAGGTCGGAGGCGACCGCCGCCGCGTCGAACTCGCCGGCCCAGAAACCGTGGTAGCTGTCCCGGCCGACGGTGACGGCGAGCTCGGCGTTCTCCGGCTCCATGCCGTACCGGTGGTCCGGCACCGCGAAGTCCCGCAGCAGCGGAGTGCCGAGCTGGTCCACGACGGCGAACCGCCGCTCGTCCTCGGCGAGCAGCTCGTTCGCCCGTTCCGCGTCCACCACGGTCACGGCGGCCGGCGGCTCGTCCGTGAACCGCACCTGTTCGAGCGCGTCCGTGACGAACGCGTCGGCACCGTCGTCCGATCCGGAGCACCCCGACGCCACGGCCACCAGGGCCGCGCAGAGGAGCGCGACACGACATCGTGCGCCTATGCCAGACACCATGCGCCGGAGCCTAACCACCCCACCCACCCCGCCACCACACCGCCGCATCACGCCCAACGGCCCCCCGCGCGACTTCGTGCGCGGCACGTCCCGCTTTCTGGGACGCTACGCGCACGTACTCGTTCGACGGAGTCCGTGGGGGGACGCACCGTGGAGACGTTGGCGCTCGACGGCCGCTGAACGTCGACCATGTCCTCCGGGCGCTGGGATGCGGCCACTTCACCTTCCTCGTCGGTCTCATCGGCCGCGTTCCCAGCGAGCGGGCGGCCGAGGTGCTCGACGCGTTGGATGACCTCCACGACGACGAGTTGGACGGGGCCTACAGGGGCGAGCTCATCACCAAACGACTCGCACTCGCGCAGTTGCTGCGAGCGATCGAGGAGAATGCCGACGAGCCCGAGTTTTCCCCCGACTGCTTGCCCACCTGTCGGGCGGGAACCACGTGACACGCGACAGCGCCTACGCCGCCCTCCACGCCGTCTCCCGCCGGGCCCGCCTCCTGCCCGATCACACCGTCACGCCGGCGTCGTAGTGGGCCGCCTGGGTGGGGGGCATGCGGCGGACGGCGAGGATCGCCGTGTCGTCGGTGAGGCGGCCGCCGGTGTGGGCCAGGACCGCCTGTCGGACCAGGTCGACGAGATCGGCCGGCGCCGTGCTGGCGGCCGTCGTCAGGCGGTCGGCGACGGGGAGGAACGTCCCGTGGCGGTCCCGGGCCTCGGTGACGCCGTCGGTGAAGAGGAGCAGCGTCTCGGACGGTTCGAAGGGGACCCGCAGCACCGGGGGCACCCCGCCGTCGGCCAGACGGGACAGGCCGAGCGGCCGGCCCACGCCCTCCGGGAGGGAACGCAGACCGCGCGGACCGAGGACGAGCGGGCTCGCGTGGCCGAAGTTGACCAGGTCCAGGAAACGCCCCTCCCGGCCCGGCGGGAAGCCGACGAGCACGGCCGTGGCGAAGCGCTCGTCGCCCTGGCCGAGCCGGGCGGCCAGCCGGTTGTGGCGGTTCATGCGCAGTTCCAGGCGTTCCGCGAGCGTCGTCAGGTCCGCCTCGTGGTAGCCCGCTTCGCGGAACGTGCTGAGCAGCGCCGCCGCCGCGTCCACCGCCGTGGTGCCCTTGCCCTGCACGTCGCCCAGCAGCACCCGCGGACCGTGCGGGGAGGGCTGCACGTCGAAGAAGTCGCCGCCCACCCGGGCCGCGACGTCCGCTGACAGGTAGGCGCTGGCCGACTCCAGGCCGCCGGCGCCCTGTGGGATGGGGCGCAGCACCGCGAGCCGGGTGGCCTCGGCGGCGTTCTCCACGCTCAGCAGGTGCGTCAGGGCCCGGCGCCGCAGCCACGCCGCCAGCACGGAGAGGCCGCCGCCGACGAGCACCAGCAGGAAGTCGTCGGGTCCCTCCCGCTGGTCGCTGGCCCAGGTGAGGTCGACCAGCGGGTAGGTGACGGCTGAGGCGGCGGCGAGGAGGGTGGTGGCCCAGACGCCGCAGACGGCGGCCGCGATGGCCGGCACCAGCACGATCCAGGTGATGATCCGGAAATCGCCGCTCGTGGCCCAGTCGACGAGCGGAATGGCGACCAGCAGCAGCGCCGGGAGCAGCCAGGAGACGTCCATCCGGCCCATGCGGAGCACGGGCTCGGCGGCGGCCAGCAGCGGTCGGCGCCGGCGCTCCGCCCGGCGTCGCGCTGTGTGGTCCACCCCTTCACCATCCGTGGGGCGCGGCGCGGGCGCCCGCCGGCGCCCGGGGACGCTGGGCCGATCAGGGCATCCGCGCCCGGCCACGCCCCGGCGCGGATGCGTGAGAATGGCCGCATGAGCCTGTTCCGCGACGACGGCATCGTGCTGCGCACCCAGAAGCTGGGGGAGGCGGACCGGATCATCACGTTGCTCACCCGCGGTCACGGCCGGGTGCGCGCGGTGGCCAGGGGCGTGCGGCGCACGAAGTCGCGGATCGGCGCGCGGCTGGAGCCGTTCGGCCACGTGGACGTGCAGTTCTTCGCGCGCGGCGGCCAACTGATCGGCCGGGGGCTGCCGCTGTGCACCCAGACCGAGACGATCACGCCGTACGGCCGGCACATCGTGGACGACTACGCCCGCTACACGGTGGGCACGGCGATGCTGGAGACGGCGGAGCGGTTCACGGACCACGAGGGCGAGCCCAACGTGCAGCAGTACCTGCTGCTGGTGGGCGGCCTGCGGGCGCTGGCCGGCGGGGAGCACCCGCCGGGGCTGGTGCTCGACGCGTTCCTGCTGCGCTCGCTCGCGGTGGGCGGCTACGCGCCGAGCTTCGACGACTGCGCACGGTGCGGGCTGCCGGGCCCGAACCGCTTCTTCTCGGTGTCGGCGGGCGGCTCGATATGCGGCGACTGCCGGGTGCCGGGCAGCGTCGTGCCGTCGCCCGAGGCGTTGCGGCTGCTGGGCGCGCTGCTGACCGGGGACTGGGCGACGGCCGAGGCGACCGAGTCCCGGCACGTTCGGGAGGGCAGCGGCCTGGTGTCGGCGTATCTGCACTGGCACCTGGAACGAGGGCTGCGTTCGCTCAGGTTCGTCGAGAAGACCTGACCGGGATACCCTCGGCCTGGGGCGCGTCGCGAAGTCCACACGACCCTCCCCCAGGCCCTGGGGGCCTGGGGGTACCCCCAACGACGACCGGCACGCACATCTGCTGCGGTGCCGAATCGCGCGAGTACGGAAAAGTACGAGCTGCGATCCGGCGCCTTGCAGCTGCACGCGCCACGGGGGCACCCCCAGGCCCTCCAGGGCCTGGGGGAGCCGCATGGGCCGCCCGGGACTTCGCGACACGCCCTCGGACGCTCGTCGTCCTGTCCCACCGTCTCGACCTGTGGAGTCGCTCCATGGCCCGCCGCGGCACCTTCTCCCGGCAGCGTCGTCAGTACCGCGCCCCCGACCCGCATCCCTCGGGCGCCCGGCCTCCCAAGTTGCCGGGTGAGCTGATCCCGCGGCACGTGGCGATCGTGATGGACGGCAACGGGCGCTGGGCCAAGGCTCGGGGGCTGCCGCGCACCGAGGGGCACAAGCTCGGCGAGGCCGTGGTGCTGGACGTGGTGCAGGGCTGCCTGGAGCTGGGCGTGCGGAACCTCTCGGTGTACGCATTCTCCACGGAGAACTGGAAGCGTTCGCCGGACGAGGTGCGCTTCCTCATGGAGTTCAACCGCGACGTCATCGCCCGGCGCACGCACCAGTTGCACGCGCTGGGCGTGCGGGTGCGCTGGGCGGGGCGGGAGCCCAAGTTGTGGAAGTCCGTGGTCCGGCAGCTGCAGTACGCCGAGGAGGTCACCCGGGACAACGACGCCATGACGCTGTACATGTGCGTCAACTACGGCGGCCGGGCGGAGATCGCCGACGCCGCGGCCCGGCTGGCGGCCGACGTGGCGGCGGGGCGGCTGGCGCCGTCGAAGGTCAACGAGAAGACCCTCACGCGGTACATGTACCACCCGGACATGCCCGACGTGGACCTCTTCCTGCGCCCCTCGGGCGAGCAGCGCACGTCCAACTACCTGATATGGCAGAGCGCCTACGCGGAGATGGTGTACCAGGACGTGCTGTGGCCGGACTTCGACCGGCGCAACCTCTGGTCCGCCTGCGTCGAGTACGCCTCACGCGACCGCCGCTTCGGCGGGGCGATCCCCAACGAGGTCACCACCTGAGGCGTCGGCTGAGTCCCCGCCCTGGTCCTCGTCCGGGTGCCCGCCCGAGTCCTCGCTGAGTCCTTGCCCGGGGGCCCGACCGGGTGCCCGCCCACGTCCACGCAGGTCAGGCGCTCTGTCGCGGGCGTCGTGTCCATGTCACTCTCGATCGGATATCCCAACTCCTGTTCGAGGGGCGTACGTTGACTCGAAGTGGTATACGCGCGTTGCTCTGCCTGTCGTTGACGGGCCTGCTGGCCCCCGTTCTCGGGGCGCCGCCCGCCGCCGCCCAGCCGGGGACCCAGCCGTTATCCTCCGTCTCCGCGCTCGGGGCCGAGGTCGAGCCGTGGGACTCGGGCCCCCAGGAGCCGAGGGCCGAGCACGAGACGCTCAGCGAGTGGGAGCAGGAGCTCGCCGCCCTGGCCTATCCGGGCGCCGGCGAGCCCGCGCCCGCCAGCGACTACGCCCTGACCGCCGGCAGCGACCTGAGCGGCCGGATCGCCGACCTGGCGGCCTCGTTGCCCGACCAGGAGGTGGTCGACCTGCTGGGCCAGGCCAACCGCGAGCTGCGCACCGGCTCGTCCTGCCCCGACCCGTTCGGCGAGGGTGACGGCGGCCTGCCGCCGGTGACTCCCTCGGACGTGTACTGCTTCGAGGAGGACGACTCCGTCACCACGGAGTGGATCCCGCAGGCGGTCACCGGGGTCTCCGACGCCGAGGAGGACGAGGTGCTGGGCTCCGACCGCGAACCCGTCCTGGTGAGCTGGTACGACAGCCAGAACCCGGGCCGCGAGAACGGCTGCACCAGCTCCGAGAACGACTCGTGCAACGAGAAGGGCGTGCGCGTCTCGTTCGTCGACCCGGACACCGGCGAGTACCGCCACGTGCTGCTGGTCTGGCCGTACTACAACTCCTACGACCACATCTCCTTCGACGCCGTGCACGCCAGCGAGAACCCCATGCAGGACGGCATCCACGCCGGCGGCATGGCCTGGTACGGCAACTACCTCTTCGTCGCCGACACCCTCGACGGCATCCGGGTCTTCGACATGCGGTACGTCCTCGACCTCAACCCCGACCAGAACGCCGACGTCAACGACCCGACCCCGGACGGGCTGACCAGCGACGTCACCGACCTGCGCCAGGTGGGACGGCAGAGCAACGTCTGGTACAGCTACGGCTACCGCTACGTCATGCCGCAGGTGGCCACCTGGACCTACTCGGCCACCCAGTACAACGACGGCGAGGGGCCGTGCGCCGACGTCGGCGCCCCCAAGGCGTCCTACCTCTCGATCGACCGCAGCGGCGACGACCAGCTCGTGGTGGGCGAGTACTGCACGCCCACCTCCGACCTGCCCTCGGCCGGTCGGGTGGGCGCCTGGCCGCTGTCCGGCCTCACCGGCTCGGGCTCCACGGTCAGCGCCGATCCCGCCTCCACCTACTTCACGCCCACCTACCAGCTCCAGGGCGTGGCCCGCTACGACGGGGCCTACTACTTCAACCAGAGCCACCTCTACAGCAACGGCAGCCTGTGGCGCGGCGCGGTCGTCGACGGCGCCCTGTCGATCACCGGACCCGAGCTGCGCACGGCGGTCGGCCCCGAGGACCTCTACTACGAGCGCGGCGCGGCCAGCGGCCTACCCCGCCTCTGGTCGGTCTCGGAACACCGCGAGAACATCAGCGACCCGTCCTGCTCGACCTCCGACAACACCCCCTGCGGCCGGGTCCTCTACGCCCACGCCGTCAGCGACCTCGCCGCCCTCCTGGGGGCGCGGGACACGACCTGACGCCCACCCGAGGCCAGGGCCGAGGCAGGAAGCCCCTGGGCGCTCCGCCGGGTGGCCGCCCGGCGGAGCGCCCAGGGGCTCAGCGTCAGTCGGCGTCAGCCGTGCTCGGCGTCGCTCTTCGCGCAGTCGCCGCAGGTGCCGAAGATCTCCAGGGTGTGGCCGATGTCGACGAAGCCGTGCTCGCGGGCGACGGTGTCGGCCCACTTCTCCACCGCCGGGCCCTCCACCTCCACGGCCTTGCCGCAGGAGCGGCAGACCAGGTGGTGGTGATGGTCGCCGGTGCTGCAGCGGCGGTACACCGCCTCGCCCTCGTTGGTGCGCAGCACGTCGACCTCGCCCGCGTCGGCGAGGGACTGCAGGGTGCGGTAGACGGTGGTCAGGCCGACCGAGTCGCCTCGGTGCCTGAGCATGTCGTGCAGCTCCTGGGCGCTGCGGAACTCGTCCACCTCGGCCAGCGCCGCCGCCACCGCCGCTCGCTGGCGGGTCGAACGGCCGCGTACCGGTGGTCCTGCCGTTCCCACGTCTGCCTCCCTGCGTCGTGACTGCCTCGTCAGGGTAACGGCTACCGGACCGTATCCGGCTCGGTCGCGAGGTGCCGCCCGGCCTTGACGTCCCCGTCCGGGGTCCGCTCCGCCGCCGCGGCGCGGCGCCGGGACAGGGGTAGGGCCAGCAGCGAGACCAGCAGGAACAGGCCGAGGGCGATCAGCACGATCGTGGCGCCCGGCGGCACGTCCTGGTAGTAGGAGGTGACCGTGCCGGACACGGACACCAGCACCCCGCCCAGCACGGCCAGCGCCAACGTGGCCGCGAAGCCGCGGGTCAGCTGTTGGGCGGCCACCACCGGGATCACCATCAGCGCGCTGACCAGCAGCAGGCCGACCACCCGCATGGCGACGGTGACGGTGGCGGCGGCCGTGACGGCCAGCAGCAGGTTCAGGGCGCGCACCGGCAGGCCGGTGACCCGGGCGAACTCCTCGTCCTGGCAGACCGCGAACAGCTGCCGCCGCAGCCCCAGGCAGACGGCGAGCACGAACCCCGACAGCACCAGGATGGCGGTGATGTCCTCCGGCGAGACGGTGGTGACCGAGCCCCACAGATAGGAGGTGAGGTTGGCCGTGGAGCCGCCGGGGGCCAGGTTGATGATCATGACGCCGCCGGCCATGCCGCCGTAGAAGAGCATGGCGAGCGCGACGTCGCCGCGGGCCCGGCCCGAGGAGCGCAGCAGTTCCATCGCGACGGCGCCGACGGCGGAGACCGCCACCGCCATCCACACCGGGTTGGTGCTCAGCCAGAAGCCGAGGGCGACGCCGGTCAGCGCCACGTGCCCGATGCCGTCGCCCATCAGCGCCTGCCGCCGCTGCACCAGGTAGATGCCGACGGCCGGGGCGGCGATTCCGATCAGCAGCGCGGCCAGCAGGGCGCGCTGCATGAAGGCGTAGTCCAGCACCTCGAACATGGGACCTCCTGGGCCTTCAGAGAATGCCGGTCTGGAGCCGCGGCTCGGCGGACGGCTCCAGTGCGTCCTCGGGGTGGCAGGGGTGGGCGTCCGGCAGCTGGGTCGGGGTCTCGACGCTCTGCTCCACGCGGCCGTGGGCCAGCACCACGGCCCGGTCGATCAGCGGCCGGAGCGGCCCGAGCTCGTGCAGCACCAGCAGCACGGCGGTCCGCCTGCCGATCTCGCCCCGCAGCGTCTCGGCGAGCACCCGCTGGCTCGGCAGGTCGACGCCGGCCAGCGGCTCGTCCATGATCAGCAGCTCCGGCTCGCCGGTCAGCGCGCGGGCGATGAGCACTCGCTGGTGCTGGCCGCCGGAGAGCGCGTTCACCGATTCGCCGGCCCGGTCGGCCAGGCCCACCAGGTCGAGCGCGCGGTCCACGGCGGCGCGGTCGGCGCGGGTGAGCGGGCGCAGGCCGCGGCGGGCCAGCCGTCCCGACGAGACGATCTCCCGCACGGTGGCAGGCACCCCGCCGGCGGCGGTGGAGCGCTGCGGCACGTAGCCGACGCGGCGCCAGTCGCGGAACCGGCGGACCGGGGTGCCGAACAGCGTGAGCTCGCCGCCGGACAGCGGGACCTGGCGGACCGCGGCCCGCACCGCGGTCGACTTGCCGGAGCCGTTGGCGCCGAGCAGGGCGGCCACCTCGCCGGGGCGCACGGTCAGGTCGATGCCGCGGAGCACCGGCCGGCCGCCCAGCTGGGCGGTCACCCCGGCCATGGCGAGGACGGGCTCGGCGGATATCCCCCCGGGTATGGCGGGCTCGGCTCCGCCCTTCGTCGCTTGCCTCATGTCGCGGTCCTATCCGAGTGCTGTCCTGGTCCCTTTTCGAGTCCTGGAGCGTGCTGGTCGCGTGCTGGTTGCGTGCTGGTCGAGTGCTATCCGAGTGCTTCGCGTAGTGCGTCGAGGTTGGCGCGCATCACCTCGAAGTAGTCAGCGCCGGGGGAGTCGTCGGTGATTCCCTCGACGGGGTCCAGCACCGCCGTGCGCAGCCCGAGGTCGTCCGCCAGGGTGCGGGCGGTCTCGTCGCTGGCCAGGGTCTCGAAGAAGACGGTGCTGACGTTCTCCTCCGCCGCGACGTCGTGCAGCTCGCGCATCCGCTCGCCGCTCGGCTCGGACTCCGGGTCGAGGCCGGCGATGGCCTCCTCGTGCAGCCCGTAGCGCTCGGCGAGGTAGCCGAAGGCGGCGTGGTTGGTGATGAACGTGTCCGTGCGGGTGTCGGCCAGGCCCGCGGCGAACTCCTCGTCGAGCTCACCCAGGTCGGCCACCAGCCGGTCGGCGTTGCGCTGGTAGGCGTCGGCGTGGTCGGGGTCGGCCTCGGCCATGGCGTCCGCGACGCCCGCGGCGACCTCGGCGTAGCGCACCGGGTCGAGCCAGACGTGCGGGTCCCGGCCCTCGTGGTCGTGCCCGTCGTCCGCGTGCTCCTCCTCGGCGTGCTCCTCCTCGGCATGGTCCTCGCCGGAGTGGTCCTCGTGCTCGTCGTGCGCCTCCAGTGAGGTGAAGGAGGACGCCTCGGCGACGTGCTCCACGCCCGACTGCTCGACGGCCTCGTCGACGGCCGGCTGCAGACCCGCCAGGTAGACGACGAGGTCCGCCTCGGTCAGCTCCGCGGTCTGCTGCGGGCTGAGCTCCAGATCGTGCGGCTCGGCGCCGGGCTCGGTCAGCGTGGTGACCGAGACGTGCTCACCGCCGATCCGCTCGGCCAGGAACGCCATGGGGTAGAAGGACGCGGCCACGTCGAGGGTGCCGTCGGAGCCACCGCCCTCGTCGGTGCCGCAGGCGGACGCGGCCAGCAGGCCGAGCGCCGTGGCACCGGCGGCGAGAATCCGCCCGGAGGCGGAGCTGGCTATTCGAGGGCGGCGTCGAGCTGTCATGACAGCCATTTTCAAGTGAGATGGAAACCATTGTCAAACGTCCGTGCGTGATCGGTCCTGCCGGACCGCGAGGCGTCGCCATCCCGCCACGTTTTGCCACGATTCCGGCGGCGCCTCGTCACGAGGACGAGTCGGCCGCTAACCGATTTGCTGCCGCCCCCTCGAACGGCAGTAACCTGAACCAATTCCATCTGGTCCCTCGTCCCGAAGAGAGCACCGTGGCCGCCGACAAGATCGACACCATCGTCAGCCTGAGCAAGCGCCGTGGCTTCGTCTACCCGAGCAGCGAGATCTACGGCGGACAGCGCGCCGCCTGGGACTACGGGCCGCTGGGAGTGGAGCTGAAGGAGAACGTCAAGCGCCAGTGGTGGCGCGCCATGGTCACCTCGCGGGACGACGTCGTGGGCATCGACTCGTCGGTCATCCTGGCCACCGAGGTGTGGGCGGCGTCCGGTCACATCGCCACCTTCACCGACCCGCTCACCGAGTGCACCTCCTGCCACCGGCGGTTCCGCGCGGACCACCTGGAGGAGGCGTACGAGGAGAAGCACGGCCACGCCCCGGCGCAGGGCCTGGCCGACATCAACTGCCCCAACTGCGGGAACAAGGGCGGTTTCACCGAGCCCAAGCAGTTCTCCGGGCTGCTGGCCACGCACCTCGGCCCGACCCAGGACTCCGGCTCGGTGGCCTACCTGCGGCCCGAGACCGCGCAGGGCATCTTCACCAACTTCGCGGCGGTGCAGCAGACCTCGCGCCGCAAGCCGCCGTTCGGCATCGCCCAGATGGGCAAGTCCTTCCGGAACGAGATCACCCCGGGGAACTTCATCTTCCGCACCCGGGAGTTCGAGCAGATGGAGATGGAGTTCTTCGTCAAGCCGGGCGAGGACGAGACCTGGCACGGGTACTGGATGGAGCAGCGCTGGAACTGGTACCGCGACCTCGGCCTGTCCGAGGAGAACATGCGGTGGTTCGAGCACCCCAAGGAGAAGCTCTCCCACTATTCCAAGCGCACGGTCGACATCGAGTACCGGTTCAACTTCGCCGGCTCCGAGTTCGGTGAGCTGGAGGGCATCGCCAACCGCACCGACTACGACCTCAACGCGCACTCGAAGGCGTCGGGGCAGGACCTGAGCTACTTCGACCAGGAGGCCGGGGAGCGCTGGACGCCGTTCGTCATCGAGCCGGCGGCCGGCGTCGGCCGGACCATGCTGGCGTTCATGCTCGACGCCTACCGCGAGGACGAGGCGCCCAACGCCAAGGGCAAGATGGAGAAGCGCGTCGTGATGCGGCTCGACCCCCGGCTGGCGCCGGTGAAGGTCGCGGTGCTGCCGCTGTCGCGTAACCCGCAGCTCTCGCCCAAGGCCAAGGATCTGGCGGCCTCGCTGCGGAAGCACTGGAACATCGAGTTCGACGACGCCGGCGCCATCGGCCGCCGCTACCGCCGCCAGGACGAGATCGGCACGCCGTACTGCGTGACCATCGACTTCGACACCCTGGAGGACAACGCGGTGACCGTCCGCGAGCGGGACAGCATGCGGCAGGAGCGGGTCTCCCTGGACCAGGTGGAGGGCTATCTGGCCGGCCGCCTGATCGGCTGCTGAACGCCTGCTGATCGCCTGCTGAAGGCGCGTTCCAGGACCCCTGAGCGGTCGGTCCCCCGATGCCCGGGCCCGGCCGCTCAGGCCCGCAGGCCGCGCTGCACCAGCTCGCGCACGGCGCGGAACGCCTCCGCCACCCCCGGCCTGGTCCACTCGGGCGCGTGCACCGGGTCGTGGAAGTGGGCGGTGGCCTGGAACACCGCGCGGGCCGCGGTGGCCGGGTCCGCGACCATCTCGGGACCGTCGCCCCCGGGCGCCGGAGCGGCGAACTCGCCCTGGGCGCGGCCGTCCTCGATGATCCGGGCGAGCTGCGCCTCCAGGTCGGTGATGTGCTGGTCCACCACCCCGCCGAGCTCGCCGATCAGCGTCTGGTACGTCGCGAAGAGCTCCGGATCGTCGCCCGCCTTGTGCCGCTTGGCCTCGAACAGGCCGGTCAGCCAGCGGTCGAGCCGCTCCCCGGCCGGCCCGTCGTCGGCCACCACCGACTCCAGCTCGGCGGCGGTCCGGTCCAGCCAGCGCTTGATCACCGCGCCGCGCAGCGCCGCCTTCGTGGGGAAGTGCCGGTAGACCGAACCGTGGCTGACGCCCAGGGCCCGGGCCACGTCCACCACGGTGGCCTTGGCCGGACCGTACCGCCGGAGCACCTCCTCGGTGGCCTCCAGGATGCGCTCGGGAGTCAGCGTCTCGGTCATCGGCTCCTTCTCGATCCGGCTCGATCCCGACGGCGTCGGCCCGTCCCCGCGGCCCCGCCCGGAACGGCTAGCGCTCGCTGTCCAGATGCCCCATCTGGGCCGCCGGATAGCGCTCGCCGGCCGCCGAACCGGCCGGAACGGCCCGCTCGATCGCGGCGAGGTCTTCGGCGTCGAGGGTAACCTCCAGCGCGCCGAGCGACTCCGCCAGCCGCTCCCTGCTGCGGGCGCCGACCAGCGGCACGATGTCCTCGCCCTGGGCGAGCACCCACGCGATGGCGATCTGCGCGACCGACACGCCCTTGTCCGCGGCGATCTCCCGCAGCGCCTCGACCAGGGTGAGGTTGTGCTGGAGGTTCTCGCCGGAGAAGCGGGGGCTCATGCCGCGGAAGTCGCGCGCGCCCAGCCGCCGGTCGGCCGACCAGTGACCGCTGATCAGCCCGCGGGAGAGCACGCCGTACGCCGTCATGCCGATCTTCAGCTCCCGCAGCGTCGGCAGGATGTCCCGCTCGACGCCCCGGGATATCAGCGAGTACTCGATCTGGAGGTCGGCTATCGGGGCGGTCGCGGCGGCCCGGCGAAGGGTGTCCGCGCCCACCTCGGACAGCCCGATGTGGCGCACGTGCCCGGCCTGGACCAGGTCGGCGATCGCGCCGACCGTCTCCTCGATCGGCACGGCCGGGTCGACCCGGGCGATGCGGTAGACGTCGATGTGGTCCAGGCCGAGGCGCTGCAGCGAGTACGCCGCGAAGTTCCGCACGGCGTCGGGGCGTCCGTCGTATCCGGTGAAACCGCCCTCGACGGTCCGCAGGGCGCCGAACTTGACGCTGGTCAGCGCCCGCTCCCGGGCCTCGGCCGGGGCGGAGCGCAGGGCCTCGCCGATCAGCATCTCGTTGTGCCCCATGCCGTAGAAGTCGCCCGTGTCGAGCAGGGTGACGCCGGCGTCCAGGGCGGCGTGGATGGTGGCGATGGACTCGCCGCGGTCGGCGTCGCCGTACAGCGCGGACATGCCCATGCAGCCGAGGCCGAGCGCGGCCGTGGTCGGCCCGGTCGCGCCGAGCGTCCGGGTCGCGGGCCGAGCAGTGGGCTTCGACGCGGGCTGCGACGCGAGCTCCGACGCGGGCTGCGGGGCGGCCTGCGGTGTGGGCTGCGGTGTGGAGGTCGTCATGCGTCGAGCGTGCCACACCGAATGACAGAATTCAATATCTGTCAGTTCACTTTCCCTCCATCGAGACCCGCAGGCTCAGCGTCGTCGTCGCCAGCACCGCGACCAGCTGCGCCGTCAGCGCCACGGCCAGCGCGTCCCGCATCCCCGACCCGGGGGCCACGGTGAGGAACAGCGCGCCGAGCAGCGCCACGCCCAAGGCCATCGCGGACTGCTGGACCGTGGCCATGACGCCGCTGCCGACCCCGGCGCGCTCCTGCGGCACCTCGGCCAGCACGATCCGGAAGTACACCGGCAGCTGCATGCCCTGGCCGAAGCCGGCGACCAGCAGCGCCGGCGCCAGTTCCGTCGCGCCGAGCTCCGGCCAGCCCCGCAGCACGGTGGCCACCAGCAGCGCGACGCCAACCGCCTGGATCACGCCGCCCCAGGTCAGCACCCGGGCGCCCAGCCGGGTGGTCAGCCGCGGCCCGGCCAGCGAGGCGGCGAAGAACGCCAGGGCGTAGGGCACCAGCGCGGTGCCGGCCCGGACCGGGCCGAAGTCCAGGCCCTGCTGGAAGGCGAGCGCCATCACGAACATGAAGCCGCCGAAACCCCCGACGCACGCCGCCAGCGCCGGCAGGCCCCGCCGCATGCCGGGCAGCCGGAGCAGGGCCGGCGGCACCAGCGGCACAGTGCGGCCGGTGCGCTCCGCGCGGCGTTCCACCGCGAGGAACGCGCCGCCGGCCAGCGGCACCGCGGCGAGCGACAGCCAGGTCCACAGCGGCCAGCCGGCGGCCTGGCCCTCGGTCAGCGGGAGCAGCAGCGCGACCAGCGTGACGCCGAGCAGCACGGTGCCCGGCACGTCGATCGGGGTCGGGCGGGCCGCCCGGGTCTCCGGCACGAAGCGCGCCACCAGCGCGAGCGCGACCAGCACCACCGGCACGTTGATCATGAACACCGCCCGCCAGCCGAGGCCGGCGAGGTCGGCGGCGACCAGCACGCCGCCGATGACCTGCCCCGCGGTCATGGACAGGCCGGCGGTGGCGCCGACCAGGCCGAGCGCGCGGGCCCGCCGCTGGCCCTCCGTGGCGCCCTGGATGGTGCCGAGCACCTGCGGCTGCACCAGCGCAGCCGCGGCCCCCTGGGCCACCCGGCCGGCGACCAGCGTCCAGGCGTTCGGCGCCAGGCCGCAGGCCAGCGACGCCAGACCGAAGCCGGCCACCCCGACGAGCAGCAGCCGGCGCCGGCCGAAGGTGTCGCCGAGCCGGCCGCCCAGCACCAGCAACACGGCGAGCGCGAGGGCGTATCCGGCCACCACGAGTTCGAGCAGGGCGGGCCCGGTGGCCAGCTCCCGGTCGATGCTGGGCAGCGCGACGTTCACCACGAAGACGTCGATCATCAGCAGCGACTGGCACAGCAGGATCGTGACCAGGCCGAGCGGGCCCAGCGGGCCGAGCCGCCCGACCGCCCCGGCCCGGATGGCGGGCGCGGGGGCGGGGCCGGGCGAGGCGTCCCGGGCGGCCGCGGGGGTGGCCGCGGCCGGGGGAGCGGTCGGGGGAGCCGTCGGAACGGCGTCGACGGTGGAGACGGTGGGTTGATCTGCCATGCCCCCGAGCCTCCGCCGACCGCTCAGCCTGGTACCAGAGTGTCCTTATCCAGGTATCAGCACTACCTGGCATCCGGCTGGGCGGCGGCGTCGCCGGTGGCATGCTGGGTCTCATGCACGCTGAGGTCCACGCCGGCACGGCGGCGACCACCGACATCGGGCCGCCGCCGTTCGACGGCGCGCGGGTGCGCCGTCGGGAGCTCGCCGACTTCCTCCGCAGCCGCCGGGAGCGCATCGCGCCCGAGCGGGTCGGCCTGCCCCGCGGCCGGCGCCGGCGCACGCCGGGGCTGCGCCGCGAGGAGGTCGCCCATCTCGCCTCGGTCGGCGTCACCTGGTACACGTGGCTGGAGCAGGCCCGTGACATCCAGGTCTCGGCCGGCGTGGCGGACGCCATCGCCCGCGCCCTGCTGCTCGACGGCAGCGAGCGCAGCCACCTGTTCACCCTGGCCGGAGTGACCGACCCGGCGCCGGAGAACGGCTGCGACGGGGTCCCGCCCGCGTTGCTCGAGGTGCTGCGTCAGCTGGAGCCGATGCCGGCCTGCATCCAGAACAGCCGCTACGACCTGCTCGCCTACAACCGCACCTACGGGCACCTGCTCTGCGACCTCGACGCGGTGCCCGTGGAGGACCGCAACTGCATGCTGCTCGCCTTCACCCACGACGAGTGGCGCCGCGCGCTCGTGGACCGGGCGGAGACGGTCCGGGTGATGGCCGCCAACTACCGCGCCCAACTGGCCGAGCACCTCGCCGAACCGGCCTGGAAGCACATGCTGAGGCGGCTCCAGCGCGAGTCGGCCGAGTTCCGCGAGCTGTGGGAGCGGCACGAGGTGGGCCGCACCACCAGCGGCAGGATCAAGCGCTTCCGGAACGCCCGGGTCGGCCTCCTGCACCTGTACGGCAACCCGCTGTGGCTGGCCCCGCAGCTCGGCGCCCGCCTGGTCACCTACGTGCCGGCGGACGAGGAGACCAGGGAGCGGCTGGAGAAGCTGCACGCCATGGTGGCCGCGGGCGGCTAGGGTCGGCCGCGCGGCACGACGGGCCTGCCGCGCGTCAGGAGACGACGGCGGCTGGTCGCGGTCCCCGACGCGTGGCGGGGACCAGCACCACCCCCGGCACCGACGAACGCGTGCCGTCCTAGCCGTCGATGTCGAGGGCCGTGCCGTACAGGCGGTCCACCTTCAGCCGGATGACCACCCGGCGTTCGGCGACCAACTGCTCCAGGAACGCGTCCTCGTCCTCCGGCCTCGCGGTCCGCGGGATCATCCCGAGCAGTTCCCGCCCCACCGGGTCGCCGGGAACCGTCGTGCTCTCGGAGACCTCGGCCTCGCCCTCCGCGACGGCGAACGACCACACGTCATCCCCCCGCACATGCAACGCCGCACGCGGTTCGCGCCGCAGATGCCCGACCTTGACCCGGTCCGCCGTCGTCGACAGCCGCACCGTTCGGGTCTCCGGATCCCAGCTGTACAGCATGGTGGTCAGATGGGGATGGCCGCTGCGCTTGACGGTGGCGAGCGTGCCGAACTGCTGGTTGCCGAGCAGACCGGAGAGGGCTTCGTCGGACAGGGGGCGGGGCGCTGGTCCTTGGGTCATGACGTGAGCAACGCAGCCGGCCGCCCAGCAATTTCCGGAGGCCCCGTCACAGCCCACCGGCAGGGGAGGCGACCGGCGCCGCGGCAGCCCGTACCCGTCGTGGTGTCCGCGCGCCGCGGCCCGTCCCCCGTACGGGCCGCGACGCGTGCCGACCATGCTGCCTGACGACTCCGACACCGGCGTGACGCGGGGATGACGCGGGCCGGTCGGTGGGCGTTGCTACGGTGAATACCGGGCGCGCGTACCAGAAGCCGCGCCCGGGTTTCGTGAGCAGGTACGCAGGGTCGGAGGGGTCGGGTCGTGTCCGCGCTGGCGTTCCGTCTGCTCGGGCCGCTCCAGGTGCTGCGCGCCGGCCGGCCCGTCGAGGTGCGGGCGGCGAAGCAGCGCGTGGTGCTGGCCGCGCTGGAGCCGCGCGGCGAGGCCCCGGAACGGCTGCCGGTGCTCAACGACGTCGCGCGCATCCACTGCGCCCGCCGTTGTTTCGCCGAGGCCGAGGAGACCGCGCGCCGGGTGCTGGCCAGGGCCGAGGTCACCGGGAACAGCCGCGTCGAGGTGGACGCCCTCGTCGTCCTCGCCGCCGGGCGCCGAACCCGCCCCGCCGAGGCCGAGGAGCTGCTGCGCCGGGCCCTGACCACGGCCGAGCGGGCCGGATACCGGAACGGCACGGCCGAGGCCCTGCTCGGGCTGGCCGAACAGGCGCTGCACGTGGGGGAGACCCGCACCGCCCGGGAGCGCGCCCTGGAGGCGCGGGCGCTGGTCGGCGACGCGCACCGGGTGCTCCAGGCCCAGGCGCTCACGGCGCTCGCGGAATGCGAACGAGCCACCGGCCACCACGCGGACGCCACGGCGCACGCCGAGCACGCCCTGTCCCTGAACCGCGCCACGGGCGCCCGCCCCGGCGAGGCGCGGACCCAGCGCCTGCTCGGCGACCTCGCCCGGGACCGCGGCGCAGACGGGGCCGCGGAGGACCATCTGGGCGCGGCGCACCGGCTCTACGCCGCGATGTCCCTGCCGGAGGCCGACGAGGTGGCCGCCCTGCTCCGCGCGGGCACGGCCGCCCCCGGCCGGTGAGGGAGAATGGCGGGATGACGCCCCAGCCGCTGCGGATCGGCCCGATCACCGTGGACCCGCCGGTGGTGCTGGCCCCCATGGCCGGCATCACCAACGCGCCCTTCCGCACACTCTGCCGCGAGTTCGCCGAGGGCGAGCGGGGGTTCGGGGGTCGTCCCCCGGTGGGTCGCAGCGCGGAGGGCGGGAGTCACGCCCCGGCCGGGGACGGCGGGGCGCGGCGAGGGCTGTTCGTCAGCGAGATGATCACCACCAGGGCGCTGGTGGAGCGCAACGACAAGACGATGCGGCTGATCCACTTCGACGCCGCCGAGCGGCCGCGTTCCATCCAGTTGTACGGCGTGGACCCGCAGGTCGTCGGCCAGGCGGTGCGGATGATCGCCGAGGAGGACCTGGCCGACCACATCGACCTGAACTTCGGCTGCCCGGTGCCCAAGGTGACCCGCCGCGGCGGCGGCTCCGCCCTGCCGTACAAGCGCCCGCTGCTGCGCGCCATCCTGCGCGAGGCCGTGGCCAGCGCGGGCCGGCTGCCGGTGACGATGAAGATGCGCAAGGGCATCGACGACGATCACCTCACGTACCTGGACGCCGGGCGCATCGCGGCGGAGGAGGGCGTCACGGCGATCGCCCTGCACGGCCGCACCGCCGCCCAGCACTACGGCGGCGAGGCCGACTGGGACGCCATCGCGCGGCTGAAGGACGCGGTGCCGGAGATCCCGGTGCTGGGCAACGGCGACATCTGGTCGGCGGCGGACGCGCTGCGGATGATGCGGGTGACCGGCTGCGACGGCGTGGTGGTGGGCCGGGGCTGCCTGGGCCGACCGTGGCTGTTCGCCGAGCTGGTCGACGCGTTCCGTGGCACCGGAGCAGCGACGCCGGCGCGTGCTCCGGCCGGCGACCCGACGCTGCGCGAGGTGGCCGACGTGATGGTGCGGCACGCCCGGCTGCTGGGGGAGTGGCTGGCGGACGAGGCGCGCGGCGTCATCGACTTCCGCAAGCACGTCGCCTGGTACACCAAGGGCTTCTCCGTGGGCTCGGCGCAGCGGCGGCGGCTCGCGGTCGCGGCGTCGCTCGACGAGCTGCGGACGCTGCTCGACGAGCTGGACCTGGACCAGCCCTGGCCGCTCGGCGCTGCCGGCCCGCGCGGCCGCACCTCGGGCCGGAACCGGGTGGCGCTCCCCGACGGCTGGCTCGACGACCCCTGCGACATCGCCGCCACGGTCACCGCGGACGCGGAGCTGGCCACGTCCGGCGGCTGACGCCGCCACGGTCCGCCCGGCGCCGGGCGGAGGCTCGTTCCGGCGCGGGTGCTGATGAGCCTGGCCGCACGGCGAAAGGTGGCGCCAGGCGCTGAGGGCGTGCCCCTGCGGGCGCGTTGGGCTCGGCGTGGGCGCGGATCGGCTCTTTCCAGTCCCGGAAGCGGGCGGCCAGCCACACCGCGGACACGCCGTACCGCCGCGCGACGCGGCACCGGCTCGGGCGAGCAGCACCGGAGGGCGGCCTCGCGAGTGTCCCATCCCGTCGGCGTGGCAGGGCCCGGACCTCCGCCGTGGGCCGCCCGCTCGCGTGCCGGCCGGTGGGGCCGGGGCTCGGCCGTGCGGGGCGGTCCGTAGAGAACCGGGGCGCACGCCGGCCGGCGGGCCGCGGCGCCACGACGTGGCGGGCTCGGGTCCGCCGGGTACCGGCCGGCAGGGCCTCCGTTCAGCGCGGCTGCGGGCAGTCGGCCGGGGTGGCCGTCGTGAGGGCGGTCAGCAGGGCGAAGGGGGTGGCCGCGGCCCAGGCCTGGGGCGAGCAGGCGTGCGGATAGGGCACCGGGTCGGCGTGCTCCGCGCGGCCGTAGCCCGCGATGACCTCGGGGATCTGGTAGTCCGCGCGCGCCGCCAGGTCGAGCAGCCCACGGCCCACCGTCCGGGCCTCCTCGTGCAGCCCGTACCTGGCGAGGCCGAGCGCGGCGATGGCGCTGTCGTGCGGCCAGACGCTGCCGCGGTGGTACGACAGCGGGTGGTAGGCCCGTTGCCCCGAGGCCAGGGTGCGGATGCCCCAGCCGGAGAAGAAGTCGGGTTCGAGCAGCCGCCGGCCGACCGCGGCGCCGCGCTCCTCGTCGAGTATGCCCGTCCACAGCAGGTGTCCCGCGTCGGAGCCGAGCGCGTCCACCTGGCGGCCCGCGCCGTCCAGCGCGAGCGCCGGGAAGCCGCGTTCCGGCATCCAGAAGTCGGCCAGGAACCGCTCGCGCAGGGCGTCCGCCTCGGCCGTCAGCCGGTCGGCGTAGGCGTCGTCGTGCCAGCTGGTGCGCGCCAGGCGGGCGGCCTGGCGGAGCGCCTCGTACGCGTAGCCCTGCGCCGTGGCCGCGCTGATCACGCCCTTGGCCGAGGTCCCGTCGGCGAAGCAGATGGCGCCGGGGGAGTCCTTCCAGGACTGGTTGGCCAGGCCGCCGAGGTCGGCCTGGTACCGCAGGTAGCCGCGTTCGGCGAGGCCGCCGTGGTCGAACATCCACGCCACGGCGGCCCGGGCGTGCCGCTCCAGCCGCTGTGCCAGCTTGTCGTCCCCGGTCACCGCGGCGTGCGCGCCGAGCAGGGCCACGAACAGCGGGGTGCTGTCCACCGAGCCGAAGTACCGGGCGTAGGGGACCTGTCCGAAGTACGCCAGCTCGCCGTGCCGCAGCTCGTGGACGATCTTGCCCGGCTGGGCGATCCGCTCCCGGTCCTCGTCCGTGGCCTGGGTGGCGGCCAGGGCGAGTAGCGTGTCGGCGGCGAGCCCGGGCCGGCTGGGGAGCGTGAAGCGCGAGGTGATGAGGGCGTGCCTGGCCAGCAGGGTGAGGAACCACGGCACTCCCGCGGCCGGCACCCGCAGCGACTCGCCGTCGGGTCCCGCGGCGGCGACCCGCAGGGCGGCCAGCTCGCTCAGGCCCTGGGCGCAGGCGCGCGCCAACTCGGGCCATTCCGCGACGATCTTGTCTCCGAACCCGTCTCCGAATCCGTCCGTGCCGCCGGCCCCGCCGCTGACCCCGTCGCCGGCCCCGGCCGCGCCGGCCGTCGCGTCCTCCGGCGCCGCGAGGCCGTCCGCGCCCGCGTCTCCGGCCGCGGGGGCGGGCAGCGCCGGGGCGGTCAGGAACGGGTCGGACTCCAGCGCCGCCGGCGCCGGCGCGCCGTGCGGCCGCGCCTCGACCCGCAGCGTGACCTCGGCGGCGCCGTGCGGCGGTAGCTCCAGCACCCAGCACAGCCGCCGCGCCCCGCTGCCGGTCTCCTCCACGGCGTCGGGGGCGGGCTCCGCGGTGACCACGGTGCGGGAGTGCCACTCGCGGCGCCGGTACCCGAACTCGACGCCGTCGGGGCGCGCGGCCCGGGTGCGGACGGCGTGCGGCTTCTCGTACCAGCGGTGGTCGGAGCGCAGCTCGAACTGGTCGGCGAAGTCGGCGTCCACGGTGAGCGCCAGCAGGGTGCTCGACGTCTCGGCGCGGTTGCTGCTGAGCCGGATCCGCTCGACCAGGGCGCCCTCGGTGACGGACTGCTCGCGGAAGACGGTGTGCGCGGGCGCCTCGGCGCGGCTGCCCTGCGGGGTCAGCACGGCCAGGGCGGTGGCGGTGCCGCCGGCTCCGTTCGTGCCGGGCGGCTGCGCGCCGGCCCCGCCCCAGCCCGACGGCTGGGTCGGCCCGGCGGGGGAGGCCGGCACCAGCACGGTGGGCGTGCCGCCGTCCACCGTCAGCTGCCAGCGGCTCAGATGGCGGGCGTCCCGGACGAACAGCCCGTCGGGCTGGGCGCCGCGCTCGCCGGTGATGTCCCCGGACGGTCCCACCGCGACGAACGTGCCGTCGCGGACCAGCAGGCAGTGCTGCGTACTGATCACCGAGTCTCCCTCTCCCCGGTCGGGGCCCCGTCCGGGGCCACCGACATCCGCTCGATGCCCGTCTCCGTGGTCGTGCCCTGTGCCGCGCCCTGTGCCGCGCCCGGTGCCGCGTCCCGGGCCGTCCCCTGAACCGTCGGCGGTGTCGCGCCCGGCCCCGGCGCCCGCGCCGCCCCGCCGGCCGGCCCGGCCAGGGCTGACGCCGCCGGCTCCCGCACGGTCTCGGACCACGGCGCCTCGCGGCTGCGCAGCAGGTCGACGGTGAGCGCGGCGGTCCAGCCGAAGTCGCGGCTGCCGCGCGCCTCGCCGCTGCACGGATCGACGTACTCCGCGAAGCCGGACTCCGCCGCGGCCGCGCAGAACGCCGCCCGGAGCGCGTCGGCCGTGTGGTGCTGCCGGTGGCAGCGAAGGCCGCGCTCCACCAGCCAGTTGACGTTGAACCAGGCGGGACCGCGCCAGTACCGCGACGGGTCGAACGCGTGCCCCCGCAGGTCGTAGCTCGGCACCAGCCGGGCCGGGCCGCCCAGCCCGAAATGCGGTCCGGTGGCGGTGCGCAGCAGCGCGGCGACCACGTCCTCGGGCAGCCCGGGCACGATCAGCGGAATCAGGCCCGCGCCGCTGCGCTCCTCGATCGCCTCGCCGGTCAGCACGTCGTGGCAGAGGAACATGCCGGCGTCCGGCTGCCAGAGCCGCTTCAGCAGGGCCGTGGTGCCCGCCTCGGCGCGGACCAGATGGTCGGCGGGGTCGGTGCCGAGCTCCACGGCGATCTCCGCCAGCGCGTGCTCGGAGGCGATCAGCAGCGCGTTGACGCCCGGGTCCTCCACGGCGAACGGGCGCGGCACCCCGTCGTCGTCCAGGTATCCGTGGTCCCGGTAGTTCTCCGCGAGCCGCACGTACCTGCCGTAGTCCAGGTCGGTGGGGCGGTCGGCGTGGCAGGCGTGCGTCAGGTCGGCGCGGCGGAAGCTGCCGGTGGCGGCGGGGTCCACCCGAGAGAGCGGCGCGTCCCAGCACGGACTGTTGTCCATGCCGGACTCCCACGGATGCACGATCGAGGCGAGGCCGCGGCCGCCGAAGTCCCGGCGCTCGGTCAGGTACCGCTGCCAGGCCACCAGCCGCGGGTACACCCGGCGCAGGAAGCCGCGGCGTCGGGAGGCGGCGGGGTCGGCCCGGTGCACCAGCCAGGCGGCGAGCGCGTGGATGGGCGGCTGCACGATGCCGGAGGTCTCCACGGAGCCGGGCGCCCCGGCCGCCGCCCCCGCGGTCGAGGAGCGCCAGAAGTCCGGACTGGGGAAGTACGCCGTCAGGGGGACGGCGGGGTTGAAGACGATGTGCGGGATCCGGCCGTCGTCCCACTGGGCGGCCAGCAGCGTCTCCAGCTCCCGCTGGGCCCGGAACGGCGAGAGGTGACGCAGCCCGATGGCGATGAACCCGGAGTCCCAGCTCCACTGGTGCGGGTAGAGCGCGCGCGACGGCACGGTGGAGGCCCCGGTCCAGTTCTGGTCGAGGACGCGGGAGGCGCCGTTGTATGCAATCGACGAGGGTGCTGAAGGTGCTACGGGGAGGGGGTCGGGCTGGTCAGCGCTTTCCACGTGGGCTCCGAGGGACGTTGGCGTCACCGCTGCCTCACGGCGGCACCGCCGGTTCTTCCGCTGTTTTGTCGAAGGTATCGCAGAGTTACGTCTACTTAACATGCAAAAGTAGCGCTGTAATATCTGCCTCACAAGCTAAATGGGGGGTGACGTACCCGACTTCGACCGGCGACCGGAAGGCATGTGCGGTGACGACGCAGGCGAGCGCCGGGCATCTGCTGCGGCTGATCCGAGCGGAGCGGGCCACCACCCGCGGGGAGCTCCAGCGGATCACCGGGCTCTCCAGATCCACCGTCGGGCACCGGCTTGACCAGCTCTTTCGTGCCGGCTGGGTGCGGGAGGTGGCGGGCGATCCGGCCCTGCCGTCGACCGGCGGCCGGCCGGCCGTTCGGCTGGAGTTCGACGCGCACCACGCCGTGGTGCTCTGCGCCGACCTGGACACCCGGCACGCGCGCGCCGGGGTGCTCGACCTGTCGGGCGCGGTGCTGGCCGAGCACACGGGATCCCTGCTGGTCAACGACGGTCCCGACGAGGTGCTGGACCGGCTCTGCCGGTGGTTCGCGATGCTGCTGGAGAAGGCTGGTGTGGCGCCCGCCACAGTGTGCGGGATCGGCCTCGCGGTGCCGGGACCTGTGGACTTCGCCACAGGTCGGGTGGTGGATCCGCCGATGATGCCCGGCTGGGACGGATTCCCCGTGCGTGAGCGAATGCGGCAGGCGTTCGCCGAACACGTGGGGCGGGTGGACCGGGCCGAGGCGCGGCGGGGCGCACAGATGCATTCGGGGGGCGCACAAGCGTCCGGTGGGCGGGCGCCCGGGGATTCCGCGCCGTCCTCGTCGGAGCGCGGCGCGTCGCCGGCTCCCGCCGCGTCGTCCGCGCCGCCGGAGCACCTGACCGCCATGCCGGTGCTGGTGGAGAACGACGCCAACGTGCTCGCCTACGCCGAGCAGCGGCACGGCTTCCCCGACTGCTCCGCCTTCCTGCTGGTCAAGGTCTCCACCGGAATAGGGGCCGGGGTCGTGGTGGACGGCGAGATGTACCGGGGCATCGACGGGGGCGCCGGTGACATAGGTCACATCCGGCTCATGGACCGCACCGACGCCCTGTGCCGCTGTGGTTCCTACGGCTGCCTCGCCGCCGTCGCCAGCGGCCGGGCGCTCGCCGAGCAGCTCACCGCCTGCGGCATACCCACGGCCTCCGGCTCCGGGGTGCGCGACCAACTGGCGATAGGCCAGCCGGACGCGGTGCGGCTGGCCAGGGAGGCCGGCCGGGTGGTGGGGGAGGTGCTGGCCACGGTGGTCACGCTGCTCAATCCGGGGGTGCTGGTGATCGCCGGCGACCTGGCGGGCCCTCCGTTCGTCACCGGCGTCCGGGAGTTGCTCTACCAGCGGGCGATGCCCCGCACCACCGCCTACCTCCAGGTGGTCACCTCGCGGCTCGGCGAGCGCGCGGGCCTGGCGGGCGCCGCCGCCATGGTCGTGGAACACCTGTACGCGCCGGAGCGCGCCGACGCGCGGCTCGTGGCGCTCGGTCTCTGACGCTCCCACGCCGCGCCACCTGCGCTTCCTCCACGCTCCTTCCGCGCCACCTCTGCGCCCGGACGCCTCACTTGACGACCCGCCCGGCTCGTTGTCGGCGTGATACCTGCCACGTATGATGGAGGTGACGCTCAGATGAGCGGTTTTCTGGGTAGTCTCCCGCTGTCAGGGCAGCCGCTCACGAGGAGTCGAGTCCCGTGCCGGATATACGTACACACCCTCATCCACCACCCCACCCGCCGACCGCGCCCGCAGCGCCGACCACGCCACCGGAGCAGGCCCCGCGCCCCGCGGCCGCCGAGCCGGCGGCGCCCACCGCGCGCCTCGTCTACGACCTCGCCGACGGCCGCCGGGACATGGCGGACCTGCTCGGCGGCAAGGGCGCCAACCTCGCCGAGATGACCAGGCTCGGCCTGCCCGTCCCTCCGGGCTTCACCATCACCACCGAGGCGTGCCGCGCCTACCTGCGCACCGGCGCGGAACCGCCGGCGCTCCGCGACGAGGTGAGTGCGCACCTCGCCGCCCTGGAGCGCCGCATGGGCCGCCGGCTCGGCCACGGACAGGACCCGCTGCTGGTCTCGGTGCGCTCCGGCGCGAAGT
This sequence comes from Streptomyces sp. B6B3, assembly GCF_039871525.1. Lineage (NCBI taxonomy): Bacteria > Bacillati > Actinomycetota > Actinomycetes > Kitasatosporales > Streptomycetaceae > Streptomyces > Streptomyces sp. B6B3. The sequence goes on along the minus strand of NZ_JBDPLU010000004.1, from coordinate 310,276 downwards.
TCTCCATGCCGGGCATGATGGACACCGTCCTCAACGTCGGGCTGACCGACGACTCGGTGCCGGCCCTCGCCGCGCGGACCGGCGACGAGCGGTTCGCCTGGGACTCGTACCGGCGGCTCATCCAGATGTTCGGCAGGACCGTGCTCGGCGTCGACGGCGAGCTGTTCGAGGAGCGGCTGGAGACCGCCCGCCGCGCGGTCGGGGTGGACACCGACACCGAGCTGAACGCCCGGCATCTGCGCGGCGTGGTACGGCAGTTCAAGGACCTGGTGCGGGAGCACACGGGCCGCGGTTTCCCGCAGGACCCGCGGGAGCAGCTCGACCTCGCCATCCGGGCGGTCTTCGACTCCTGGAACGGCGAACGCGCCCGCGTCTACCGCCGCCAGGAGCGCATCCCGCACGACCTCGGCACCGCGGTCAGCGTTGTCGCCATGGTCTTCGGCAACCGCGGCCCCGACTCCGGCACCGGCGTCGCCTTCACCCGCGATCCGGCCACCGGGCACCAGGGCGTCTACGGCGACTACCTGGCGAACGCCCAGGGCGAGGACGTCGTCGCCGGCGTCCGGAACACCGTGCCGCTGGCCGAGTTGGAGCGGCTGGACCGGCGCTCCTACGACGAGCTGTTGCGCGTCATGGAGATCCTGGAGAACCACTACCGCGACCTGTGCGACATCGAGTTCACCATCGAGCGCGGGAAGCTGTGGCTGCTGCAGACCCGGGTCGGCAAGCGCACCGCCGCGGCGGCGTTCCGCATCGCCACCCAACTGCTCGACCAGGGCCTGATCGACGCCGACGAGGCGCTGCGCCGGGTGCGCGGCGGGCAGCTGTCCCAGCTGATGTTCCCGCGCTTCGACACCCGCTCCCGGCCCGCCACCCTGGCCACCGGCATCCCGGCCTCGCCGGGCGCGGCCGTGGGCGCGGCCGTCTTCGACTCCGCGACGGCGACCGCCCGCGCGGCCGAGGGCGAGGCGGTCATCCTGGTCCGTCGCGAGACCAACCCGGACGACCTGAACGGCATGCTGGCGGCGCGCGGCATCCTCACCTCGCGCGGCGGCAAGACCTCGCACGCCGCGGTCGTCGCCCGCGGGATGGGCACCACCTGCGTCTGCGGCGCGGAGGAACTGGACGTCGACCCGGTGCGCCGCCGGCTGACCACGTCCGACGGCACGGTGGTCAACGAGGGCGACGTGCTGTCCATCGACGGCGGCACCGGCGACGTGTACCCGGGCGAGTTGCCCGTGGTGCCCTCGGCCGTCATGGAGTACTTCGAGAACGGCTGCGTCCTCCCGCCGGACGCCGACGACCTGGTGTCCGCCGTGCACCGGTTGATGACGCTGGCCGATCGCGCCCGCCGGCTCGGCGTGCGGGCCAACGCCGACACCGCCGACGACGCGGCCCGCGCCCGCCGCTTCGGCGCCGAGGGCATCGGCCTCACCCGCACCGAGCACATGTTCCTGGGCGAGCGCCGTGGGCTGGTCGAGCGCCTGGTCCTCGCCGACACGGACGCCGAACGGGCCGCCGCGCTGGATGCGTTGCTTCCCCTCCAGCGGTCCGACTTTCGCGCGCTCCTCGCGGCGATGGACGGCCTGCCGGTCACCGTGCGGCTGCTCGACCCGCCGCTGCACGAGTTCCTGCCCGACCTCACCGAACTGTCGGTCCGGGTCGCCACGGCGGAAGCCCGTAACGACCAGGCAGACCGGGCGGACCGGGCCGACCAGACCGGCCACGACGCCTGCCTGCTGGCCGCGGTCCGGCGGCTGCACGAGCAGAACCCGATGCTCGGGCTGCGCGGCGTCCGCCTCGGCCTCGTGGTGCCCGGCCTGTTCACCATGCAGGTCCGGGCCATCGCCGAGGCCACCGCCGACCGGCTGGCCGAGGGCGGCGACCCGCACGCGGAGATCATGATCCCGCTGGTCGGCACGGCCCGGGAGCTGGAGATCGTCCGCGCGGACGCCGAACGGACCGTCGCGGAGGTCGAGGCGGAGCGGGACCGCGCGCTGTCCCTCCCGCTCGGCACCATGATCGAGCTGCCGCGCGCCGCCCTCACCGCCGACGAACTCGCGGCCAGCGCCGACTTTTTCTCCTTCGGCACCAACGACCTCACCCAGACCGTCTGGGGCTTCTCCCGGGACGACGTGGAGGCCAGCTTCTTCGCCGCCTACCTGGAGAAGGGCATCTTCGGCGTCTCCCCGTTCGAGACCATCGACGCCGACGGCGTCGGCTCCCTGGTCCGCGTCGCCACGGAACGCGGCCGCGCCACCCGCCCCGACCTCAAGCTCGGCGTCTGCGGCGAGCACGGCGGCGATCCGGAGTCCGTGCACTTCTTCCACGAGGCGGGCCTGGACTACGTGTCCTGCTCGCCGTTCCGGGTACCCGTGGCGCGTCTGGAGGCGGGCCGGGCCGCACTGGCCGCACCCTGACCTCCCCCGAACCAGCCGGGGCTCCCGCCGAGTCCCCTCCCACCCTCATCGGCAGGGAGCCCCGGCCTTCCCCAGGGGGCGGTGCCTGTGCGGAGGCGCCGCCCCCACTCTCGTGACGCCCGCCGGTCCGGCAGACTCGCCGGCATGGGATCCCCGCAGAGCTCCGTACGCCGTCCGCTGGTCGCCATCCTCAGCGGTGCGGGCATGTCGACCGACTCCGGCATTCCGGACTACCGCGGCCCGCAGGGGCTGTGGCGGCGCGATCCCGAGGCCGAGAAGCTGGTCACGTACGACTTCTACATGAACGATCCGGAGATCCGCCGGCGCTCCTGGCGGATGCGGCGCGAGAGCCCGGTGTTCTCGGCCAGGCCCAACGCCGCGCACCACGCGGTGGTCCGGCTGGCGGGCACCGGTGTGCCGGTGCGGGTGATCACGCAGAACGTCGACGGGCTGCACCAGGCGGCCGGGCTGCCCGACCGCAAGGTGCTCGAACTGCACGGCTCCGCCCGGACGGTGGTGTGCACCGGATGCGCGGACCGTACGACGATGGCCGCCGCCCTGGAGCGGGTCGGGGCCGGGGACCCGGACCCGGCGTGCACCCGGTGCGGCGGCATCCTCAAGAGCGCCACCGTGATGTTCGGCGAGTCGCTGGACCCGGAGGTGTTGGCGGAGGCGGTGCGGATCGCGCAGGTCTGCGACGTGCTGATCGCGGTCGGCACCAGCCTCCAGGTCCACCCCGCCGCCTCGTTGGCCGGCCTCGCGGCGGAACACGGCGCCCGGCTGGTCATCGTCAACGCCGAGCCGACCCCGTACGACGACCTGGCCAACGAGGTCATCCGCACCCCCATCGGCCAGTCCCTCCCCGCCCTCCTGAACGCCCTGGCCCGCGACCGGTAGCGACCACCGGCCGCCGCCGTCGTTCGGCGGTTGTGCGCCGTCGCGCCGAAGGCTCCGACCGGTGGTAAAGGGGTCGTCCCGGGGGAGTGGACGACCGTACCGTTGCGCGCATGAAGCTGCTCTCGGTCAACGTTGGCAAGCCTCGGCCCAATCCGTGGAAGGGGATCGGCGCGACAGGGATCGACAAGCGGCCCGTGGACGGGCCGGTCGCCGTCGTCGTGCCAGGGCCCAAGGGGACCGGCGAGGTCGGGCTCGTCGGCGACCGGGTGTACGACGTGAAGCACCACGGCGGCTACGACCAGGCCGTGTACGCGTACGCGCGCGAGGATCTCGACGGGTGGGAGGCCGAGTTCGGCCGGCCGCTGGCCAACGGCGTCTTCGGGGAGAACCTCACCACCCTCGGCCTCGACGTCAACGGCGCCCTGATCGGCGAGCGGTGGCGCGTCGGGCCGCGGGTGGTCCTGGAGGTGTCGTGCGCGCGGGTCCCGTGCGCGACGTTCCAGGGGTGGCTGGAGCGGGAGGGCTGGATCCGGCGGTTCACCGACGCCGCGGTGCCCGGCGCCTATCTGCGCGTGATCGAGCCGGGAGAGATCCGCGCGGACGATCCCGTCGAGATCGTGCACCGACCAGAGCACGACGTGACCGTCGCGTTCGCCTTCCGCGCGATGACGCTCGAACCCGACCTGCTGCCGCGGCTGCTGGTCGCCGACGCGCTGCCGCGGGAGGCGAGCGAGCGGATCCGCAGGCGCACGACCGCGTAGCCGGTCGGCCTACTGCCGCGGGGCGCTCGTCATCTCCTCCGGCGCGCACGTGGCCGGCGGCGAGGGGTTCGCGCCGCAGTAGCCCTCCGGCTCCGAGTTGGTGCCCAGGGCGGCCGTGGTGACCCCGCCCGCCAGCAGCGCGCCGCCCACCAGGACGCCCACCATCCAGCGCTTCATCCGCTCCTCCTTCATGCCTTCATGCCCTCATGCCCTCGTGTTCTCGGATGAGGCGCACACCGTAACGAGCGGGCGACGGCATCCGTGAGCGGCGATTCGGCCGTCTTCGTCACAGGATCATCGCGAAACGTCCACGTGGGCTCAGTAGCTGGGGCAGAGGTGTTCGTGGGCGGCGTCGAGGATGCGTTCCGCGGTCTCCCGGCCCCAGCCGTCGGGGTGGTCGGGATGGGTGAACCGCTGGTTGGTCTGCTCGATCTGCTGGGCGCGGTCGTCGGGGTGGTCGTGGATGGTGCGGCAGGTGTCGCGGCCCCGGCTGATCGCCGACTCGGGGTCGTCCCCGTCGATCTCCGGGTCGATCGCGTCGAGGGCGGCGAGATACGCGTCGGCGGTCGCCGCGTCGGGCTCGGGCGCGATGCCGGCCTCGTCCAGGAGCGCCTCGCGCTCCTCCTCGGACATCGGTTCGCCCTCGGTGCTCGTCTGGTCCTGGAACTGGCTGGCCGCGCCGTCGTCCGCCGCGCCGTCGTCTCCGCCGCCGGAGAGGACGGCGACGGCGGCGACTAAGAGGACGAGGACGCCGATGGCGATGAGGGCGTACCGGCTCATCGCGGGGAGGCGGCCGAAGCCGGACTGGGAATCACTCATGCTGCCAGCGTGACGTGTTCACGCAGATATGGGAACGGTGATGGTCCTGTGGCGAGCGCGGCGCTCAGGTGGCGGTGAGCTTCGCGACGTCCGGGGCGTAGACGGTCATCCAGTGCGGGTGCAGCCGGTAGTAGACGACCTCGGTGTCCCAGTCGAAGGCGTCGTGGCCGTAGAAGTCCTGGAAGTACGCGAGCAGCTCCGGCCAGTCCGCGGCCGGTTCGCCGCGCTCGGGGTTGAGGATCTCGACCGTGCCGTGCGTGAAAACGCCCAGGTCCTCGCCGCGCAGATGCGCGACGCTGGCGGCGGGCCGGGCGGCGAGGTGCCGGGCCTTGGCGGCGCCGCGCGCCGTGCCGAAGTGCCACCTGCCGTGCAGGAAGTGCCCGTCCACGCCGCTGATCCGCGGCTCGCCCTTCGCCGTCACGGTGGACAGGGCGAGCGTGCACATGCCGGTCAGGATCCCGGTGAGCTGCCCGGCGGTGATGGTCCGCTCGGCGACGATCGAACGGAGATGAGCCGTGGACCGGGACAACGAGGCGTCGAGCAGGGACTGAAGCTCGTCGAGCTCCGCGGACGTTTCGCGCATCGACCCACCCTAGCCGGGCCCGGACCGCCCGTCGGGGATCAGCCCAGGGTCAGGAAGGCGATGGCGGCGGTGGAGGTGAGGAGGCCGAGGGTGAGGGTGCGGGTGAGGCGTTCGTGGAGGAGGGTGAGGCCCAGGATGGTTGGTATGGCGGGGTAGAGGGAGGCGAGCACCACGGCGATGGCGAGCAGTTCCTGCCGGGTCGCCTCCAGGTAGCAGGCCAGCCCGAGCGCCGCGCCCGCGCCGATCAGCGCCGCGTACACCAGCCGGGACGCGGGCCGCCGGAACGCCGGCCGGTGGCGGTGGGCGCCCGGCAGCAGGATCAGCACGGCGGCCAGCCGGCCCGCGGCCACCGGCCAGAGGCCGCTCGCCGGGTCGGCCTGGGCGAGGCCGAGGTACTGCACGGCGATGCCGAGGCTGGCGAGCAGGCCGTCCACCGCCGCCCCGTCGCCCCGGACGCGTCCGCCGCCGGAGACCAGCCAGAGGGCCGGCACCGTGATGCCGATGCCGATCCAGGCCAGCGGCGAGGGCCGGTCGCCCAGGACCAGCACGCCACACAGGACGGACAGGGCGACCCCCGTCACGGCGCTGACCGGCACCACGACGCTCATCGCGCCGCGGCTCAGGCCGCGGTTCAGGAAGAGCATGCCGATCCCGCTGCCGACGCCGGACAGCGCGCCCCACGCCAGGTCGCCCCACCCGACCGCCTCCGCGGCCACCACGACCGCCGCGACCAGCGCGAACGCCAGCCCGCCGAGCTGCCCGACGAGGCTGACGACGGTGTAGTGGACGCGGCGGGAGAGGAGCCCGCCGGCGAAGTCGACGACGCCGTACAGGACCGCGGAGGCCAGCGCCAGGAGTGCACCCATACGGGTGCCGCTGCCCCGCTCCGGCGAGCACAAGGGTCACCCGTGCCACCCGGGCCCCGCCCGTCGCGGCTGGTCAGCCGGTGGGTGCGGCGCGGCGGATGGCGACGGCGCGGCGGGTCTCCTCGGCGACCAGGTCGGCGTTGATCGCCGCGCCGGCGCGCACGCCGGCGGCGACGGCGCTGCTGACCTGGTCGAGCACGTTCGCCACGTTGCCGGCGACCCACACGCCCGGCACGGCCGTCGCGCCGGTCGGATCGGCGGCGAACGAGGTGCCCACCACGTGGCCGCCCACCTCCTGCTCGACGGGTTCGAGCCCGAGCCCGGCCAGCACGCCGGAGCGGGCGGTCAGCCGCGAGGCGACCGCGAGCGCGCTGACCGGGATCACCCGGCCGTCGGCCAGCCGTACGCCGCTGAGCCGGTCGTCGGTCACCTCCACCGCGGCGATCCGCCCGTCCACCACCGCGACGCCGCGGGCGGCGAGTTCCTCGTACCGCTCGTCGTCCGGTTCGGGTCCGGTGTGCAGGAAGAGCGTCACGTCCGGGCTCCACTGCCGCCACAGCAGGGCCGCGTGCGCGGACAGCGGACCGGTGGACAGCACGCCGACGGGCTGGTCGCGCACCTCCCAGCCGTGGCAGTACGGGCAGTGCAGCACCTCGCGCCCCCAGCGCTCGGCCAGCCCCGGCACCTCGGGCAGCTCGTCCACCAGGCCGGCGGTGACCAGCAGCCGGTCCGCGAGCACCGCGGTGCCGTCGTCGAGCAGCACCCGGAGGTCCCCGCCGTCCCGCCGCTCGGCGGACACCACCGTGCCGCGCACCACCTCGCCGCCGTAGCCGGCCACCTCGGCGCGGCCGGCCGCCAGGAACTCCGCGGGCGGCCTGCCCTCGTTGCCCAGCAGCGCGTGGATGCCGGCGGCGGGCGCGTTGCGCGGTTCGCCCGCGTCGACCACCAGCACCGAACGCCGCGCCCGGACCAGGGCCAGCGCCCCGCTCAGCCCCGCGGCGCCACCCCCGACGACCACCACGTCGTACCGGCTCCGGGTCCGGTCGGCGGCCCGTTCCTCTTCGAGTCTCATGGTTCGCACCTCCTTCTCGTTCGCGAGCGTGCGCCCGCACCGGCGGAAACGACAAAGCCCCTTGCCGCTTCGGCAAATATGCTGGGGTCATGGCTGATGACCACGACACCGCCGACTTCGCCGAGGTGCTGACGGGAGTGGGGCCGCGGCTGCGGGCGCTGCGCCAGGGCCGGGGCGCCACGCTGACCCAGCTGAGCGAGGAGACCGGGATCTCGGTGAGCACCCTCTCCCGGCTGGAGTCCGGGCAGCGCCGGCCGACGCTGGAGCTGCTGCTGCCGCTGGCGCGCGCCTACCGGGTGCCGCTGGACGAGCTGGTGAACGCCCCGGCCACCGGCGACCCGCGCATCCATCCGCGGCCCTTCAACCGGAACGGGCGCGTCTTCGTGCCGTTGACCCGCCACCTCGGCGGGCTGCACGCGTACAAGATGATCATTCCGCCGGAGCCGTTCGGGGAGGGACGCCTCGAGCAGCGCACCCACGAGGGGTACGACTGGCTCTACGTGCTCGCCGGCCGGCTGCGGCTGGCGCTCGGCGAGCACGATCTGGTGCTGACGGCCGGCGAGGCGGCGGAGTTCGACACCCGGGTCCCACACGGCTTCGCGAACCCTGGCCCGCATCCGGTGGAGGTGCTCAGCCTGTTCGGCGCCCAGGGCGAGCGGATCCACGTCCGCGCCCGGCCCGCCCAGGGCTGATCCCCGGCCGGATCTCCGCCCGGATCCCGCCCGGCCGGCTCAGGGGTAACGGACCCCGGTGAGCTCCTCGGAGACCCGCCACAGCCGGTCCGAGATCCGGTCGTCGCGGGTCCACGGCGCCCGCCACGCCCCGCCGGGCCCGCCGCGCAGCCGGTGGGCGCCCAGCACGCTGGGCCCGGTGAACGAGTCCTGCCCCACGTGGGGCGCGGTGGCCGCGTACAGCGAGGGCGTCGCCCCGGCCTCGGCGGGGGCCGCCACCAGCCGGTTCAGCGCCCGCGCGAACCGTTCCTGCAGCCTGCTGCCGGCCAGTCGGGGGCCGCGGGCCTGCAGCTCCGTGGCGGCGTAGCCCGGGTGCACGGCGGCGGCCAGCACGTGCCCGCCGCGTCGCGCCACGCGCCGCGCCAGCTCGTGGGTGAAGAGCAGGTTGGCGGTCTTGGACCGGCCGTACGCCAGCCACGGCCGGTACCGGCGCTCGCAGTTGAGGTCCCGGATGTCGATGTTGCCGAGCGCGTGCAGCAGGCTGGAGACGGTCACGACGCGGGCGCCCGAGGTGGCCAGCAGCCGCTCGAAGAGCAGGCCGGTGAGCGCGAAGTGCCCGAGGTGGTTGACGCCGAACTGCATCTCGAAGCCGTCGGCGGTGCGGGCCCGGGGGACCGCCATCAGGCCGGCGTTGTTGATCAGCAGGTCCAGTCGCCGCTCGCCGTAGTCGGCGGCGAACGCGCGCACCGACGCCAGGTCGGCGAGGTCGAGCAGGCGCAGCTCGGCGCGGCCCTCGGGCACCTGGTCGAGCAGCCGGTCCAGCGCCTCCTGCCCGCGGCGCTGGCTGCGGCAGGCCAGCACCACGTGCGCGCCACAGCGGACCAGCTCGCGCGCCGTGACATAGCCCAGACCGCTGTTGGCGCCGGTCACCACGGCGATACGGCCCTTGAGGTCGGGAATGTCACGAACCGTCCAACCCATGATCCCCAGCGTAGAACCGCGACACGCCACCCGGCGAACGTTCGACCAACCCCCACCACCACGCGCGCCCCCTGGCGCGCCCTCCCGTCCCGCACGCGCGCCCTGCGGGACCGCCCCCGTCCGCGCCGCCGGGCCTCGTCGGGCGCCGACCGGAGTCGCCGTGTGCACGGCCTCCGGCCCCGCGCCCAGGCGAGTTGACGAGGCCACGGCGGCGCGTCGGGGCCCCGGACCGCGTGCCGCACGATGGCACACGGATCAGACGCGGGGGCCGTGACCCCCAGCGCCCGGAGCTCCCAGACCGGGCCCGGCGGAGCGGGGCACGCTCCTCGGGCCCTGCCGGCCCCCGCGGCCGCTGGGGAGAGCCGCCACGGGGACCGGAACCAGGCGGAACTAGGCGGCGCGGACCACCTCCGTCTCGCAGCGCATCCGGCGGTCGTAGCCGACGCGCCGCTCGGAGCCGGTCAGCGCCATCGGCAGCACGTGCCGGACGTCGCCGCTGGACGCGGCCACGCGCAGCTCCAGGTCCCCCGGCTCGACGACGCGCTCGCCGCGGGCGACGGAGTACGCCGTCAGGTCGGCGTGGAAGTCGAAGCGCACCTCCGCCGTCTCACCCGGTTCCAGTTCGACCCGGGTGTAGCCGATCAGCCGGTTGACGGGGCGGGTGATCCGGGCGACCGGGTCGTGCAGGTACAGCTGCACGACCTCGGTGCCGGTCCGGTCGCCCGTGTTGGTGAGGGTCAGCCGGACCGTGGTGCCGCCGTCCGTGGGCACGGTCGCGGCGTCGGCCGCCGCGCGCTGCCAGTCGAACGTGGTGTACGACAGGCCGTGCCCGAACGGGTACAGCGGGGTCGGGTCGATCGAGCTGGCGTCGCCGACCTGGCCCAGCGGCGGGGCGAGGTAGCTCCACGGCTGGCCGCCGGGGTGCCGGGGCACGCCCACCGGGAGCCGGCCCGAGGGGTTGATCCGCCCGGAGAGCACGCCGGCGACGGCGCCGCCGCCCTCCTCACCGGGGAAGAACGCCTGCACCACGGCGGCGAGACGGCCCTCCCAGCGGCCCAGCGCGTACGGCCGGCCGGTGAGCAGCACCAGCACCACCGGCACCCCGGTGGCCAGCGCCGCGTCGATCAGCTCGGCCTGGCCGTCGGGCAGCTCCAGGTCCCGGGCGTCGCAGCCCTCGCCCGAGGTGCCGCGCCCGAAGAGCCCGGAGCGGTCGCCGGCCACGACGACGCAGGTCTGGGCCCCGGCGGCGTCCGCCGGGTCCGTGACGTGCTCGACCCGCGCCTCGGGCAGCTCGCCCCGCAGCGCCTCGAGCACGGTGGGGATGTCCACGCCGATCGGCAGCTCGGGGTGGCTGACCCCGACGTGCCGGGGGAAGGCGTAGCAGCCCAGCATCGGGGCCTCGTCGTCGGCGAGCGGCCCGACCACGGCCATCCGAGCGTCCGGCTGGGGCCGCAGCGGCAGGCCGCCGGCCTCGGTGCCCTTGTTGGCGAGCAGCACTACGGACTCCTCGGCGATCCGCCGGGCCACGTCGCGCAGCTGCGGCGGGTCCAAGTCGACGGGGCCCTCGCCGTCGGTCAGCGCCGGCGGTTCGGCGGACCAGCCGGTGTCCAGCAGGCCGAGCTCGGCCTTCTGGGTCAGCACGCGCAGCGTCGCGCGGTCCACCAGTGCCTCCGGCACCTCGCCGGCCTGCACCGCCTTCAGCAGCGGGCTGCCGTAGCAGCGTTGCGCGGGCAGCTCCACGTCCACGCCGGCGGCCAGCGCGGCCGCGGCGGCCTCCGCCGGGGAGCCGGCGACCCGGTGGGTCAGCTCCAGGAAGGACACGGCGAAGTAGTCGGAGACGACCGTGCCGGTGAAGCCCCACTCCTCGCGCAGCAGGGTGGTCAGCAGCCAGTCGTCCGAGGTGCCCGGCTGGCCGTCCAGATCGTGGTAGGAGCTCATCACGGAGCGGGCGCCGCCGTCGCGGAGCGCCATCTCGAACGGCACCAGGGCGATGTCGGCGAGCTCGCGCGGGCCGATGGACACCGGCGCGTGGTTGCGGGCGCCGCGCGAGTGGGCGTGGCCGGCGAAGTGCTTGAGCGTGGAGACGATCCCGGTGGACTCGAGCCCGCGCACGTAGCCGGTGGCGATGGTCGCCACCAGGTACGGGTCCTCGCCGATGGTCTCCTCGGTGCGGCCCCAGCGGGGGTCGCGGGTCACGTCGAGCACCGGGGCCAGGCCCTGGTGGATGCCGACGGCCCGCATCGACGCGCCGATCAACGCGGCGGCGCGCTCGACCAGTTCGGGGTCGAAGGACGCGCCCCAGGCCAGCGGGGTGGGGAAGATGGTCGCCTGCCAGGCCGCGAAGCCGGTCAGGCACTCCTCATGGGCCAGGGCCGGGATCGCGAAGCGGTTGGCCTGCGCGATCCTGGCCTGGTCCTCGGCGAGCGTTCTGCACTTCTCCGTCGGGTCCACCGGCGCGGTGCCGAAGGGCCGGGTGAGGTGGCCGAGACCGTACGGCAGCAGGGCGGCGGGGTCGGGCGGGAGTGAGCCCAGTTCGCCCTGCATCGGGGCGACGTCGTCGCCCTCCTCCTCTCCGGTGTCGGAACCCGGCCAGAGGCTGACCAACTGGGCGAGTTTCTCCTCCAGGGTCATCCGGGACAGCAGTTCCGCGGCGCGGGTCGCGGCCGGGAGGTCTGGGTCCTGCCAGGGGTCGTGCATGAGGCTCCTTGTCTCAGCGGAGGTCACCGTCCGCCGACGCCCATCAGGCCGTTGATCAGCTGGCGGCGGGCGAAGAGATACGCGGTGAAGATCGGCACGATCGACAGCACGACGGCGGCCAGCAGGGAGGGGATGTCCGTGCGGAACTCGCCGACGTAGTCGTACAGGCCGAGGGTGAGCACCTTCGTCTCTTGGGACTGGGTGAGGATCAGCGGGAAGAGGAAGCCGTTCCAGGCGCCGAGGGCGGAGAACACGCCGACGGTGGAGATGCCCGCTCGTGACATGGGCACCACCAGTTGGATCAGCATCCGGGTCGGGCTCGCGCCGTCGAGAGCCATGGACTCGTACAGTTCTTCGTCGATATCGCGCATCGTGCCGACCAGGATCAGCACGCTGACCGGGAGCGAGAAGGCGGCCGTCGGCAGGATGATCGCGGCCAGGGTGTCGTACATCTGGATCTCGGTGATGATCCAGTAGACCGGGATGATGATCGCCTGGGAGGGGATGGCCAGGCCCAGCAGGAAGAGCTGGAAGAACCGCTGGGACGTGCGACTCCGGGTCCGGACGATGGTGTAGGCGACGGTCACCGAGAGGGTGATCGCGAGCGCCGCGCAGCAGACCGTGACGATGAGGGTGTTCGTCAGATAGGTGAAGAAGTCACCCTCGATCACCGTCCGGTAGCTGTCCAACGACGGGCTCTCGGGCAGCGACAGCGGCCCGTTCTCCAGGTACGAGGCCCGGTCGGTGAGGGTCGCCGAGATCAGCGAGTAGAGCGGCACGACGACGATGACCAGCCAGATGGTCGCCGCGATGCCGGCGGGCCAGTTGGCCCGCCGGAACCTGCCGCGCGGCCGCCGCGGGCCGGAGCGCACCCCCGCCTCGGGCCCGGGGCCCTTGTCGATGCCGCCGGCCCCGTTGCCGGCGGGCGCCGCCGGGCGCACCGATTCGTCGACGTGCGGAAGATTGGTGCTCACATTCCCTCCCGGGTGCTGCGCATCTTGCTGAAGCCGGTCAGCCGCACCAGCAGCAGGGAGGTCACGGTGGCGGCTGCCACCAGGGCGACGGCGATGGCGCTGGCGTAGCCCAGGTCGAACGTCTCGAAGCCCTGGTCGTACATCAGGAACGGCACGATCGAGGTGGCGTCGCCTGGCCCGCCCCGGGTGAGGACCAGCACGGTGTCGAAGTAGGTCAGCGCGCCGACGACCATCAGCACCGAGGAGGTGACGATGGTGTTGCGCAGCTGCGGGAGCGTGATCACGAAGAACTGCCGCACGGTGTTCGCGCCGTCGATCGACGCGGCGTCGTACAGCGACTTCGGGATCTGCCGGGCGCCGCCCTGGTAGATGAGCATGTGGAACGGCACGAACTGCCAGCTGGTGACGAACAGCACGGCGGCGAACGCGCCGCGCTCGCTGCCCAGCAGGTCGGCGCTCTCCAGGTTGAACCATTCGGCGAACTCCGCCGAGAGCCCGAAGTTGGGGTCGAAGAGCGTGCGCCACATCAGCGCCAGGGCCACCGAGGAGGCCAGCAGCGGCAGGAAGAAGATGGCGGACAGGATCGCCCGGTTGCGCTGCCGTCCGGCCGCCCAGACGCCCAGCAGCAGCGTCAGGGGCGTCTGGGTGACCCAGGTGAGCACGGTCAGCACCAGGCTCAGCCAGATGGCGTTCATCATGCCGTCGTCGTTCCACAGCCGGGACCAGTTGTCGGTGCCGATCCAGGTGGGGGACGAGACGCCGTTCCACTCGGTGAACGAAAGGTAGCAGACGATCACCATCGGGGCGGCGGCGAAGAACAGGAAGAACAACACGCCGGGGATCGCCCAGGCGATGCCTGGGCGACCCGCGCGCGGAGTCTTCAGAAGATCTCCCTTCACGAATCCGCCGTCCTAGAGGTTCTGGAGCTCGTCGACGAACTCCTGCGGCGTGAGCTGCTCGGCGAAGAGCTGCTCGATGCTGTCCACCAGCGGGTCGGACTGCTGCGCCGGCACCGCCTGGTCCCAGGAGAGGGTGAAGTCGGAAGCGTTGGCGACCATGTCGTACTGCCACTGCGCGAACTCGGGGTTCGGGCTGGAGCCCAGCAGCTCCTGGGCGTTGGTGGTGGTGGGCACGTCGCCGTTGTCGATCAGCGCCTGCGCGTAGTCCTCGGTGGCCATCAGCTTGAGGAACTCGATCGCCGCGTCGAGGCGGTCCTCCTCGCCCTCGGCCTCCAGGCTGGAGTGGACCGACCAGTAGTTGGTCGGGTTGCCGACCACGGCGCTGGCGTCGCCGGCGCCGCCCTCGATGGTCGGGAACGCGGTGTAGGCCAGGTCGTTCTCGGCGAACTCGGGGTTCAGGGTGAGCTGCGCGGAGTACTCCCAGCTGCCCATCAGGTGCATGGCGGCGTCGCCGTTGCCGAAGAACGTGGAGATCGCGTCGTTGGTGAAGCCGACGGAGCGGTAGTTGTTGCCGAAGGCGCCCATGTCGGCCAGGTCGGCGGCCCGTTCGGCGGCGTCCAACACCGCCGGGTCGCCCCAGCCGCTGCTGTCGCCGTTGCGGATCGTCTCGAAGACGTCCGCCCCGCCCTGTCGGTCCAGCAGGTACTCGAGCCACATCAGCTCGGTCCACGGGTCGGCGCCGCCGAGCGCGATCGGCTGGAGGTCCTGCTGCTGGAAGGTGTCGATGGCGTTCAGGAGGTCGTCGTAGGTCTCCGGCGCCTCCAGACCGGCGTCGTCGAAGAGGGTCTGGTTGTAGAAGAGGATCACCGGCTGCACGCCGCGCATCGGGACGCCGTAGTGGCGGCCGTCTATGGCGCCGGCGTCCAGGATCGACGGGATGAACGCGTCCTGGAACTCCGGCTCGCTCGCCAGTGTGTCGGTGAGGTCCACCAGCATGTCCTCGGCGACGAAGTCGCCGATGCTGCCACCGCCCCAGTTGAAGAAGATGTCCGGCGCGTTGTCGCCGCCCATCGCGGTCCGCATCCGGTCCTGGTAGTTCTCGCCCGGGATCTGGGTGAGGTTGATGTCGATGTCGGATTCCTCGTTGAACCGCTCGACGAACTCCTCCTGGATGACGGTCGAGCCGTCCTGGTAGACCCACACCTCCAGCGCGTCCCCGCCGGCTCCCGGGCCTGAGCTGCCGCAGGCCGCCAGAGTCGTCGCGGCGAGGGCACAGGCCCCCGTCGCCGCGAGGATGCGTGGACGTCGGGAGGACCCCCGACGGAGAGCATTGAGCATCGCGCACACCTTCCGGAAACTCGCCGAAAATTATCGGACCAGGTGCGGAAGAAAGTTACGGGCACGTGCCCTGGGCGTCAACGGTGTGGCGCATATCGAGATGGTCAAGAAACGCGCGCACGCGCGCGGGGGGCCGCCCGGGACCGCCCGGACGACCCCCCGCGGGGGTGCGATGTGCCTGGTCGGAGCCAGGCCGGCTGGTGTGCGGCCGGCTAGAGCGCCAGCATCTCGTCGACGAACTCCTCGGGACTCATCTGGCCGGCGAACAGCTTCTGGATCGCGGCGGTCATCGGGGCCTTCTGGCTGGCCGGTACGGCCTGGTCCCAGGAGAGCTGGAAGGTGGGCGCCTGGCTCACCACGTCGTACTGGAACTGGGCGTACTCGGGGAGGGAGTGGTTCTCCAGCAGCGCCTGGGCGTCGGAGGTGGCGGGCACGTCGCCGTTGGCGATCAGCGCCTCCGAGTACTCCGGGCTGGCGCACATCCGCAGGAACTCCATCGCCGCCTCCAGCCGGTCCTCCTCGCCCTCCGCCTGGAGGTTGGAGTTGACGGACCAGTAGTTGGTCGGGTTGCCCACCACGGCGCCGGGGTGGCCGACACCCTCCTCGATCAGCGGGAAGGTGGTGTAGGCCAGGTCGTTCTCGGCGAACTCCGGCTGGTTCGCGAGCTGGTTGGGGTACTCCCAGCTGCCCATCAGGTGCATGGCGGCGTCGCCGCTCGCGAAGTAGGTCGAGACGGCGTCGTCGGTGTACAGGACGGAGCGGAAGTTGTCGCCGAAGGTGCCCCGGTCCACCAGGTCCGTGACGGTCTCCGCGGCCCACTCCATGGCCGGGTCGCCCCAGGCCTCGGTCTCGCCGTCCTGGATGCGCTGGAACACCTCGGAGCCGCCGTAGCGGTCGAGGAGCACCTCCATCCACATCAGCTCGGTCCAGGCGTCGCCGCCGCCGAGCGCGACCGGCGTGACGCCCTCCTGCTGGAAGAGGTCCACGAGCGCCAGGAAGTCGTCGAAGGTCTCCGGCGGCTCCGCGCCGACCTCGTCGAAGAGCGTCTGGTTGTAGAACAGGAGCACGGGCTGCACGCCGCGCATGGGGATGCCGTAGTAGCGACCGTCGACCATCGCGCCCTCGAGGATGGTGGGGATGAAGGAGTTCTTGAACTCCAGATCCGCCTCCAACTCGTCGGTGAGGTCGATGATCATGTCCTCGGCGACGAAGTCGCTGAGGCTGCCGGCTCCCCAGTTGAAGAAGAGATCCGGCGCGTTGGATCCCCCCATGGCGGTGCGCATCCGGTCCTGGTAGTCATCGCCCGGCACCTGCACGAGGTTGATGTCGATGTCGGATTCCTCGTTGAACCGCTCGACGAAGTCCACCTGCACCGCCGTGGACGCGTCCTGGTAGACCCAGACGTCCAGGCTCTCGCCGCCGGATCCGCTGCTGCCGCACGCCGCGAGCGACGTCGCGGCGACCACGGCCGTCAGGCCGACGGCCAGGGTCCGTGGCCGCCGGGCTCCCCCCCGATATGTTCTCCCCATCAAGCACCTTCCGGATTTATGCTGAAATGCTTCGTGCCGGGTGTGCGGATGGAAGTTACGGGTGGGTGCCCGTGACGTCAACGGGGCGGACCGTCTCAAGATGGTCACACGGGAGTGGAGTCAACTTCTGGTTCGTTTCTGGTCAACTCCTCAGCGCCGGCGGAACGTCGGTCGAGGCCCGGACCACCAGCTCGGTGGCCAGTTCCACCCGCGGCGAGTCGATCTCCTTGCCGCGCGCCTGGCGCAGCACCGTGCGCGCCGCCACCTTGCCCATCTCGGCCAGCGGTTGCCGCACCGTGGTCAGCGGCGGGGCCGACCAGCGCATCTCGGGGAGGTCGTCGAAGCCCACCACGCTCACCTCCTGCGGCACCCGCAGGCCGCGGCGACGCAGCGCCTCGATCGCGCCCATGGCCATCTGGTCGCTGGCCGCGAACACCGCCGTCGGCGGGTCGGGGAGCCGCATCAGGGCGTCGCAGCCGGTGAACCCGGACTCGTGGTAGAAGTCCCCGGGCACGGTCAGCGACTCGTCCACGGGCATCCCGGCGGACTCCAGGGCCGCCCGGTACCCGTCGAGCCGGGCCCGGCTGCACAGCAGCCGGGGCGGTCCCGCGATGAAGCCGATCCGCCGGTGCCCCAGCTCCAGCAGGTGCTCCGTCGCGGCCAGGCCGCCCGCCCAGTTCGTGGCGCCCACGGTGGGGGCGTCGAGCGCCGGCGCGCCGGCCGGGTCGACCACCACGATCGGCACCCCGAGCCGGTGCAGCTCCTTGTGCAGCACGGGCTCCAGTACGGATGTGACCAGGATCACCCCGTCCGAGGCGCGGGCCCGTAGATTGGTCATCCACTGCCTGGCCGCGCCCGCCCGGTCGTGCAGGGCGGAGACCACCGTGCCCACGCCCGAGGCGTGGGCGACCTCCTCCACGCCGCGGATGATCTCCACCGCCCACGGGCTGTCCAGATCGTTGAAGACCAGGTCGAGCAGCGCCGCCCGCTCTCCGGGTGCGCTGCTGCGGCGCCGGTACCCGTAGTGCCGCAGCAGCTCCTCGACCCGGGCGCGGGTCTCCGGCGCGACGTCGGAGCGCCCGTTGACCACCCGGGACACGGTGGGCACCGAGACGCCCGCCTCCCTGGCGATGGCCGTAATGGTCACCTTGCGTTCCCCTGCCATGGGCACCTCTTCTTTCGGTCCTCTCTGGGAGTATCGCCCCGAGCCGACGGCCGCTGACCCGCCGGGTGGCAGGGCGGGCGACTCCCGGAAGTTTTTCAACATTATTCCGGAAGGGTTGACGACCCCAAGGGGTGCGCATAGAACGGACCGGGTCAGGCCAGCGGGGGCATGACAACGAAAGGGGACCTCCATTGTCTCCCCACGTGCGCAGAGCCGCCGTCGTCGCGGCAGTCGGGGCCCTGGTCGCCGGCTTCGCGGTGTACGGCAGCGCACAGGCACAGGAGGATCCGGCACGGGACGCGTCGGGCGCCACGGCGGCGTCGCTGCGCGAGGCCGCGGCGGCCAGCGGGACGTTCGTCGGCACGGCGATCAACGACGGCCTGCTGAGCAACCCCACGTACGCGAACATCGCCGCGTCCGAGTTCAGCAGCGTCACAGCCGAGAACGCGATGAAGTGGGACACCACAGAGCCGAGCCGGGGCAACTTCAACTTCTCCGGAGGCGACCGGCTGGTCGACTTCGCGAACCGCAACCTGCACCAGGTCTACGGGCACACCCTGGTCTGGCACAGCCAGCTGCCCGGCTGGGTGCAGAACGGCGGTTTCAACGCCGAACAGCTCAACCAGGTCATGGTCGACCACATCGACGCGGTGGCCGGCCACTTCTCCGGCGAGCTCGCCTACTGGGACGTCGTCAACGAGGTGTTCAACGACGACGGCAGCATGCGCCAGTCGGTGTTCCAGACCACGATCGGCACCGAGTACATCGCCAACGCCTTCCGGGCCGCGGACGCCGCCGACCCGTGGGCGAACCTGTGCATCAACGACTACAACGTCGAGGGGATCAACGCGAAGAGCGACGCCCTCTACGATCTGGTCAGCTCGCTCCTCGACCAGGGCGTCCCGATCGACTGCGTCGGGCTCCAGTCGCACCTGATCCTCGGCCAGGTCCCCGGCGACCTCCAGGAGAACATGCAGCGGTTCGCCGACCTGGGCCTGGAAGTGATCATCACGGAGCTGGACATCCGGATGGACCTGCCCGCGGACAGCGGCAAGCTGGCCCAACAGGCCGAGGACTACGCCGAGGTGGTCACCGCCTGCATGAACGTTCCGGCCTGCGAGGGAATCACCGTGTGGGGCATCAGCGACCGCGACTCCTGGGTCCCCGGCGTCTTCCCGGGTCAGGGCGCGGCCTGCGTCTGGGACGAGAGCTACCAACCGAAGCCCGCCTATGACGGCATGTTGACCGCTTTCGGCGGCTGAGGCCCTCGGGCCCACCGCGGTTGACATGAGGCGGGCACCGGCCCGGCGGCGCCCCTTCCTCCGCCGCCGGGCCGGCATGCCGGAGTCCGGTAATTTTTCAGGTTTCTTCCGGAAGGATTGACGCCCTCGTGCGCCCCGCTTACAACTGACGCGTCACCATGCGGGGGGCATGACAAGAAGGGACATCTCCGTGTTTCCCAGTAAACGAAGAGCCGCTGCCGTCATCGCGGCCGGCGTGCTGGTCTCCGGCCTCGCCCTGGCCGGCGGCGTGCAGGCACAGGAACGAGCCCAGGACGAGCCGAGCACCCTGGCCGCCTCGCTGCGCGAAGCCGCCGCGGCCAACGGCAAGTTCGTAGGCACCGCGATCAACAACGGTCTGCTGGGCAACTCCACCTACGCGAACATCGCGTCATCACAGTTCGACAGCGTCACCGCCGAGAACGCGATGAAGTGGGACAGCACCGAGCCCAGCCGGGGCAGCTTCAACTACGGCGGCGGCGACCAACTCGTCGACTTCGCCCAGGCCAACGACCAGCAGGTCTACGGCCACACCCTGGTCTGGCACAACCAGCTGCCCAGCTGGGTGTCGAACGGCGGCTTCAACGCCAGCACGCTGACCTCGATCATGAACAACCACATCACCAACGTGGTCAACCACTTCGAGAACGACGTCGAGTACTGGGACGTCGTCAACGAGGTGTTCAACGAGGACGGCACGATGCGCGGGTCGGTGTTCCAGAACACCATCGGCACCAGCTTCGTCGGGACCGCCTTCCGGACCGCGGACGCCGCCGACCCGGACGCCAAGCTCTGCATCAACGACTACAACATCGAGACCGACAACGCGAAGAGCGACGGCCTCTACAACCTGGTCAGCTCGCTGCTCAGCCAGGGCGTGCCGATCGACTGCGTCGGCTTCCAGTCGCATCTGGTCCTCGACCAGAACACCAGCAGCTTCAAGTCGAACATGCAGCGGTTCGCCGACCTGGGCCTGGAACTGATCATCACGGAGCTGGACATCCGGATCAGCACGCCGGCGGACAGCTCCGAACTCCAGCGCCAGGCGCAGCAGTACGCCGGTATCACCCAGATGTGCCTGGAGGTGTCCGCCTGCTCCGGCATCACCGTGTGGGGCATCAGCGACCGCGACTCCTGGGTGCCCGGCACGTTCCCCGGCGAGGGAGCGGCGTGCCTCTACGACGACAACTACCAGCCCAAGCCCGCCTACAGCGCGATGGTGACCGCCTTCGGGGGCGACCCGGGCGATCCCGGTGACCCGGGCGATCCCGACCCGCCGACCGGCTGCACCGCCAGCTACGTCGCCAACCGCTGGAACAACGGCTCCGTGGTCGAGCTCAGGGTGACCACACCACAGGCGCTCAGCGGCTGGCAGATCACCTTCGCGCTGCCCGCGGGCACCATCGTCGGTTCCTGGAACGCCGAGATCAGCCAGTCGGGCACGTCGGTGACCGCGCGGAACACCCAACACAACGGCACGGTCGCGGCCAACGGCACCGTCAGCTTCGGCTTCCAGACCAACAGCGGCGCCACCTACAGCACACCCGTCGTCAGCCTCAACGGCACCCAATGCACGACGGCGTGACCGACACCCGGCACCCATGACCGGACGCCGGTGACACCGTCGACACCGCCCCCGGCGGCGGAGCTAACCCCATGCGCTCCTGCCACAGCTCCGCCGCCGGGTTCCAACCGCCGGCCTCCCGACCGTCCCGCCGCGCGCCGCCGCCGCGCGCCTGCGATCATCGTGCGCACAGGCGAGAGCGCCGCTCTCCCGGAGCAGCCGGAAGCGAGACACCCGTGAGCAACCCCGAACCGGTCCCCGCGGACCGCAGCCACGTCAGACGGCCAGGCTGGTTCACCCGCCAGGTGTTCAACCGGTTCGTCGCCTTCCTCACCCGGCGGGGTCTCAGCGTCATGGGCTCCCGGGTGCTGGCCGTGCGCGGCCGGAAGAGCGGCGAGTGGCGCCGCACCCCCGTCAACCTGCTGGTCGTGGACGACCAGCAGTACCTGGTCGCCCCGCGCGGCCACGTCCAGTGGACCCACAACATGCGGGTCGCCGGCGGCGGCGAACTGCACCTGGGCAGGAAGGTACAGCCGTTCACCGCCGAGGAGGTGCCGGACGCGGACAAGCCGGAGCTGCTGCGCGCCTATCTGAAGCGCTGGAAGGCCGAGGTCGGGGTCTTCTTCGACGGCGTCGGCCCGAACTCCTCGGAGGCGGAGCTACGCCGCATCGCCCCGCGGCACCCCGTCTTCCGCATCACCCCGAGCTGAGGGTCGCTGAGGGTCGCTGGGGGACCGCCGCCGGGGACGCTAGGGATGGAGCCCTTCGGCGGTCGGCGCCGCCGGGACGCGTCCCCCGGTCCGCGACCGCTGAGCGGGGATGCTCGCGGTCGCCCGTGACCAGACCGCCTGGAACTCCTCGCGGCCGATCAGGAACGCCGTGAACTCCGGCCGCGCCGCGACCTCCTGGATGTCGCCGAACGCGACCTCGGCCAGCGCGCTGCCCCCGTCGCCGCGCTCGCCGTCCGCCCACCCCACCCGGCCGCCGGGGAACTCCTCCACCCGCCGCACCTCGTGACCGTCGGCGCCGATCTCGCTGTAGATGGCCACCGGCTCGTCGGGGAAGTCGTGGTGCCAGTACACCTTCCAGTACTCCACCCCGGCCCCCGCCCCGCCCCCGGCGCTCACGCCCGTTCTCTCACCCGTGCTCACGCAACTGAGACGCGGTACGCGCGCCCGAGGTTCCCCGGGCCGGCCCGCGCGCCCCGCGACCACCCGCGACCGGCCGCCGCGACGAGGTGAGCTGGCATACCCGGGCCGGTAACCGGACAACAGCACCTCAGCAGGACGGCGCTCGGCCGCATGCTCGGACACATGCTCAGACACGTGCTCAGACACGGGAAAGACGGTCGCACGATGACCCTCAGCTCGCTCGAACCCCAGACCGCGCCCGTGGCGCTGAAGCAGTGCCCGGGCTGCGGCGCCTGGTGCCCGAACAACCGCGACGTCTGTCGCGCCTGCGGCCACCACTTCTGATCCCCCGCTGATCCATACCGTCCCGGCGGAGTGGCGGCGGAGTGGCGGCGGCCCCGACCCGCGGCGATGCTGGATCCGAGGGACCGCAGCAGGGAAGGAGGGTGCCGCGGGTGGCCGGTGCGCCCTCGGGGTCGAACCACCGCAGCGACGTGGGGAGGCGCGTGGCGCTGCGCCGCGAACGGCTGGGCCTGACCCGCGAGGACGTCGCCCGGCAGGCCGGCATCGCGCCCGAGTACCTGCGGTATCTGGAGACCCATGCCGCCTCCCCGAGCATCGGCTCGCTGACCCGGGTGGCGCGCGCCCTGCAGACCACGGTCGCCCGGCTGAGCGGCGTGGAGGAATCGGCGGAGGGGGCCGACGCCGAGGCGCCGCTGCGCCGGCGCGCCCAGCCCACCGAGCTGGGCCCGGCCGAATGCCGCGAGTTGTTGGCCGCGCACCGCGTGGGCCGGGTCGCGGTGGCCACGCCGGAGGGACCCACCATCGTGCCGGTCAGCTACCGCTACCTGGACGACGCGGTGGTGTTCCGGGCCGAGCCCGGCACCGCCCCGCCGATCGCCGACGGCGAGGACGTGGCCTTCGAGGTGGACCAGCTGGACGAGACGCAGCGGGTGGGCTGGAGCGTGATGGCGGTCGGCCGGGCCCGCGAGGTCACGGACCGGGACACGATCAGTCGGCTGGCCGCCCGGGACCGCGAGGAGCCGTGGCCGGGCGACGACCTGGCCCGGTGGGTCAGGGTCGAGGCGGAGCGCCTCGCCGGCCGCCGCGTCCCCCTCGGCTGACCCCGACTGGCCTCCGGGCGGCCTCCGGGGGGGCCCGCGCGCGGTGCCCTGCGGGCGGCGGCACCTGCGAACCTTCCGGATCGGGCAGGGAGGCGCCCCGTTTGCCAGCCGGCCGGTGGCGCGTTCCCATGGAAGCCAGGCCCTCCTACGGGCGTGCGGAGGTGTGGGCATGCGGAAGCTGTCGGAGTGCCGCGCGGTGGTGTTCGACACCGACGGTGTGATCATCGACTCCGCGCGCGTGCACGCCGCCGCCTGGAAGGACGCCTTCGACGCGATCCCCGGGCTGAGCCCGCCGTTCGACGAGAACGCGGACTACCGCCGGCACGTGGACGGCAGGTCCCGGCTCGACGGGGCGGCGGCGTTCCTCGCGGCGCGCGGCCTGCGGCTGCCCTACGGGGACCCGGACGATCCGCCCGGCACCGAGACGGTCTGCGCGGTCGCCGCCCGCAAGGAGGAGCTCTTCGTGGAACTGCTCAGGGAGCGCGGCGTCGAATGCTGGCGCGGCACGGTGCGGCTGCTGCTCGCGCTGCACGACGCGCGGGTGCGCTGCGCGGCCGTCTCCGCCTCCCGGCACGCCAGGGACCTGCTGGCCCGCGCCGGGGTGCGTTCGCTGCTGCAGACGGTGGTGGACGGCAACGACACGGCCCGCCTGCACCTGCCGGGCAAGCCGGAGCCGGCGCTCTTCCTGGAGGCGGCGCGGCGGCTGTGCGTCGAGCCCGAGGCGTCCGCGGTGGTGGAGGACGCGCTGGCCGGCGTCGAGGCGGGCCGGCGCGGCGGCTTCGGGCTGGTGGTCGGCGTGGACCGGACGGCCGGTCCACGCCCGGACGGGCGCGGGCGGGGGGACGGGGACGAGGGCCGGGAAGCCCGGGTGGGGGAGGCGGCGCCGAGCGCCGACGGGTTCGCCGAGGAGCTCCGCCGGCGCGGCGCGGACGTGGTGGTCGACGATCCGGGGCAACTGCTGGACGAGGTGAGCCGGTGACACGACCGACGAGCACGAACACCCATCCGGCCCAGCCGGCGACCGGCGCCGACCCCGCGCTGACGAACGGCGAGACCGACGCGGGGGACCGGGCCGCCCTCGCCGACGCGGCCACCTGGACCGACGCGGCCGCCTGGGCGGCGGGCAGCACCGACCCGGCGGGCTGGACCTGGGAGTACGAGGGCTACGATCCGCGCGCCGAACGGCTCCGCGAGGCCCTGTGCACCCTGGGCAACGGCTACCTCGCCACCCGGGGCGCCGCCCCCGAATGCACTGCGGACCCCGCGCACTACCCGGGCAGCTATCTGGCCGGTCTCTACGACCGGCTGGTCAGCTCGGTCTCCGGCCGCCGGCTGGACCACGAGGACCTGGTCAACCTGCCGAACTGGCTGCCGCTGCGCTTCCGGATGCGCCCGGACGACGGCACCGAGGGCGAGTGGTTCTCGCCCGACCGCGACCGGGAGGGACTGGTGCTGTACCGGCAGGTGCTCGACCTGCGCGCCGGCACGCTGACCCGCACCCTGCGGTACCGCGACGGGCAGGGCCGGCACCTCGGCGTGGAGCAGTGCCGGCTGGTGCACATGGGCGACCCGCATCTGGCCGCGATGCGCACCACGTTCACGGCCGAGGACTGGTCGGGGACCGTCGAGGTGGAGTCCGCGCTCGACGGTTCGGTGCGCAACGAGGGTGTGGCGCGCTACCACGACCTGGCGGGCGACCATCTCACCGAGCTCGGCACCGGCCAGGACCTCGATCTCGCCGGGGACCTCGACCGCGGCGGCCCCGGCCCGGACGGTGCCCCGGGCCCGGGCGGTGCGAACGATGGCGGTGACGAGGCCGGCGGCGACGTGGTCTGGTTGCGCTGCCGGACCAAGGTCTCCGACGTCCGGATCGTGCAGGCCGCCCGCACCCGCCCGGGGCCCGAGTCGCCCGCGCCGACGGCCACCCGGATCCGGCTGGCCGACTTCCGGGCCGCGCACCGGCTGGTCATGCCGGTCACGCCGGACCGCCCGGTCAGCGTCGAGAAGACCGTGGCGCTGCACACGTCGCGCGACCCGGCGATCAGCGGGCCGCTGCCGGCCGCCCTGGAACGGGTGCGCCGCGCGCCCGACTTCGCCGGGCTGCTGGCCTCGCACCACGCCGCCTGGGAACGGCTGTGGCGGCTCGCCGACCTGCAGGTGCCGGGGGAGGCGGGCCGGATCCTGCGACTGCACCTGTTCCACCTGCTCCAGACGCTCTCCCCGCACACCACGGAACTCGACGTCGGCGTGCCCGCCAGGGGACTGCACGGCGAGGCGTACCGGGGGCACGTGTTCTGGGACGAGCTGTTCGTGCTGCCGTACCTGAACCTGCACCTGCCCGAGGTGTCCCGCGCCCTGCTCGACTACCGCTACCGGCGGCTGCCCGCCGCCGTCCGGGCCGCCCGCGCGGCGGGCCGGGCCGGGGCGATGTTCCCGTGGCAGTCCGGCAGCGACGGCCGCGAGGAGACCCCGGCGCTGCACCTCAACCCGCGCTCGGGCCGCTGGCTCGCCGACAACTCCCGACTCCAGCACCACGTCGGCTCGGCGATCGCCTACAACGTGTGGCGCTACGCGCAGACCACGGACGACACCGAGTTCCTGCACACCAGGGGCGGGGAGATGCTGCTGCAGGTGGCCAGGTTCTGGTCGGACGCGGCCGAGTACGACGCCGCCGCCGACGGGGGCGAGGGCCGCTACCGGATCAGGGGCGTGGTGGGCCCCGACGAGTACCACGAGGCGTACCCGGGCTCCGACGGCTCGGGTCTGGACGACAACGCCTACACCAACGTCACCGCCGCCTGGGTGCTGGCCCGCGCGCTGGACCTGGTCCGGACGCTGCCGGTGTCCCGGCGCCACGAGCTGTTCGAGCGCATCGACCTGGACCCGGGCGAGCTCGCGCGCTGGGAGGAGATCTCCCGGCGGCTGCGGGTCCCGTTCCACCGGGGCCCCGACGGGCAGCCGGTCATCAGCCAGTTCGAGGGCTACGGCGCGCTGGCCGAGCTCGACTGGGACGGCTACCGCGAGCGGTACGGCGACATCCGGCGGCTCGACCGGATCCTGGAGGCCGAGGGCGATTCGGTCAACCGCTACCAGGCGTCCAAACAGGCCGACGTCCTGATGCTGGGCTACCTCTTCTCGCCGGCGGAGCTGTTCGGCCTCTTCGACCGCCTCGGCTACCACCTCGAGGAACACGCGTGGCGCCGCACCGTCGACTACTACCTGGCCCGCACCAGCCACGGCTCGACGCTCAGCGGCCTGGTGCACGCCTGGGTGCTGGCCCGGGCCAGGTCCCGCGACGCATGGGCGCTGCTGGAGGAGGCGCTGGCCAGCGACGTCGCCGACATCCAGGGCGGCACCACGGAGGAGGGCATCCACCTGGGGGCCATGGCCGGCACGGTCGATCTGGTGCAGCGCTGCCTGACCGGCCTGGAGACCCGGGACGGCTCGCTGTGCCTGGACCCCGCGCCGCTGCCCGAGCTGTCCGAGTTCGCCTTCTCGGTCCGGCACCGCGGGGTCGGAGTCCGGGTGCGGATGAAGCCGGGACAGCTGTGGATCGGCGTGCCGCCGTGGGAGGAGACCGCGGTGCGGGTCGAGCTGACCCCGGCCGGCCAGTTCGTCGACGTGGCCCCGGGCGAGGACCGCCTGCTGCCGCTCCCGGAGGGCATGCCCGAGGCGGAACGCGCCCTGCAGGGCGGCCCCGACGGGCACCACAGCCCCGACGGCCAGACCGGCTAGCCCCTTTCGCCCAGCGCGGCCGGGCCCGCCGGTCGTCCGGGCTGGTCGTACGGGCGAGCCCGGGCCGCCGGCTAGTCGTACGGGACGACCGCCACCGGCGGGCGGGCGTGGTGCAGTGCGGCGTGCACCACGGGGCCGACGCGCGGGCCGAGCCTCGGACGGTGCCGGCGGCGGCCGACGACGACCAGCGCGGCGCGGAACGCGGCGGCCGACAGCAGCACCTCCGAGGCGTTGCCGAACCGCACGTGCTCGATCACCGGCACCCCCGGATACCGCTGCCGCCACGGGTCCAGCACCTGGACCAGGGCGCGGCCCTCCCGTTCGGCGAGGCCGCCCTCGGTCTCGGCCGCCGGATCGCCCGGCACGTCCGAGCCGAAGAGCGAGGGCGTGCCCCAGGCCCGCACGGCGCGCACCGCGGCGCCGCGCGCCGCCGCTGCGGTGAAGGCGAAGTCCAGCGGTCCCACCACCGCGGGCCCGAGGTCCTTGAGCCCCACCACCACCTCGTCGCTGCCCTCCGCACCCTCGACGACGCCCCCCACGGAGCCCTCCAGGGAGCCCTCGACGGGGTGCGCCCGGCCGTCGGCGGGGCGCACCAGGACCACCGGCCGCGCGGCGTGCGCGATCACCGGCAGGCCCACCGAGCCGAGCAGGAAGCCCACGAGTGCGCCGTGCCCGCGGGAGCCGAGGACCAACATCTCCGCCTCCTCGCTGACCGCCGTGAGCCCCTCCGTGGCGGTGGCCGCCAGCAGCTCGCCGCGCACCGAGAGTGCCGGATGCCGCTCGGAGACCTCGGCCACGGCCTGGTCGAGCAGCCGGTCGGCCGCCTCGCGCTCGGGCGCCGGCGCCCCGTACAGCGGCTCCTCGACCCACGCGTGCACCAGCACCAGCGGCAGCGCCAGGGCCGCCGCCTCCCGGGCGGCCCAGTCCGCGGCGGCCCGGCTCTCCGGCGATCCGTCCACGCCGACCACGACGGGCCGGTCCGTGCCGATCATGACCGTCACCTCCCACGGGACGCGCCTCTTCCGAAACGTCCCGACACGTCCACTGTCGCGCGATCCGCACCGCGACGCGAGACGGGCGTTGACCCCCGGGCCCGGCGGCACTAGAAAGAGAACGTCAGCCTGCGGGGGCTCGACCGAAGGGCACGACCCCCTCATGACCGACGTCCGTCCCCCCTCGCGCACGCGCAGCCGCCGCGCGCTCGCCGTCGGCATCGCCGCCGGGGCGCTGATCGCCCCGCTCCTGGCCTACGGCCACGCCGCCGCCACCGACACGCCCCGCGTCGATCCCCCGTTGCGGGACGCCGCCGCCTCCAGCGGGCGCTTCGCCGGCCTCGGCGTCGGCTCGCCGCTCAACGACGACCCCACGTACACGGACATCACCGCGACCGAGTTCAGCAGCCTCACCCCGGGGAACGAGATGAAGTGGGGCACGGTCGAACCGGTGCAGGGCCAGTTCGACTGGTCGGGCGCGGACGAGGTGGTGGAGTTCGCCCAGGCCCACGACCAGGAGGTGCACGGCCACACCCTGGTCTGGCACAGCCAGCTGCCCGGCTGGGTGGAGAACGGCCAGTACGAGGGCGAACTGCTCGACGTCATGACCGAGCACGTCACCACCGAGGCGTCGCGGTACGCCGGGCAGGTGGCGCGCTGGGACGTGGTGAACGAGCCGATGAACGAGGACGGCACGCTGCGGAACTCGGTCTTCCTCCAGGAGATCGGCGAGTCCTACATCGCCGAGGCGTTCCGCGCCGCCGACGCGGCCGACCCGGACGCCAAGCTGTACATCAACGACTACAACACGGACGGCCTGGGCGCGAAGAGCGACGGCCTGTACGACCTGGTGTCGTCGCTGCTCGACCAGGGCGTGCCGATCGACGGCGTGGGCTTCCAGTCGCACCTGATCGTCGGCCAGGTGCCGGGCGACATGCGGGAGAACCTCCAGCGGTTCGCCGACCTCGGCCTGGAGGTGGCGGTCACGGAGCTGGACGTGCGCATCGAGATGCCCGCCGACGACGCCGAACTGGCGCAGCAGGCGAGCGACTTCGGGGCCGTCGTGGACGCCTGCACGGCCGTGTCGGCCTGCATCGGGGTGACCGTCTGGGGCTTCACCGACGCCGACTCGTGGATCCCCGGCACGTTCCCCGGCTACGGGGCGGCGCACCCCTGGGACGAGAACTACCAGACGAAGCCGGCCCACGACGCCATCCGCGACGCGTTCCTGGCGGCCGGCACGGGCTGAGCCCGCCGCGCCGCGGGACCTTCTCGTCCGCCCCGCTCGTCCCGCCCTCCCCCGGGCGGGGGAGCGGGATCGGACCGCCGTCCGACGCGGCCGGGCTGGGGCGCGACGAGGCTGGGGGCATGAGCGCCGCCACCCTCGCCACCCCCGCCGAACCGTCCGGCCCGTCGTCGCCCGCCGCGCCCGTGCCCGTGCCCGTGTCCCGCACGGCGCGGCGGCTGGCCCATCTGGTCCCGCTGCTGGTGCTGCCCTCCGCGCTGTGGCGGGTCGCCCTCGTCGCCGGCCTGCCGGTGGCCGCCGGAGACCTGGGCGAACCGCCGGGGCTCGGCGAGCGGGTGTACATCGTCGGCCTCAGCCTCGTCACCGAGGGCCTGGCGCTGCTGACCCAGGGCCTGGTGCGGCCGTGGGGCGAGGTGGTGCCGCGCTGGATCCCGCTGGTCGGCGGGCGGCGGGTGCCGCCGCTGGCCGCCGTGCTGCCCGCGGTGTCCGGCGCGGTCGCGCTCACCGCGATCTGGACGTTCGCCATGTGGCGGTTCTTCCTGGACCCCACCTTCATCGGCGGCCTCGGCCACCAGTGGCTGCTCGCCGTCTGCTACCTGCCGCTACTGGCCTGGGGTCCGGTGCTCCTGCTGGTCGCCGTGGCGTACTACCGCCGCCGGGTGGGGTAGACCGGGACCGACTCCGCCTCGTCGTCCAGGCAGCGGCCGTTCACCAGGTCGAACCGCTGCTTCAGCAGCGGCGAGGCGACGAACGGCCGCCCGTCGTTGCCGGTGGAGCCGAGCAGCCCGCGGGAGAGCACGTAGGCGCCGGTGAACGGGTCGCGGTTGCCGATCGCGTAGGTGCGGCCCGACCGGTCGAGGAACACCGCGACCTGCCGCCCGTCGGGCAGCACCGCGGCCACCCCGCGACCCGGCGTCAGCTCGCCCGCCCCGCAGACCGGGACCCACCGTCCCTCCCACTCGATCTGCACCTGGGCGCCCGCCAGCGTCTGGGTGAGCGTTCCGGGGAGGGGCGAGGCGACTGCTTCGGTGACTGTTTCCGTGACCGTGGTCATCAGTGGGTGCTCCCTTCGAGCGCGCGGTCGGCGCCGCGGACCGGGATGTCGGGACCCGACAGCAGCGTCAGGTCGGGCTTGTGCTGGTCGCGTTCGGCGACGAAGCGGACCGTGGGGTCGGGCGCGTCGGGGGCGTTGACGAACGACACGAAACGGCGCAACTTCTCCGGGTCGTTCAGGGCCTCCGCCCACTCGTCGCGGTAGCCCGCCACGTGCGCGGCCATCAGCGCCTCCAACTCGTCGCAGATGCCCAGCGAGTCGTGCACCACCACGTCCTTGAGGTGGTCGAGGCCGCCCTCCAGCCGCTCCAGCCACACCGAGGTGCGCTCCAGGCGGTCCGCGGTGCGGATGTAGAACATCAGGAACCGGTCGATGAGCCGGACCAGTTCCGCGTCCGACAGGTCCTGGGCCAGCAGGTCGGCGTGCCGCGGGGTGGCGCCGCCGTTGCCGCCGACGTAGAGGTTCCAGCCGTTGGCGGTGGCGATCACCCCGAAGTCCTTGCTCTGCGCCTCCGCGCACTCGCGGGCGCAGCCGGAGACCGCCGACTTCAGCTTGTGCGGCGAGCGCAGCCCGCGGTAGCGCAGCTCCAGGTCGATCGCCATCCGCACGCTGTCCTGCACGCCGTAGCGGCACCACGTCGAGCCGACGCAGGACTTGACCGTGCGTAGCGACTTCCCGTACGCGTGCCCCGACTCGAAGCCCGCCGCCACCAGCCGTCCCCAGATCGCCGGCAGCTGGTCCACCCGGGCGCCGAACAGGTCGATCCGCTGGCCGCCGGTGATCTTGGTGTAGAGCCCGAAGTCGCGGGCCACCTCGCCGATCACGATGAGCTTCTCCGGCGAGATCTCGCCGCCCGGCACCCGCGGCACGATGGAGTACGAGCCGTTGCGCTGCAGGTTCGCGAGGAAGTGGTCGTTGGTGTCCTGCAACGCCGCCTGCTCGCCGTCCAGCACGTGTCCCCCGGCGCCGATCGTGGGCGCCAGCGAGGCGATGATCGAGGCCACCGTCGGCTTGCAGATCTCGCAGCCGTCACCGCCGCGCGCCTCCGGGCGGCCGTGGCCGTCCAGCAGCTCCTGGTACGAGGTGACGCGCAGGGCGAGCACGATCTCGTACAGCTCCTGCCTGGTGTGCCCGAAGCAGCCGCACAGCCCCTGGTCGATGGTGGCGCCGCCGGCCGCCAGCTCCTCGTTGACCAGCTGGGTGAGCACCTTCAGGCAGCTGCCGCAGCCGGTGCCGGCCTTGGTGCACTTCTTCACCTCGGGCACGCTGCCGCAGGAGTGCTCCGTGACGGCGGCGCGGACGCTGCCCTTGGTGACGTTGTGGCAGTTGCAGATCGTCGCGGAGTCCGGCAGCGCGGACGGGCCGAGCGCGGTGGGCGGCGCCAGCCCGGCCGGCAGCACCAGCTGCTCGGGCGGGGCCGGCGGCACCGAACCGGTCAGCGGGCGGAGCAGCCCGTAGGAGTCGGCGTCGCCCACCAGCACGCCGCCCAGCAGCGTGCCGTCCTGCGCCATCACCAGCTTCTTGTAGACGCCGGCCCGGGAGTCGGAGTACACCACGTCGAGACAGCCCTCGCTGGCGCCGTGCGCGTCGCCGAACGAGGCCACGTCCACGCCGAGCAGCTTCAGCTTGGTCGAGGTGTCGGCGCTCGTGAACGAGGCACTGTCGGCGCCCTGTTCGGCGATGTGCGCGGCGGCGGTGGCGGCCATCTCGTAGCCCGGCGCCACCAGCCCGTACACCATGCCGTCCACCGCCCTGGCGCACTCGCCGACGGCGTAGACGTGCGGATCGGTGGTCCGGCACCGCTCGTCGATGACCACGCCGCCGCGGTCGCCGACCTCCAGACCGGACTCCCTGGCCAGCTGGTCGCGGGGGCGCACGCCGGCGGAGAACACGACCAGATCCGCCTCCAGCACCGAGCCGTCGGACAGCCGCATCCCGGACACCACGCCGCCCTCGGTCGTGGTGATCTCCTCGCCGGCCACGCCGGTGTGCACGGTGAGGCCCAGCTCCTCGACCTTCCGGCGCAGCGCCGCGCCGCCGCCCTCGTCCACCTGGATGGCCATCAGCCGCGCGTTGAACTCCACGATGTGGGTGGCCAGCCTGAGGCCGCTCAGCGCGCCCGCGGCCTCCAGGCCGAGCAGCCCGCCGCCCACCACGACGCCGGTCGTGGCGCCCTTCGCGTAGTCCTCGATGGCCGTCAGGTCCTCGATCGTCCGGTACACGAAGCAGCCCTCGGCCTCGCTGCCCGGCACCGGCGGCACGAACGGGTACGAGCCGGTGGCCAGCACCAGCGTGTCGTAGCCGACGGTCAGCCCGGACCGCGCGGTGACGGTGCGGGCCGCGCGGTCGACGGCCACCGCGGGGTCACCGAGGTGCAGCTCGATGCCGTGCCGCTCCATGAAGCCGTCCTCGACCATGGACAGCTGCTCCGGCGTGGTGCCGGAGAAGTAGGACGTGAGGTGCACCCGGTCGTACGCGGGGCGCGGCTCCTCGCACAGCACCACGATCCGGGCCCGTTCGGTCACGCCCCGGTCGGCGAGCTCCTCCAGGAAGCGCTGGCCGACCATGCCGTGACCGACCAGCACGATCGTCTCGCGGGGCGTCGTGCGTTCCGTGGCCATATCTCTACAACCCTCCGTGGTGGGCGTCGTGGGTGAGCAGGTGGAGCAGGGGAGCGGCCGCCGGGAGCGGCTCGTCGCCCTCCCAGGTGCGGGCCAGGGTGCCGACGCTGCCGAGGTCGCCGAGCAGGATGCCGCCGCGCAGCCGGTCGCCGCGGACGATGATCTTCCGGTACGCGCCGCGCGTCGCGTCCGCCAGCTGCACCACGTCGTCGCCGGGGGCGGGGGTGGTGTCGCCGAACGTGGCCAGGTCGAAGGCCGCGGAGCCGGTTGCCCCGGCGCCGCCGCCCAACGTCAGCCGCACCAGCGCCCGCGTCCCCGAATAACGCGGCCCGCCGTCCCCGCCGCCGGGAGCGGCGCCCGGGGTGCCGAGCTCTGTTCCGGCGTGCGCGCCGTTGCCCGGGGCGCCGAGGTCCGCTTCGGCGCGGGCGCCGCTGCCTACGGCACCGGGCCGCGCTTCGGCGGACGGGCCGCCGCCGGAGGCGCCCGGGGCGTGGCCGCCAGGCCGCCTCTCGGCGTGCGTGCCGGCGTCCAGGTCCGCCGCCTGGTCCGGGCTGCCAGGCCCGGCGAGTACGCGGGCCAGCACGTCGGCCTGTTCCTGGGCCGCGCCGGCGAGGCCGTAGAGCACGCCGTCGTGCTCGGCGCAGTCGCCGAGCGCGAAGATCCGCGGATCGCTGGTGCGCAGCTGGTCGTCCACCCGCACGCCGCCGCGCGCCCCGAGCTCGATCCCGGCGGCCCGCGCCAGCCCGACGCGCGGGCGCACGCCGCAGGCCAGCACGATGATGTCGGCCGCCAGCTCGTACCCGTCGGCCAGCACCACCCCCCGCACCACCCGCTTCCCGCGGCCTTCCACCCCACCGACCCGCCGGCCGTCGCCCCCGCCAGCGGCGACGCCCGACCCACCCCCCGACCCACCCCCCGAGCCGTCAGCGGCCCTCGTCGGCGCGGCCTCGCCGCGGGCGCCGGTGCCCGGGCCGTCGGGGCGGCCGTTCGCGGTCCCGCCGCCGACCGCAGCGGTGTCCGGCGCGCTCGCGCGGTCGTCCGCGGTCTCCGGGTGTTCGCTCCCGCCGTCGCGGCTGCCCGGGCCGGCCAGGGCAGCCGCGCGGGCCGCCCGCGAGTCGGACGGTGCCGCGCTCTGGTCCGGGTCCTGTCCGGCAAGGACCCCGCGGACGCGGCATTCCGTGTGGACCTCGACGCCCAGCTCCGTGAGGTGCGCGTCGAGCAACGCCGACGCGTCGGCGTCCAGATGGCGTTCCATCAGCCGTTCGGCCTGCTGCGCCAGCGTCACCCGGGCGCCGCGTCGGGCCAGCGCGCGGGCCGCCGAGACCCCGAGCAGCCCGCCGCCGATCACCACGGCGCGCGCGCCGCCCGGCGCGCGCGCCAGCGCGGCGTCCAGGGCGAGGCAGTCGTCCATGCCGCGGAACGCGTGCACGCCCTCGGGCAGCTCCCCGCCGTCCGCCGGGAAGAGGCCGCGCAGCGGCGGCAGCACCGGGTTGGAGCCGGTGGCCAGCACCAACGCGTCGTACCCCAGCACCCGCCCGTCGTCGCAGACCACCGACCGTTCGGCGCGGTCCACGCGCACCACCCGCACCCCGGAGAGCCACGTGACGCCCGAGTCCGGGCGGGGCAGCGCGATCACCTCGGGCGGGTACTGGCCGCCGAGCACCTCGGCGAGCAGCACCCGGTTGTACGCGGCGTGCGGTTCCTCGCCCACCACGGTCACCGAGACGCCGGCCGCCCCGCCGAGGTGCTGGGCGAGCCGGGCGCCGGCCATCCCGCCGCCGACGATCACCACACGCGTTTCCGAGCTCATGGGTCAAAAGGGTGCGGGCAGGCTGTTACCCGACCGCATCACGGTCGTTTCCCCCGGGCAACGCTGACCTCAGCGCCCCGCCTCCCACACTGTGAGAGCGCTGGGAACCGCGCGGTACCCTGCCGTGATGGCGCCCTTAACCTTCGTCGTCGGCACCGGCCGTAGCGGCTCGACGACGCTCTCGCGCATCGTCAACCTGCATCCGGACGTGCTCAGCCTGAACGAGCTGTGCGCGTCCCTGGTCGACCCGGACCGGGCGCTGCCCGCCGAGCCGATGACCGGCGGGGACTTCTGGCGGCTGCTCGCCGAGCCCAACCCGTTCTTCGACGCCATGATCCGCGGCGGCGCGCCGCTGCCCGAGTTCCTCGACCCGCGTCCCGGCCTCGCCGCCGTGCGCCTGATGGTGCTGCCGCACCTCACCGACGACCCGGCCCGGCTCCAGGAGGAGCTGGCCCGCGTGGTGCCGAAGTGGCCGAGCCGCCCGGCGGCCGAGCACTTCCTGGCGCTCTTCGACACGCTGCGGCTCCGCTTCGACCGCCGCGTGGTGGTCGAGCGTTCCGGCTACTCGCTGCACTGGGTGCCCCGGCTGCGCGCCTGCTTCCCCGAGGCCCGCTTCGTCCATCTGCACCGGGACGGTCCGGACTGCGCCCTGTCCATGAGCCGCCACGTCGGCTACCGCACCATCGCGCTGGTGCACGAGGTCATGGCGGTGGCCGGCGTCGGGCGGCTCGCCGACATCACGCCGGAGCACGTGGCCGCGCTGCCGCTGGACCTGGCGGCCATCTTCAGCTCCAGCTTCGACCCGGTGCTGATCCGCGACGCCGCACTGCCGGTGCACCGCTACGCCGAGCTCTGGTCGAAGCTGGTCGTGGAGGGCGTCGACCACCTCGCCGCCGTTCCGGCCGCGGCACGCACCTCGCTCTCCTACGAGGCGCTGCTGGCCGAGCCCGACCGCGAGCTGACGCGGCTCGCCGAGTTCGTCGGCGTCACCGCCGACCCGGGCTGGCTGGCGGCCGCCCGCGGCCTGCTCGACCCGGCCCGCGCCCACCCGGCGGCCCGCGCCCTCACCCCGACCGACTACGCCGCTGTCGAGGCGGCCTGCGCCCCCGGCACCCAGGCCCTGACCACCGCGGGTTGAGCCCGCCGGGCCGCTGCCGGAGACCGAAGGCCCGGGCGTTGCCCGGGCCTTCGGCGGACCGGGTCAGCCGACCGTGGCCGTGGGCTGTTGGCCGGCGGTGGCCTGGGTCATGCGGGCGTCGAGCATCGCGTTCAGGGACTCGGCCACGCTCGTGTCCCGGAGCACCGACGGGTCCTCGGCGGAGTGCGTGACGATGCCGACGTACGGCCCGCGCTGGACGAACGTCACGTAGGCCACCTGCTCGCCGCCCTCGGTGATGACGTAGCTGGCGCCGTCGTCGCCCGCCGCGGCGAGTCCGCCCGCGCCGAACGTCTCGTCGGCGCCGACCTCGTCCTCGGCGTTGGCCAGCGTGACGCCGGCGTCCGCCGCGCTGTCGTGCGCGAGCAGTTGGAACGCGGCGATCTCGTCCTCGGCCGCGTTGAGGAACCCGATCTGGGACTGCGCCGCGACCGATCCGCAGGCGCTGGTGTACTGCTGGCAGAAGCCGGTGTCGCCGCGCCCGCCCGAGACGGTGAACACCGTGCCCTCCAGGGCCGGCAGGTCCGGCAGGATCGCGTTCGCGGTCTCCTCGGTGGCCGGCAGCGCGTCCTCCGGCTCCTCGTCGGTCCCGGTGCCTCCGGCGCTGCCGGCGTCGCCCAGATCGTCCAGGTTGAGGTCATCGTCGTCATGCTTGTCCGCCGACGAACCGCTTCCTCCGTCGCTGCCACCGCTGCTGCCGCCGCTCCGCCGGCCGCCGCCCCCGTCACAGGCCGAGAGCGTCACCACCAGCGCCACCGTGACCGCAGTCACCGCACCCCATCGGCCGCGCATCCGCCTCATCCCCCACATCCCCCTCGAAAGTCCACTCGAAAGTCCAATGCTCATCGAGGAGTTCGGACGCGCCCGGCGATGATCCAGTTCCCGTTCTGGTGCTCCCGACAGGGAGGGTGCGCTGGCCCAGGGCCGCCCGGCCGGGCTGGGGGGTTTGGGGTGGCCGGATGGCCCTGGGGGCGCACGCCGCGTCACGACCGCGGGCCGACGACGGAGCCGGCCATCGCTGCTGCTGCGTTGGGTCGCTGCCGTGCCGTGGCGAGTCTCGGGAGTGTCGTCTCCCCGCTCAGCACAACGCACGAGGCAGCGGTGCGCGCTTTCGTATCGACCTTCGCGACATCACAGTTTTCCTCGGGGGGTGGCGTGGGGACACGGACCACCTCCCAGCCCGGCTGGAACGTATCAGTCGCGGAGCCCTCGTGTCAGCACTCTCGTCCAATTTTACGAACGACGTTCGACATGTCGAACGGTCGGAGGGCTGGGGCATGCGCGACACGCTACCCCCGCCACACGCCCGTCGGGGCCGTGCTCCGGGCGTAGTCGGCGAAGTCCCGGGCCTCGCGCCCGAGGAGGCGGCGGACGTCGTCGGTCGGCTCGGTGTTCCGGCCGTCGAAGGTCTCGGTGAAGATCGCCGCGACCATCCCGGCGAGCTCCGCCGGCACGCCGGCGCCGACCATGCCGGCGACGAACTCGTCGGCGGACACCGGGAGGTAGCGCAGCTCCCGGCCCGTGGCGGCGGCGATCTCCGCCGTGGCCTCGCGGACGGTCAACGAACGCGGGCCGGTGAGTTCGTGGACGGCGCCGGCGTGGCCCGGGTCGAGGAGGACGGTCGTGGCGACCTCCGCGATGTCGTCGGCGTCGACGAACGGCGTGGGCACCTCGCCGGTGGGCAACGCGATCTCGCCGGCGAGCACCAGATCGCGCAGGAACTCCTCGCTGAAGTTCTGCGCGAACCAGTCGCAGCGCAGGATCGTCCACGCCGCGCCCGACTCCCGCAGCGCCCGTTCGGCCGGCCGCGCCGAGGCCATGCCGCGCCCGGAGAGCAGCACCAGCCGGACGTCGTGCGCGGCGGCGAGCTCGCCGAGGGCGCCGATGTGCTCGGCCGCGTCCGGGGCGGAGATGTCGGGGGCGTACGCGACGTAGGCGGCGGTGACCTCCCGCAGCACCGGCTCCCAGGTGCGTTGGTCGGTCCAGTCGAAGCGGGGCGTGCCGGACCGGGAGCCGATCCGCACGGACGCGCCCCGGGCGGCGAGCCGCTCGGCGACGCGGCGGCCGGTCTTGCCGGTGCCGCCGAGTACCAGATGGGTGTCGGCGGTGGGGGAGTCGGTGGTGTGGGTGCTCGTGATGCCGTGCGCGGCGTTCGTCGTCATGTCCTCATTCCACCGGCGGCGGGGGCAGGACAACATCGGCGAGGGGCTCGGACGCATACGCGTGCGTCTACGCTCTTTCACCATGGACGCCCTCACCACCCTGCTGGACGGACCCCGGGCCCGGGGCGCCTTCCTGA
This sequence comes from Streptomyces sp. B6B3, assembly GCF_039871525.1. Taxonomy (NCBI): domain Bacteria; kingdom Bacillati; phylum Actinomycetota; class Actinomycetes; order Kitasatosporales; family Streptomycetaceae; genus Streptomyces; species Streptomyces sp. B6B3. The sequence continues at coordinate 272,593 of NZ_JBDPLU010000004.1, read as the reverse complement.
TGCGTGTCATCGTCGATCCGCCGTGGGGGGTGCGGGTGATGGACGAGGCGCCGGTCACCGTGGTGTGCGTGGCCAGGGGCGGCGCGTACATCGTGCCCGACGCCGGCTCCGGCGCGGAGCCGGTGCGGCTGGGGCCGGGTGACGTGGCCGTGGTGCGCGGCCCCGCGCCGTACACCGCCGCGGACGACCCGGGCACCCCGCCGCAGACCCTGGTCACGCCCGGCGGGTGCGGAATGTCGCTGGACGGCCGGGTCAACCTGTGCGAGGAGATGAGCCTCGGCGCGCGCACCTGGGGCACCGGACCCGACGGCGCGACGGCGCTGCTGATCGGCACGTACCAGGTGCCGGGCGAGATCGGCGGGCGCCTGCTGCGGGCCCTGCCGCCGGTGCTGGCGCTGCGCGCGGACGAGTGGGAGTCGGCGCTGCTGCCGCTGCTCGGCGAGGAGATCGTGAAGGACGGGCCCGGCCAGGAGATCGTGCTCGACCGGCTGCTCGACCTGCTGTTGATCTCCGTGCTGCGCGCCTGGTTCGCCGGGCCGCGCGGCAACGCGCCCGGCTGGTTCCGGGCGCACGGCGACCCCGTGGTGGGTCCCGCGCTGCGGCTGCTGCACGAGCACCCCGCGCACCCCTGGACGGTGGCCGCGCTGGCGGCGCGCGCCGGCGCGTCACGGGCGGGGCTCGCGCGCCGCTTCGCCTCCCTGGTGGGGGAGCCGCCCATGACGTACCTGACGAACTGGCGGCTGGAGCTGGCCGCCGACCTGCTGCGCGAACCGGGCCTCACGCTGGAGGCCGTGGCCCGCCGGGTGGGCTACGGCAGCGCGTTCGCGCTGAGCGCGGCGTTCAAGCGGGAGCGCGGGGTCAGCCCGAGCGAACACCGCGTCGGCTGACCCCGCGCCCCGGACACCGCTAGGCGTCGCCCGCCCGGGGTTGCAGGTCGTCCGCGGAGCGGGCCGGCCGGTAGACGGTCAGGCCGCCGGAACGCTTGTCCAGCACCAGTTCGGTCGCGGCGTCCGCGGCCTCGCCGTCGTAGGACAGGGAAGTGTCCCGGGGCAGCCCGGACAGCCGCAGCTCCGGCAGCCGGGCCGCGGAGTACGCGGGGGAGCGGGGCAGCGTGCCGGTCAGCGCGGCGAGCACCACCCGGGTGCGGGCCAGCGGCCGGTCGGCGGTCACGGCGCGCACGTCGAGCAGCCCGTCGTCGAGGTGGGTGCGGTGGGCGGGCGCGAAGCCCTCGGGGGAGTACAGCCCGTTGCCCACGAACAGCAGCCACAGCCGGTGCGGATGCCCGTTCAGCTCCACCTCCACCGGGCGGGCGGTGCGCAGCACGCGGGCCATGGACACGGCGGCGGCCGGCCACTTGCCGATGCGGTCCTCCAGCGACTCGCGGATGCGGACCACCTCGGGGTAGAGGCCGAGGCTGAAGGTGTTCAGGAACGCCTCGTCGGCGGGGCCCGACCCCCGTACGCCCCGGGTCCTGCGGACGCGGGCCAGGTCCACCGCGATGGCGTCGCCGTTCCGCACCGCCTCGGCGGTGTCCTCGAACGTCTCTATTCCGGTGTCGAGGGCGAAGTGGTTGAGCGTGCCGCCCGGGAAGATCGCCAGCGGCACGCGATGTTCGGCGGCGCGCCGGGCCGCCGCGTTGAGGCTGCCGTCGCCGCCGCAGACGCCGAGCGCCCCGTCGACCTCGGCGGCGCGCTTCGCCGCGTCGTCGAGCAGCGCGCCCAGGTCCTGGCCCTCGCCGCAGGTCACCACCTCGGCCTGCGGCAGCACGGTCCGCAGCCGCTCCGCGCTGCCCTCGCCGCCGGGTCCGGCGCGGTCGTTGACGACCGCGAACAGGCCCGCGCCCTCGGGCAACGCGGGCGCCGGCGCCCGGTGGTGCACCAGCCCCTGCGGCGGCGGGCGGCGCGGCCACACCTGGCTCGTCGTGTAGGCCGCCGTGATGCCGATCAGACAGCCGGCGACCACGTCGGACGGGTAGTGGACGCCGACGTAGACGCGGGAGGCGGCGACGCTGGCGGCCACCGGGAGGACGGGCAGGCCGTGCCGCGGCGACTCCAGGATCACGCCGGTGGCGAACGCCGCGGCCGAGGCCGAGTGCCCCGACGGGAACGAACTGGTCAGCGGCTGGCGGGCGAGCCGGCGGGCCAGCGGCACGGCGTCGATCAGCGGACGCTGGCGGTGGGCCAGGTACTTGATGACGGTGTTGGTCGTCGCCGAGGCCAGCGTCAGCGCGGCGACGCCGCGGAGCGCGGCGCGGCGCCCGCGCCGGCCGCCCACCGCGGCCAGCCCGGCGGCGGTGGCGAACCACAGCACGCCGTGGTTCGCCGAACGGCTCAGGCGCGGCAGCACCCGTTGCACGCCGGGCGGATGTGCGGCCGCGACGCGCGCGAAGACGCGGCGGTCCAGACGGCTGAGGCGTCCCATGCTTGTCCCTTTCCGGGTGTTGTCCGGGTTCGCTCCCGGGTCGGTTCCGGGTCGGCGCGGATGTCGGGGTCCGGGTATGGCCGTCCCGAGCGCCGCCCGGCGCTCCGTGCCGGCGGTGGTGGCCCTGCTGGTGCGGGTGGCGTGGGTCGGCGGTGGCGGCCGGCGTCGTGCTGGTGCGGGTGGTGCGGGTGGTGCGGGTGGTGCGGGCCGGCGGCGGCCGGCCGGCGTTTCCGTGCCGGTGTGGGTGGTGCGGGTGGTGCCAGTGGTGCGGGTGGGGTGTAGCACGGCGCGGCCTCGGCGCCCGGGCCGCGCGGGGCCGGGAGGCACCGCGGTGCCGCGACGACGCGGCAAGCGACCCGCGGCAAGCGACCCGCGGCAAGCGACCCGTGCGTGGGGACGGCGGCCGTCGTCACTCGGCCGCCGTCCCCACGCGGCTCACCCGGCCTGTGGCGTCCTCCGGCTGTCGTAGACGGCCACCGGCTCCGGGTTCGCGGTGACCGTGGTGAAGACGATCGCGGAGTCGGTCAGGGCGCGGATGCTGTGCCGGCCCTGCGGGATGTTCAGCACCTGTCCGGCGCGCAGCTCCGTGTCCTCGCCCTCCCGCGCGATCAGCCGCACCCGGCCGCGCAGCACGTGCAGGCTCGCGGCGGGCGGCGCGGTGTGCTCCTCCAGCTCCGCTCCGGCGGCCAGCGCGATCACGCTCTGCCGCAACGGCCCGTCGTGCAGGAACAGATGGGCGCTGCGGCCGTGCTCGGCCTGTCGCGCGAGGGCCAGGTGTTGCTCCGCGAGGAGGGTGAGGTCTTCCATGACATCCATGCTTCCGTGTACCCCAGCCCTCGCAACCTGATTCACCCGCCGCCCAGGCGTTCGGACCGGGTGGGGGCGTCAGCTGTGCTCTCGTGCCACGGTAGCCCTGCCCGGCGAGCCGTCGCCATCCGTCGCCGGGTCGGTCGCCAGTTCGACGCGGACCGCGCAGACCTTGAACTCGGGCATCCGGGAGGTCGGGTCGAGCGCCGGGTTCGTCAACGTGTTGGCGCGGCCCTCACCCGGCCAGTGGAACGGCATGAACACCGTGTCGGGGCGGATGTCCCGGCTGATACGCGCCGGCGCGACGGCGCGTCCGCGCCGGGAGGTGACCGCCAGCCGGTCGCCCTCGGCCGCGCCGATGCGCTCCGCCAGCCGGGGGTGCAGCTGCACGAAGGGGCCGGGCTCGGCCTCGTTCAGTCGCGCCACCCGCCGGGTCTGCGCGCCCGACTGGTACTGCGCCAGCACCCGCCCGGTGGTCAGCAGAAGCGGATACTCGGCCGTCGGCTCCTCGGCCGCGGGGCGGTGGCTGACCGGCGCGAACCGGGCCCGCCCGTCCGGCGTCGCGAAGCGGTCCAGGAAGAGACGGGGCGTGCCGGGGTGGGGCGCGGCCGAATGGTCGTTGGACGGCTCGTCGTCGGAGGCGTCGAGAGCATCGGGGCCGCCGAGGGCGTCGGGCGGGCTCACCGGCCCCTCGGGGCAGGGCCAGAACACCCCGTCCTCCTCGGCGATCCGCCGGTAGGTGATGCCCGAGTAGTCGGCCTTGCCGCCCGCCGAGGCACGCCGCAACTCGTCGAAGACCTCCTCCGGATCCGTCGGGAAGCCCTTCTCCCAGCCCAGCCGGCCCGCCAGATCGTGCAGCACCCGCAGGTCGCTGCGGCACCCGACCGGCGGTTCCGCGGCCTGCCGGCGCAGCAGCACCCGCCCCTCCAGGTTGGTCATGGTGCCGGTCTCCTCCGCCCACTGCGTCACCGGCAGCACCACGTCGGCGAGCCGGGCGGTCTCGGACAGCACCACGTCGCAGACGGCCAGGAAGTCCAGCGCCCGGATCCGCTCCGTCACATGCGCGGCGCGCGGCGCGGAGACCACCGGGTTGGACGCCATCAGCAGCAGCGCCCGCACCCCGTCGGGCCGGTCCCGGCCCAGCGCGTCGAGCAGTTCGTACGCGCTGCGCCCCGGGCCCGGCAGGGTCTCCGGGTCCACGCCCCACACGCCGGCGACGTGCTCGCGGGCGGCGGCGTCGGCCAGCATCCGGTAGCCGGGAAGCTGGTCGGCCTTCTGCCCGTGCTCCCGCCCGCCCTGGCCGTTGCCCTGCCCGGTCAGGCAGCCGTAGCCGGACAGCGGGCGGCCGGCCCGGCCGGTGGCCAGGCACAGGTTGATCCAGGCGCCGACGGTGTCGGTGCCCTTGGACTGCTGTTCCGGCCCGCGCGCGGTGAGCACCATGGCGGCGGCCGGTTCGCAGAACATCCGCACGGCCTCCCGCAGCTGCGGGACGGGCACGCCGGTGATCCGCTCCACCTGTTCCGGCCAGTGCGCCATGGCCGCGGCCCTGGCCTCCGGCCAGCCGCTGGTGCGGGCCGCGACGAACGCCTCGTCGGTGCGGCCCTCGGCGACCACCACGTGCAGCAGGCCGAGCGCCAGCGCCAGGTCGGTGCCGGGACGCGGCGCCAGGTGCAGGTCGGCGAGCTCGGCGGTGCGGGTGCGGCGGGGGTCGACGACGACGAGCCGGCCGCCGTTCTCCTTCAGCTCGGTGAAGTAGCGCAACGCCGGCGGCATGGTCTCGGCGAGGTTGGAGCCGACCAGGATGACGCAGCCGGTCCTGGGGATGTCCGCGAGCGGGAACGGCAGCCCGCGGTCCACGCCGAACGCGCGGTTCCCGGCCGCGGCGGCCGAGGACATGCAGAACCGCCCGTTGTAGTCGATCTGCGAGGTGCCGAGCACCAGGCGGGCGAACTTGCCGAGCGCGTACGCCTTCTCGTTGGTCAGCCCGCCGCCGCCGAAGACGCCGACGGCGTCGGGGCCGTGCCGCCCGCTGACGGCGGCCAGACCGGCGGCCAGGCGGTCCAGCGCCTCGTCCCAGCTCGCCGGCTCCAGCTCGCCGGACCGGTGGCGGCGCACCAGCGGCTCGGTGAGCCGGGCGCCGGCGGCGAGCAGTTCGGGGGCGGTCTGGCCCTTGCCGCACAGCGCGCCCTTGTTGACCGGGAACGCGGTGCGGGGCAGCACCTCCAGGCCGCCGGGCGTGCCGGCGTCAGGGCGCAGCGTCATGCCGCACTGGAGCGCGCAGTACGGGCAGTGCGTGTCGGTCCCGGACGCGCTCCCCGGGGCCGCCTCGCCGCGCGCTCCGGCCAGGCCGACACCGCCCGCGCCCCCGATACCGCCGTCCCCGCCGCTGCCGGCGTCTCCGCCGTCGCTGCCGCCCCTGCCCCGCACGATCGCCACCATGCGCTCAGGATGCGTCGCGCGTGTTACGGCCGGGCTGCGCGGACCGTTACGCCGCCGGTGCGCCGCGCTCAGCCGGCGGCCCGCGGGACGGTGAGGAAGGACACGGTGATTGGTGACGTGCCGGCAACACCCCGGCAACGCGTCGCCCGCAGGCTGGCGGCATGACCGCCGGCACCGCCTCCGCCCCGACCCTGGTCGCCGTGGCGCACGGCTCCCCCGATCCCCGCGCCCAGCACGCCGTCCGCGCCCTGGTGCGGCTGGTCGGCGCCCTGCGCCCCGGGCTGCGCGTCGAACTCGGCTATCTGGAGACCGACCGTCCGCTGCTCCGCGACACCCTGGCGGGGCTGAGCGGCACGGCGGTCCTGGTGCCGCTGCTGTTCAGCCGGGGCTACCACGTCAAGCACGACCTGCCCGCGGTGCTGGCCGCCGCCCGGGCCGCCGGCCGGCTCGACGCCGTCACCGCCGCCTGCCTGGGCCCGCATCCGCTGCTGGCCGAGGTGCTGCACCAGCGGCTGCTGGAGGCCGGCTACCGCCGCGGCTCCCCGGTGGTGCTGGCCGCCGCCGGCTCGCTCGACCCCGAGTCGGCCGCGGGCACCCGGCACACCGCCGATCTGCTGTCCACCCGGCTCGGCGGGGTCCCGGTGCTGCCCGGCTACGCCTCCGCCGCCCAGCCCACCGTGCCCGAGGCGGTCGCCGCGCTGCGCGCCGACAGGCATCCGGCCGCCCACATCGCCGTGGCCTCCTGCTTCGTGGCACCCGGCCTGTTCGCCACCCGGTGCGCCGAGGCCGCGCCCGGCGTGGTGTCCGCGCCGCTCGGCGCCCACCCGATCCTCGCCCGGCTGCTGCTGCACCGGTACGACCAGGCGCGCGGCATTCCGACCCCGCGCCCCTCGCACGTCCGTCGCCCGCTGGAGGCCGTCCGGTAGCGAGCCCACCACCGTTCGGGGCTACCGTCGGGCGTATGTACGCCGATGACGCCGACGCAGCCGCCACTCCCGCCGACACCCCCGACACCGCCGGGACTCCCAGCGGCGACCGGTATGACGGGTACGACGGGTACGACGGGCACGACGGGCCTGACGGGTACGACGAGGCCGACGCCGAGCGCTTCGACCCGGAGCCGGACAAACGCTCGGGGCGCACCGCGTTCCAACGCGACCGGGCCCGGGTGCAGCATTCGGCCGCGCTGCGGCGCCTCGCCGGCAAGACCCAGGTCGTCACCCTCGACGGCGACGACCAGGCGGCCGGCGCCGGCTCGGCGGACGAGGACCCGGCCGGCGAGGCGCCGTTCGGTGAGGCGCCGTTCGGTGAGTGGGACGCGTGGGGCGCGGCGCCGCGCACCCGGCTCACCCACTCCCTGGAATGCGCCCAGATCGGCCGCGACCTCGGCGCCGCCTTCGGCTGCGACCCCGACATCGTGGAGGCCGCCTGCCTGGCCCACGACCTCGGCCACCCCCCGTTCGGCCACAACGGTGAGCGCGCCCTCGACGAGATCGCCGCGGACTGCGGCGGCTTCGAGGCCAACGCCCAGAGCCTCCGCCTGCTCACCCGCCTGGAGCCCAAGCGGTGGAGCGCCAGCGGCCGTTCCGTCGGCCTCAACCTCACCCGCGCCACCCTCGACGCCGCCACCAAGTACCCGTGGCCGCGCGGCGGGCATCCGGCCGGGCCCGACTCGGCGAAGTTCGGCGTCTACGAGGACGATCTGCCCGTCTTCACCTGGCTGCGCGACGGATCCCCCGCCGCCCCGCCGGGACGCCGCTGCTTCGAGGCCCAGGTGATGGACTGGGCGGACGACATCGCGTACTCGGTGCACGACCTGGAGGACGGCGTGCACGCGGGACACGTCGACCCGCGGTGGCTGCACGCCGAGCCGGAGCGCCGCGAGGTGTTCTCCGTCGCCGCTCGCCGCTACGCCCCCGCGGGCGCGGACCTCGCCGAGCTGGCCGCGGCCCTGGACCGCCTGCTCGAACAGGAGTGGTGGCCGCACCGCTACGACGGCAGCGCGGCCGCCCAGGCCCGGCTGAAGGACGCCACCAGCCAGCTGATCGGCCGGTTCTGCGTGGCCGCCGAGCGGGCCACCCGTGCCGCCCACGGCCCGGGCCGGCTGCGCCGCTACGCCGCCGACGTGGTGGTGCCGCCCGAGACCCGGCTGGAGTGCGCCGTGCTGAAGGCGGTCGCCGACGCCTACGTCATGCAGCGCCCCGAGTTCGAACGGCTGCGCGCCCGCCAGCGCGCCGTGCTCGCCGAGCTCGGCGCGGAGCTCGGGCGCCGCGCGCCGGAGGGGCTGGACCCCCAGTACCGGGCGCTGTTCGCCGCCGCGACCGACGACGCGGCCCGGCTGCGGGTGATCGTCGACCAGATCGCGTCGCTCACCGACGCGTCCGCCGGCTGGTTGCACGCCCGGCTCACCACCCGGCGCGGAGGCCCACGCGCGGGCGCGCGTGGCTGACGCCCCTCTTCCGGTAACGCCCCAGGTGGGGCAGGCTCCTTGGGGAGCCAAGCGATCGGGAGGCTGCGTGTGAACGGGACATATCGAACGTTCGTCATCATCGGCGGTGGACTGGCCGGGGCCAAGGCGGCCGAAACCCTCCGTGAGGAGGGCTTCACCGGGCGGGTCATTCTCATCGGGGACGAGCACGAGCAGCCCTACGAACGTCCCCCGCTCTCCAAGGACTACCTCATCGGCCGGGCCGAGCGGGACAGCGTCTACGTGCACGACGCCTCCTGGTACGCGCACCAGCGGATCGAGCTGCATCTCGGCCAGCCCGCCGTCGCCATCGACCGGGACAGCCGGGAGGTCAGGCTCGGCGACGGCACCCGCGTGCAGTACGACGCGCTGCTGCTGGCCACCGGCGCCGAACCGCGCCGGCTGGGCGTTCCCGGCACCCAGCTGGCCGGCGTGCACCACCTGCGCCGGCTGGCGCACGCCGACCATCTGCGGGGCGTGCTCACCGACCGCAGTCAGCCGGACCGGCCGCTGGTCATCTCGGGCGCCGGCTGGATCGGCCTGGAGGTCGCCGCCGCGGCGCGCACGCTGGGCACCGAGGTGATCGTCGTCGAGCCGGAGCCCACCCCGCTGTACCAGGTGCTCGGGCCCGAGCTGGGCGAGGTCTTCGCGAACCTGCACCGCGAGCACGGCGTGACGTTCCACTTCGGCACCAGGATCACCGAGCTCACCGGCCGGGACGGCATGGTCGCCGCCGCGCACACCGCCGACGGGCAGGAGCTGCCGGCCCGCGCCGTGCTCGCCGCGATCGGCGCCAGCCCGCGCACCGCCCTGGCCAAGTCCGCGGGCCTGGAGCTGGTGGACGACGGCGCCGGCGGCATCGCCGTGGACGCCGGCCTGCGCACCAGCGACCCGCGGATCTTCGCGGCCGGCGACGCGGCGGCCGTGGCGCTGCCCGGCGCCGGCGAGGGCGGCGCGCCGCCCAGGCGCCGGGTGGAGCACTGGGCGAACGCGCTGAACTCGGGCCCGGCCGCCGCCCGCGCCATGCTCGGCCACGACGTCACCTACGACCGGGTGCCGTACTTCTTCTCCGACCAGTACGACGTCGGCCTGGAGTACTCGGGCTGGGCCCCGCCCGGCACGTACGACCAGGTGGTGTACCGGGGGGACGTGACCAAGCGCTCGTTCATCGCCTTCTGGCTGCGCGAGCGCCGCATTCTGGCCGGCCTGAACATGAACGTCTGGGACGTCACGGACTCCATCCAGGAGCGGATCCGCAGCGGCGTGCCCGTGGATCTCGAAGGGCTCGCCGACCCCGACGTGCCGCTGGAGAACCTGGCGCCCTGAGCGGTCGAGGGGTGCGGTGCGACGGGCGGGATGAGGGTGCCGGGATTAGGGTGAAAGGAGACATACGTAACAGAAGCGGCGAGTGAAGGTCCGGTACCAGGTGGCCGTTCAGACCCTGGACACGCAGGTCGTGACCTCTCTGGTCAGGGCTGCCACGGCGGCGCCTTCCCTGCACAACGCGCAGCCGTGGCGCTTCCGCTTCCTCAGCGACAGCGCCACGTTCCAGGTCAGGGCCGCCCTGGACCGCTGCCTGCCGCAGGCCGATCCGCACGGGCGGGCGCTGCACCTGGGCTGCGCCGCCGCCCTGTTCAACCTGCGCGTGGCCGCCGCGCACGCCGCCTGGCTGCCGGTCACCCGGCTGCTGCCCGACCCCTACGATCCGCGCCTGCTCGCCACGGTGCGGCTGGAGCCCCCGCCGCCCCCGGCGCGCGCCGGCGCGGCGGAGGAGCTGGCGATGCTCACCGATCTCGCCGACCTCTTCCCGGCGATCCGCCAGCGGCGCACCAGCCGCCAGCCGTTCCGCGACGAGCCGGTGCCCGCCGAGGTGCGGGAGCTGCTGGTCGACGCCGCCGAGCGGGAGGGCGCCCACCTGCGCTTCCCGCCCCCCGGCGAGGCGTGGATCATCCTGGAGCTGTCCCAGGACGCCGAGGGCCGTGATCTCGCCAACTTCACCACCAGCGGCACCGGGCAGCCCGCGCAGCTCGCGCTGCTCGGCACCTCGGAGGACCGCCCACTGGACTGGCTGCGCGCCGGCCAGGCGCTGGAACGGCTGCTGCTGGTCGCCACCGGGCACGGCCTCAGCGCCGCCCTGACCTCGCACACCCCCGAATGGTCCGAGCCGCACGCGCCCGAACGCCCGCAGATGGTGCTGCGCCTCGGCTACGCGCCACCGTCCCCGGCCACCGCCCGCCGGCCGGTCCCTTTGGTGCTGGAGATCGACTGATCGACTGGTCGACATGTCGCCGGCGCACCGTGAGTCGTGGACCGGGTGTCCCGGACCGCCTCGACCCCGCCCGAGGTGTCGGTACCCGGCCGTAGACTTCTGTCGTGGCGGGCAGGATCAACGACGAGGACGTGCGGGCGGTGCGGGACGCCGTGCCGATCGACGCCGTCGTCGCGGAGTACCTCCAGCTGCGCAACGCGGGCGGAGGGAACCTCAAGGGCCTGTGCCCGTTCCACGACGAGAAGTCCCCGTCCTTCCACGTCAGCCCGAGCAAGGGCCTCTACCACTGCTTCGGCTGCCAGGAGGGCGGCGACACCATCGCCTTCGTGATGAAGGTCGAGCACCTGTCGTTCGCCGAGACCGTGGAGCGGCTCGCCGGGCAGGCCGGGATCACCCTGCGGTACGAGCAGGGCGGGTACGCGCCGGGGCGGCAGCAGAGCGAGCGCACCCGGCTGGTCGAGGCGCACAAGGTGGCCGCGGCGTACTACGCGGAGCAGCTCGGTTCCGCGGAGGCGGAGGTCGGGCGCCGGTTCCTGGACGAGCGCGGCTTCGACCAGGCCGCCGCCGAGCGGTTCGGCGTCGGGTACGCGCCGGCCGGCTGGGACCACGCGGTGCGGTTCCTGCGCGGGCGCGGCTTCACCGACCGGGAGTTGCTCGCCTCCGGCATCGCGCAGGACGGGCGGCGCGGCCCGATCGACCGGTTCCGCGGCCGTCTGGTGTGGCCCATCCGCGACATCACCGGCGAGGTGGTCGGCTTCGGCGCCCGCCGGCTGCGCGACGACGACAACGGGCCCAAGTACCTGAACACGCCGGAGACCCCGATCTACCGCAAGTCCCAGGTGCTGTACGGCATCGACCTGGCCAAGCGGGACATCGCCAAGCACAACCGGGCGGTCGTGGTCGAGGGGTACACGGACGTGATGGCCTGTCACCTCGCGGGCGTCACCACCGCCATCGCCACCTGCGGCACCGCGTTCGGCGGGGAGCACGTGAAGATCCTCCGGCGGGTGCTGATGGACAGCAGCAGTTCGCACAGCGCCGGCGAGGTGGTGTTCACCTTCGACGGCGACGCCGCGGGGCAGAAGGCGGCGCTGCGAGCGTTCGAGGACGACCAGAAGTTCGCCGCCCGGACCTTCATCGCCGTCTCGCCCGGCGGCATGGACCCCTGCGAGCTCCGGCTCGCCGAGGGGGACGCGGCGGTGGAGAAGCTCGTCGACTCCCGCACCCCGCTCTTCGACTTCGCCGTCAGGTCGGTCCTGCGGCAGCATGACCTGGACACCGCGGAGGGCCGTTCGGCCGCCCTGGAGCACGCGGCGCCGATCGTCGCGGGCATCAAGGACCCGGCGATCCGCCGGGACTACGCGGTGCGGCTCGCCGGGCTGCTCGGCGTGCTGGACGAGGAGTTCATCGTCCGCCGGGTCTACCAGCTGGCCCGCAGGAGCCGGGCCCAGGACCGCGGCGGTGCCGGCCGGCCCGCCGGCCCGGGTCCCGGACCCCGGGCCGTGGCGCCCGCCGCCGCCCCTGCCGCCTCCGCCGGCCCCTCGGGCCCCCCGCTGAACCTGCGCAGTCCCGCGCTGCTCGCCGAGCGGGAGCTGATCAAGCTCGCGTTGCAGTTCCCGCATCTCGTCGCCCCGGTCTTCGACGCGTACGGCGAGGACGAGTTCACCGCGCCGCCGTACGCCGTCGTCCGCCGGGCCATCGCGGACGCCGGCGGCGTCGGCCCCGGCGGGGACGGCAGCGGCGGGGACGGCGTGGCGTACCTCGGCCGGGTTCGCGAGGCCGCGCCGGACGACACGGTGCGCGGGCTGATCACCGAGCTCGCCGTGGAGCCGTTGCGCCGGCGCGTTCCCGACGCGTTCTACGCGGGGGTGCAGCTGGTGCAGGTGCGGCTCGCCGCCGTGGACCGCCGGCTCGCCGAACTGGAGGGCGCCGCGCGGCGTCTGGAGGCCCGGGGCGACGAGAGTGCCGCCGGCGTGCGCCAGGAGGTGTGGACCCTCCAGCGCTATCGCATCTCGCTTCGCGAACGGGGCGCGGAGGCGTTGTATTCGTGAGCGGGGCGTGCGCCTGAGCGCCCGGAGCGTGAGCGCGGCGCGGAAAGTGGACGCATGACCCTCGTGGCGGACCTGTGTCGTACCCCACACTGGGTGAGGCGCCGATTCACCGGCCGCGATCACCTGGAGGTCGCCCCGTGCACACCCGGACGCTCAGCAACGCGGCCCCGGCCGCAGGCCAGGCACCGACGCTGGCCACCCTGGAGCGCGCGGAAACCGAACCAGAACAGCCACCGGAGGCGCCGCCACGGCGCGACACCGGCGCCTCCGCCACGTTCGGCGGCAGCGACCTCTTCCGCCAGTACCTGCGCGAGATCGGCCGCATCCCGCTGCTGAACGCCTCCGACGAGGTGGAGCTGGCCCGCCGGATCGAGGCCGGCCTCTTCGCCGAGGAGCGGCTCCTCACCGCGACCGGCCTGGACGACCAACTCGCCCTGGACCTGGACCGCCTGGTGGTGCGCGGGCGGCTGGCGAAGCGTCAGCTGATCGAGGCCAACCTGCGCCTCGTGGTCTCCGTCGCCAAGCGCTACATCGGCCGCGGCCTGACCATGCTCGACCTGGTGCAGGAGGGGAACCTCGGGCTGATCCGCGCCGTGGAGAAGTTCGACTACACCCGCGGCTTCAAGTTCTCCACCTACGCCACGTGGTGGATCCGGCAGGCGATGTCCCGGGCGATAGCCGACCAGGCCCGCACCATCCGGGTGCCGGTGCACGTGGTCGAGCTGATCAACCGGGTGGTGCGGGTGCAGCGCCGGGTGCTCCAGGAGCGCGGCTCCGAGCCCAGCTCGGAGGAGGTCGCGATGCTGCTCGGCATCACCCCGGCCCGGGTCAGCGAGATCCTCCGCCTCGCCCAGGACCCGGTCTCCCTCCAGGCGCCGGTCGGCGAGGAGGACGACGTCAACCTCGGCGACCTCATCGAGGACGCCGACCTGCTCTCCCCGGCCGAGTCCGCCGCGTTCCTGCTGCTCCGCGAGCAGCTGGAGGCCGTGCTCTCCACCCTCGCGGACCGCGAACGCCGCGTGGTCGAGCTCCGCTACGGCCTGATGGACGGTCGCCCCCGCACCCTGGAGGAGATCGGCCGCCTCTTCGGCGTGACCCGCGAACGCATCCGCCAGATAGAACACAAGACCCTCGGCAAACTCCGCGACCACGCCTACGCCGAACAACTCCGCGGCTACCTGGACTAGACCGTCCGGAACCGAACGCCTGAGCTTCCCGGCGGCCGTTCCGGGTGGACGTGCTGCCCCGCCGCCTCACCCTCGCCGACGCGTGGGAGATGCGCGATCCGGAGACCTCGGACGCCCGGCTCTGGGCCCTGGTCGGCGTCGGCGGCGACGAACTGACCGGACTTGGGCCCGACCTCGCCGCCGGAACCCGAGCCTTCGTGATTGCCGGCCCACCGAAGTCCGGACGCAGCACGCTGCTGCTCAACCTTGCCGAGGCGTACCTGAACAAGGGCGTCCGCCTGGTGCTTTCCACTCCCAGGACGTCGCCGTTGGCCGAACTGGAGGGGCGCGAGGGCGTGGTGGAGGTACTGAAGGGCAACAAGCTGAAGGCCGACCAGGTCAGGGAGGCCCTCGTCAGTGCCTCGCCCGGCCAGCCCGTCGTGATGCTCATGGACGACGCTGAGGAGCTGAGGCGGTGTGACGCGAGCGACGAGCTCAAGACCGTCATCACTCAGGGGGCGGACCGGGGCACAGCCATCGTGCTGGCGGGCGACGCGGAGGAAATCTGCTCGGGGCTCACCGGATGGCAGCCCGAGGCGAAGAAGGGGCGGCGCGGCGTTCTCCTGTCACCGCGAAACCACCGGCAGGGCGACCTGATCGGCGCCAAATCGCCTCGCAGCGCGGCGGTCGAGCAGGTCCAGCCCGGCAGCGGCATCCTGCACCTTGGGGACGGTGCGCCAGTGGCGGTCAAGATCCCCGAGCCGTAACGTGCTATGACGCCAGGTGGATCGGGTTGCTCCAGGCACGGTGTCCGGCGGCGTCCTCGACGGTGACCCGGCAAAATCGTGACTCGAACATCGCGACGGGCAGCGAGCACTCCGTCAGCGTCTCTCCCTCGATCACCTGCGCGCCGGGTGAGCCGCCGGTGATCAGCACCTTCCGCACCGGCGAACAGCGCACCGTGATCACGCCGTCGTGGAGCCGCACGTCGTGCAGTTCCGGGCCGGTGCTGGAGTAGTAGTGGCCGGCCTTGAGGGACGCGAGGAGCGCCGCGGGGTCGAGGGAGGCTGCGCGCACCTGGACCCAGGCGGTGCAGCCTGGCGGGTCCTGGGGCTGGAAGTGCGCGTCGTCGGCAGCGTAGGCGCTCAGCCGGTGGCCCCGGTTCAACAGGACGTCGGCCAGGTGCCAGCTGTCGCCCCGGTCCTCGCGGGCCGAGAGCGCGTTGTGGACCTCCACCGCGTGCGCCGCGTCCAGGCTTTCGGCGTCGGCGAGGGTGAGCAGCGAGGCCGCGGGGTGGGCCATGCCGATGAACGCACCGGCGGCCCCGGCCCGGCGGGCCAACCGCGGGCCGCTCTCGCCGGGCTCGGGTGGCGGGAAGCCCAGCGGCAGCCCGACCGCGAGGATGTGCCACTCGGAGGAGAACTCGGTGCGCGGAGCGTGCAGTTCCGCGCCCAGCAGCGTGGTGAAGCCCGGGCGGCGCAGCGAGCGGGTGTCCGTCAGCGGGAACCCGTACCTGGCTCGGAAGTGATCCGTGACGGCCAGGAAGTCGTAGCCGGCCTCTCGATAGCGCCGCGCGAGCTCCTCGGGCGGCAACGCGCCGTCGGACCGGTCGGAATGCGTGTGCAGACTGCCCCGCCAGAAGCGTCCTGGCCGGTCGAACGGCAGGTCGGTCACGAGGGTGTCCGTTCCGTGTGGGCTGCCCGCGATCAGACCCGCTCCAGCGGGCGGTGGGGCTCGGCGGGGAGCTCCACGCGGATCGGGTCGCCGGGGCGGAGGGCACCGCCGGTGCGGACGATGCTCATGATGCCGGACTTGCGCACGACCTCGCCGGCCGCGTCGCGGCCGACGACCTGCTTCAGCAGGCCGTGCTGGAAGTTGTCGATCTGCAGGCAGGGGTTGCGCAGCCCGGTGACCTCGACGACCGCCTCGTCGCCGAGGTGCAGCAGGGTGCCCACCGGCAGTGCGAGCAGGTTGAGGCCGCGGGTGGTGACGTTCTCGCCGAGCTGGCCCGGCGTCACCGTGTAGCCCGCCTCCGCGAGCTCCGCGAAGAGCTCCTCCTGGATGAGGTGCACCTGGCGCAGGTTCGGCTGGGTGGGGTCCTGCGCGACGCGCGAGCGGTGCTTGACGGTCACGCCCGCGTGCACGTCGCCCTCGACGCCGAGCCCGGCGAGCAGCGTGATGCTGTCCCGGGTGGGCTTGGTGAACGAGTACACGTCGTTCCTGCTGACCGCTGCCACTGTGCCGCTCATGCCTCGACCTACCCTCGCCGGTAAACGATCACCTACGAGCGCAATTTTCGCAGCCGTGGCCGTTCTCGGACAGATGGTTTGTGTCGCACGCCTGCACGAGTGGGAGGCGCCGGCGCGTAGGGTAGGTGTGCATGACGACCGGTAGGGTGGGGACGAGCGCGATCGAGGCGCTGTGGGCGGGCGGGTTGGTGCCGATAAGGGACGCGTTGCATCTGGCGTCCGGGGTGTCGGTGGGGGCCAAGCTCGATCCCGGGACCGCGCGCGGCGTCGCGTTTCTCGAACCGTTCGATCTGGCGGCGGAGTTGAGCGCCGACCCGGGGCTGGTGACGGCCGTGGACACCCAGCACCAGGTGCATCTGCCGGGCGGCGGCGGCACGGTGTGCTGCGGCGAGGCCGCGCAGGGCGCCGACGGCTTCTGCGCCCGTCTCGGTGACGACGGCCGGCTGCGGTGGCTCCTCCTCCTCACGGGGGCCAACCCGTTCACCGACATCCGCGTCCAGTCGGGCCGCCTCGTCCGCTTCCGCTCGACGTCGGGCGTCGAGCTCACGGTGGACCTCGCCGATCCCTCGCAGACCTGACCTGCCCTGGCCTGACCTGCCGGGATCATCCCTTCGTCTGCGACGGTGCGGGTTCGGGCGGTGGTTCAGGCGGCGCGGGGACGAGAGCGCGCAGGTCGGCCCAGCGAGGCGACCTGACGAGAGCGTCGGCCTTCTCCGCGGTGGCGTGACTGACGGTGGTGCCCACCTCGTTGCCGGTGCCGAGGTCCCTGGCCGCGACGTACAGGATGCCGTTGGCGTCGAACTCGGCGGTCACCTCGATCCGGGGCACGCCCTCGGGGGCGGGCGGCAGCGTCAGTTCGAGGACCGCGACGCTCCTGTTGTGGACGGCGAGCTCTCTCTCGCCCTCCACGAAGTGCAGCACCAGCCTCGATTGGTGGTCCGAGTGCGTGGTGAAGATCTCGGTGCGTTTCGAGGGGATCGACGTGTTCCGCTCGATCAGCTTCGCGTTGATTCCCTCCCGCACCTCGACGCCGATCGAGGCGGAGCAGACGTCGAGCAGGAAGACGTCCTTCATGGTGCCGGACAGCACGCCGGCCTGCAGCGCCGCACCGGTGACGACCCCCTCCGGGATCAGGCCGCGATAGGGCTCCCGGCCGCCCGTGAGCTGGCGCACCAGCTCGCCCACCGCCGGCATCCGGGTCGCGCCGCCCGTCAGGATCACCCGGTCGATGGCGGAGAGCGTGAGCCCGGCGTCGCTGACGGCCTGCTCGACGGGCCGCCGACAGCGTTTCAGCAGGGAGCGGGTGGACTCCTCGAACTGCTCGCGGGTCAGGTACTCGTCGAGGTGCAGCGGGCCGTTCGGGCCTGAGGCGAGGTAGGGCAGGCGGAGGGAGGTGAGGCGCGTCGCCGACAGATCGATCTTCGCCGCCTCGGCCGCCTCCTGCAGCCGCTGCAGCGCCGCCACGTCGCCGGCGAGGTCCACGCCGTGCCGATGCCGCACCCGCTCGATCATGTGCGCGACGATCCGGCGGTCCCAGTCGTCGCCGCCGAGATGGTTGTCGCCGGCGGTCGCCTTGACCTCCACGACGCCGTCGGAGATCTCCAGGAGCGAGACGTCGAGCGTGCCGCCGCCGAGGTCGAAGATCAGCACCGTGCTCTCGTCGTCCCGGCCCAGCCCGTACGTCACCGCCGCCGCCGTGGGCTCGTTGACCATCCGCGCGATGCTGAGCCCCGCCGCCTCGCCGGCCCGGACCAGCGCCGCCCGCTGGTCGAGGCCGAAGTTCGCGGGAACCGTCAGCACCGCGCCGCGGAGCGGCCCGCCCAGGTACGCCTCGGCGTCCTCCCGCAGCCGGGCCAGGATCAGCCGGGCGACGTCCTCGGCCGTCAGCCGCACGGCGCCGCGCGTGATGCTCCAGTCCGTCCCCAGCCTCAGCTTGACCGCCCGCGCCGTGTAGTCGGGGTTGGCGATCGCCTGCCGCTTGGCGGTGGTACCCACCAGGACCGTCCCGTCGGCGGTGATGGCCACCAGGCTCGGCGTGCTGAGCGCGCCCTCGGCGTTGGGGATCAGCCGCACGTCCTCGCCCTCGTAGACCCCGATCGCCGAGTTCGTCGTGCCGAAGTCGATGCCGACGATCGGGCGGCCGGCGGCGTCCGGGCGGCGTCCCGCCGGACGCGACGGGCGGGACGCCCGGGCCGTGGGGATGTCGCCGAGCCCGCGCCGTTGCCACAACTCCCGCGCGTGCCGGGCGACCTCACGGTCCTCGTCGGCGATCAGTCCGAGCAACGCCGCCCGCGCCGCGTCCCGGGTCGCCTCGCGCACGCTGCCGAGCAACTGCTCGACGAGATGCAGGGAGCCGATGCGCTTCCACGCCTGCGTGTCGAGCACGGCGGCCCGCATCTCGACCAGCCGGTCGACATCGCCGTGCCGCGGGCTGCGGGCCACGTAGATCGTGCCCTGGCCGCTGTCCACGCTGAGCGTCGGCGTCTGGCCGGCGACCCGCTCCCGCACCCGCTCGTGCACGTAGACGTAGAGCTCGTCGACCGACACGAGCCCGTCGCCGTCCAGATCCGCCGACCCGTCCCGCAGCCCGTGCACCACCGCGGAGGTGAAGACGGACGGCTCGGCGGGCGCGCGGCTGTAGCGGACCTCCTGTTCCCGCTCGCGCTCGTGGGCGTACTGCAGCGCCGTGGACGCCGTGAGCACGACCCGGCCGTTGCCCGCGAACGGCTCGGCGACGTCGACGGTGGGCGTCCCGCCGTCCCGGCGCCGGGCGTTCATCGCGAAGGCCCCGCTGTAGCAGCAGTCGAGGAGGACGACGATGCTCCGGGAGCGGCTCTCGCTCATCCAGTTGCCGACCACGTCCGCGGAGACGGCCGTGGCGCCGGGGAAGTCGCGCTCGGTGTCGCGCATGACGAAGTGGAGCCGGGCGCGCAGGTCCTTCCAGCCGTGCAGGGAGAGGTGGAGGAGGAGCAGGTCGTCGGGTTTCGCGTGAGAGAAGAAGGACTCCAGGGCGCGCGAGGCGGTGCGCTGCTCGACGTCGACGAGCGCGTCGACGGCGAAGCCGCCGATGTCCGGGTCGCCGAGCACCTTCGCCAGCTCGGCCGCGTCGGCGGTCGCGGCGGGGAGAGTGGCGAAGTGAGCGTCGTCGTACCGGCTGTTCGCGATGATGAGGGCCCGCTTCGCCACGGCGGCTCACTCCCCGTGACGTCGGAGGAACTCCTCCAGGGCGCGCTGCCGCATCTCGTCGGAGACCGCGGTCAGCTCGATCTCGTCGTCGCCGATCTTCATGCGGATGGTGCCGGAGCGGCGCCGGTTCAGCCAGTCCTGCACGCACCCGACGAGCACCGGGAGCAACGCTCCGCTCCCGCCCAGGCCGATCACCAACGCGCCCAGCTCCCAGGCGCCGGCGTTGCGCGTGCCGGGCGGCGGCGGGAGGGGGGACGGGGCCCGGTCGATGGACGCGAGCTCCAGCTGACTCAGCTCGTCGAGCAGGTACTGGAGCTGTTCCTCGGCGTACTCGCGATCGCCGTCGCCGTCGCCCGTTTCGAGCACCAGCTCGACCGGAGTTCCCGCCACTGCCACGCTGCCTCCCCGTTGGTGCACGCAGGCGACAATTTTAGTCGCGTGCAGGGGAGTTAGCGTCTGATTCGCGGCGCTCGTTGAGCGCCCGCCAGGCGGCGAGGGTCATGCCGCGGCGCGCGCGTTGCGCCTCCGCGTGGCCGCGGATCGGCTCTCCCCATTCCCGGAAGCGCTGCGTGAGCCAACCGGCCGACACGCCGTACTTACGCGCGAGGGAGGCCATGGGCTGACCGCTCCGGTACCGGACGATGGCGGTCGCCTTGGGTATCTCGGGCATCTGTTTACGGGGCACGGTCGTCAGTTGCCCTTCATCTGAGCGTTCTTCCTGGTGAGCTCGTTGGCCTGCTTCACCTTTTTACGGAGCTCCTCGGCGGTGCCGCCGGTGGGCGGACGTTCCTGCGGGGGAGCGGGCGTGGTCACCGCGACCCCCGCGTCCGGGTGTCGTCGCTGCGGTCCAGGGCCCGAACGAGCAGCCGCGCGTCGCCGAGCGCGAGCGGACTGACGACAACGGTCCGCCGCGTCCCGACCGTCCCGCACTGCACGGTGGCGGTGATGCCCAGCAGCGCGAAAAGGTCGCGGAGCGAGTCCCGCAGGACCATCGCGTCCGGTCGGATGAGGTCTGCCATGAGCGTGCGCCTTCCGCTGGCCGTTGCTGTAACTGACTGACTACAAGCGTCGGCATCTCGGAGTACGCTGACCAGGGAAATTGCGGGGACAACTGGTGCATGTCGACGGGTGGTTGTTCGATTGGCCGAGTACGAGAACGACGGGCGCGAAAACCTGCGGAAGGTGCTGGCGGAGGAGATCAGGAGTCAACGGGAGAGGCGCAGCTGGAGTTTGCGCGACGTGGCCGCGAAGACGACGTACAACCACACGTACTTCAGCCGCATCGAGCGCGGGGAACAGCTCCCGTCCGATGCACTGGCGAAGACTCTCGACGAGCTGTTCGAGACCGGTGATCTGCTTCAGCGGATTCTTGAGGCGATTCGCAGTGCATCGATCCAGGACTACGTTCGCGTCATGATGAAGAAGGAGGGAACAGCGACGCGGGTCCAGGTCTTCAACAGCAGCCTGGTCACCGGACTGCTCCAGACCGAGCGGTACATGCGCGCGTTGTTTCGGGCGTCCAAGCCGGGGATCTCCGATGAGGAACTCGAAGCGTTCACCAACGCCCGCATGGCTCGCAAGTTCGTCTTCGAGAAGGATGACCCCCCTCTCTTTTGGTCGATCATGGACGAGGCCGCACTCAGGAGGCCGGTCGGCGGCAAGGAGTGCATGGTTGAGCAACTGGAAGCGCTGGTGGAGATGGCCCGATCCCCGAACGTCGTGATCCAGGTGCATCCGTTCGATGCGGGCGCACACCCCATGATGGGAGGTAGCATGACACTGCTGACCATGCCCCACGGGGAGCATCTCGCCTACGTGGAGAGTTTCACCTTCGGCCAGTTGATCGAGTCACCCAAACGAGCGGCCGAACTCACGCAGTTGTTCGACTTTGCTCGGGTCCACGCCCTGTGCCCGGAGGAGTCGTTGGAGTTCATCGGAAGGTGTCGGGAGGAGTACGCGTCGTGATCATTATTGAGCCGGGCACCGCCGTGTGGCGCAAGTCGAGCTACAGCGGCTCCGACAACGGCGAATGCCTGGAGGTCGCGGACGGCTTCCCGGGCGTCGTGCCCGTGCGCGACTCGAAGAATCCCGACGTCACCCTGCTCGTGTCGGCGAGTGCCTGGCAGAGCCTGCTGAAGACGCTCAACGGTTCGTCTCCCGCCCCTCGGTGATGCCTCCCAATCCGCGCTGCTGCTAGCGTGGCTGCCGTGTCGAACGACCGGCCGGATCTGCGAGCGTCCCACGAGGACCGCGACCGCGTCGTGGAGGCGCTGCGGATCGCCGGCGGAGACGGCCGGCTCAGCGCCGAGGAGCTCGACAGCCGGCTGGAGAGCGCGCTTTCGGCGCGGACGCTCGGCGAGTTGGCCGAGCTGACCGCCGACCTGCCCGTCGCGCCGGCAGCCCAGGGCAAGGACGTGCTCGTCGTCCAGCAGCACGGCGGCAGGTACGTACGGGAAGGGCGCTGGTCGGTGCCCCGGCGGATCGAGCTGCGCCCGCAGCTGTGCCGCGTCACCCTCGACTTCACCGACGCGCTGATCACCGCCGACGTCGTGCGGATCGAGACGGACATGGTCCACGGCAAGCTGTTTCTCGTCACCTCGCCGGACATCGTGATCGACACCGACGGGCTCAACCTCACCTACTCCAAGCTGAAGCTCCGTCCCAGGAACTCCGCCGACGCTGCCCGTCTCCGCATCGAGCTCGTCGGACAGCTTCTACACGCGAAGGTCATCGAGAAGCGGGCGTAACGCGGGCGATTATGACCGCCTAAGGCGCACAATTGATCGTGTCATCAGCGGTCACATTAATACGACCGTTGCATGTCCGCGCCGGCCCTTGCCGCGACGTCCAACCCTGAAGCCACGCCCCGCGTTAGTACGCTTCTTCGAAGTTGATCGCTTTTCGGACTGATTCTCTTGGCTGTCCATCATCTCATCAGTGTGTCAATCAGGCGGAAAAACCTTTCATCGCGCCTCCTCGGCGTTGGCTGACACGCCGTGCCTCGCTCGGACGGCGGATTTCCGTGGAAAACCCCGGGCAATCTGTGGACGGGCACTCCCAACTCAGCGGAGTCCGCCCGCAGTTCACCACCAGGAGGTAGCTCAGTGAGGATGATCCGAAGCGCGATGGCCGTCGTGGCCACTACGGCCATGCTGCTGGTCGGCGGGGCGGCGGTCACCGCGGCCGCGGAGGCGCCTGGCCAGGATGAGACGCTCGCCGCCGCGGTGTTCACGGCGCCGACCAGCATCAGCCAGAACATGGCGTGGACGTCCGGGAACGGCTCCACCCTGCTGCGGCTCCAGGAGGACGGCCACCTCGTCCTCTACTACCAGGGCCAGCCCACGTACTCCTACGCGGGCACCTGGAGCAAGGGCTCCGTCGCCGCCTTCCAGGAGGACGGCAACTTCGTGGTCTACGACGCGAACGGCGCGGCGGTCTTCAACGGAGACGGCGCATGCATCAACTCGGGCCAGAGCCCCATCTGGAACCAGGCCGAGACCATGCGCCTCACGGACGACGGAAGGCACCAGTTCCTCAACGCCAGGGGCCAGGTGCTCTGCGAGTTCCCGCTCTGAACCCGGAGCTGATCGCTCGGTCAGAACGTTGTCCGACCTAGTCCGTTGACCCAGGGCCGTCACCCCGCCGATATCGGGGTGACGGCCCCTTCGTCGGCTGCGACGGTGTGCCCGGGCAGCGCACTTTCACTCTACTGGGGCGGGGTCCGCGGGGGTGGAGCCTCTCGGCCGGCGCGACGTGGTGGCGGACGATCAGCCGCATGGCCTCGACCCGTCCTTCACCGGGCGGCGGCCAGCAGGTCCGGATACTCTTCATGCAAATTGGCAGAGAGTTTCGCTTCTGAAGGCAGAGAGTTTCTTGTCCAAGCTATCGACAGGCGGCGGCGCCCCGCACTAGCCTCGCTGGAGCGAGAGGGCTGGGACAGTCGCCTGCATGTCATGGACATGCAGAGAGGAGAGCGGTGATGTCACCCCCTCGACACCAGCGAACCGAGGCGCGGACCTGGACCCCCCGCGCCCTCTTGGCCGCCGCGGTCACGGCGGCCCTGGCCGTGGCCATGGTGGTCGCAAGCCCCTGGTCGGCCTCGACCGCCTCCGCCCACGGGTCGGTCCAGGACCCCCTCTCCCGCGTCTACGGCTGCATGCTGCGCTGGGAGTACACCTGGCAGGACCCGGCCGTGGAGGAGCAGGACCCCATGTGCTACCGGGCGTGGCAGGAGAACCCCAACGCCATGTGGGGCTGGCCCGGCCTGTACCGCGAGGGCACCGGCGGCGACTTCCAGGCGTTCATCCCCGACAACCAGCTCTGCAGCGCCGGCCACACCTACAACTCCGAATTCAGGGCCATGGACACCCCGGGTCCCTGGTGGACCACCGAGGTCGGCACCGACTTCACCGTCGACGTCTACGATCTGGCCAGGCACGGCGCCGACTACCTGCAGGTCTACGTCACCGAGCAGGGCTACGACGCCGAGACCGACGCCCTGGACTGGGGCGACCTGGAGATGGTCGCCGAGACCGACCGCTACGCGCCCGCCGAGCACTACACCGTCGACGTCAGCGCGCCCGGCCGCACCGGCCACCACGTCGTTTACACGATCTGGAAGGCGTCCCACGCCGACCAGATCTACTTCATGTGCAGCGACGTGACCTTCTGACCCGCTGACCACAACCGCGGTCCCGCCGAGCCACCACCGACGCCCTCCCGCCCCGCCGGCGGGGCCGCACCCGGCGCCGTCCCCCCATCGGGCCCACGGGTCCTGGCCTTGACGGGCCGTGTCAGGTCCCGAGCATGATGGTTTCTGTGCCGATCACGACCGTGCCCGTCATTCCCGCCGGGAGCCTGTCCGCCACGACCCAGCCCTCGCTCAGCTCGACGGACGGCGAACTTCTGCTGCGGCCGTGGGACGTTCGGGATGCCGCCGCCGTGTACACCGCCTACCAGGACCCGGCGATCCGCCACTGGCACGCCCGGCACATGAGCTCGCTGGACGAGGCGCGGGAGTGGATCGAGGTCGCCGACCGCAGCTGGCAGCAGGAGCAGCGCGCCCAATGGGCGATTGTCCGGGCCGGCAGCGGCGAGGTTCTCGGCCGGACGGCCCTCGGTAGGTTCGACCTCCACCAGGGCCTGGCCCGCTGCGGGTACTGGGTGCTGCCGGAGGCGCGGGGAACCGGGGTTGCGCCGCGCGCCCTCGCCGCGGTGGCCGACTGGGCGCTGAGGGTCGCCGAGTTCCACCGCGTTGACCTGGAGCATTCGGTCCGCAACGAGGCGTCCTGCCGGGTGGCGCTCAAGGCCGGGTTCGCCCTCGAAGGCACCCGACGCAGCGTGGCCCTGCACACCGACGGCTGGCACGACATGCACCAGCACGCCCGAGTCCACGGCGACCCCTGACCGGGCCGCCGGGACGGGCCTGAATTCCGGAAACCGGAACCAGCGGGCTTGTGCGGCGGCAAGCCGGTGCCCTGCCGGCGCCGCTGGCTGGCGCGTTCCGGACAGGTCACCTCGTAGTCCTCGCTCGGCGTGCCCGGGCAGGGACCTCCTCACCGGTACCCGGTCGCGTCCGCCGGTTTGCCGGGGGCCTCGACCTCGACCAGGTAGCGCCAGCAGTCCGGTCGTGAGCCGTCGAGGTCGGTGAAGCCGTATTCCCGTGCGAGTTGTCCGCTGGACAGCGACTGGCCGTTCCAGCGTGCGACGTCGACGTCACCGGCCAGGGCCGCGACCGCGCGTCCGACGTACGCCGGGCTCTCCGAGATGCAGAAGTGCGGCACCGTGGCCAGCGCGTCGCGCCAGGTGTCCTCGGTGACGCCGAACGCGTCGAGCATCATCTCGGAGCGCATCCAGCCCGGGGTGAGCGCCACCGCGGTCCCGCCGTGCGGCGTCAACTCGTGTGCCTGCACGAACGCCATGCGCAGCACGCTGTTCTTGACCAGGTCGTAGAAGTACGAGTTGCGGTAGGTCGTTCCGTTGTACGCGGCCGTTCCGTCGGTCATCTCGACCACCAGCCCGCCCGGTCGCCGCACCAGCAGGGGCAGCAGGAAGTGGCTGCTGATCGCGTGTGTCTCCACGCCCAGCCGGAGCAGCCGCAGTCCGTTCTCGAGGTCGTGCTCCCACACCGGTGTGTCGAACGCGAAGAGCCGCTCGCCGCCCCAGACGTTGTTGACCAGTACGTCGAGACGCCCCTGCTCGGCGTCGATGCGCTCGGCCAGTGCACGGACCTGGTCGGGCACCAGGTGGTCGGTCGGCACCGCGATGCCGGTTCCGCCCGCGGCGGTGACGAGTTCCGCGGTCTCCGTGATGGTCTCGGGCCGGTCGTACTCCGAGCGGTGTTCCCGCGTCGTACGGCCAGTGACGTAGACCGTCGCGCCAGCCGCCCCGAGTTGGACGGCGATGCTGCGCCCGGCGCCTCGCGTGGCCCCCGTGACCAGCGTGACCTTTCCGTCGAGGTCGGTGGTCGATGTGTCGGGCGTGAATCCCATGTGCGTCCTCTTCTGTCGGTACGACCCGGTCCGCGTCCGTCAACGACGCCGACCGGTGCACCATGTTCGCTCCGAAACCAGACAGCCTGTGTCCTGTTTTCTCACCCGGGTCACGGACGCCGCACGCGGCACGGGGAGGCCGGCCCGGGTGCTCGTCCCGCTGAGCAGCGGGCGGGCCCTGTCGGTGCCGTCAACTCCGGGTACGGGAACCACCTTCGCGACGGTGTCGTCGGATCGGCATGACTGGACACAGACGGGCCGCCGTGGCGGCCGGCGTGGTCGCCGTTGGTCTGCTGGCGGCCGGCTGCGGTGGGGGGACCGGTGACGGGCGTGAGGACTCCGGGACGATGGTCGAGGGCGACGGCTGGCGCGGCGTGCTGCTGGAGGCCGAGGACGGCGCGTTGGACTCGATGACGCTCTCCAACGGCGAGACGGTGGACGCGGTCTCCCGCGTGCCGGCGGTCGCCGACGTCCGGCGCTTCGAGGAACTCCTCCCGGCGACGGAGGTGTTCACGTGGCCCCCGAACGGCGAGGACGAGGAGCCCGAGACCGAGACGGTCGAGCTGAACGAGGACTTCGTCCGCCAGTACACCGAGCTGTCCGGCGGCGACCAACGGCAGCTGCGGGTGCTGGGCAACTGCGATCCGTCGTTGACCCCCGGCTGGGAGGAGCGCTGGATCAGCGTCATGGACGGCGGCTCCTGCTTCTGGCACGCCACCATGGACCTCGGCGCCGACGAGATCACCTTCTTCACCTTCGGCGGCGTCGGCTGAACCGGGTCACCGACGGCTGACCAGGGCGTTCGGTCAGGTGAGGCTGTAGTCCTCATGCGGCGTGGGTTACTTGTCCTTGGGCTTGGGCTCGGGCGGACGGGGCGCCTCGGGCGGCATCGGGCCCCCGTCGTGTTTGCCGGCGTCCGCCATGTTCAGCGGATGCTTGAACGGCACACCACGCCATCCGTCGGCGTCCGGCGTACGGGAGTCGTACGTCTCGACGGCCGCTCCGGTCATGGAGACGTTCCCCCTCCTGCTCGTCGTCATGCCAGCTTCCCTTCTTGTTGTCCTGACGACGCAACGCTAGGGAGCGGCGACGGTCAGCAACCAGAAGGTTCTACAAAGTTCTACATGCATCACTCCAACGCATCCACCGCGGCGGTGATCAGAGCGCGGGCTTCGGCCCCGTAGACGGCTAGTCGGGAGAACTCCCGAAAGGCCCTGAGGTATTGCGTCACCTCGCTTGGCGCGGTGACGTTCACGCGTGCTGTGAGCAGTTCTGCTTCGGCCTGCTCTTCGTCGTACACGGTGAACGTCTCGGTCATCCACATTCGGCGCTCACCGGCGAAGGGAATCACGCCCAGCGAGATGGACGGAAACGTCATGGCGGACAGGAGGTAGCCGAGTTGCCCGGCCATGATCTCCGCGTCTCCCACTCGGTGCCGTAGCACTGATTCTTCGAGCACCAAGGCGAAGCGGTGGTCGCCCATGCGGACCACGCGCGCGGAACGGTCCAGTCTGGCCTCCACCGCTGCGGCCACATCATCGGGCGTCTGGTGAAACTCGCTGATCGAACGCAGAAGTGCCGTCGCGTAGGCGTGCGTCTGAAGAACGCCGGGGACCACGTTGGAGCAGTAGGTGCGGAACACCTTCGTGCGCTCGTACAGCGGAAGATACGACTGCTGGAGTCGTCTCAGGCCGGACCGTTGAACACGCCGCCATTCAACGTACATGGTGTCGGCGGAGCGGGCGGCGGCAAGAAGGTCGGCGGCTTGGTCGTCGGCACGGCAAGCGCGACACCAGGCCCGGATGTCTTCCGCGGACGGAGGAGTGACGGCGTTCTCAAGGCGAGAGACCTTGGACTTGTACCACCCCGCACTCGTGGCCAAGGCGTGCCCGGACAGGCCGGCGTCCTTCCTGATCTCCCGCAGCCGGTCAGCTATCGCCCTGCGGGCTTCCTGAACACTCGACGACGGGGACCCGGGCATGCCTGATGGTAGATCGTTCCGTCAGATGAGGTAGTCCTCGTGGGGAGTGGCACGGACCCACACCGCGTCGAAGGCTGCCGCACAGAACTCCGCCACCGTGGGCCGTTCGTCCAGCTCAGGGCCTGCGGAACCTCCCTCGCCGGTGAAATGGTTCCACAGGATCAGCTGGTCGTCGAACAGCCAGAAGTCATTGCCCGGTAGGCCGAGATCGGAAGCCCTGCGCCGTGGCAACCACCGGACCGACTCGCCAGCGGCGATGTTCTGGTACGTACATCCGTGCTCATACCTGATGTAGTCGCTCACGGGCTCGGAGACGACACGGGCACGGCGGAACACGACACCTCTGGCCGTGGCATCGCGTACCCAGGTGTGGAAGTCGTTCCACCAGGTCGCCGGATCAGGGTCGGGACGCCACCCGGTCCGCCACTTGTGGAACTCAGCTGCCTCCTCGTCGATCCCGTACGAGTCGCGCATTTCCAGATGCACGGCTGAATGGCGAGTCTGACCCAATAGATCAACGAACGCCACGTCGGTCTGCGACATCGCAGGCCTCCCTCAGCGCAGTCGCCATACGGACTGGCACCCGCACCACCGCTTCCGTCTCCGGGATCGGTCCGGATTCGGTGCACTGCCGCAGGAGCGCTGGATCTGCCCTCCATCCTTGGATGACGATCTCTTCCGTCGTGTCGTCCACCCACACAGTGGGGCACTGTGTCCCGTTGGTGTTGGGGTCCTTCGCGATGAACTGTAGCGCCATGGCTGCCGTCGACCTCTCGTGCGTTCCGATGAGTTCTATGAGCGTCTTTCTCTCAGCTGGCGGCGTCAAGAACACTTTCGAGTGATCGGTATCGATGGAGGCGACCGTCGTGGCTGTCGGGGAATGTCAGTGAGGGCTGTGATGCTGGCGGGATGAACGTGTACGTGCGCAACATCGTCTTCGACTGTTCCGATGCCCGGGCGCTGGGGGATTTCTACGCCGAGTTGCTCGGCTGGCGGGTCGTCCGGGAGGACTGGGTGGTGGTCGCGAAGGACGAGGAGAGCCTGCCGCGGCTGGCGTTCGAGGAGGTGGAGGGGTATCGGCCACCGCTGTGGCCGGATCCGGAGCGGGCGTATCCGCAGCAGATGCACCTGTGCCTGGGTGTGGACGACTCGACGGCGGCCCAGGAGCGGGCGCTGCGGCTGGGCGCCACGCCGTTGCCCGCGATGGGTGGTTCCTGCCCGGTCTTCGCCGATCCGGACGGCCACCCGTTCTGCCTCTGTGCCCAGAACGAGTGAAACCGGGGGAGGGAGCCCTCAGGGCTCCTCGGCGGCGCTTTCGCGTGCGTCGTTGAGCGCGCGCCAGTCGGTGAGGGAGATGCCCTTGCGGGCGCGTTGTGCCTCGGCATGGCCCCTGAGCGGCTCGCCCCATTCGCGGAAACGGTGGGTGAGCCAGGTCGCGGAGACGCCGTAGAGGCGGGCCAGGGAGGTCATCGGCTGCCCGCTGCGGTAGCGGGATCTCGCCTCCTCCTCAGGGATGTCCGGCATGCGCTGACGCGGCACCTCCCGGTCACCGGCCTCCCCGGGCCTGCACGTTGGCGGCGGACTGCTGGTTCACCTGCTTGACCCGTTCGCGCAGCCTCCTGCGCGTGGCCTGGGTGACGCCCTCTCTCGTGCGTTGTTCCTGTTGCGTCTCGTGCTCGTTCATGGTCTGCCTCCTCCTGCGGCACGGTGGTGCTCGCATCCAGCGTGGCGCGAACGCCTCCTCTCTTAGGGGTTTCCTGTTGCGTCCGCACAAAACAGATCCGTTACGGACATATTCCTTCCGTTACGTAATGGGGACGACACGGGGCCGGGCGAGTCGCGCGTAATCCGCTCCGGAGATGACCAACGAGCGGTCCAGACGGGCGGCGTTGAAGTAGAGCCGGGGCCGCGCGACGACCTCCGGGTCGGCGACGACCTCGAGGTCGGGGTCGAAGCTGAACGGGAGCACGGTGCCGGGCACGGCGCGCGCCAGGCGTTGTGCCGTGGCGGCGTCGCAGAAGCCGACGTAGCGGGCCCCGAACAGGGCGCGGATCGCGGCGAGGTCGACCCGCCGGTCGCCGGGAACCACCGCGAGCACGTAACGGGTGGTCCGCCGGTCGGTCTTCGCCCGCAGCACGAGGCATTTCGCCGCGTCGGCGACGGGGTGGCCGCGCAGCGCGCTGACCGTCTCCGTGGTGCCGTCCGGTTCGTGGTCGATGAGCCGGTACGCGACGGTGGCCTCGTCCAGCAGCGCGATCAGCCGCCGGTAGGTGGCGTGCTCGGCGTCGTGCTGGTCGTCGTGGTGGACGTCGTGGTGGTGGTCGGGCATGGGATCTCCTGGTTCGGGGCGTGCGGGTGGCGATGCGTCGCCGGGTCGCCGGCGACGGTGCGGTGGGCGCGTTCGACGGACTGACCCCAGTACGTGCCGGTCACCATCAGCGCCGCGCCCAGCGCGGCGAGCGGGGTGAGCCGTTCGCCGCCGAGCCCGACACCGACGGCGGCGGCCCAGACGGGCTCGGTGCCCAGCAGCAGGCTGGCGCGGCTGGCCGAGGTGCGCTGGACCGCCCAGGTCTGGGCCAGAAACGCGAACACGCTGCAGAAGAGCGCGAGGTAGAGCAGCTGGCCCCACGTCGCGGCCCCGGCGTGGGCCAGGGTCGGCAACGCGCCGGCGGCGGGGACGAGGAACAGAACCGAGCCGACGACGGTCTGCCCGGCGGTGAGCTGGGCCGGGCGCAGCGCGTGGCGCGCGGTGAGCCACCCGACGAGCGCGACGTGCGCCGCCCGCACCACCGCCGCGGCCACCATCAGCAGGTCGCCGACCCGGGGAGCCTGGATGCCGGTGCCGGACATCAGCAACGCCACGGCCAGCACGCAGACCCCGGCCGCGGCGAAGAACGCGGGCGGTGGTCCGCGCCGGCCGCCCGGCCCCGGGCGGCGGTCGAGCACCGGGGTGAGGACGATGGTCAGGCTGATGATCAGCCCGGCGTTGGCGGCACTCGTGTGCGCGACGCCGTACGTCTCCAGCACCAGGACGGCCGCCTGGGTCACCCCCAGCACCGCACCGCACCGGACCTCGGTGGCGGTCGGACGCCGGGACCCGCCGCCGTCCCGGGACGGGGACGCCGACCGGCAGGTGGGCCGGACCGCGGGCCGGGCCGCGCGCCGGACCGCGGGCCCGGCGGCGAGGAACACCAGGCAGGCGAGCGCCGAGAGGGCGTACCGCGCGAAGAGCACCAGCACGACCGGCAGGGCGTCGGTGGCGCTCTTCGCGGCCAGGTAGCTGGATCCCCAGACGAGCGCGACGAGCAGCAGCACCCCGTCGGTGCGGTGGGCTTGGAACACGCCCTCACGCTGCACCAACACGATCATGTAGCCCAGTACGAACTTCTCAACCGAACGTGTAGCAGCCCTACACTGACGTGGTGGACGAACGACAGCTGCGGGTCCTGCGCGAACTGGGGGAGCGGGGCAGCGTCACGGCGGTCGCCGAGGCGCTGCTGGTGACGCCTTCGGCGATCTCCCAGCAACTACGGCTGCTCCAACGCGCGATCCCGGTCCCGCTGACCGAACGCGCCGGCCGGCGGCTGGTGCTCACCGACGCCGGCCGGGCCCTGGCGGGCGCGGCGATCGAGGTGGAGACCGCGCTGGCCAGGGCGCGGCACGCGGTCCAGGAGTTCGTCGACCGGCCGGACGGCGACGTGTCGGTGGCGGGCTTCCACAGCGCGGCGGCGGCCCTGTTCCCGCCGCTGCTGCGCGGGCTCGCCGGGCCTGACCGGCCGCGGCTGGTGCTGGCCGACGAGGACGTCGCGCAGGACCAGTTCCCGCGGCTGACGGGGGAGTACGACCTGGTGCTCGCGCACCGTCTCGACCACGCCCCGCCCTGGCCGGGCACGGTGGCCGTCGCGCCGCTGTTGCGGGAGCCGCTCGACGTCGCGCTGCCGGCCGGCCATCCGCTGGTCGACCGACCCCGGTTGTCCCCGTCCGACGTGGCCGACCAGCCGTGGATCACCGTCCACGACGGCTTTCCGCTGATGGCCACCATCGAGGCGCTCGCCGCCGCCGCGGACCGTCATCTCGACATCGTCCACCGGATCAACGAGTTCGCCGTCGTGGCCGAGGTCGTCGCCGCCGGTGGCGGCATCGCGCTGATGCCTCGCTGGACCACCCGCCCCCATCCGGAGCTGGTGCTCAGGCCGCTGGTCGGGGTGCACGCGCGCCGGCACATCGACGCCCTGCACCGCCCGGAACGCGCCGCCAGGCGGGCCGTCCGCACGGTGCTCGCCGGGTTGCGGAACGCCGCCGCGGCGGTCCGCGGCCGGGACGACGGCGCGGATCAGCCGATGCCGTAGAAGGAGAAGCTGGTGATCTCGTCGGCGGCGAGGTCCATGGTGGCGTCCCAGAAGCAGGAGCCGCCGTCGGCGACGAGCAGCCACTCGTCCTGCCAGCCGGACATCGACGGATTGCAGATGCCCATCACCCTCAGCTGGCGGTGGTCGCCGGCGGACAGCTCCGTGTACTGGCGGACGTAGTCCTCGTTCAACTCGACGATCTCGGTCTCCGACTGGCCGTTCGCGCCGCTCGGCCAGGTGAACTCCTCGGTGGGTGGCAGGAGTTCCTCGAAGCGCTCGACGTCGGCGAGCGCCGGCACGCGGGAGACGGCGTCCACGGTCTCGCCGCTGGGGAGGGTGATCGAGTCCTGGAGGGAGGTCTCCAGGAGCACGCCGCGCCAGCCGTCGCCCTCCACCAGAGTGCCGGACTCCGCGGGCTCGTTGGACAGCGGATCGGCCCCGGTCTCGCCGCCGGTTCCGCCACCGGCACCGTTTCCGGTCCCGCTGCCGGCCTCGCCGCCGGCCTCGTTCCCGGTCTCGGGGCCGGCTCCGTTTCCGGTCCCGCCCGTCTCCTCGCCGCAGCCGGTCGCCAGCAGGGCGAGGAGCAGGGAGCCGGCCACCGCGGCGGCCCGTCCGTGTGCAGTCATGCTCATCGGACGGCGCCGCCGCGAAGCCGGTTCCGATCAGGGGAGGTTGATGGCGGCGCCGGTGCCGAGGTGGGCCGTCGCGTCGAGGTCCGCGGCCACCGCCGCGAGCTTCGCGCGGATCGCCGTCGTCGCGTCGTCGCCCAGCGCCAGCCGCAGCGGCGGCGTCGGCGAGTCGAGCGTGGTCAGCAGCGCGGCGGCGGCCTTGTCCGGGTCGCCCGGCTGCTTGCCGCCACTCTCCACCAACGCGTCGCGGGTCGCGCCGACCGTTCCGTCATAGTCGTCGATCGGGTCAGAGATCTGGAGCGCGCCGTGGAACTCGGTGCGGAACGCCCCCGGTTCGACGATCAGCACCCGGATGCCGAGCGGCGCCACCTCGGCGGCCAGCGCCTCGCTGGCCTGTTCCAGCGCGCCCTTCGCCGCGCAGTACGTGCCGACGCCGGCGAACGACAGGAAGCCGCCCATGCTGGTCACCTGGACGACCGTGCCGCCGCGGCGGCGCCGCATGCCCGCCAGCGCCAGCCGGGTCAGCCGCATCGGCCCGAAGAACATCACCTCCATCGCGTCCCGCAGGTCGTCCTCGGTGGTCTCCTCCAGCGCGCCGACCGTGCCGTAGCCCGCGTTGTTCACCAGCACGTCGATCCGGCCGTGCTCGGTGACGGCCGCCTCCACGGCGGCCCGGCACTGGGCGGCGTCGCGCACGTCGAGGGTGACCACCGAGAGCCGGCCCGGGTGCTCGGCGACCAGCTCGGCCATCGTCTCGGGGCGGCGCACCGCCGCCACCACCACGTCGCCCGCGGCCAGCGCGGCGCGGGTGAAGGAGGCGCCGAAGCCGCTGTTCGCACCGGTGATCAGCCAGGAACGGGCCTCCGGGCCCGGCGTCGCGGCCGGCGTCTCGTTCGTCGTCATGTCCCACTCGCTTCCACTCGCGGCATCCATCGCTACTGCTCCGGATGCTGCCGCGCCGCGCGCCCGCCCGGCATGGCCCGAAGGTGGAACAGGGGGCAGGAACCCGCTTGCCCGGTCCCCGTCCGGGCGCCTATAACGGCCGTATGACCGAGTCCACGGCCGAGCCCTCGCCCGCCGTGGCCGCCGCGCACGCGATCGTGTCCGAACCGCGCGGGCCGCGCCGGCTGCCGGGCGGCGAGCCGCTGCCGCCGGAGGACTACCGGCGGCTCTTCGGCGTCCTGGAGGCGGTGGACCGGGCGCCCGACCTGCCGGCGTTCCGGGAGAGCCTGCTGCGCGCCCTGGAGGAGTGGTTCGGGTACAGCACCATCGCCGTGCTGCACGGGCCCACCGTCGCCGCCGCGCTGTGGGAGGGGCACGGCATCAAGAGCGGCTACGCCCAGGAGTTCCTCGACGAGTACGCGGAGCGCTGGATCGCCCACGACCCGTTCATGACGCCGGAGGCGCACCGGCTGCTGGCCGAGCGCGGCTGCGTGACGCTGCGCGAGCTGCACCCCGAGCGGGTGCCCGCCCAGCGGGAGTACGTCGAGCGCTTCCTGCGGCCGCACGGCATCAGCGACAAGGGCAGCATGATCATCGACGGCGGCGCCGAGGGCGTGGTCTACGTCGGGGCGGTGATCCGCGGCGCCCGCACCGTGCCGGCGCGCGACGTGGCGGTGCTGCGCGCGCTCAGCCGGCACCTGGCGCCGCACGCCGCCGCGCAGCTGGCCCGCGACCGGAGGACCGCGGACGCCTGCCGCGACCTCGGACTCACCGTGCGGGAGCGCGAGGTGGCCGAACTCGCCGCGCAGGGCCTGACCAACCAGCAGATCGCCCGGCGACTCTTCGTCGGCGTGGACACGGTGAAGAAGCACCTCACCCGGGCGCTCGCCAAGACCCGCAGCGCCAGCCGTACGCAACTGGCCGCCAGGTGGCCACAGTTCGGCCATACGTAGCCGGAAACCCCGTCCGGGATTGGCGCGATCCGTTATCTGTCTGATATCGATATGTGATGGACGATCGGGTTGACGCGCGGAAGACAGGTGAAGAATCAGGCGCCGTAGCCACGCTGCGGCCGGTCCGGGGGACGACGACGGAGTGTACGGAGCGTCGGACCGGCACGACCCGAGACCACGGCTTCAGACCCGACATCGAGGGCCTGCGCGCGGTGGCGCTCGCGCTGGTGCTCGTCTACCACGCCGAGGTCGGCTGGGCGACCGGCGGCTACGTCGGCGTGGACGTGTTCTTCGTCATCTCCGGATTCCTGATCACCGGCCTGTTGCTGCGGGAGGTCGAGCGCACCGGCACGATCCGGCTGGGCACGTTCTACGCCCGGCGGGTGCGCCGCCTGCTGCCGGCCACCGTCGTGGTGTTCGCCGCGGTGGTGGTGCTGGCCTGGCTGGTGCTGTCGCCGGTGGACCGCTCGACCGTCTACGCGGACGTCGTCGCGGCCGCGCTCTACGTGATCAACTGGCGGCAGGCCACGGAGGCCGTCGCCTACTCGGACCTGGACGCCGCGGCCAGCCCGCTCCAGCACTTCTGGTCGCTGGCCGTCGAGGAGCAGTTCTACCTGCTGTGGCCGCTGCTGGTGCTCGGCGTCGCGCTGCTGGCCCGCCGCGGCCGGCGGCATCTGCGGCGCCGGCTCGCGTTCGCGCTGGGGTCGCTGACCGTCGTGTCCTTCGGCTACGCGATCCACCTGACCCAGGAGCAGGGCGACGCCGCCTACTTCACCACCACCACCCGCGCGTGGGAGCTCGCGGCCGGCGGCCTGCTGGCCCTCGTGCCGACCGGGTACTGGCGCCGGGCCGGCACCCGGGCGGCGTGGCTGCTGGGCCTGGCCGGCACGGCGGCCATCGCCGTGGCGCTGGTCGGGCTGACCGAGCGCACCCCGTTTCCCGGACCCTGGGCCGCCCTTCCGGTGGCCGGCGCCCTGGCGGTCATCGCGGCCGGCGCCATCTCGCGGGCCACCCCCGTCGGCTGGCTGCTGTCCACCGCACCGATGCGGTACGTGGGCCGGATCTCGTACTCCTGGTACCTGTGGCACTGGCCGCTGATCGTCCTCGCCAGCGCCCGGATGAGCGGGCTGCCCAGCACGCTGCTGCTGGTCGTGGTGGCGCTCTCCTGGATCCCCGCCGCGCTCACCCACCGCCTGGTCGAGACGCCGTTCCGCCGGGCCCGCGCCTTCACCGGGAACGGGCCGGCGCTGGCCCTCGGCGGCGGCTGCACCGCGGTGAGCGTCGCGCTGGGCACGACCGCGCAGGCGGCCGTGCCGACGGTCGCCCTGGCCGGGTGGTCGGAGACCCCCGGCGCGCGGGCCCTCGCCACCAGCACCGCGCCGCAGCTCGTGGCCAGCGAGCTGCGGCCGCTGCCCGCGCAGGCCGAGGCGGACAAGGGCCGGGCCGACGAGGACGGCTGCCTGGCCGGCCAGGAGGACACCGCCGCCCGCCCCTGCTTCTACGGCGACACCTCCGCGGACACCACGGTGGTGCTGCTCGGCGACTCGCACGCCATGCAGTACTTCGCCGCGCTCGACCCGATCGCCGAGGAACGCGGCTGGCGCCTCGCCGTGCTCACCAAGTCGGCCTGCACGCCCGCCGACGTCACGGTCTACCACAGCCAGTTCGAGCGGGCGTACGACGAGTGCGACGACTGGCGGGCCAACGCGCTCGACCGCATCGAGGAGCTCGACCCCGCGCTGGTCGTCACGGGCAACAAGGCCGTCGCCACCGTGCTGGACGACGGCCGGCGGCTGGGCGCGGAGGCCAGTGCCGAGGCCATGACCGCGGGATACGCCGAAACCCTGCGGCGGCTCACGGACACCGGGGCGGAGGTGTCGGTGATCGCCGACAACCCCTACCCGACCACCGACGTGCCGTCCTGCGTCTCCGCGCACCTCGACGACCTGGACGCCTGCGCCTTCCCGCGGCGCGAGGGCCTGTCCTACGAGCCGGTCAACACGCTGGCGGCGAAGGAGGTCTCCGGGGTGACCCTGGTCGACCCGACACCGTTGCTGTGCCCGGACGACGGAGACTGTCCCGCGGTGATCGGCAACGCCCTGGTCTACCGCAACGGCACGCACCTCACCTCGACGTACACCCGCACCATGACCGACTGGTTCGACCGCCGGCTCCCCGAGGACCTCTGAGGCGGGTGACCGGCGGGCCCCCGTCGACGCTGGAGGCATGAACGCCTACACGCCCCTCCCCATCCCTCCCGCGGCGCTCAGGGAGCTCCGCGATGTCGACGACTCCGGGCGCCCGCCGCGGCCGTTCACGGCGGGCGAGGACGGCGCACCGCTCGACTGCGTGGGCGATCCGCTGCGCTGCTGCCTGCGGGGCGTCGAGCCGGGCGAGCGGGTCGCGCTCGTCTCGTACGCGCCGCTCCGGCGCTGGGCGGCGGCGACCGGCGCGGACCCCGGGGCGTACGACGAGTGCGGCCCGGTGTACGTGCACGCCGAGGAGTGCGCGGGCCCGGGGGACCGTCGCGGCTATCCCTTCGCGCGCCCGGGGGCGCAGCGCACCCTCCGGCGCTACGACGCGGGCGGTCACATCGTCGGAGGGCGCCGGTTCGAGATGCCCGAGGACGTCCGGGCCGGGTTCGACCGGGCCCTCGACGAGGCGTTCGCCGATCCGAAGGTGGCCCTGGTCCATGTGCGGGCCCTGGAGTACGGCTGCTTCCACTTCGAGGTCCGGCGACCGTAGCGCGCACCCCCCTGCGGGCCCGGGGCCGCTCGGGGCGCGCGCTACCCGCCCGGAGGGCTCACGCCGCGGTGGCGTCGTCCGTCTCGGCGTCCTCGTGGGGGGCGTCGAACGCGCCGGGGTGGGTCTGGTCGCGCACCGCCGCGTACTGCTGGCGCACGGCGGAGCCGACCTGCGACGCGTCCGCCGTGCCCTCGCCGGGGCGGATGGTGCGCCCGGGCGCGGGCGGCCACGGGGGTGGGGTGTCGGCGCTCAGCGAGCCGTCCGCCACCCCCTGGGCCCAGGCCGCCTGCCGGGCCGCGCCCAGCGCGGTGTAGTCCGCCGGCGCCGGTATCACGATCTGCGCGTTGAACAGCGCGGGCGCGAGCGCCCGCACGGCCGGCAGCTCCGCCGCCTGGCCGAGCAGGAAGACCCGGTCGATGCGCACCCCGCGCCCGCGCAGCACCTCGGCCGCGTCGGCCAGGCCGCACAGCATGCCCTCGAACGCGGCCCGCGCCAGATGCTCGGGCCGCATGCTCTCCCGCCGCAGCCCGGCCAGCGTGCCGGCCGTGTGCGGCAGCTCGGGGGTGCGCTCGCCCGCCAGGTACGGCAGGAACACCAGGCCGTGCGCGCCCGGCGTGGAGGTCAGCGCCAGCTCGGACAGCCGCGGCAGCTCGCAGCCCAGCAGCTCGGCGGTGCCGCGCAGCACCCGCGTCGCGTTCAGCGTGCGGACCACCGGCAGATGGCGCCCGGTGGCGTCCGCGTAGCTGGTGATGGTGCCGGTCGGGTCGCTCAGCGCCTCGTCGTGCACGGCGCACACCGACCCCGAGGCGCCCAGCGAGATCACCGCGTCGCCGAGGCCGACGCCGAGCCCGAACGCGGCGGCCATCGTCTCGCCGGTGCCCGCCGAGATCAGCAGTCCCTCGGGCGTGCGCCCGGCGGCCGCGGACGGCCCCAGCACGTCGGGCAGCGCCACCGGGTGCCCTATGGCGAGCTCGGCCAGCTCGGGGCGCCAGGACTCGGCCGACGCCGACCAGTACCCGGTGGCGGAGGCGCTGCCCCGGTCGGTGGTCCACCGGCCGGGCCGGCCCAGCAACTGCCACACGAGCCAGTCCTGCGCCTGCAGCACGGTGGTGGTGCGGCGGGCCGCCTCCGGGTCGGTCCTGGCCAGCCAGCGCAGCTGCGCGACCGGTTGGGCGGTCTGCGGCACCGAGCCGACGGCCTCCGCCCACGACCGGCGCCCGCCCAGCGCGTCGATCAGCCACAGCGCCGCGGCCTGGGCGCGCTCGCCGCCGGTCGACGGCATGGGCACCGGCTGCTCCTCGGCGTCCAGCGCCACCGGCGCGTTCATCTGCGCGGCCACGCCGATGGCGGTGACCTCCTCCAGCACCCCGCCGTCCGCGGCCTCGCCGAGCGAGAGCAGCCACGACTGCGGCTCCTGCTCGCCCTCCGGATGCGCTGCGTGCCCCTGCCGGAGAACCTGGCCGGTGTCCGCGTCGCAGACGACGATGCGGGTGTATGCGGATGAGTTGTCCAGGCCGGCGACGATTCCCATGGGCCCGATGATGCCTCATCTCGTCACCGTTCCGGACCGATCGGTCACACCTGTGACAGTCCACGCGCCGAGCCGTGACGCGCCCCGGTCCCGGGGCGCGTCACGGTCGATCTCCCGCGGTCACTCAGACCGGTGACGCCGAGTCGCGCGGCTCGTCGGCGGCGGTCGCGCCGCCTGGGCCGCCGGCGCCGGCCGCCGGGTCCGCGGACCGCTTCGCGCCGTCCGAGCCGTCGACGCCGCGCTCCGCGCGCCCGGCGCGCCTGGCCTGCCGCCGCTCCCGCGTCCAGCGGACGGCCGGTTCGGTCCAGCGTGCGGTGAACGGGCCCAGGAT
The DNA here is from genome assembly GCF_039871525.1 of Streptomyces sp. B6B3. Taxonomy (NCBI): domain Bacteria; kingdom Bacillati; phylum Actinomycetota; class Actinomycetes; order Kitasatosporales; family Streptomycetaceae; genus Streptomyces; species Streptomyces sp. B6B3. The sequence continues at coordinate 233,586 of NZ_JBDPLU010000004.1, read as the reverse complement.
CACCAGGATCAGCACGTACGCCGTGGCCAGTGGCGCGACCCGCGGCTCCGAAGCGGCGGCCAGTCCCGCGATGACGATGGAGAACTCGCCACGCGCCACCAGCACGCCGCCGGCCCGCAGCCGGCCGCGCGGGCCGATGCCCGCCCGCCGGGCGGCGTAGATGCCGGTGGCGATCTTCGTGCCCGCGGTGATCACCGCCAGCAGCAGCGCGGTGGCCAGCACCGGCGGGATCTCGGTGGGGTCGGTGGACAGGCCGAAGAAGACGAAGAACACCGCGGCGAACAGGTCCCGCAGCGGCGTGAAGAGCCGCCGGGTGGTGGTCGCCACCTCGCCGGAGAGCGCGATGCCCACCAGGAACGCGCCGACCGCCGCCGACACCTGCAGCTCCTGGGCCACGCCGGCCACCAGCAGCGTCAGGCCGAGCACCACGAGCAGCAGCATCTCCGGGTTGTCGGAGGAGACCGCCTTGCTGATCACCCGCCCGTGCCGGAGCGCCACGTACAGCGCGACGCCCGCCGTGAAAAGTGCCAGCGCGACGGTGAGGCTGCCGCTGGCCAGCCCGACGCCGGCCACCGCGGTGGTCAGCACCGGCAGGTAGACGGCCATGGCGAGGTCCTCGATCACCAGGACGCCCAGCACCACGGGCGTCTCGCGGTTGCCGAGCCGGTCCAGCTCGGTGAGCACCTTCGCGACCACGCCGGAGGAGGAGATGTAGGTGATGCCCGCCAGCGCCAACGCCCCGACCGGGCCCCAGCCGAGCAGCAGCGCGGCGATCGCGCCGGGGGTGGCGTTCAGCAGCAGGTCCACCAGGCCCGACGGGTACTGCTCGCGCAGACTGCTCACCAGTTCCGGCGCGGTGTACTCCAGGCCGAGCATCAGGAGCAGCAGGATGACGCCTATCTCGGCGCCGACCTCGATGAAGCCCTCGACGGTGTCCAGCGGCAGCAGGCCGCCCTGGCCGAACGCGAGGCCGCCGAGCAGGTAGAGGGGGATGGGGGAGAGTCCGAGGCGCCCGGCCAGCCGTCCGACGATCCCGAGACCGAGGACGATGAGGCCGAGCTCGATGAGCATGCTGGTCGTGTCGTGCACGCTCAACCTCCGCCGATGATGTCGGCCAGGTCGGAGACACCTTCCCGGGTGCCGACGGCGACCAGCGTGTCACCTGCCTCGAGCCGGTAGTCAGGTGCCGGTGACGGGTGTGCCCCGGTCCGGCGGAGCACGGCCACGATCGAGGCGCCGGTGCGGGTGCGCGCCTTCGTGTCGCCCAACGGGCGCCCGCGGTAGGGGGACTCGGGTCCGATCGGGATCTTCTCGGTGACCAGGTCGAGCCCCAGCTCGCCGCCGGACAGTTTGCGCACGGCGGCGCCGACCGCGCCGGTGCCCTCGGGGGCGAGGATGGCGGCGAGCTTGGCGGCCTCCATCATCTCCAGCGGCACGGTCGCCTGACAGCGGTCCGGATCGTCGGGATCGAAGAAGCCGACGAAGCGCCGGCCGTCCTCGTGCACCACCACGGAGATGTGCCGCCCCTCCCGGGTCGTGAAGTCGTACTGCGTGCCGACCCCCGGCAGCGGAGTGCGTTTCAGGGCCATGAGGTGCCGTCCTCCCCGAGGTGGTTTTCCTAGGATCTTAATGTGATCTTAACGCCGTAGCGTGTCCGGATAATCCGGGTATAAAGGCTGTTCACGGGCAGCCGGGGAGCCACTCCGTGCTCCTCCGAGCCGTTCCGCGCTTCTCAGTTCAGTGTTACTCAGGGCCGATCGGTGCCGGCGGCCGTCACGCCGGCCTCGGCTGCACCGCCACACAGGCCGGGGAGCCGACCGGGATCCGGTAGCGCTCGACGAGCTCGTCCGTCTCCGGGTCCAGGTCCAGCGCGACCACCTCGTCGGACTGCTGGGCCGCGACGTACAGCCGGTCGTCGACCAGCGCGAAGTGGCGTGGCCAGGCCGCGCCCAGATCGTGCTCGGCGATCCGCTCGGGCCGGTCGCCGGTCAGGTCGAACGTGGCCACGGTGTCCGCGCCGCGGTTGGACAGGTAGCCGCGCAGGCCGTCGGGGGACAGCGCCAGATGGGCGGGAAAGTTCGTGCCCGGACGGTCGGAGGCGGCGCAGGAGCCGCGCGGCACGAACGCGCCGGGCTCCTCCTCGGACAGCACGAGCAGCTCCGAGCCCAGCTCGGCCACCGCGAAGCCGCGGCCACCGCCCGGCGCCCGCACCAGCTGGCGCGGGCCGGTGCCCGGCGGCAGGGCGCTCGCCGCGACCCGGGCCAGGGTCCCGTCGGCCCGCAGCCGGTACGCCCAGATCCGGTCGCTGCCCAGGTCGGTGACGCAGACCAGCGACCCGGCCGGGTCCAGCGTGACCATGTGCGCGTGCGGACCCTCCTGGCGGTCCTCGACCGGGCCCGAACCCGAATGCTCGACCAGGTCGGCGCGGCGGGTGGGGGCGCCGCGCTCGTCGAGGCCGAAGACGGCGACGCTGCCGCTGCCGTAGTTGGCGGCCAGCAGGTAGTCGCCGTCGGGGGTGACGGCCAGATGGCAGGGGTCGGCGCCGCCGGTCGCCTCCTCGCCGATGACCCGGACGGTGCCGTCCGGGTCGAGCAGGAGCGCGCTCACCGCGCCCTCGGCCAGCTCCCGCACCGCGTAGACCACGGGCAGCCACGGGTGCCACTGGAGCCAGGAGGCCGCGGTCAGGCGCAGCTCGCCGGCCGGCTCCGGCCGGCCGGGGCGCCCGTCCCCGGGGGCGTCCGGCGAGCCCAGCGGCTCCCGGAGCACGGTGACCCCGGGTCCCGTGCCGCCGGTCTCCGGCGTGTAGGAGCCGACGCAGATCAGCCGGTGCGGTTGGTCGGGCATGGTTCTCCTCGCTCTCTTCCTGCTTCCTGGCGCCCGTGCGGGTGTGGGCGGGGCCGCGGCGCGCAGGTGACCCGGCGCCGGCCGAGACGGCGCGGCCGGGTGACACGCGACCGCGCCATCATGCCGCGCACCCCGCCGGCGCACGGCGCGACCGCACCGCCGCGGCCCGCACCGCGGCAGCCAGGGCCGCGGTGCGGGCCGCGACGGGCGTCATCGCAGCAGCGGGGACTGCGGCTGCACCGACAGCGTGCGGTCCAGGACCAGACAGGCCGCGCCGACCGCGCCGACGTCGTCGCCGATCTCCGTGCTGGTCACCGCGGTCGGGTGGATCTTCTTGACGAAGGGTGACTTCTCCACCATCGCGGGGATGATCCGCAGGAAACGCTCGGAGAGATGCGGCCAGATGGGCCCGCCGAACACGATCATCTCCGCGTCCACCAGCGTGGCCGCCGCGCACACGCCGCGGCCCACCCGCACCGCCCAGCGGTCGATGATGTCGCCCGCGGTGGCGTTGTCCTCGGCCAGCCGGCTGAGCTCGACGAGGCCGCGCTCCGCGTCCCTGGGCCCGGCCGGCGTGTAGTCGTGCCCGAGCACGCCGAGCTGGATGGCCTCCTCGACCATCGCCCGGGTGGTGCAGGCCGCGCCGAGGCCGCCGACCTCGCCGGCGTTCCCCGACACCCCGCGCAGCACCGTGTCCTCCACCACCAGGCCCTCGCCGTGGATGGTCGGCCGGATCTCCGACGTCGCCGGCGCCGACGCCCACTACGCGAACGACGTCGTGCCCGACCAGGAGGACTGCGCGGCACACGGCATCGACTACCAGCCCTGCGTGATGCCGGTACCTCCGGCTGACCGGCGACGGCGGCCGGATGCTCAAGGGCGAGATCCCGCTGACCGAGACCCGCCCCACCCCGCCCATGCCGTAGCCGCAGCCGCCGAGGGCGGCGGCCCTTCCGGACCTCAGCCCTCCGGGACGGCCGGGGCCGCCGCCCGGCTGGCGGCCAGGGGCGGGACGTGTCCGGTGCCGCCGCGGCCGGCCAGGGACAGCGAGGCCGCGCCGACGCCCAGCGCCACGGCGGCCCGCAGCGGGTCGCCGAGCGCCAGCCGGGCGGCCGTCGTGCCGGCGAGCACGTCGCCGGCGCCCGTCGCGTCCACCGGGTCCGCAACGTGCGGCACCGGCAGGCCGACCACCCCGCCGGCGTCCGCGACCAGCACCCGCTCCGCGCCCGAGGTGACCGCCGCGGCGCGTGCGCCGAGCGCCCGCACCGCCGTGGCGGCCCGGGCCGGGTCCTCGGTGCCGAACAGCGCGCGGGCGTCCGCCGGACAGGACGGGGTGACCAGCGCGCAGTGCGGGGCGATCTCCGCCAGCGCGGCGCGGGCTCGTTCGGTGGTGGTCAGCCGGGCGCGGAAGTTCGGGTCGTAGAGCACGGCCGCGCCCGCCCCGGCGGCGGTCCGCGCGGCGGCCAGCACGGCCCGGCGGCTGCCGTCGGACAGGGCGCTGCCGATGCCGGACACCACCAGCGCGCCGGCGCCGCGCAGCGCGTCGGCCCAGCGCTCGACGTCCGGCTCGTCCAGTCGGGAGGCGATGCTGCCGCGCCGCCAGTAGGTGAACTCCCGCTCGCCGGTCACGTCGCCGTGCAGCAGGTAGGCGCCGTTGCTGCCGGGACCGCGCCGGATCAGCGAGGTGTGCACGCCGAGTTCGGCGACGCGGGCGACCAGCGCGTCGCCGAGCGCGTCGTCGGCGACGGCGGTCAGCACGGCGGTGCGGGCGCCGGCCGCGGCGGCCGCGGCGGCGGCGTTCAGCGTGTCGCCCGAGAAGCCGAGGCGCACCGGCGTCTCACCGCCCAACGGCCCCTCGCAGAAGAACTCCACCAGGATCTCGCCCAGCAGCACCACGTCGAACGGGCCGTCCGCCCGCGTCGCGGTCACGCCGCGCCACCCCCGCCGAACACCCGGGCCAGCGCCTCGGGTTCCGCCGGCAGGCCGGAGCCGATCCCCACCGCGACCGCACCCGCGTCGAGGTACGCGGGCGCCTCCGCCACGGATATCCCCCCGGTGGGCACCAGCACCGCGTCCGGCAACACCGCCCGCAGCGACGCCAGATACCTCGGCCCGCCCACGTGCGCCGGGAAGACCTTGGCCGGACCGCGCCCCGCCGCGTCGGCGATCTCCGCCGGGGTGAAGCCGCCCTCCACGAACGGCACTCCGGCCCGCGCGGCCACCTCCCGCACCGGCGGCGCGGGGAAGGGGGAGACGAGGAAGTCCGCGCCCGCCTCGACCGCGGCGGTCGCCTGTTCGGCGCGGGTCACGGTGCCGACCCCGAGCAGCGCGCCGTCGCCGTGCTCGCCCCGGCAGTCGGCGAGCGCCCCGGCCCAGCCGGGGGTGGAGGTGGTGAGCTCCACGACCCGGCAGCCGGCGGCCAGCAGCGCGCGGACCCGGGCCACGGCGGACGCCGGGTCGGGGGAGCGCAGCACGGGCAGCAGCCGCTGGGCGCGCAGCGCGGGAACGAGCGGGTGCGTTGCGTCCATGGAGTTCCGTTACATAGAATATGAGTTCACTAGGAAGAACGCGGCTACGCTAACACGCGGGCCGCGGGCCGTCGATGGGAGGAGCGCCGTTGACCGGGCGAACGTCGCAGGCGGGCAACGCCACCGAGAAGGCGCTGCGCCTGCTGGAGGCCGCCGCCGCGCCCGGCGGCCCGCACCGGCTGGGCGAGATCGCCGCGACGGCAGGCGTGCCCAAGGCGAGCGCGCACCGCATCCTGCGCACCCTCGTCGACGCCGCCTTCCTCACCGCCGACGGCACCGGCGGCTACGCCCACGGGCCCCGGCTGCGCGCGCTCGCCGCCCGGGTCGGCGCCGCGGCGGACGACGACCAGGGCATCCGCGGTGAGCTGACGGCGCTGCGGCAGCTCACCGGGAACACCGTGCACCTGGCGCTGCGCAGCGGCGACCGCGCGGTCTACACGCACAAGGTGGCCGGGCCGCACGCCGTGCAGATGGCCTCGCACGTCGGCATGGAGATGCCGCTGCACTCCACCGCCATCGGCAAGTGCGTGCTGGCCGGGCTGGCCGACGACGAGCTCGCCGCCCTCATCGGCCGCACCGGGCTGCCGGCCCGCACCCCGCGCACCCTCACGGACGCGGCCGCGCTGCGCCGCGAGCTGGCCGAGGTGCGGGACCGCGGCGTGGCCCTGGACGACGAGGAGAACGAGGCCACCGTCCGCTGCCTCGCGGCCCCGCTGCGCGACCCGTCCGGCGCGGTCATCGGCGGCGTCAGCGTCTCCACGGTCACCTTCCAGGTCGACCGCGACGAGCTCCTCACCTGGTCCGACACCCTCCGCACCACCGCCGCGGCCCTCTCCAGCCGCCTGGTCTGAGGCGTAGCCGTCGCTCGTCAGGGTACTCGGCATAACCGGAGGAAGGAGGACAAATGTTCGAGGCTGACGACATCCGGAACTGGCGGGGTGAGTCCGTCGTGGATGACGGCGGGCACAAGATCGGCACGCTGGAGGCCGTCTACGTGGACACCGTCAGCGACCTGCCCTCGTTCGCCACGGTCACGATGGGCATGGCGGGCCGGCGCCGGCTGGCGTTCGTCCCGTTGCGGGGGGCGCAGGTCGGGCCCCGCTACCTCAAGGTCTCCTTCGACAAGCGCACGGTGAAGGCGGCCCCGGCCATCGGCACCGACGACGAGCTGCCCGCGACCGAGGAGCCGGCCGTCTTCGCCCACTACGACCTCACCTACCAGCCGGGCAGCCAGGGCGAGCGCCGGCTGGCCCGTCGCTGAGGATCCGACGATGATCCTCTTCCTCCTACTGCTGCTGGTGGCGATCGTCCTCGGCATCATCGGGATCGCCGCCGACGGCCTCACCTACCTGCTGTTCATCGGCATCGCCGTGCTGGTGGCCGACCTCGCCCTCGGCATCCTGCTCCTACGCCGCAGCGGCCGCACGCCCACCCGCTGAGCGTTGTCTCCGGCTGAGGCGGCACGCCGGCGGTGTGCGGGGCCGTGTCGCGCGGCGGGGGAGGACCGGGGCACCCGCCGCCCGGCGGCGATCGACCTGCGCCGATCTCCGGCCCTGACACGGCGCGAGCGGCGACGCCTCCTCCCCAGGCCGCCCCCAACCCCAGATCGGCCGGCCCGTACACGGCGTCGAGCCCCTGACCGTCGATGCCCAAGCTCACAGCGATGTCAGGAACATCGCTGGGCGTCGGACAGCTCCTCGTGGAGGTCCTCCAGCGCGGTGTGATCGTCCTCGGTGCCGGTGTGGGGGGCCGCGAACCAGCGGGCGTACTCGGCGATCTCGGAGAGCCGCCAGTCGAGCGCGAACAGCTCGACCATCGCCGGTTCGGGGCTCAGGCCGAGGCCCACGCCACGGTTCGGCAGGCCCGCGTAGTCCCGCTCGCGCGGGGCGAGGGCCAGCGACTCCCAGTCGACCAGCTTCAGGCCCTCCGGAGTCACCACCCGGTTGGCGTGATGCGGCTCGCCGTGGGTCGGCACCCAGGCGTCCCGGCGGGACCGCGCGACGTCCGCCAGTTCCAGGTAACGGCCGGTCCAGCGCTCGATCGCGGCGCAGTGGGTGGCGATCGCGTCCCGGGCCCGCTCCGCGAGCGGGCCTGAGGTCCAGGGTCGCGCCGTGTGGGCGCGCAACTCGTCGGCGAACCCCGGGCCGACCCGGGGCGTCCAGCGCGGCAGGCCGTCCGGCGGCGCCGCGCGGTGCAGGGTGGCCAGCGCCGCGACGGCCTCCCGGACGTGCCGGGGCTCGCGGGACTCCGCCTCGTTCGGCGTCCGACCGTCCAGCCACGGCGTCACGCTGAGCGCGCCGGACCCCACGGGGACGGTGAAGCGCCCGGACCGCGCCCGCAGCGGCGCGCACACCAGGTCCAGGCCGCCCGCGGCCAGCGCCGCGGCCCCCGCGTAGGCGGCCTCCAGCGACGTCGCGGTGTGCCGAGGCGCCAACCGGTCCAGGGTGACGAACAGGACCCGACCACCGCCGGCCACGCGCCAGTGGTGCGCGCCGAACCCCCAGGGCAGATGGTCGGTCTCGGCGGTCTCGGCGAGCCAGTGGACGGCGACCACACGGCCGATCGCGTCATCGCTGACGAAGGAGGGTCGGGAGAGCACGAGATCCCACCCTAGAAAGCACACGCCCCGCCGTCACACGAGTTTCCCCACCGGGCGGCGGCCGCGTCCGACAACCTCTCGGGGGGCGGTGGCGACTGACATGTACACGATAGGGCTCGCCCGTTCCCGAGGAGGCAGCATGTCCCCGCCACCCCCACACCCTCCCGCGCGCGCACGTCGCCGCTGGCCGCGGCGGACGTTCGGTGTCGTCGGCACCGTGCTCACCGCCCTCGCCCTGGTCTTCGCCTCCCCGGCGGGGGCCGAGGCGCCGCGTCCCACCGACCATCCCGACGCCGAGTGGAACCCGCCGGCCCAGTACGCCCAGGGCCTGGACGAGGTCTGGCAGCACATGGAGGACACCTACGGCAACCTCCTCGGCTTCCCCAACTACGGCTGGGACCAACTCGTCGCCAACGACGGAACGTTCACCTACTGCGTCCGCTGGGAGTCGGACACCCCCGTGAACGCCGACCTGCGTGACCGGATCAACGCCTCGCTCGAGGAGCAGTGGTCCCGCTGGTTCGACGGCCTCGAGGGCTTCGACGGCTTCCCGTACACGGACGTGCCCGTCGAGGTGGTCGGCTGGGCCGCCGCCGACCGGGACACCCTCCAGTGGAACGACGACTCCGTCGATCTGTACATCGGCGAACTCGACAGCGGCGGCGCACCCCAGTGCGCGCCGGAGTGCGGCCGTTTCTTCCACCAGGACGGCAACTACTCCCAGTGCCCGGGCGGCGAGGCCCGGCACTACGACCAGTCCCTCTGGCTGACCGACGGCTTCGGCGGCGGCGCCGGCGGCGACTGGGGTCAGCGCATGGGCAGCGAGTACTACCTGGGCGCGCTCGGCCAGCAGAACATCCATATCCTGCTCCATGAGATGGGCCACACGCTGGGCCTCGACGACTTCTACGACTGGACCCCGACCGGCGTCAGCGGCTTCCTGATGAAGGCCGGTTCCGCCACCCAGGTCACCGAGTTCGACATGTGGATGGCCCGCGACTTCTGGCGTCACCTCAAGTCCCGCTACGGCATCCCCGCCTGACGCGCTCCGCGCCCGCCCGGGAGCCCGGGCGTTCCCCGGCACGGCCTCCGCCCATCCATGCCGGGGAACGTCCGCTCCGCGGGGAGCCACCCGGCTACGGGGAGGCGGCCGGCACCTCCGCCCAAACGATCTTGAGATGCGGGGCCAGGGTCGTGTAGCCCCAGCGGTGCGCGAGCGCGGCGACGATCAGGAGGCCGCGGCCGTGCGGGGCCTCGGCCGGTGGCGGGTCCCCCGGTTCCGAGACGGGCGGCGGCGGCAGCAGGTCGGGTCTGGTGTCGGTCACCTCGACGCGGATCACCGCCGGTGTCAGCCGCAGGCACAGCCCGAACTCGTCGCCCGGCGTGCGGCCGTGGGTGATGGCGTTGGCGCACAACTCGGCGGTGATCGAGGCGATCGCGAACGACCCGGTGGAGCCGTCCGGCACGCCCCAGTCGGCCAGCCGCCGCAGGGTCGCCCGCCGGGCCTCGTGGGCGCCCCGCCCGTTCGAGGCGAACCGTGCGCGGTGGATGAGCGGGGGAGCGGCGGTGGGCAGGCGGGCCTTCGTGGTCATGGTGTCACCGTGGCGCCGCGACGGGTGGCGAAACAGGTCGCCGATCCCTACGGCCCGGAGTTGTACGGGTGACGGCCCGTTCTGTACGGCTCGGCACCCGTTACCCACGGGGCGCCCTCCCCGTTGAGCAGGTGTGGGAAACAACCGCCCGAGAGGCCGCACCAGCGAGCGGGAGTTACCGGCCATCTGGGTCGGCTACGGCAAGCTGGCGAAGTTGTTCCGGGAGCGCGCCCGGCTCACGCAGGAGCAGCTCGCCGCGGAGGTCGGATACTCGGCGGAGCAGGTCGCGTCCATCGAACAGGGCCGGCGGCCCGCGAAGGTCGCCTTCACGGAGGCCGCCGAGCGCGTGCTGAACGCCCAAGGGGTGTTGTCCACGCTGCAGGACGACGTGGATCTGGCCAAGTTACCGGCGTTTTTCCAGGACTTCGCGAGCATCGAGGCCGAGGCCATAAGTCGCTTCTCCTACGACCCGTTGCTGGTGCCCGGACTGTTGCAGACCGAAGAATATGCCAGGGCCCTTTTCGCCGGGCACTGTCCGCCTTTCGACGACGAGATCCTGGAGCGGCACGTCGAGGCGCGCATCGGCAGGCAACGACTGCTCGGCCGGACGCCGTTGGTCGAGATCTCGTTCGTCATAGGGGAGCCCGCGCTGGTGAACGGACTGGGCGGTGAGGCGGTGATGCGTCGGCAGCTGCGGCACCTGGTCGACGTCGGCAGCCAGCGCAACGTGGAAATCCAGGTCATGCCGACGACCGCCGGTTGGCATCCGGGACTCAACGGCCCGATGGTACTTCTGGAAACCTCGAAGCATCGACGCGTCGGATATGTCGAATCCCAGGAAATCGGGTCCTTCGTCTCCGATCCCGCCATGGTCACCGCCTTTGGGCTGAGATATGGCAAGCTGCGTTCGCAGGCCCTCAACATCGAGGAATCGGCCCGATTCATCCAGCGGTTGGCGGGAGAGCAATGATTTCGGAGACCCTGGTATGGCGCAGAAGCAGCTACAGCGGCTCTGGCGGCGGTGACTGCGTCGAGGTCGCCGGCACGGGCGGCGTCGTGCGGGTGCGGGACTCGAAGGACGCCGACGGGGACCGACTGCGCTTCTCCGCCGAGGCGTGGGCGGCCTTCCTCGCGGACGCGGCCGAACGCGGTGGCTCACTCCCCGCTTGATTCGAACGGACGGGTGCCACGGAGCTCGGCGACACGGTCCTCGGCCCATCCGGCGCCACCCCAGACCGACCTGCCTCAGCCGTCCGACTCCACGAACACCTCGATGGTGCAACGGGCGTTCCCGCACGGGCGATGCTCGCGTCGCCGGTGACCAGGGGGACGCCCAGCCCTTCCGTGAGGGCGACGTACATCGCGTCGTAGGGGGAGAGGTTGTGCCAGAGCTCCCGGACCCGCGGCAGCACCGGCAGGTGCTCCATCCGTCGGATCAGCAGGGCGAAGGAGTCCCAGGCCGCGTCGAGGCACCGCTAGTTCGTGGGCGCGGCCGAGGGGGCGATCCGGTGGCCGCCCTCCAACAGGGTCTTGAGGGACGAGAGGATCATGATCCAGCCGCCGCTGACGGCCTCCAGCATCTTGCTGTCCGGGCCGTCGAAGCCGTCGTGGGTGATGGTCAGCCGCACCCCGGTGCCGGGTTCCTCGGCCGGCTCGATGTCGAAGGTGACCTTCGAGCGTTCGCCGCGCGCCGCCTCGAACTCCTCGTCCGAGTCGAAGAGCTCGCGGTGCATGGGCTGGAACGCGTGCCAGGTGTACGAGAGCCGCCGACCGGGCTCCGCCTCCAGCACCCGCTGGTCAAGGTCCTCGAACTCCCCGTCGGGGCCCATCTTCCACCTGACCGGCGAGCCGACCCGCCAGTCCGACTCCGGCCCCCACCCGTCCATGTAGCTCCTGATGAACTCCCAGTCGGTCAGCGCCTGGTACAGCTTCTCCGGGGTGGTCTGGATGTAGATCACGTAGACGAACTCTGGCTTGTTCATGGCTGGTCCTTCCAGCGTGTCCTTCAGATGGGTGAGCGCCGCCAGTCGGCCGCGCTCGTATCGGCCGATCCAGCGGTCGGCGATCTCCTGGATGGGGACGGGGTTGAGATAGTGCAGCTTCTCCCGGCCGCGCCGGACGGCCGTCACCAGTCGGGCCCGCTCCAGCACGGCCAGGTGCTTGCTCACGGCCTGCCTGCTCATCTCCAGGCCCTCGCCCAGCTCGCGCAGGCTCTGCCCGTTGCGCGCGTTGAGCCGGTCCAGGAGCCGCCGTCGGCTCGGATCGGCGAGCGCGCGGAACGCCTCGTCCATGGTCACGCCGCCACTATAGGCAACCTAATGGTTGCCTATCAAGCCCGTGCGTGTACTGCGTGTACTGCGTGTACCGCGCGTACGGGGGTTAACCGCAGGTCGGCGTGGGGGTGGGCAGGCCGGCCGGTCCGGGGGGAGGCCGGATGGATCGAGCCCTCCTGCGCTGGTGGGATGGACGCCGACCACCAGCTCCGCAGCACAAGGGGATCACCATGCTGTTGCCGGGAAGACGTCGGCGCGGCCTGTTCGTTCGGACCACCGTGGCCGGGATCGTGATGGCCGTGGCGGCCGGCGCGGCGGCCGCGTCGGCCGACGCCGGGGCGGAGTCGGCGGCGGCCACGGAACGACGGCCGGCCGACCAGCTCCAGCGGCTGGTGGACGCGGTCCACGACACCGGAACCGTCGGCGTGTCCGCGGAGTCGACGTCACCGGACGCCCGGAACCGCGCTCGGGCCGGGACGGCGGAACAGGGCACCGGGCGGCCGATGCCGTGGGACGGCAGGTTCCGGATCGGCAGCGCCACCAAGACCTTCACCGCCGCCGTCGTGCTGCAACTCGTGGGCGAGGGGGAGATGTCCCTCGACGACACCGTCGAACACTGGCTACCGGGGGTGGTCCAGGGCAACGGCAACGACGGCAGCCAGGTCACGGTCCGGCAGCTGCTGCAGCACACCAGCGGCATCCCCGACGTGCTGGCCGAGATCCCCGCGTTGAACACCGCCGACGGCTACCGGGCCGAGCGGTACCGCGACTACACCGCCGAGGAGCTGGTGGCGCTCGCGATGCGGCAGACCCGCGAGTTCCCCCCGGGCACCGACTGGTCGTACTCCAACACCAACTACGTCCTCGCCGGAATGATCATCCACGAGGTCACCGGCCGGAGCTGGGCGCAGGAGGTGAACTCCCGGATCATCCGCCCGCTGGACCTGGCGGACACCAGCACGCCCACCACCTTCCCGTTCGTCCGGGGCCCGCACGCCCACGGTTACGCCGCCTTCGGCACCGACACCACCATCGACGTCACCGAGCTCAACCCGAGCATGGCCGTCGCCTCCGGCTCGATCATCAGCACCACGCACGACCTGAACCGGTTCTACGCAGCCCTGCTCGACGGCCGACTGCTGGAGCCGGCGGAGGTCGACGCGCTGACGGCCACGGTGCCCGCGCCCGAACTGGACCCCGCGCGCTACGGACTCGGCCTGGCGGAGATCCCGCTGTCCTGTGGCGGCAGCTACTACGGCCACCGGGGCGAGCTGCTCGGCTACACCACCTGGGTCGGCGTCACCCCCGACGGAGCCAGGACCGGCACGGTGTACGTCACCGGCGACGGGTCCCAGGACACCCAGTCGGCCATGATGACGCTCGTGGACCAGGAGTTGTGCCGGAGCGGCGCCTCCTAGGCGTCCCAGGGCGTGAGGTGTTCCGCCAGGAGCAGGGCGCCGATGCCGACCATGGCCGCGCCGGACACCCGGGTGACCGCGCGGGCCGCCGCCGGACGCGCCGCGAGCGTCCGGCGGGCCAGCACACCGACGGCGAGATAGACGGTGGCGCAGTTGGTCATGTGGAGGCCGCCGAGCAGGGCCGTCTGGGCGGCGACCGGCCAGGCGCCGGCGTCGGTGCTGACGAACTGGGGGAACAGGGAGAAGTAGAGCAGCAGCCCCTTGGGGTTGAGTCCGCTGATCCCGAAGCCCTTCGCGGCCGTCCGCCACGGTGAGGCGGCGACGCCCGGTGCCTCCGGGGAGACGGGCCCGGCCGGGCGGGTCAGCACCGTTCCGCCCAGCCAGACGAGGTAGCCGGCGCCGGCCACGGTCAGCGCGGTGAGCAGCCCGGCGGAGCCCGCGACGAGCAGGGTGAGGCCGGTGAGCGCGAGCACGGTGTGGGCGGCGTAGGCGGCCACCATGCCGCCGACCGCGGGGACGACCGACCGCTCCCGCAGGCCGGCGCTGATCGCGTAGGCCCAGTCGGCGCCCGGCGTGCAGACCAGCAGCAGGTCGATGATCAGGAACGCCGCCGCGCTGCGCGTGTCCATGCCTCGCTCCTCCCGCCGGATCCGGGTCCGGTTCTGGGTCTGGGTCTGGGTCTGGGTCTGGGAGGGAGACTATGTCCGTTCTCGGCGGAAGTGTTCCCGAGTTCTTCCCTTCAGCGGCCTGTTCGGGGGAGGATTTTGCTCATGGACGCGCTGGATCGACAGATACTTGCCGAGCTGCAACAGGACGGCCGGCTCACGGTGACGGAGTTGGCCGCGCGGGTGCGGCTGAGCGTCTCGCCGTGCCATCGGCGGCTGCGGGAGCTGGAGCGGTCGGGGGCGATCCGCGGCTACCGCGCGGTCGTGGACCCGGCCCGGGTCGGGCTGAACTTCGAGTCCCTGGTGATGGCCACGCTGCGGCAGGGCGACCGCGACACGGTCGCCGACTTCGAGCGCGGCGTGTCCGCGATTCCCCAGGTGCTCCAGGCCCAACGGCTCTTCGGCCAGCCCGACTACCTGCTGCGCGTGGTGACCGCCGACCTGGCCGCGTTCCAGCGGCTCTACGACGACCATCTGGCGACGCTGCCCGGCGTCCAGCGGCTGACCTCCACACTGGTGATGAAGCACGTCGTGAGTGACCGCCCGCTTCCGGCGTGACCGGTCGCGCTGCCGGGTGTCCGGCGGTTGACCTTGAACGCTCGCTGGTGACGAGGCGCGTCGTCGGCGGCCGTCCGCTCCTGACGGGACTGTCAACCTCGGGTTGACGATCGGGGACTGTCAACCTAGGGTTGCCTCATGTCGAACTCCTCGCGCAGCACCCACCCGATCCGTCTCGACGACCTGATCGACGCCATCACGAAGGTTCACCCCGACCCGCTCGACCAACTCACCGACGCCGTCATCGCCGCCGACCACCTCGGCGAGGTGGCGGACCATCTCATCGGGCACTTCGTGGATCAGGCGCGGCGTTCCGGCGCCTCCTGGACGGAGATCGGCAAGAGCATGGGCGTGACCCGGCAGGCCGCCCAGAAGCGGTTCGTGCCGAAGAACCCGGGTGAGGGGACGGACCTCGACCCCAGCCAGGGCTTCAACCGGTTCACCCCGCGCGCCAAGAACGTCGTCATGGCGGCCCACAACGAGGCCCACGCCGCCAACCACGCCCACACCGGCACCGGGCATCTGGTGCTCGGCCTGCTCAGCGAGCCCACCGCGATCGCCGCCCAGGCGATCCTCGCGCAGAGCGTGACGCTGGAGGCCGTGCGCGAGGCGGTGATCGCCACCCTGCCGCCGGCCGCCGAGGGCGACGTCCCGGAGCTGATCCCGTACGACGCCGACGCGAAGAAGGCGCTGGAGCTCACCTTCCGGGAGGCCCTGCGCCTCGGCCACAACTACATCGGCACCGAGCACCTCCTGCTCGCGCTCCTGGAACACGAGGGCGGCACGGGCCCGCTGTCCGACCTCGGCGTCGACAAGGCCGCGGCCGAGGCGAGCATCGAGCAGCAGATCGGCACGATCGTCGCCGACAAGGAGAAGTGACGCCCACCCGCTCGCCCGCCGTGGCCCGCCCCGCCGTGGCCCTTCCCACGGGGTTCGGTCCTGCCGGGTTCAGCCCTGGCGCAGGTGGCGGAGCGGCCCGGAGATGAGCCCGACGACGCCCGTGCCGCAGACGGCGACCGCGCAGACCGCCGTGGCGAGCGTCGCGGACCTGGTGTCCGCGAGAACGCCGAGGGCGTTGTTGGATATCACCAGGGACGTGCTCTGCACGAGCGTCACCAGGGCCTGGACCCGGGAGAGATGCGTCTCCGGGATGTTCGTCAGCAGCAACGGGGGCGATGTGGCAGGCGAACATCCCGGACCCCACGCCCACCACGGTCCCCGCCGCCACCGCCACGCCGGCGACGGGCGCCGCGGCCAGCGCGGCGATGCCGAGGGCCGCGGCGCACAGTCCGCCCGCCGCCCCCACGCCCACCCGGCGCAGGGCGCCGCGCCGCGTGACCACCAGCGACACCGCCACCATCCCCAGGCTCTGGCCGCCGGCCACCAGCCCCGCCACCCCCGCGCCCCAGCCGTGCTCCCTGGCCAGCAGCGGGTTGAGCAGCGAGACCACCGGCAGCAGCGACCCCGCGGCGCCGGCCGTCAGCAACAACGCGGGCCGCAGCACCGGGTCCCGCATCGCCAGCCGCACCCCGTCGACCGCCTCGCCGAGCAGGCTTCCCTCGCGGGGCGACCGCTCGGCCTCGAACGCCGGCCGGAGACGGACGAGCACCACCAGGACCACCGCGAAGGTCGCCGCGTCGGCGACGGCCGCGCCGGACAGCCCGCCGGCCGCGACGAGCAAGCCGCCGAGCGGCGCGCCGAGCAGGAGCGCGACCTGCGCGCTGGCCTGCTGGAGGGCCAGTGCGCGCGGAAGGAGCTCCCGGCCCACCAACCGCCGCGGCATCGATCCCGTCGCGGGCAGATAGAACGCGTCGACGGTGCCCATGGCCGCGGCGGTGACCAGGAGCAGCCACGGCGGCGTCCCCCATCGCAGGCTCACGACCGCCAGGAGCAGCGCCACCGTGATCATGACGGAGTCGCCGACGACCATCACCCGCCGGGCGCCGAACCGGTCGCCGACCGCGCCGCCGAGCAGCAGCAGTGCCATCCGCGGGAACGTGACGGCCGTCAACACCAGGGCGGCCATGGCGCCGCCGTGCGCGCTGGCCGCCCAGCCCAGCGCGAAGTACATGACGGCGTCGCCGAGCAACGAGGCCCGGGTGCCGGCGAGCCAGAGGAGGTATGTCCGGGGCAGCGCCGGCCGGGACGAGGCCGGGCTACCCGTGTCGAGTCGTGAGGTCACGGACAGTGACCCTAGGTGGCGCCACTGACATCGCGGCTCGTCCGCGGCTGTTCACCTGGAGCGCGCGTCGCGGGTTCGGGAGCACCGCGGAGCCGCGCGGCGGCCAGGACGGCGAGCGCCGCCGTCGCCAGCCCCGCACTCACCCACGGCGCGCCCTGGGCGCTGCCCGTCGCCCCGGTCACCGCGCCGGCGAGCAACGGCCCCAGGAACGCCCCCGCGTTCAACGCCACGGTGGCGAACGCCCCGTTCAGCGCCGGCGCGTCGGACGCGACGTGCATCACCCGACCGACGAGGGCGGAGCCGACGCCGAACGACAGGCCGCCCAGCACCACCGACACCAGGAACAGCGCGACGGCGTGCGGGCTGGCCACGCCCAGCATCAGCCACCCGGCGGGCAGTGCGCACAGGGCCAGGACGAGGCCCCGCCGCAGCCGCCCGTCGCCGCGCCCCGCCGCGTTGACCCCGAGGAACGCGCCCACGCCGAACGCGGCGAGCAGCCCGGGAACCGCCCCGTCGGGCAGCCGGGTGACCTCGGTGGCGATGACGGCGAGGTAGGCGAACGTCGCGAACGTCGCCCCGTTGACCAACGCCGCGAGCACCAGCGCCAGCCGCACGGCGCGCGACCGCAACGCCCGTGCCTCCCGCCGGAGTTCGACGTTCGGCCGACGCGCCGCGCCGGCGGGCGCCGACCGGAACACCAGTGCCAGCGCCGGCAGGCACAGGACGGCGACCGCGAGGAAGGCGGAGCGCCAGCCGGCCCGGTCCCCGAGCAGCGCGCCCGCGGGCACGCCGACGACGCACGCCAGCGTCACCCCGGACAGCAGGACCGCGGTGGCCCGCGCCCGCCGCTCCGGGGCGACGAGGCTGGTGGCCACGGACATGGCGACCGCGAGGAAGCCGGCGTTGCTGATCGCGGCGGCGATCCGGGTGCCGAACAGCAGCGGATAGTACGTCGTCACCGCGCCGACGAGGTGCACGACGACGAACGCCGCCAGGAAGCCGGCCAGCGCCCGCCGGCGCGGCCACCGCGCGCCGAGCGCGGCCATCACGGGCGCGCCGACGATCATTCCGACGGCGTAGGCGGAGGTCAGGCTCGCGGCCGCGCCCTCGGAGACGGACAGGTCGTGAGCGATGCCCGGCACGAGGCCGGCCAGCATGAACTCGGAGGTTCCCTGGGCGAAGACGGCGAGCCCGAGAACGTAGACGAAGAGAGGCAAGGAATCGACTCCGGCGTTGAGCGCGAACAGGAAGATCCGCGCGCCGGACCTCGACGGACGTCGAGACCGCACCAGACACGCGGAGCACGCGTCCGGTCACCGGAAGGGGGAACGATCAGAGAGCCGAGCAGTGTCGGTCAGTCAACGACCCGCCGCCGGACGACCGGCGGCTCCGCTCTGTCTGATTCGGGGCTCGTCACGGGGCCAACGTAACCCGGCCCCGCCCGGCCGCTCAACCGGATTGTCGGGGGTCAGTAGACGATCGAGACGATCTGGCAGGCGGCCTCGGCCAGGGCGGGATCGCCCGCGACGTCGGCACGGGACAGGGCGACGGACGGGGTGACGCCGCGGGTGCAGAGGCGCCAGGCGGTCTCCGCGTCCAGCGTGACCGTGGCGGCGGCCTCGCCCGGCGGCTCGGCCAGGGACCAGCGGCCCGCGGGCGTCGCCGTCGCGGTCCAGGCGCCGCCCGCCGGGCCGGTCACCACGACGCGGACCCGGGTGCCGGCCGGCGCCGCGACGGAGCGGAGCGTGTGCGGCAGGGCGCGCAGGAACGTGTCCAGGACCAGCGACAGCGCGCCCGGGTCGGGGTCGGTGGGCTGGCCGACCGCGTGCCGGATCTGCTGCCGATGGGTCCAGTACTCGGTGAACTCGCGGGCGGTGTCCAGCCACATCGGCGACGGGTCGATCCCGGCCCAGGACACGCCCAACGACGCCTCCGCCGGGTCCGCCTCGACGAAGAAGCGCGCGACCTGGCCGCCGGTCAGCTCCAGCGTGTCCGTGAGCGCGGCCGGGCTCAGCCGGGTGTGGGCGTCCACCCACTCCTGGTTGACGCGGTGGATGAACGCCTCCAGCGACTCGCCCGGGCCCGGACCCGGCCCGGTGCGATGGCCGTCCCGGCGGGCCAACCGGCCGTACTGATCACCCAGCACGTGGACGGCCAGGTCGCGGACGGTCCACCCCGGCACCGCCTCGCGCGTCCAGTCCGCCGGCGCGAGCGCGCGCAGCGTCCCGACGAGCGCCGCGTGCTCCGGCGCGAACAGCGGGCGTGCGTTGAGGGGCGCGCCGAGCCATCCGTGCTCGGGCACGCCGACGGCGTTCGGCGTCATGCGCCTCAGCCTGCCAGCCGCGCCGCCCGCCCGGCCACCGGAAATCGCCGCGTGCCGTCGCGACGTTCGGGCAGCCGAACCGTTCTGCTGACACGGACCCGGCCGCGCTGTTACGTTCGGCGCGGGCTGGGAGGCGGAGTGTGTCCCCACACCACGTCCCCAGGAGTCTGCATGTCCGTGCGTAGGCGCACGTTACTCACCATCACCGCCGCGACCGGCGTCGGCGCTGCCGCGCTGGGCGCCGAGCGGATGCTGGACCGGTCCCCGACGGGGACGCCGACCCGGGTCCAGGGCGCCGCGGACGGCCGGGCGCCGCGGGCGCCGGACGAGCCGTTCGCCGTCGGCGTGCGGGAGTTCTCCTGGCTGCGGGAGGGCCGCCCGCTCCTCACCCGGATCTGGTACCCGGCGATCGGCACCCCGGGAAGCGACCCCGTGACGGAGGCCCTGATCGCCGACGGCCGCTTCCCCGTCGTGGCGTTCAGCCACGGCATGCGCACCACGCCGGAGAGCTACCTCTCCCTCATCCTCCCGCTCGCCGCCGCCGGATTCGTCGTCACCGCCCCGGACTTCCCCGACAACACCGCCGACGCCGTCACCGACGGCACCCGGCCGAAGGACCTCTCCGAGGTCGTCTCCCTGACCCTCGCCCTGAACGCCGCCCCCGGCGACCCGTTCAACGGCCATCTGGACGACCGCAACGGCATCGGCGCCGCCGGCCATTCGCTGGGCGGCATGACCACCCACGCCCTGCTGACCGACTGGCGGGACGAACGGATCGCCGCCGCCGCGCTGCTCGCCGCGTTCGAGGTGGGCGATCCGGCCGGCGCGCCGGTCAACGTCCTGTTCGTGCACGGCGCCGCGGACCCGACCGCCGACTACGCGGTCGCCCGGCGGATGTACGAGGAGACGGCCTGGCCCAAGGCGTTCCTCACCCACCTCGACCAGGGCCACGACGAGTACGTCTACGAGGACGGCGCGACGTACCCGCAGACCCGGGACGCCCTCGTCGACTGGATGCGCTGGAGCCTCTACGCCGACCCGACGGCCCGCGACCGCCTCCGCGCCGACGCGACGTCCGACGGCACCGCGTGGGAGTCCGCGCTCGACTAGCTCGACTAGGGGGCGCCCGCCGCGGCGACCGGCGCCGCCGTGTCGCGCGCGGGGCGGAGCAGCACCTCGCTGCCGAGCGGCGTGAAACCGGCGGCCAGGAAGGCGCGCAGCGAGCGGGCGTTGCCGGGGGAGACGGCGGCGAAAACCGGCTCGCCCGCCGGCACCAGGTCCAACGCGTCGCGCAGCAGCGCCCGGCCGGCGCCCCGGCCGGCCGTGCGCTCGGAACCTTCGAGCTCGATGCTCAGCTCGCGCCGCCCGGCCAGACCGTCGGCCGCCAGCGTGACCACCCCGCGCTCGTCGCCGTAGACGCGGACGCCGCGCCGGACGTCGCGCGCGTGCCGCACCCGCGGAAAGTCCTCGGCGTCGTGGCGTTCCGGCAGCGCAGGCGTCGCCGGTGCCGATGCCGTCGCCGGTGCCGACGGCGGAGCGCTCGCGCGGCCGGTGCCGCGCGCGACCAGCGTCACGTCGATGACGTCGATCCAGCCGCCCGGGCCCGCGAGATGGCTCAGCAGGCCGGGCGTCAGGGATCCCCCGAAGCCGTTCGCGCCCAGCCCGAGGACGGTCTCCTCGGACAACGCCGTGGCCACGACGGCGTGTCCGGTGAACGCGACCGAGCACTCCAGCCCGCGGCGCAGCGGCGGCAGCACCGTCACGCCGCCGTCCACGGGCGGATAGTGACCGTCGGCGGCGGCGAGGAGGAGGGTGAGCAGGGGATGTGAGGTCGGCACCACCCCGCCACCCTAACCAGGACGGCGAGCCGGGGCGTACGGCCCCCGGCCGGCCCGGCCGGCCCCGCCGGACGAGGAGCCCGGGGGCGCCTCGCGGCCCGGAACTCGGTAACGTCGCGGGGCCGCCCGCCACCCACGCCGTACGAGGAGACCGCCGTGTCCAAGCCGTTCCCGCCCGTCAAGCCGTACGCACACGGGCTGCTCGACGTCGGCGACGGCGGCGCCGACGTCAACCGGATCTACTGGGAGACCAGCGGCAACCCCGACGGCAAGCCGGCGTTGTGCGTGCACGGCGGCCCCGGCAGCGGCGGGCGCCGCGGCGCCCGCACGGTCTTCGACCCCGCCACGTACCGCATCATCCTGTTCGACCAGCGCGGCTGCGGCGAGAGCCGGCCGCACGCCGGGGACCCGGCGGTCAGCCTGGAGCACAACACCACCCAGCACCTCGTCGCCGACATGGAACGGCTGCGCGAACACCTCGGCGTGGAACGGTGGCTGCTGTACGGCGGCTCCTGGGGCTCGACGCTGATCCTCGCCTACGCCGAGCGGTACCCCGAGCGGGTCTCCGAGATCGTCATCACCGGCGTCACCATGACCCGCCCGGAGGAGATCGACTGGCTCTACGGGGGCGTCGGCCGGTTCCTGCCCGGCGCCTGGGAGGCGTTCCGCGACGCGCTGCCGCCCGGGGACCGGGGCGGCGACCTGGTGGCCGCCTACGCCCGGCTGGTCAACGACCCGGATCCGGCGGTGCGTTCGCGGGCCGCGCGGGACTGGTGCACCTGGGAGGACGCCGTCATCGCGCACGAGGCACTCGGCCACCCGGGCGCGTACAGCGACCGGCCGAGCGACGCGCTGATGGCCTTCGTCCGGATCTGCACGCACTACTTCGCCCACCGGGCCTGGCTGGAGGACGGCCAACTGCTGCGCGACGCAGACCGGTTGGCGGGCATCCCCGGTGTGCTGTTCCACGGCGCGCTCGACCTCGGCAGCCCACTGGTGACCGGATGGGAGCTGGCCAGGGCGTGGCCGGACGCCGAACTGCGGGTCATCCGCGACGCGGGCCACATCGGCAGCCCCGCCATGCTGAAGGCCATCCTGCAGACGCTCGACCGCTTCGGCACCAGGCGCTGAGGCCGCCACGGAGGCCCTGCGGAGACGCCGCACCCGCGAGACGCGGCGCCTCCAACTCCGAGCATTCCAGCCTCAGCACTCCAACCTCAGTCCAGCAGGCCCTCGACGAGGTCCGCCGCCCGGGCCGTGCCGCCCTCGGCGCGCGCCTCGTCCCGCAGCGCCGCGCAGCGCGCCGCCACCTCCGCGCTGCCTGTCAGTTCGACCACCGCGTCCCGCAGCGCGTCGGCGGTGGCGTCGGTGGCGTCGGTGGCGACCCGCGCGGGCCCGACCACGCGCGGACCTTCGAGGATGAGCAGTTGGGCACCGGGCCGAAGGTTGGGGCGCGCCAACTCGGGGGCGAGGAAGCCGACCAGACAGTGCCGGCGATGGTCGTCCAGTTCCTCGGTTTTCCGCAGCAGGATGCTCAGGTGACGATCGCGTTCGTGGGACCGGCAGGGGCCCTCAAAGCGCTCAGCCACACCGCCGGTGAGAACCGGGATGTGGCTGAGATGTCGCCGAGCTATGGGTGATGTAGGGCTGGTTCGATGGTGGGTCGGTGCCGGACGTGGTGCGTGGGGTCACCGGCTCTGGCGGGGGAGGTGGGAGAGGCGGTGCGCGATCGGGGGGATGATCACCGCGGCGGCCACGACGTGGGAGAGGGACAGCACGATCTGGGTGGAGACCGCGGTGTGCGGGGCGACGATCGGGCCGGCGAAGGACGCCACGGTCAGGATCGTGGTGGTGATGACCCAGGTGCGGGCGGGACGCTTGGCCCACCGGCCCAGGGCTATCGCGAGGACGATGCCGGCGATGGCCCAGAAGACGACGCCTCCGGCGAAGCCGCCGACGGGGATCGCCGCGGCCTCGGTCTCGCCGGGACTGGCGGCCTCCATCGGCACGCCCGCGGCTCGGGTGACGAGCGCGAAGGCCTCGGTGACGACGGCGCCGACGAGCACGGCCGCGATCGAGACGAGCCACACGGGGCGGGTGGCGACGAACCGGGCGACGCCGGAGGAGGAGGGAGCGGCGGCGGTGGTGGTGGCGGCGGTCAGGGTCTGGGGAGTGGTGGCGCTCATGGTGGTGTCTCCTGTGTGTCGAGCGGGAGTTGGTGTGTGTCTGTCTGAGGGGTAGACCGGGACCACCACCGGAACTCATCGCTCGCCGGGAGAATCTTTTCGGGAAGCCGGATCGCCACCGCGCAGCCGCCGCTCGGACCGACGCCGACCAGCCAGGACGCGTCGAGGTCGGGCTCCGAACGCCGCGGGCGGCGCGGATCGGCGCGTTGCTCTCCGGATGAGGCCCGGCACGGGAACCGGGCCTCACCGGCAACGGCACCGGCACCGGCAACGGGCCCGTGCCGGTGCGCGTCGGGATCAGGTGGCGAAGATCAGCCAGAGGTCCCAGCCGTCGCCCTTCGCCTCGCACTCGTAGTCGTCGGCGCCGCCCGGGTTGTGCGGGTACAGGTACTCCTCGCCCACGGCGACGCACTCCTCGAGGGTCGCGTAGTGATCGTGGAACTGCCAGTAGTCGAGCGCGCCCACGGGCCCGCCGTCGGGGCGCTCGGCCGCGGGCGCCGCGGTCGGCGACGCCACCGCCGTCGCGCCGCCGCCGAGTGCCAGACCGGCCACCGTGACACCGGCAACAACGAGCGCACGCACACGAGTTCGCATCATTGACCTCCTTGAGGCAGCAGCAGCCTCCTCATTGAAGGCGAGGCACATCCGCCCGGCAAGGGCCGGGCCGGCCGCCCGGCACGTGGTGAGCGGCACGTTGCGGGAACCGGACCGCGGCAACCTGGACGCGAGGGACCAACTAACGCCCGGTCAGACGCGCTTGGGCGTTACGGGGGCGCCGGGCCGGGGTACCCGGTGGGTCCGATGATGCCGGCGGAGGGAGCCGGGCGCGGCGCAGTGAGGACGGTGACGGTGACCATGTCCAGGTCCATCTCGTTTCCCTGGGGACGGACACGGAAGACCGCACCCGCGCCGCCCGTGGCGGCCGTGGCCCCCGCGTCGGAGGGCGAGCCGGCCGGGCCTCCCGAGCCGCCGCTGCTGCAACGCGACTCCTGGCGGGCGCTGGTGCTGCGCGGTGTGGTCCTCTTCGCCGCGCTGGTGTGCATGGTGGGCTTCGCGGTGGCGCTGGCCCGGGTCACCCTGGTGCCGTCGCCCGGTTCGGTCGACCTGACCCACACCAACCTCCGCCCCGGCGCCTCGATCCGCACCTACTTCGACCAGCCCGACTGGTTCGACACGGTGCGGCAGATCGGCGGCAACGTGCTGCTGGGCGTGCCGTTCGGCATCCTGCTGCCGATGCTCTTCCCGCGGATCAGGGGGACCGTGCGGGTGACGGCGTTCACCGCGCTGGTGATGGTGATCGTGGAGGTCTTCCAGGGCCTGATCGTCGAGGGGCGGGCGTTCGACATCGACGACGTGCTCCTCAACATGACCGGCGCGCTGCTCGGCTACCTCCTCGTCGGCCGCCGGCTCGGGCGGGCGCTGTACCCGCGACGCCACCACTGGTGGCACCGCTTCACCGGCGCCCCGGACCACGTCGAGGGCCCCGACGGCCGCCCCGGCTGGCTCCGCCGCGTCCGCACCCACCGCGTCCCCTGACCGTCCACCGAGCGCGGGGGAGCAGCCTGCTCAGAGGACCTCGTCGTTGCGGTGGCGGGCCAGGGCGTGGCCGAAGCGGGTGGAGACGGCGGGCATGATGCTCTCGCCCGCGGGCGGGCGCGTCAGGCCGAACACGTAGCCGGGGAAGTCGAGGTCCTTCTGGACGGCCCAGATCTCCTCGTGCCGTTCGGGCGGCAGGATCCGCACCGGATCGCCGACCGCGACCCAGCCGATCGGGACCAGCGCGTCGGGCGGTAGCACCGTCCGCAGGTGCACGATGCCGTTGATGCGGACCTCGGCCCGGGCGCCGACCCGGGCGCCGTTGAAGACGCGGCTGCCGGTCGCCAGGAACGCCTCGTCCTCGACCGTGCACCCCGTGAGGTACGAGCCGGGGCCGACCAGCACCTGGTTCCCGATCCGGAGCGGGTCCCGGCGGGTGCCGCGCAGCACCGCGTTCTCCATCACGATGCATCCCTCGCCCAGTTCCACCGGGCCGCCCTCCGCGGTGAGCACCGCGCCGAACAGCACCCGGCACCCGGCGGCCACGCGCACGTCCCCGCACAGCGTGGCCGTGGGCGCGACGTAGGCGGACGGGTCGACGGTCGGCGAGACGCCCTCGTGATCGATCAGCATGCACGGGATCATCGGGCGCGCACCGGCCCGGCGCAAGCCTCGGGAGCCGTTGACACGACGGGTTCGTGCATCTATCTTCCCGTCAGAATTTCGAAGTCCCACCGAAAATTTCGAACAGCGCTCCACTGCTCTGTCAGGGACCGCACTCTCTCGCCGCCTCGGTTCCTCCGCGCCACGTCACCGCCCCGACTCCGGCTGAGCCGCCGTCCGGAAGGGGAGTTCGCGCGGAGTCGTGGTGTGTCCGTCCCGCGCTCCACCGCACCAACGCGCCATGGTTCCGGGACCCGCTCGGGCGCTCGTCCGCGTCCGCGACCTCCCCTGCCCATGGCGTCCGTCATGCCCAGCAACGCACGTCCGCGAGACGTGCGCACGAGAGAGGTCCAACGCCGTGTTCAGCCAGTCGAACAGAACGAAACTTTCGAGGAGACCCGGCCGCGCCCCGCACCGGCGCGTGCTGTCCGTCCTCGCCGCCCTCCTCCTCGCCGTCGCCGGCCTGGCGTCGGGACAGGCCCCCGCCCTCGCCGAGCCGCCGTCGCCGTTGGCGGTGCCGTCGGCCGGCGGGACGTACCAGCTGGTGGCCGGCCACAGCGGCCGGTGCGTGGACGTGACCGCGGGGTCGCAGGACAACGGCGCGATGCTGCAGCAGTGGGGGTGCACGTCGGCGTCGTGGCAGCAGTTCCGGTGGGCGTCCGCGGGCTCGGGCCGGTACCGGCTGGAGGGCGTCAGCAGCGGCCGGTGCGTCGACGTCACCGGGCATTCGACGTCCAGCGGCACCCAGTTGCAGCAGTGGGGGTGTGGCGACGGCACCAAGGCCAACCAGCAGTGGACGCTGACGGCCAGCGGTGACGGCACGTACCAGATCGTCAGCGTGAGCAGCGGCCTGTGCATGTCGGTGCAGGGGTCCTCGACGTCCAACGGCGCCGCCATCGTTCAGGAGACCTGCGCCGCGACTCCCCGCCAACAGTGGCTGTTCCAGCAGGTCGGCGGCGGAGGTGACTGGTCGAACAGCCCGGACGGCTTCGCGTCCACCGGCGGCGGCACCACCGGCGGCGCGGCCGGCTCCACCGTCACCGTCACCAACTTCGGCGATCTGGAGCGGTACGCCACGTCCAGCACGCCGTACGTCATCCGGGTGGCCGCGGCGATCACCGTCACCCCGTACGGCGAGGAGATCGAGGTCGCGTCGAACAAGACCATCATCGGCGTCGGCACCTCGGGCCACATCGTCAACGGCGGGTTCTTCCTGGGCGAGGACACCAGCAACGTCATCATCCGCAACCTCACCATCCGGGACACCCGGATGTCCGACGACGACCCGGGCGACGACGCGTACGACTACGACGGCATCCAGATGGACAACGCCGACCACGTCTGGATCGACCACAACCGCATCCAGCGGATGAACGACGGCCTGATCGACAGCCGCGAGGACACCAGCTACCTCACCGTGTCCTGGAACGTCCTCATGGAGGGCAACAAGTCCTTCGGCATCGGCTGGACGAGCAACGTCACCGCGCGGATGACCATTCACCACAACTGGATCCACGACACCAACTCGCGCAACCCGAGCATCGACAACGTCGCCCTGGCCCACCTCTACAACAACTACCTGCAGGACGTCAGCGGCTACGGCAACTACTCCCGGGGCTCGTCGAAGACGGTCATCGAGAACAGCTACTTCGAGAACGTCCACGACCCCTACTACCGCGACGACGGCGCGCAACTCGTCCAGCGCGGCTCGATCCTGGTCGACTGCGACGGCCAGCAGGAGACCGGCGGCAGCGGGTTCAACCCGTCCGACTACTACTCCTACACGCTGGACCCGGCGAGCGAGGTCCCGAACCTGCTCCGCACCTACGCCGGCCCGCAGAGCGACATCGGCGTCTGACCGGCAGCCCACCTCGGGTCCCCCGGGTCACCTCGGGTCACCCGTTCCCTCCGGCTCCCCGGCCACCGGGCCGGGGAGCCGGAACTGGCTGGCCTGGAGGGCGTACATCGCGGCGAACTGGCCGTCGGGGCGGGCCAGCAGCTCCCGGGGCGGGCCCGATTCGACGAGCCGGCCGTCGCGGAGCACGTGGACCAGGTCGGCGTGCCGGACCGACGCCATCCGGTGGGTGATCAGCACGACCGTCTGCCCGGCGTCGGCCAGCGCCCGGATCTGGTCGAACACCCGCTGCTCCGCGTGCGCGTCCAGGGCCGCCGTCGGCTCGTCCACGATGAGTATGTCCGCCGAACGGTAGTGCGCGCGGGTGATGCCCAGGCGCTGCCACTGGCCGCCGGAGAGCTGGTGGCCGCCCTGGAAGGTGCGGGACAGGAGCGTGTGCCAGCCGCGGGGGAGGGCGGTGACGACGTCGTCGGCGCCGGTGCTGGCCGCGGCGTGCCGCAGGCGTTCGTCGTCGACCGGGGTGTTGGCGCGGGAGATGGTGGCGTTGACCCGGGCGGTCATGGGCCAGCGGAAATGATCCTGGTGGACGATGGAGAAGCGGGAGAACACCTCGGCCCGGTCCACGGTCGCGGCGTCCTCCCCGTCCCAGAGGATGCGGCCGCGCTGCGGCAGGTACAGGCCGCACAGCAGCTTGACCAACGTGGTCTTTCCCGAGCCGTTCTCCCCGACCAGGGCGATGACGCCGCCGGTGGTGGGGATCGTCAGGCTGACGTCGTCCAGCGCCGGCGCCCCGGTGGAGCCCGGGTACGCGAACGTCACGCGCTCCAGGCTGATCCGCCGGACCGCGTCCGGGAGCGGGCGCCCGCCGACGGGGATCCGCCGGTGTTCGGACTCGGCGAGCAGCCGTTTGAGGTCGCCGACGTGCAGCGAGTCCTCGTGCACCCGGTTGATGGTGCGGACCAGGCCGTCGAGGTTGGCGGCGCCGGTGCGGATGGCCAGCACGGCCGTCCCGGCGGCGGCCAGGGCCATCGCGCCGGTCCACAGCAGCCCGGCCAGCAGCAGGTAGGTCGCCCCGGCCGCGGCGCCGGTGCAGCAGCCGGCCAGCAGCTCGGTGCGGGCGGCCAGCCGGGCCAGGCGGGCCTGTTCGGTCTCCTGGCTGACCGACATGCCGCGGAAGTGCCGGAGGATGAACGGCCCCACGTCGTGCACCCGGATCTCGGGCGCCGCGTCGGTGTTCGTCATCAGGTCGGCGAGCATGCTCGCGCCCCGCGAGTGCTGGATCCAGCGGTGGAAGCTGCGGTAACGGCGGCGGGCGACGGTCAACGTGGCCCAGGCGCGGGGCAGCACCATCACCACCAGCATGGGCAGCAGCACCGGGTGCAGCACGGTCAGCACGGAGGCCGTGGCCAGCAGGGAGAGCAGGGACGAGATCACGGTGACGCAGCCGCCTACCAGGTACCGGGCCGAGGAGGCGCCCCACTGCGCCGAGCTCAGCAGCCGGTGGAACTCCTCGTCCTCCATGGCCGCCATCTCGACCTGGCAGGCGCGCTCCAGATACCGCTCGCGGGCCACCCGTTCGACCTTCGGCTCCAACGGTCCGCTGGCCAGGGTGGACGCCGCCTGGCACAGCGCGCCGACGGCCGCGGCGCAGGCCAGGAAGATCGCCACCGGCAGCGCCTGGCGCAGCCGGTCCGCCATGGCCCCGTCGGCGAGCAGCGTGGTCAGCAGGGCGTTGACGCCCAGCAGGCCGGCGGCCTCGGCGACGCCCCGGCCGACCTCGGCCGCCGCCACGGTCCGGGTGGCCCGGCGGTCGGCGTGCCAGGCCAGGGTGACGGCCATGCCCACCAGGGCCGGCAGCGAGCGGATCATGGCCGGCAGGCCGAGCTGGTAGCGCTCCTCCTCGTACCGCGCCCAGGAGGTGTCGTACACCAGCCGCCCGCCGAACAACTCCCGCTCGGACGCGGAGACGGTGGGCTCGTCCGCCGAGCCGGGGGAACCCTTCTCGGACCCCGCGCCGCCGCCCGCGGCGTCTCCCGCGCCGGACCTGCCGTTCGCTCCGGTATCTCGCCGTGCCCGGCCGCCACGCATCGCGCCTCCCCATCCCGAGTCCTCAGGCGGTCTGCCCAACGAGAGGAGGCCCGACGCCGTCACGCGCCGGGACGCCGGAGGCCGGGGGCGGGCCGCGTCGGGCCCGCTCCCCGGCCTCCGGTCAGCCGGCCGTGGTCAGCCCAGGCTGGCGAGCGCGTCGTTGAAGCGCTTGGACGGGCGCATGACGGCCGACGCCCTGGCCGGGTCGGGCCGGAAGTAGCCGCCGATGTCGGCCGCGGAGCCCTGGACCGCGAGCAGTTCCTCGACGATGGCCTGCTCCTGCTCGCCCAGCGTCTCGGCGAGTCGGCCGAACGCCTCGGCGAGCGCCGGGTCGTCGGTCTGCGCGGCCAGCTCCCTGGCCCAGTACAGCGCCAGGTAGAAGTGGCTGCCGCGGTTGTCGATGCCGCCGAGCCGCCGGGTGGGCGACTTGTTCTCGTTGAGGAAGGTCGCCGTCGCCCGGTCCAGCGTCTCGCCGAGCACCTTGGCGCCCTGGTTGCCGGTGACCTGCGCGAAGTGCTCGAAGCTGACCGCCAGCGCCAGGAACTCGCCGAGGCTGTCCCAGCGCAGGTAGTTCTCCCTGACCAGCTGCTGCACGTGCTTGGGCGCGGAGCCGCCGGCGCCGGTCTCGAACAGCCCGCCGCCGTTCATCAGCGGGACGACGGAGAGCATCTTGGCGCTGGTGCCGAGCTCCAGGATCGGGAAGAGGTCGGTCAGGTAGTCGCGCAGCACGTTGCCGGTGACGGAGATGGTGTTCTCGCCCCGGCGGATCCGCTCCAGGGAGAACGCGATCGCGTCGACCGGCGCCATGATCTCGATCCGCAGGCCCTCGGTGTCGTGCTCCGGCAGGTAGGCGCGGACCTTGGCGATGAGCTCGGCGTCGTGCGCGCGGGTCTCGTCCAGCCAGAACACGGCCGGGTCACCGGTGGCCCGGGCCCGGGTGACGGCCAGCTTCACCCAGTCCCGGACGGGCTCGTCCTTGGTCTGGCACATCCGGAAGATGTCCCCGGCGCCCACCGCCTGCTCCAGCACCGCGGTGCCGGACTCGTCCACCACCCGCACGGTGCCGGTGCCGGGCACCTCGAAGGTCTTGTCGTGGCTGCCGTACTCCTCGGCCTTCTGCGCCATCAGGCCGACGTTCGGCACGGAGCCCATGGTGGCGGGGTCGAAGGCGCCGTTCGCCCGGCAGTCGTCGATGACCACCTGGTAGATGCCGGCGTAGCTGCTGTCGGGGAGCACCGCGAGGGTGTCGGCCTCCTGGCCGTCCGGGCCCCACATGTGTCCCGAGGTGCGGATCATGGCCGGCATGGAGGCGTCCACGATGACGTCGCTGGGCACGTGCAGGTTGGTGATGCCGCGGTCCGAGTCCACCATGGCCATGGCGGGGCCCTCGGCCAGCTCGGCCTCGAAGGAGGCCGCGATCTCCGCGCCGCCGTCCAGCGCCTCCAGGCCCTTGAGGAGGCCGCCGAGGCCGTCGTTCGGGGACAGGCCGGCCGCCGCCAGGGTCTCGCCGTGCGCGGCGAACGTCTTCGGGAAGAACGCGCGTACCGCGTGACCGAAGATGATCGGGTCGGAGACCTTCATCATCGTGGCCTTCAGGTGCAGCGAGAACAGCACGCCCTCGGCCTTGGCACGGCCCACCTGCGCGGTCAGGAACTCGCGCAGCGCCGCCACCCGCATCACGGACGCGTCCACAACCTCGCCCGCCAGCACCGGCACCGACTCGCGCAGCACGGTGGTGCTGCCGTCGTCGCCCACCAGCTCGATGCGCAGCGAGCCGTCCGCGGCGACGACCGCGGACTTCTCCGTCGAGCGGAAGTCGTCGACGCCCATGGTCGCGACGTTCGTCCGCGACTCGGAGGTCCAGGCCCCCATCCGGTGCGGGTGGGCCTTGGCGTAGCTCTTCACCGAGGCGGGCGCGCGGCGGTCGGAGTTGCCCTCGCGCAGCACCGGGTTCACCGCGCTGCCCTTGACCCGGTCGTAACGGGCGCGGACCTCGCGCTCCTCGTCGGTCTTCGGCTCGTCCGGGTACTCCGGGACCGCGTAGCCCTGCTCCCGCAGCTCCGCGACGGCCGCCTTGAGCTGCGGAATGGAGGCGGAGATGTTCGGCAGCTTGATGATGTTGGCGCTCGGGGTCCTGGCCAGCTCGCCGAGCTCGGCGAGCGCGTCGTCGATCCGCTGGTCCGCCGCAAGGTGCTCGGGGAAGCTGGCGATGATCCGGCCGGCGAGGGAGATGTCGCGGGTCTCCACGGGCACGCCGGCCGTCGCCGCGTACGCCCGGATCACGGGCAGGAACGAGTACGTGGCCAGGGCCGGGGCCTCGTCCGTGTGGGTGTAGATGATGGTCGAGTCAGTCACCGGTAACCCCGCTTCTGGGTCGCTTCTGGTCGCTACGAAGTCGTCTCGATATCAAGATATCTCGTGCGCGCTCGGCTCGGACACCAACCCCCGGCGGGTCTGGGACGGCCCGCCGCCTCCGTCGCGCATGGTGGTGCCATGGACCGCACCGACCGGGGCGCCCACGAGTACGTGGCGCTGACCGGGACCGCCCCCGAGGACGCGCTGTCGTGGGTGCGCCGGCGCTCTCCCCGGCTCTACGACGCCATCGTCGCGGGAGCCTACGGCGACAACGCGGCCAACGCCGACCTCGGCCGCGCCGAACGCGCGCTGGCGACCGTCGCGATGCTGGCCGCGCAGGGCGGCGCCGAACAGCAGCTGGCCACCCACGCCCGGGCCGCCCTGCGCGGCGGCTACGCGCCGACCGAGCTGCTCGCGGTGGCCGAACACGTCGCCAGCTACGCCGGCATCCCGCGGGCGCTCGACGCGCTCACCGTGCTGGACGACGTGCTGGTCCGGGAGGGCGCCGACCGTCCCGCGGTGCCGCACCGGGCGCGGCTGACCGACCACGAGACGCTGGTCGCCCAGCGCGGCACGGCGGGCCCGCCGGTGCTGCTGCTGCACGCGCTCGGCCTGGACTGGCGGATGTGGGAGCCGGTGATGCCGCGGCTGGCCGCCGGGCGGCGGGTGTTCGCCTACGACCTGCGGGGCCACGGCCGGGCGGCCGGCGCGCCCGCGCCTTTCACCCTCGCGGACGCCGCGGCCGACCTCGTCGGCGTGCTCGACGCGCTCGGCCTGGCCCGGGCCCACGTCGTCGGCCTGTCCTACGGCGGCGCGGTCGCCCAGACCGCCGCGGTGGCCTACCCGGAACGCGTCGCCTCGCTGGCCCTGCTGGCCACCACCGACCGGCCGCTGGAGTCGTTCGAGGACCGGGCGGCCGCCGCCGAGCGGGACGGCATGTCGGCGCAGGTGGCGCCCACGCTGACCCGCTGGTTCACCGCCGAGGCCCTGGCGGAGGGCGGCTGGGGCGTGCGGTACGCCCGGGAGCGGATCCGGTGCGCCGTCCCGGCCGACTGGGCCGCCGCCTGGCGCGCCTTCAAGGGCCTCGACGTCCACGGCCGCCTCGCCGACGTGGGCGTCCCGACCCTGGTGCTGGCCGGCGAACTGGACGCCTCGACCGGCCCGCAGCTGATGCGCCCCATCGCCGACCGCATCCCGGGCGCCCACTACGAGGAACTCCCCGGCACCCCGCACATGCAGACCCTGGAACGCCCGGACCTGGTGGCCGCCGCCCTCGACACCTTCCTCCCGGCCGAGCCGGGGCGGGCCGCGGCGTAGCGACAACGGGGCGAGGGGCCGGGAGGTCCCGCTACCGTCACGGGTAACGGCTGGGGGAAGGGGACGGCATGGTGGCCACGGGCGGGCCGGAGTTCCGGGTCGTGAACACGATCAGCGGTGGCCTCTACCTCGGTCCGGTCATCCAGGCCCGGGACGTCACCGTGCGGTTGCCGCCGCGGATCACGCCGGCGCTGGGCGGGCTACCGGCACCCTCGCCCGCGTTCACCGGCCGCCAGCGGGACATCGAGAGGGTGCGGGAGGTCCTGGCCCCGGGTGGGAGCGATGCAGGTGGGCCGCGGACGGTGCTGGTCAGTGCCGTCTCCGGGCTGGCCGGCGTCGGCAAGACCGAGCTGGCGGTGAAGGTCGGCACCCTCGCGTGGCAGGAGTGGGGCTGGTTCCCCGGTGGGGTGCTGTTCACCGAGCTGCACGGCTACGACCCGGAGCGCCACGTCGCCCCCGAGCAGGCGTTGGAAGGGCTGCTGCGGGCGTTGGCCGTGCCCGGTGAGCACGTCCCGCACACGCTCCAGGACCGGCAACGGCTCTACCGCAGCATCCTGGCCGCCTACGCCGAGGAGGGCCGGCGGATCCTCGTCGTGATCGACAACGCCGCCACCGCCGACCAGGCCCGCCCCCTGCTGCCCGCCGACGGCGTCAACGCCGCCCTGGTCACCTCCCGTCACACCCTGGCCCTCGACGCCCGCCTGCACGACCTCAACGTCCTGGACGAGCCCGAAGCCGTCGGAATGCTGCGTGAGACGCTGCGCGTGGCCCGCGGCGACGGCGACACCCGCATCAGCCGGGCCCCCGAGGCCGCGGGGCGGATCGCCCGGCTGTGCGCCGGCCTGCCGCTGGCGTTGAGCATCGCCGCCTCCCTGCTGGCCGAGGACGACACCCAGGACTACACCGCGGCCGACCTGGTCGAGGAACTGGAGTCCGAACACACCCGGCTGGAACAGCTCAGCTACGACGAACGCGCGGTCCGCGCCGCGTTCGACCTGTCCTACCGGCGTCTCGACCAGCGGCAGGCCCGGCTGTTCCGGCTCCTGCCCCTCAACCCCGGGCCCGACGTGTCCGGCGAGGCCGCCGCCCACCTCGCCGCCGTCGAGGAACGGGACGCCAGGCACCTCCTGACCCGCCTGGCCCGCGCCCACCTGATCGAACGCAAACCGGGCCGACGCTGGGGCATGCACGACCTGGTCCGCCTGTACGCCGGCGAGCACGGCCGCGCCCAGGCCGACACCGACGAACGCGAGGCGGCCCGAACCCGCCTGTTCACCCATTACCGGGACACCGCCGCCGCCGCTTCTGCCGCCGCCGGCCACGTGGCGGCCGACCCCGGTGACCGCTCAGGGCCATCCCGTTTCCGCGACCGCGAACAGGCGCTGCGGTGGCTGGACGCCGAACACGCCAACCTCGTCGCCACCGCGACCACCGCCCCCCGCCTCGGACACCCGGCAACCGCCACCGCACTCGCCTTCACCCTCGCCCACCACCTCAACCACCGCCGTCACTTCGACGACTGGCTCGCCCTCACCACCACCGCCCTGGCCGTCGTCCGGGAGGCCGGCGACCGCCGAGGTGAGGGCACGGCGTTGAACAACCTGAGCGTCGTCCTGCGGGAGGTGCGCAGGTTCGGGGAGGCCGTGGACGCCGGCACCCGCGCCGTCGACCTCCGCCGGGAGACCGGCGACCACCACGGCGAAGCCAGGGCGCTGGCCAACCTCGGCGCCGCACTGCGGGGAGTGCGCAGGTTCGCGGAGGCCGTCGAGGTGCTCACCGCCGCCGCCGACCTGAACCGGGGGGCGGGCGACCGCCGAGGTGAGGGCACGGCGTTGAACAACCTGAGCGTCGTCCTGCGGGAGGTGCGCAGGTTCGGGGAGGCCGTGGACGCCGGCACCCGCGCCGTCGACCTCCACCGGGAGACCGGTGACCGCCAGGGCGAGGGCATGGCGCTGAACAATCTCGGCTCAGCCCTGGGGGAGTCGGGTCGCTTCGCGGAGGCCGTCGAGGAGCTCACCGCCGCCGCCGACCTCTTCCGCGAGGCCGGTGACCGCCACGGCGAGGGCCAGGCATCGACCAACCTCGGCGCCGCCCTGAGCGAGGTGGGACGGTTCGCGGAGGCCGTCGAGGTGCTCACCGCCGCCGCCGACCTGAACCGGGAGACCGGTGACCGCCACGGCGAGGCCACGGTGCTGAACAATCTCTGCGCCGCCCTGAACGAGGTGGGACGGTTCGCGGAGGCCATGGACGCCGGCACCCGCGCCGTCGACCGCTACCGGGAGACCAGCGACCGGCATGGCGAGGGCATGGCGCTGACCAACCTCGGCCTGGTCCTGAGCGACGCGGGACGGTACGCGGAGGCCGCCGACACGTTCGCCGGCTCGGCCGACAGCTACCGGGAGGCGGGCGACCGCCCGAGCGAGGCCGCAGCACTGAGCAAACTCGGCCTGGCGCTGGTCGAGGTCGGACGGCGCGGCGACGGAAGCGTCGCGCTGGAGCGGGCGGTGGCGATCTACCGCGACGTGGCGAACCACGATCCCCGCATCGAGTCCGAGCTGGCCTCCCTGCTCCTCTTCCTGGCCTGTCTGAGCGTTGACGGCGGGCGCGAACTCCCGGCGGCCCTGGTGGCGGTGCTGGAGGCGGTGGAGCTGTTCGGCTCGCTGGCGGTGGCGCGACCGGAAAGCTTCGCCGGCCCGCTGCGCACCGCGCTGCAACTGCTGGCAGGCGTACTCGAAGACCTGGGCCGCGCCGAGGAGGCCGGGCGGGTCCACCGCCGGATCGCGGATCTCGGCCCTCCGGAGGCGGGACAGCCCGGGCTGTGATGCCGTGGCGGTGGCGGGCGCCCGGCTCCGCCTACGTTCGGGGCGGGGCCACGGCGGCCAGGTCGGCCACGCTGCCGGACATGACGGTGCGGACGTGCTGGGTGAGGTGGTCCAGCGGCCAGTCCCACCAGGCCAGGTCGAGGAGGCGGGCGATGTCCGCGTCGTCGAAGCGGCGGCGGATCAGGCGGGCCGGGTTGCCGCCGACGATGGCGTAGTCCGGGACGTCGTCGACCACCACGGAGC
The DNA here is from genome assembly GCF_039871525.1 of Streptomyces sp. B6B3. Taxonomy (NCBI): domain Bacteria; kingdom Bacillati; phylum Actinomycetota; class Actinomycetes; order Kitasatosporales; family Streptomycetaceae; genus Streptomyces; species Streptomyces sp. B6B3. The sequence goes on along the minus strand of NZ_JBDPLU010000004.1, from coordinate 197,701 downwards.
CCGAGGCGACGACCGCGCCGTGTCCGATGCGGACGCCGGGCATCACCATGGCCTGGTAGCCGAGCCACACGTCGTTGCCGACGACCGTGTCACCACGACCGGGGAGGCCGGTGATCAGGTCGAAGTGCTCCGACCAGGAGCCGCCCATGATCGGGAAGGGGAAGGTCGAGGGCCCGTCCATCCGGTGGTTGGCGCCGTTCATGATGAACCGCACCCCCTCGCCCAACGCGCAGTACTTCCCGATGACGAGCCGCTCGGGACCGTAGTGGTACAGCACGTTCCGGGTCTCGAACGCCGTCGGGTCGTCCGGGTCGTCGTAGTACGTGAACTCCCCGACCTCGATCAACGGCGAGGTCACCAGCGGCTTCAGCAGCACCACGCGGGGCTGCTCCGGCACGGGGTGCAGGACGTCGGGGTCGGCGGGGACGAGGGGCATGCGGTTCGACTTCCTCGGGTGGTACGGGTCGGACTCCTCTCCCAGTTTCCATGATCGCGGTGCCGTGGTCGGCCGCGGGTCAGAGGCCCCGGATCTCAGAGGTCCTGGATCTGGGTGACCAGCATGGCGACGGCGAAGAAGCCGTAGAAGCCGATGGCCGCCAGCATGCCGAACAGGCGGGGGCCGCCGAGGCGGATCCGGCGCGGGAGGTCGTGGGTGTTGAGGCGGACGATCAGGACCGAGTAGAGCAGGGTGACCACCGAGGCGGCGCAGGTGGAGACGACCAGGAGGCCGATCGGCTGGGTGAAGCCGGCGACCAGGATGATCGAGCCGAGGACGATCTCCGTCCACACCACCGTCAGGTAGAGGCGGGACTCGGTCCAGTGGGCGGAGCCGCGCAGGTAGGTGCGGTGCAGGAAGTCGGCGGTGACCCGGCCGATGACGTCGAGCAGGCCCATGGCGCACGCCCACAGCGACACCGCGGCGATCGCGAAGAACAGCAGCTTCAGCCAGGTGCCGACCTCGTCCTGGAGGATGCCGCCCTGGATGTCGAGGAACGCGGGCGAGGAGTCCAGGTCGTCGCGGCCGAAGAGGGTCTCGTAGGCCAGCAGGCTCATGATGCCGATGGTGACCACGCAGACCACGGTGAACGTCACCAGATGCTCGGCGTTGGCGCGCTTCCACCACAGCTGCCAGCGGGCCAGGTTCCGTTCGTCCTCGGGGAAGGCGTAGCGGTCGGTGCCGGCCGCCTCCTCGCGGCCGGTGATGGGGGAGACGAGGCGCGGGACGTGAGCGCCCATGCCGTAGCCCTTGTCCCGTATCCAGTTGCTGAGCACGAGGTTGTGCACGCCGCCGGCGCCGGCCGCGCCGATCGCGCTGAGCAGCATGGTGAACGTGATCCCGTCCGGGATCTGGCCGAAGCCGGTCACCGTCTCCTCTGCGCCCTCGCCCCAGCTCGACGCGGAGATGACGAAGACCACGACCACCAGGAGGAAGAAGAGGGTCAGCGCCACCTTCACGACCTCGACGCGCTCGACCGTCCGGTAGATGACCCGGGAGGCGGACAGCAGCCCGCCGATCAGGAACAGCACCACGACCGACACCCACACCGGATCGCCCCAGCCGACCAGGTAGGTGAACACCGTGGAGCCGCTGGTCGCCCATCCGGGCCAGACGTACTGGAAGGCGCCGGCCAGGCATATCACCACGCCCCAGCCCCGCCACCAGCGCGACACCCCGGCGACCACGGTCTGCCCGGTGGCCAGCGTGTACCGCTCGATCTCCAGGTTGATGACCGTCTGGATCAGCACGGTGAGCAGCGCGAGCCACAGCAGGCCGAGGCCGCCTATGGAGGTCAGGTAGGGCCACAGGATGATCTCCCCGGCCGCCATCCCGATGCCGACGGCGACCACGCCGGGGCCGATCATCCGGCGCAGCGGCGGGGGTTCGGGGAGGTCGCGCAGCTCGACCGGCGGCGCGGGAACCTTTCTTTTCATGCGTGCCATGGGGACCTCCAGGCGGGGACGGGGCGGGGAGCGATACGGGGAACGGGGGAAGCGGGGGAGGAGCGGGGGCCGGTCACAGGTGGGCGGCGTGCCGGGCGTGCTGCGCGGCGAGGCGGATCGGGGCGTTGCGGGCGCCGAAGCCCAGGTAGCCGGGGTCGCGCTGGACGATCTCGAAGAAGACGCGGTCGACGGCGGTGGTGTAGCAGTGCCGGAACGCGCCGCCGTCGTCGCGGTCGTAGAGGATGCCGAACTCCCGGTACGTCGCCAGCTGGTCCGGGTCGAGGGCGAACTGGGCGGCCAGGTCGTCGTAGTAGTTGTCGGGGATCCGCAGCAGGTGGCCGGCGTCCCGCAGGCGGCGGGCGACGGCCACGATGTCCCGGGTGGCCAGCGCGACGTGCTGCGGGCGGGCGGCGTCGTCCGTGGGTGCGGGGCCGACGGCCAGCGCGATGCGGACGGAGCCGTCCTCGTTGGTGACGGCGCGGCTGCGCAGCAGCCCGTAGGGGTCGGCGATGTCGACGCTGCCGTGCGCCTGCAGGCCGAGGACGGTGCGGTGGAACAGCGCCGCCTCGTCGAACTGGTGCCAGGGCTGGGTGAGCGCCAGATGGTCCACCCCGTCGATGCCCGGCCCCGAGTCCTGGTACGGGGCCTGGTCCGGGCTCTCGCCGGGCGCCGCGTTCGGCGGGTCCGCCGCGCGGTGGGGCAGCGGGCGGAAGTCGTCGGTCCAGCTGGGCAGCCCGGGGCGGTCCGTGGCGCAGAAGAAGAGCTCGGTTCCGTCCGGCGCCGCGACGGCGTCGAGCGGCGCGTCCTCGGCCGCCCGGCGGCGCGGCAGCACCGGCGCCAGCAGCGTCTCGGCGCGCTCCGCCGCGGCGGCGGGATCCGGCGACTCCAGGCCGATCGCCGCCACGGTGAGGCCGTCCCTCCGGGTGGCCGACGCGGTGTTGACCAGCACCCTGGCCTCGCCCTGGGACCACAGGTCGACCGGTTTGGAGGCGTGCCGGGCGGTGCGGGCGAAGCCCAGCGCGCGCAGCAGCCCGGTCACCGGCTCGGTGTCCGGGGTGACCAGCTCGGCGAAGGCGACGCCGGTGGGGGCGACGGAGGCGGGCGGCGCCCCCAGGCCGGCCGCCTCCTGGAGCGCGACCAGCGAACGGCGCGCGTCCACGGCGGTGCTGCCGGCCTCGGCCTGGCGGAAGACGTCGTTGAACACCTCCAGGGACAGCGGACCCCGGTAGCCGGCGCGGACCGCCGCCCGGACCAGCCCGGTGACGTCGAGGCCGCCCTGACCGGGGAAGCAGCGGTAGTGGCGGCTCCACTGGAGGACGTCCATGGCGAGCATCGGGGCGTCCGCGAGCTGGAGGAAGAAGATCTTCTCGCCGGGCAGGGCCGCGACGCCCTCCGGCGCCGACCCGCGGGCGAGGATGTGGAAGCTGTCCAGGCAGAGGCCGAGCGCCGGATGGTCGGCGGCGGCCACCACCCGCCAGGCGTGGTCGTAGGTGCTGACGTGCCGGCCCCAGGCGAGCGCCTCGTACGCCACCCGCACGCCGTGCTCCTGCGCCAACCCGGCGAGCGCGGAGAGCTGTTCGGCGGCCAGCGCGTCGTCGTCCACGGCCGTCGGCGCGACGCTGGAGCACACCAGCACGGTGTCCGTGCCGAGCCGGCGCATCAGGCGGAACTTGTGCGCGGCGCGGCGCAGGTTGCGGGCGAACTCCTCAGCGGGCACGGCCTCGACGTCCCGCATCGGCTGGTAGAGGTAGAGCGCGAGCCCGAGGTCGGCGGCGCGGGCCCTGACCTCCTCCGGGGTGAGCGGGCTGGCCAGCAGGTCGTTCTCGAAGAGCTCCACGCCGTCGAACCCGGCGCGGGCCGCCGCGGCGAGCTTCTCGGTCAGCGATCCGCTGAGCGAGACGGTCGCGATCGACGTGCGCATCAGGTGACTCCTCGGATGGTTTCCGGATGGGGGTGCGTGGCGGTGCGGTGCGGCTGAGGGCTGGGCGTCGGGGCGCGGTGCGTCGGCGGCGTCAGACACGGGGCGCCCCCCGCGCCCCCGGCGGGGCCTGGTCGAGGGCCGGCTCGGCGCCGCCCGCCAGCTCGGCGAGGTCGGCGAGCATCCGCGCCGTGTCCGGCTCGCACCGGGTGATCAGCCGGAACGCCTCCGCCGCCTGCACGGCGGCCATGCCGCCGCCGTCGAGCGTGGCGCAGCCGCGCGCCCGGGCGGCCCGCAGCAGTTCGGTCTCCAGCGGCCGGTAGACCACCTCGGCGACCCACAGGCGCCGGTCCAGCAGCGCGGCCGGCAGCGGCAGCCCCGGATGTCCCGCCATGCCGGTCGGGGTGGCGTGCACCAGCCCGTCGGCCCCGCGCAGCAGCCGGGGCAGCGCGTCCCGGTCCGCCGCGGCCGCCCGCCCGTCGCCGAAGTGACCGTTCAGGGCGGCGGCCAGGCCGGCAGCGCGGGCCGGCAGCGCGTCCACGACGGTCAGCCGGCCGGCTCCGAGGCCGAGCAGGGCGTGCGCCACGGCGGCCCCGGCGCCGCCCGCCCCGAGCAGCACCACCCGGTCCCGCGGCGCGTCCGGCAGCCCGCGGGCGAACGCCGCGCCGAACCCGGTGACGTCGGTGTTGTGGCCGACGGCCGCGCCGTCGTCGAAGACGATGGTGTTGACCGCGCCCAGCGCCCTGGCCTGGGGCGCGAGCGCGTCGAGGTGGGGGAGCACCGCCTGCTTGCACGGATGGGTGACGTTGAGCCCGTCGTAGCCCACGTCGCGGGCGGCCCTGACCAGGTCGCCGACCCGTTCGGGCGGCACCCCGAGCGTGGCGATGTCGATGAGCCGGTACAGGTAGCGCACGCCCTGCCGGTCGGCCTCGCGCTCGTGCAGCGCGGGGCTGAGCGACGGGCCGATGCCGGAGCCGATCAGTCCGACGAGGTACGAGGGACCGTTCACCGGCTTCCCTTCCCAGTAATGTACGAACTAGTTCGTTAGTGATACCACCCACGTCGCCGCCTGGGAAGACGTCGTGCGGCGATCGCCGCCGTCGCGGCCACTCCTAGAATCGCGACCGGCGCCCCGCGGACGAGCCGAACGCCGGAGGGCCGACGCCGCGGGCCGGGCCGCGGCGGGAGACGGATGAGCGGCGGGGCCATGGAGGGAGACGGATGAGCAGCGAGGGGGAGCCGGCACGGGCCCGCATCCGGGACGCGGACCGCACGCGCGCCGAGATCCTGGACGTCGCCACCGGGGAGTTCGCCAGAGCCGGGTTCGCGGGCGCGCGGGTGGACGAGATCGCCGCGCTCACCCGGACCACGAAGCGGATGATCTACTACTACTTCGGCAGCAAGAAGAAGCTCTTCACCGCGGTGCTGGAGCGCATGTACACGACCATCCGGGAGGCGGAGCAGGCGCTGGACGTCGACCACCTCGACCCGGTCGCCGCGATCCGCCGCCTCGCCGAGCTGACCTTCGACCACCACGAGTCGCATCCGGAGTTCATCCGGCTGGTCAGCATCGAGAACATCCGGGAGGCCGAGCACATCCTCGCCTCGGCGGAGCTCGGGCGGCTGAGCTCCCCGGCGATCGACGTGCTCGACCGCATCCTGGCGTCGGGCCGCGCCGCCGGGGTGTTCCGGGACGACGTGGACGCCGTGGACGTGCACGTGCTGATCAGCTCGTTCTGCTTCTTCCGGGTGGCCAACCGGCACACCTTCGGCGCGCTCTTCCACCGCGACCTGGTCGCCGGCGACCGGCGCGAACACTACCGCGCGATGGTCGGCGACATGATCGTCGGCTACCTCACGACCACGGCCCCACCCGCCCCCCGGCCGGGCCCGGCGGGATGAGGCGGTTCCCGAGGCGGTTCCCGAGGGGTGGTCCCGAGGCGATCTCCCGTCCCCTGCTCGTTCCCTGACCCGCCACGGGCCAGGGAACGAGCGTGGACGTGGTGCGGCGCCGAACCCACGGGATGACCCGACCGTTCCCCTCGCGGCGTCACGGCGCGCCGCTCGGTCGTCTTCCCGCGGGCCCCTCCTCCTCCCCCCAGAGAAGAAGGCGGCCTGTGCCGGCAGCCCGCACCGTTCTCCGGCGACGCCCAACCCCGATCGCCCACGCCTCGGGCCCCCCACAAGCCCCGAGGTGTCACGTCTGGCAGTGCGCCCCCGTGCACTCCGGTCCGCCGGCCCTCCCCACGTCGGGCCACCGACGTCCCTCGGCCCTCGTCCCGGTGCGCACTGACCGACAGTCTCGGCGGTGATCGGCTTGTTGCGCAGCCCCGGCCCACCGGATGCAACAAAACGGGAGATCGTCGGCCGCGACGCCGGCGGGCGCCGGGACCCGTGGCTGGCAGCGTTGCTGGAGTACGAAAGGAGTGTTTAGCCTGGCCACTGGTCGGCGGACGTCCGGGCGCCGGAGCCTTGCGAGGGGGATCGTCGACATGGGCCGTCAGGAAAGGCAGTTGGATCCGGACGCCGGCGAGGTGCAGCGCTTCGCCGCGCAGTTACGGGAACTGCGCCGCGAGGCCGGGGGCATGACCTACCGGGCGATGGCCGAGCGCACCCCCTACACGGTCTCCACGCTGTCCCGGGCGGCGGGCGGCGAACGGCTGCCGTCGCTGCCGGTGACCCTGGCCTACGTCGCGGCCTGCGGCGGCGACCCGCAGGAGTGGGAGGCGCGCTGGCGGCTGGTCTCCGACGTGGTCGCCGTCCAGGCGGACGACGCCGCCGAGGCGACGGCACCGTATCCCGGCCTGGCCCGGTTCGAGCCGACGGACCGGAAACGGTTCTTCGGCCGCGACGAGCTGGTCGACGACCTGCTGCGGATGGTGCGCGACGCGCGCTTCTCGGTGCTGTTCGGGCCGTCGGGGAGCGGAAAGTCCTCGCTGCTGCGGGCCGGGCTCATTCCGGCGCTGCGGAACGGGCGGGCGCAACTGCCGGCGCCCGACGGCATCCGGATCTGCACGCCAGGCGAACACCCGATGGGTGTCAGCGCCGGCGTGCTCGCGCCGCGCGAGGGCGACGGGGACGGGGACACCCTGGTGGTGGTGGACCAGTTCGAGGAGGTCTTCACGCTCTGCCGGGACCCGGGCGAACGGTCGCGGTTCGTGGACCGGGTGCTGGCCGCCCGCGAGCCCGACAGCCGCTTACGGGTCGTGGTCGCGGTGCGGGCCGACTTCTACGGCCGCTGCGCCGAACACCCCGCGCTCGCCCGCGCGTTGAACGAGGCCAGCCTGCTGGTCGGGCCGATGGAGCCGGACCAGTTACGGGAGGCCATCGTCAAGCCGGCGCAGGCCGAGGGGCTGATCGTCGAGCGGGCGTTGACCGCCCGGGTCATCTCCGAGGTCGCCGACGAGCCCGGCGGGCTGCCGCTGATGTCGCACGCCCTGCTGGAGACCTGGCGCCGGCGCAAGGGCCGCAGCCTGAGCCTGGCGGGCTACGAGTCCGCCGGGGGCGTCCGCGGCGCGGTCGCCCACACCGCGGAGGAGGCGTGGGGGCAGCTCACCGAGGAACAGGGCGACCTGGCCCGACGGATCCTGCTCCGGCTGGTCACCCCGGGCGAGGGCGCGCCGGACACCCGGCGGCCCATCGACCGGCGGGAGCTGGCCTTCGCCGACCCGGCGGAGATCGACGCGGTGCTGGAACACCTGGCCAGGGCCCGGCTGCTGACCCTGGACGGCACCGGCATCGACCTGGCGCACGAGGCGTTGATCACCGCGTGGCCCCGCTTCGCCCGCTGGATCGACGCCGAACGGGAACGGCTCCGGGTCCATCGGCGGCTGACCGACGACGCCGGCTCCTGGCAGGACCTGCGCCGCGACCCGGGCGCCCTCTACCGCGGCAGCCGCCTGGCCGGCGCCGAGGATCTCTTCCCCGCCGAACGCCGCGGCGAGCTCACCGACCTGGAGCGGGTCTTCCTCACCGCCAGCCTGCACGCCCGGGAACAGGAGCACCAGGCCGCCGCCCGCACCACCCGCCGGCTGCGGGCCCTCGCCATCGGTCTGGCGGTCCTGCTGGTCACCGCGCTGAGCACCACCGTGATCGCCGTGAACCAGCAGCAGGCGTCGGTGCGCGAACAACAGCGGGCCGTCGCCGCGCAGGACACCGCGCGCTCCCGGCAACTGGCCGCCGAGTCCCGGGCGTTGCTGGGCAGCAATCCGGACCTGGCGTCGCTGCTGGCCGTCGAGGCCTACCGGCTCGACCCCACCGCCGAGGCCAGGAGCAGCCTGCACGCCGCCGCCACGGTTCCCCTCAAGTACCGCCTCACCACCCCGGGCCCGGTCAGGACACTGGCCCTCAGCCCCGAGGCGAACCTGCTCGCCGCCGGCACCGCCGAGGGCACGATCCGGCTGTGGGACGCGGACACCGGCGAGCCCCGGATGACGCTCAACCCGGCCCGCAGCGCCACCGACTATCCGCGCGGTCCGGTGCAGGAGATCGTCTTCAGCCCGGACGGCTCCCTCCTGGCCAGCCACAGCGACGTCGCCGGGGGCATCGTGCAGTTGTGGGACGTGGCCACCGGCGACTTCCGGCTCCTCGACGACGCGTCCTGGGTGAGCTCGCTCGCCTTCAGCCCGGACGGCTCCCTCCTCGCCACCGGCGACGTGGGAGGAGACGTGCGGATGTGGGACGTGGCGACCGGGGAGCGCCGCGGTGACGAGATCCCCGGCGGCTCGTCGGGCGTCGTGTCGCTCGCCTTCAGCCCGGACGGCGTCACCCTGGCCACCGGGGACATGCGGGGCGACGTCCGGCTTCTGGACGCGCACACCGGAACGCTCCGGCGGATCCTCACGGACCACACGGAGAGCCTCACCTCCCTGGCCTTCAACAGGGACGGCTCGCTGCTGGCCACCGGCAGCGAGGACGGCACCGCGCGGGTGTGGGAGCCGACCGCCGGCGAGCCGCGCTACACGTTCATCGTGACCCCGCGGGAGGCCGCGGTGCGGGCGGTGACGTTCGGCGCCGACGACGTGCTGGCCACCGGCAGCGAGGACGGGCCCGTGCGGCTCTGGGACACGGATACCGGCATGATGCGGATCGCCCTCAACGGCCACCAGCACAGCATCACGTCCCTGGCCTTCGGCGCGGGCAGCGCCACGCTCGCCAGCGGCGACAGCGCCGGCACCATCCGGCTGTGGGACACCGAGGCCGGCACCCCGCGGTACCGGTTGGCCGACGACGGCGCCGAGGTGACCTCCCTCCAGTTCAGCCCCGACGGTTCGCTGCTGGCCTCGGCGGGCGGCGACGGGACGGCCCGGCAGTGGCACACGGCCAGCGGCGAGCCCCGTGCCGAGACCGCTACCGGACCGGTGACCACGACGGTCCTGTCGCCCGACGGGACCATGCTGGCCACCGGCGCCACCGACGGCACCGTGCGACTCTGGGACGTCGCCGCGGGCACGAGGATCCGGGAGCTGCCGGCGCGCGCCGGCTGGGTGGCCTCGTTGGCCTTCAGCCCCGACGGCGAGACGCTTGCCGTCGGCTACGACGGCGGCACGCTGCGGCTGTGGGACGTCGCCACCGGCGAGACCCGCGAGACGCTGGCGACGGGCTGGGTGACCGCGATGGCGTTCTCGCCCGACGGCGCTGTCCTCGCCACCGGCGGCGTCGAGGGGCGGACCCGGCTGTGGAACACCGTCACGGGCGGGCTCCGCACCACGCTCGTCGGCACCGGCTGGACGACCTCGCTGTCCGTCGACCCCGACGGCACCACTCTCGCCTCCGCCGGCCAGGACGGGCTGGTCCGGCTGTGGGACATCGCCACCGGACAGCGCCTGGGCGACATCAAGGACGCGCGGCACACCCTCGTCACGGTGGCCTTCAGCCCCGACCGCACCACCCTCGCCGTGGGCAGCGAGGACGGCACCGTGCAGGTCTGGGACACCGCGACGCTGGAGAAGCGCTCGACCATCATGGGGCACCGCACCGCCGTCGAGGCGCTGGCGTTCTCCCCGGACGGCGCCACCCTCGCCACCGGCGACCGGCAGGGCAGGGTCCGGTACTGGGAGGAGGACGTGTTCACGCCGACCGAGGCCATCGACCAGGTGTGCCAGGCCGTCAACCGGGACCTCACCGAGGAGGAGCGTCTGCTCTACCTGCCCGACGACCGGGTGCGGCCCGTCTGTTAGCCGGGTCGTGGTCGGGTCGTGGCTGGGGCGTGGTTCGGTCGTGGCCGGTGTGCGGGGCGGCCTGGCGGGCGGGGCCTCGCGGCGTAGAACGTTCTCCGTCAGGGCCGCCGTCCACTCCGCGGCACCGTGGTATGAATGGGCGCGTCCACAGGCTGGGGGGAGTGGGGGAGCGGTCATGGAGCCGACGGCGCGGCGGGTGACGATCGCCGACGTCGCGCGCCGGGCGGGCGTGTCCACCTCGGCGGTCAGCAAGGTGTTGCGCAACGCCCGCGGGGTCAGCCCCGGCATGCGCGAGCGGGTGCGCGCCACCATGACGGAGCTCGGCTACCGGCCGCACGCGGCGGCCCGCGGCATGCGCGGCCGGACGTACACGGTCGGGGTGTTGCTGGACAACATCCGCAACGCCTTCTTCGCCGACCTGCTGGAGGGCGTCACCGAGGAGCTGAGCGACAGCGAGTACACGGTGCTGGTCGGCGCGGCGGGCTTCGCGCCGGGGGACCAGGCTCGGGTCGCGCACGCGATGGTGGACCGCCGGATGGACGGCCTGATCCTCATCGCGCCCGGCATCCCCAGGGGCGAGGTGGCCGCCACCGCGACGCACGTGCCCACGGTCGTCATCGGCCACCACGACCGCGCCGCCGAGTTCGACTCCGTCGTCGACGACGACGCCACCGGGGGCGGGCTGGTCGTCGACCACCTGGTGGCGCTGGGGCACCGCAGGATCGCGCACGTCTCCGCCCTGGGCAACAGCGTGGGCCGGTGGGCCCGTAGGCCGGAGGTGGCGCTCGCCGAGGGATACCGGGAGGCGATGCGGCGGCACGGCCTGGCCGAGCACGAGCAGATCATCAGGGTCAGGTTCTCCGAGGAGTTCGGCTACCAGGCGGGCCTGCGGCTGCTCGCCGCGGGCACCCGCCCGACCGCCATCCTCGTCGGGGCCGACGTCGCCGCCCTCGGGGTGTTCCGGGCCGCCGGGGAACTGGGCCTGGCCATCCCCGACGACGTCTCCCTGGTCGGCTTCAACAACACGGCCGTCGCCGCGCTGCCGCCGGTCCAGCTCACCAGCGTCGACCAGGCGGGGCACGCGATGGGGGCGGCGGCGGCCCGGCTGCTGCTGGAGCGCGTCGAGGGCCGCCGCACCCGCGCCCAGCTCGTCTCCGTATCCCCGCAGTTGGTGGTCCGCCGCACCACCGCGAAGCCGCCGCGGGCGTAGCGAGCAGGACTCCCGGCCCGTCCCGTTTATCCCTTCGTTATAAACGCCCGGGTTGACGCACGGCGGCTCACCGGTCAGCCTTTGAAACGCTTCAACCCGGACAACGTTCTACGCCCGGCCGGCTGTGAGCCGGCCCTCGACGCCTCCGCGTCCCCGCCATCCCCCTCCGGCTCCCCGAAACCCGCCTCCCCGCTTCCGTGCTCTTCCCTTCCCGCGACGCACTCCCTCCCGCGTAGCAGAACTCCCCAGGTTTCCGGTTCGGACTCGCCAACGCACTCCGGGCCAAGGAGGTTCGACGACATGAGGTTCGGCTCAACCGCTCACCGCCCGTCCGTACTCGCCGCGGTCGCGGCGCTCTCGCTCCCCCTGGCCGCCTGCAGCGCGGGTGACCTGGGGTCGAGCGGGAGCGACGACGGCAAGGTGACCCTGTCCTATCTGGTCGACAACAGCCCGCAGGGGGTCGAGTCGGCGGAGCAGCTCGTGCGGGACTTCGAGGAGGCCCACCCCGACATCGCCGTCGACATCGAGACCCGTCCGCAGGGCGGCGAGGGCGACAACCTGGTGAAGACCAGGCTGGCGACCGGCGAGATGAACGACGTCTTCCTGTACAACTCCGGCTCCCTGTTCCAGGCGCTGAACCCGCAGCAGAACCTGGTGCCGGTCACCGACGAGGGCTGGGTCGGCGACATCGACGACTCCTTCCGCTCCACCGTCACCGCCGAGGACGACGTCTACGGCGCGCCGTTCGGCACCCACATGGGCGGCGGCGTGCTCTACAACCGGGAGGTGTACGCCGACCTCGACCTGGAGGTGCCGACCACCTGGGACGAGTTCATGGCGAACAACGCCGCGATCAAGGACGCCGGCGTCGCCCCCGTAGCCCAGACCTACCAGGACACCTGGACCTCGCAGCTGTTCGTGCTGGGCGACTTCCACAACGTGACCGCCGCGGAGCCGAACTTCGCCGAGGACTACACCGCCAACGAGGCCAAGTACGCGAGCTCGCCCGCCGCGATCCAGGGCTTCGAGCACCTCCAGGAGGTGTACGAGGCCGACTACCTCAACGAGGACTTCGCCTCCGCGACCTACGAGGACGGCCTCCGGCTGATCGGCGAGGGCGAGGTCGCGCACTACCCGATGCTGACCAACGCGGTCCCCCCGATGGTGGACACCGTGCCCGCCGCCGAGCAGGACGTCGGCTTCTTCGCGCTGCCCGGCGACGACGCGGCCAGCAACGGCCTGACCGTGTGGACCCCGGCCGGCGTCTACATCCCGAAGACCACCGAGGGGGAACAGCTGGACGCGGCGAAGCAGCTCCTGGCGTTCATCGCCAGCCCCGCCGGCTGCGAGTCCCAGCTCGCGGCGGCCATGCCGTCGGGCCCGTACGCCGTCGAGGGCTGCGAACTGCCCGCCGACGTGCCGCAGGCCGTCCAGGACACCCAGGCGTACTTCGACGAGGAGGCGGTCAGTCCGGCGCTGGAGTTCCTGTCCCCGGTCAAGGGCCCGGCGCTGGAGCAGATCACCGTCGAGGTCGGCTCGGGCATCCGTTCGGCGCAGTCGGGCGCGGAGCTGTACGACGAGGACGTGGAGAAGCAGGCGCAGCAACTCGGCCTCGACGGCTGGTGACCCGGCCGGCGCACCCGCCGCCGGCGGCCGCGGGGGCCTCCCGCGCGATCCGCCCCGCGGCCTCCCGATCCGCCGTACCCCGACCCATCCGAGGTGCTCGCCCATGTCCCTGACCCTCGAGAAGAAGGCGGCCCGGCCGGGCCGGCAGGCCGCGCGCCGCGCCGGCCCCGGCCGGCGGAGCTCGTACCCGCACTGGTTCTACCTGCCGGCCGCGATCATCTACGCGACGCTGTTCCTGCTGCCGACCTGCGCGTCCTTCTTCTTCAGCCTCACCCGCTGGACCCTGTTCGACTACGAGTTCATCGGCTTCGAGAACTTCACGCAGTTCTTCCGCGAGCCGGCGCTGGTGAAGGGCCTGACCAACACCCTCATCTACGCCGTCGTGACGTCCGGGTCCAAGGTGGTGCTCGGGCTGCTGCTCGGCGTGCTGCTGACCTCCCAGATCATCGGGCGCGGCTTCCTGCGCTCGGTCGTCTTCTTCCCGGTGCTGGTGAGCCTGATCGGCGTCGGCATCACCTTCACGGCGCTGATGCACCCCTCCGAGGGCGTCATCAACCGGGCGCTGGAGCAGGTCGGCGTCGACGGGCCCGCCTGGTTGACCGACCCGTCGTTCGCCCTGCTGTCCGTCGCGCTGGTCGACGTGTGGCAGGGCGTCGGGCTGGCCACCGTGATCTACATCGCGGGCATCGTGTCCATCCCGCAGGAGTACTACGAGGCGGCGCAGGTGGACGGCGCCACCCCGTTCCAGCGCTTCTGGCACATCACGCTGCCGCTGGCCCGCCCCGCCATGGTCACCGTCATCATCCTGTCGCTGATCGGCGGGCTGCGGTCGTTCGACCTGATCTGGACCATGACCGGCGGCGGTCCCGGATTCACCTCGGACGTCATCGCCTCGGTCATCTACAAGCAGTACCAGGCCGGCTTCTACGGCCTGTCCACGGCGGGCAACGTCGTGCTCTTCCTGCTGGTGTCCGCGATCGTCGTCCCGCTGTTCTGGTTCCTCAGCCGCAAGGAGACCGAGCTGTGAGGCAGACGAGAACCGCGCCGCGGGGGCGGCAGGGCCGGCGGGGCCGGCCCAACTACTGGCTCACCGCGCTGGCGCTGCTGGCCTTCGCCGTGGTGTTCCTGGTGCCCTTCGCCTTCATCGTGCTGACCGCCGCCAAGGGGCAGCAGGAGGCGTCGCTGCTGGACTTCTCGCTGCCGTCGGACTGGCAGTTCGGCGAGAACCTCCAGGCGGTCCTGGAGGCCCGCGACTACCTGCTGATCATCGCGTTCATCAACAGCGTGGTGCTGACCGTCTCCAGCGTCACCGTCATGGTGGTGATCGCCTCGATGGTGGCCTTCGTGCTGCACCGCAGGCGCGGCCCGTGGACCGGCCCGGTCAACCTCCTGGTGCTGTCCGGGCTCATCATCCCGCCGGCCGTCGTCCCGACCATCTGGGTGCTCCAGGAGATCGGGCTGTTCAAGACGCTGCTCGGGCTCATCATGGTCGAGATCACCTTCGGTCTCGCGTTCTCCGTCCTGCTCTTCCGCGCCTTCATCGCCACCGTCCCGCGCGAGCTGGACGAGTCGGCGGTGATCGACGGGGCGGGCCCGTTGCGGCTCTTCTTCCGGGTGATCTTCCCGCTGCTGCGGCCGGTCACCATCACGGTGATCGTCGTCCAGTCGGTGGCCGTCTTCAACGACTTCGCCAACCCGCTCTACTTCCTGCCCGGCGAGGAGAACGCCACCGTCCAGCTGACCCTGTTCAACTTCCAGAGCCAGTTCGAGACGCAGTACAACCTGCTCTTCATGGACATCCTGCTCATCACGCTCCCGCCCCTGGTCATGTTCCTCTTCTTCAACCGGCAGATCGTGGCCGGCATGACCTCGGGGGCGATCAAGGGCTGAGTGGACCTCACGGCCTGGCCCGACTGCCCGGCCTGACCTCCTGACCGCCTGGCCGCACGACGACACGACGACACGACCACCGACCCGCTCCGACGTTGGAGAAAGCACCATGAGTTCGCTGTCCGTCAGCCCCGTCCGCTTCGAGCACCGGGACCTCCACGGAAACCTCGACCTGGGCGTCGGCACCCCGACGCCGCGCCTGTCGTGGCAGGTCGGCACGGAGGACCCGGCCTGGACCCAGACCGCCTACGAACTGGAACTCGACGGCACCACGGTCCGGGTGGCGTCCCCGGACCGGGTGCTGGTGCCCTGGCCCTTCGAACCGCTGGCCGCCCGCGCCCGCGCCACCGTGCGGGTGCGCGTCGCCGACGGGGAGCGGTGGTCGGAGTGGAGCGAGCCCGCCACCGTCGAGGCCGGCCTGCTGGCCCCGGAGGACTGGACGGCGCGGTTCGTCAGCCCCGTCACCCTCGGCGGCGTCGGCGACCCCGCCCCGGTCCTCGGCCGCACCGTGACGCTGCGGACCGACTCGGCGATCGCGTCGGCCCGGCTCTACGCCACCGCGCACGGCGTGTACGTGGCCACGCTCAACGGCGCCCGCGTCGGCGACGAGATCCTGGCCCCCGGCTGGACCGCCTACGCCGAGCGCCTCCGCTACCAGACCCACGACGTCACCGGGCTGCTGCGGCCCGGCGAGAACAGCCTGGAGGTGCTGCTCGGCAACGGCTGGTACCGCGGCCGCCTCGGCTGGGACGGCGGGCGGGCCTTCTACGGGGACCGGCTCGCGCTGCTCGCGCAGCTGGAGGTGACGTACGCCGACGGTTCGGTGGAGACCGTCGGCACCGACGAGCGCTGGACCGCCCGGACCAGCGGTGTGCTCGCCGACGACCTCTACGACGGCCAGCGCACCGACCTGCGGCCCGCCGCGGGCGGGGCGGGTGCGGGCGAAGCCGGCGGCGCGGTGGAGGTCGTCGAGGCCGACCTGGGCCGGCTGGTCGCGCCCGAGGGACCGCCCGTGCGGGCCACCCAGGTGCTGCCCGCCGTCAAGGTGTGGACCTCGCCCTCCGGCCGCACCCTGGTCGACTTCGGGCAGAACCTTGTCGGCTGGGTCAGGATCACCGCCCGCGACACCGGCGAGGGCGCCGAGGTCACCGTCCGGCACGCCGAGGTGCTGGAGCACGAGGAGCTCGGCGTTCGCCCGCTGCGCACCGCCGAGGCCACCGACACGTATCTCCTGCCGGCCGCCGGCGAGATCGTGCTGGAGCCGAGCCTGACCTTCCACGGCTTCCGCTACGCCGAGGTCACCGGGCTCGACGCCTTCGAGGCGGAGGCCGTGGTGGTGCACAGCGACCTGCGCCGCACCGGCTGGTTCGAATGCTCGGACCCCGACCTCAACCAGTTCCACGAGAACGTCGTCTGGGGCATGCGCGGCAACTTCCTCGACGTCCCCACCGACTGCCCGCAGCGCGACGAACGGCTCGGCTGGACCGGCGACATCCAGGTCTTCTCGCCGACCGCCAGCTTCCTCTTCGACACCGCCGGCTTCCTGTCCTCCTGGCTCGCCGATCTGGCGGCCGACCAACTTCCCGACGGCTCCGTCCCGTTCGTCGTCCCCGACGCGCTGGGCGGCGACAACGCGACCGCCGCCGCATGGGGCGACGCGGCCACCGTGGTGCCCTGGGTGCTCTACCAGCGCTACGGCGACGCCCGGATTCTGGAGCGGCAGTTCGACTCGATGCGGGCCTGGGTGGACCGCATCTCCTCGCTCACCATCGACGGCGTCCGGGCCGGCGGCTTCCAGTTCGGCGACTGGCTCGACCCCGCCGCGCCGCCGGACAACCCGTTCGCCGCCCGGGCCGACGCCGACGTCATCGCGACCGCCTACCTGGCCCGTTCCGCGGAGATCGTGGCCGACGCCGCCGTCGTCATCGGCGCCGACGGCGAGCACTACGCGGCGCTCGCCGCGCGGACCCGGGAGGCGTTCGCCCGGCACTACGTCACCGGCGCCGGCCGGATCCTCTCCGACGCGCCCACCGTCTACGCCCTCGCCGTCGAATGGGCGCTGCTGCCGGGCGAGGAGCAGCGCGCCGGCGCCGGCGAGCGGCTCGCCGACCTGGTGCGCGCGGGCGGTTTCCGCATCGCCACCGGCTTCGTCGGCACCCCGCTCATCGCGGACGCGCTCACCTCCGCCGGCCGCGCCGACCTCGCCCACCGGCTGCTGCTGGAACGCGGCTGCCCGTCCTGGCTCTACCCGGTCACCATGGGCGCCACCACGGTCTGGGAGCGCTGGGACTCGATGCTCCCCGACGGCAGCATCAACCCGGGGCAGATGACCTCGTTCAACCACTACGCGCTCGGCGCCGTCGCCGACTGGATGCACCGGGTGGTCGCCGGCCTCGCGCCGGCCGCCCCCGGCTACCGCGAGATCACCGTCCGGCCCCTGCCGTACCCGACGCTCACCCACGCCACCGCCCGCCACCTCACCCCGTACGGCGAGGCGCGGGTGGCCTGGCGCCGCGAGAAGGGGCGGTTCACCCTGGAGGCCGACGTCCCGGTCGGCGTCACGGCCACGGTCCACCTCCCCGACGGCACGGAACCCCTGAGCGTCGGGCACGGCAGCCACAGCTGGACGGTCGCCGACCCGGCGCCCGCCGTCCGGCCGGTCGGCACCGTCCGCGACCTCATCGACGACCCGACCCTCTGGACCGACGCGGCCACCCTGATCGTCGCCCAGGGCCTCGCCGAGGACCCCGCCGACCTCGCCCACAAGGCGACCCGGTACCTGGACGCGCCCGCCCACGAGCTGCCGCTCCACCTGGCCCGCAACGAGTTCACGGAGGCGGCGGAGGAGGCGCGGCAGGCGCTCGTCGCGTTGCTCGCCCGCCCGGGCACCACCTGACGAGATCCCCGGCGGCGTCAGCTGACCCGCCCCGCCCCACCCCACCCCACCCCCCCCCCCCCCGCTCCCGTGCGGGGCGGGGCGGGACCCGCCGGGCCGTCCGGGCGTACCCTCGGCGGCGTGGCCAGATACTTTGACGTTCATCCGGAGAACCCGCAGCGCCGGACCATCGGCCAGATCGTGGACCTGGTCAGGTCCGGCGGGCTGATCGTGTACCCGACGGACTCCTGCTTCGCGCTCGGCTGCCAGCTCGGCAACGCCGCCGGCCTGGACCGGATCCGGTCCATCAGGGCCCTGGACGACCGGCACCACTTCACGCTCGTCTGCCGGGACTTCGCGCAGCTCGGCCACTTCGTGCGGATCGACAACGCGGCGTTCCGTTCGATCAAGGCCGCCACACCCGGCAGTTACACGTTCATCCTGCCGGCGAGCAAGGAGGCGCCGCGCCGGATGCTGCACCCGAAGCGGAAGACCGTCGGCGTCCGCATCCCCGACCACATCGTCGCCCAGGCGCTCCTCGCCGAGCTGGGCGAGCCGCTGCTGTCCAGCACGCTGCTGCTGCCCGACGAGAAGGAGCCGCTGACCCAGGGCTGGGAGATCAAGGAACGCCTCGACCACGTGGTGGACGCGGTGGTCGACTCCGGCGACTGCGGCGTCGAGCCCACCACCGTGATCGACTTCTCCGACGGCGAGCCCGAGATCGTCCGGTACGGCGCGGGCGACCCGGCCCCGTTCGAGTAGCGGCACCGGTGTGCGCGACAGCCCCGGCGGCTAGCGTTGCGGCATGGGCGATCCGGGCGGGCGTGGCGGAGTGAGTGAGGACGTGCTGGTCGTCGGCGGTGGCGTGCTCGGGCTGACCACGGCCGTCGTGCTCGCCGAGGCGGGCCGCCGGGTCCGCGTCGTGACCCGGGAGCCGGCCGCCCGCACCACCTCCGCGGCGGCCGGCGCCCTGTGGGAGCCGTACCGCGCCCACCCGGCGGACCGGGTCGCCGGCTGGGCCCGGCGCACCCTCGACACCCTCACGGCCCTCGCCGCCACGCCGGACGAGACGGGGGTGCGGATGGTCGCGGGTCTCAAGGCCGCCCGTTCCGCCTCGTTCCGGCTGCCCTCCTGGGTCGCCGGGCTGCCGGCCGAGCTGCGCCCGTCCCTGATCTCCGAAGGGCTGCCGGCCGGGTACCGCGCCGGGTACCGGGCCCGCCTGCCGCTGCTGGACATGCCGGCCTACCTCGGCCACCTCGAACGCCGGCTCGCCGCCGCCGGCGGCGTGCTCGAACGGCGCGCCCTCGCCTCGCTGGCCGAGGCCGCGCGGGAGGCACCCGCCATCGTCAACTGCGCCGGGCTCGGCGCCCGCGAGCTGGTGCCCGACCCGCTGCTCCGCCCGGTCAGGGGCCAGCTCGTGGTCGTCGCGCAGCCCACCCCGCGCGTCGACGAGTGGTTCGCGGAGTCCCCCGACGAGGCCGTGCGGGACCCGGCCGGCGGCACGGAGTTGCTCTACGTCCTGCCGCAGCCCGAGATCGTCGTCCTCGGCGGCACCGCGCACGAGGACCGCGGGGACACCGACCCCGATCCCGAGTTGGCCGCGCGGATCGTCGAGCGCGCCGCCGCGTTCGACCCCCGCCTCGGCGCCGCCCGGGTGCTGGACCACCGCGTCGGCCTGCGCCCCTACCGGCCGGCGATCCGGCTGGAGCGCGAGGCGTTGCCCGGCGGCGCGGTCTGCGTGCACAACTACGGCCACGGCGGCGCCGGCGTCACGCTCTCCTGGGCCTGCGCCTCGGACGCCGCCGCGCTCCTCACGGGGTGACCCGGGGCGGCCGGCTCAACGGCGGGGGCGCCGCGCCTCGGCGAGCAGGGTCCGCAGCGCCGCCAGACGCTGGGCCCGCGTGCGGTCCGCGGCCCGCGACGCGCCGGACGGGGTCAGCGCCCTGCTGGCCAGGCGGAGGGCGAGCACGCCGAGCACCAGCCGGACCGCCGCGTTGCTGACGGCGACCCAGTGCCGCGCCACGGCGGCATCGTGCCCGGCGGCGTCGGGAACGTCGGGGTTCATGGCGGTGTTCCTGGCTGGGTTCCTGTCGGGGTTCGCGTCGGGATCCATCGTGACCACTCCTCCGTCCTCTGGGACCTCCTGTGTAGCGCGGCCGGCCGGCGGCCCGCTGCCGCGCGGCTGCGCGGAGGTGGGGCGCGACCGCGACTTCCGCGCAGCCGCGCCCCTGTCGTTCCGGACGAGGGCGGGGGAACATGCCCGCATGGTCGACGAGAACGAACCGCCGGCGCCCAGGCGCAGGTCCCCGAAGGGGGAGCTGCCCTATCCGTACGACCGGGACCTGTCGGGCGTGCTGCGCCATCTCAACCGCCGCACCCGCACCTTCCGCACCCGGCTCGCCAACGACCCGATCACCGCCGCGTACCTGGCCGCCGGCATGCGGCTGCTCAGCCGGCACCTGGGCCCAGCACCGCAACACCCCGACCACGACGGACGTCTGTTCTTGAGCTTCCTCTCACAGCGCGCTGTCGCCGCCGAGGTCGCCAACAACCCGCGCCCGTTCACCCGGCGGGGCAGCGTCGCGATGCTGCGGGACCGTTGGAAGGCCCAGTCCGACTTCGTGGCCGACCTGATCAACTTCGCGGTCTGGCGCGAGAACTACCGTCCCGGCTACCAGGACCGGCGCGCCGCCATCACCCGGCGGCTGGTCAACGGGCCCGACTTCGTGCGTGCGGTGCACGAGATGGCCTTCCAACACACGGCCGAGGGCGTCGAGATGCCCTCGGTGCGGCTGGGCCTCGCCCTGATGACGGCCGCCGAGGGCGACGACGACGTGCGGGCGGCCATCTCCGGCATGTACGAGCACTACCTGGGCTACTGGAAGGAGGTCTACGCGGCCGTCATGCGGCAACGCGGCCTCCGGCTACGTGCCGGCCTCACGCTGGATGACCTGGCCAACGCGCTGTCCGCGACCACGGACGGCCTGACCCTGCGCGCCATCGGCGACCCGGGCGCCGGCGTCGTGGACCACGAGAACCACCGCTCCCTGATGGGCACGGTGGCGCTCGCGATCATCCACGCCTTCCTCGAACCCGACGACGACGCCAGCGGCGTCACCCTGGAACAGGCGGTCTCGGCCCGGTTCGACCCCCGAGCGCCCTGACCCGCCCCCACCCGGGAATCGACGGCCCCGCGCCGCCGTACCGCAGCGCCGCCGCGCGCGGCGCCCACCACATGCGGCCAGGTGGCCGCGCCACCGTGCCAGCCTTCCCAGGCCGGTACGGCGGCTTTCGTCGCGTCATGCCATGAGTGAGGCGGGGGTGGTGAGCCTTGCCCGTTCGTACAGCTCCCGAGCCGCGTGATTCCTGAGATGCGGACGGATGAGTCCAAACATTGCCTGCATCTTCTGATCGACTCGCCCCGACTGGACCAGTGGGTAATCGTCGAGAGCTTGATTCCAGGTGGCACACGCCGCTTCCAGGTGCCCGATCGACAGTTGGCGCTCGGCGAGGATTATGCGCTCTTTCACGCGAGTCCGCCGGTACACGGCATAGCGCAGCCTGTCGGATTGTTGCATCGCCTCGACCGCGCCGTTCATGTCGCCCAGCTCGTACCGAACCTGGCTCGTGTGATAGTTCAATGCCGCAGGATCGTAGGACCCGAATGCCTTTTCTCTGGCCTCGGCTTTTTCCATTGCTACCTCGGCTTCGCGGAGATACATCAGCGCATTGTTGCGGTCTCCGATTTGGGCGGAGGCGTGAGCCTGCTGTCCCGCGAGAAACGCTCGCATTCTCGGGCCTGCCTGCGGGGCGGCGGCTGCGGCGTCAGCGAGTCGCATGGCCTCTCTTCCGTGGCCGGTATCGACCGCTTGCACGCTCATCCCGCGCAACGTCGTGCAGTACGTGACATGGTCCTGCGCTGCTCCGGCAAGTTCCAGGGCCTTCAGGTAATACTGTTGAGCGAGCTCGTGAACTCCCTCGTCTACCGCCATGTATCCGGTCAGGTAGCAGAGATCGGAGGCCGCCGACATCATGGCCTGCCGAACTGACTCGGGAGCGTCGCAGCGTAGATACGGGGACACCGTATTGACAAGAAACGCCGCGGCCATGGGCCGCGCATGTCGTCCACCGAACTGGTCATCCAGCTCTGAGATTCGCTCAGTCATGGCGATGACCATATCGACCTCAGGCATTCCTATGCGCTGCGTCTGGCCGGTCTGGGCCGCTTCCATGCGCCCTACGACGTCAGGCCAGTCGGGAACGGTCACAGCGACGGAGAACAGACTCGCTCCCAGAACGCCGCGCCGTGACGGGTCCATGTCTTGTCTGCCGAGATCAATCACCCCCTCAACCGTTCCTGGACGGCGGACTGACCGCGCCGAAGGGGTCGGAAAGCCCGCCTCGGAATGCGAGACCGGACGGCCAAGTCTGCGGGAAAGAGCTTCGAGGATCACGGGTCGCACGTTCTTCCTGGGCAGGTGACCCGCGAGCCACTGATGCGCCGACGGCTCCCGGTACTTGAGTGGTGTGCCCTGCTCGGTGCCCACCCGGTTGACCGCCTGGACGAACTGACGGAGCGTCCAGCCCGCCGCACGGTACAGCCGTTCGAGATCGCCGTTGGGCTCTGGGTTATCCATTGGCCTCAACTCCCCAGGCGCTTAAAGCTCTTAAAAGCGGTCGCTCCTGCCACGGTACCGCCGCGAGACAGGGGCCGGTTGCCTGGAAATGTAAGACCCCCGCGACCGCGCTGCGAGCGGCCCGGGGGCGTGGATCACCTGAAGGAAGCAGGCAACCATGCCCGAGTCTCACACAGGAACCGCCCGGAACCTCGAACCGGTTCCGGCGCCGACACCGCGCCAGGAGGCCACGGCTCGGAAGCTCACGCAGGCTCTCACTCCGGGGGACGCGCGGTGAGCGAGGAGACGAACGCGACGGGCGATGGCGCCGATGTGGTCGCGTTGTTGCGGGTGATCGCTGACGCCAGGGTCGAGTTGGACGCCGCCATGGTGGCCTGCGGTATCGACCCGGAGAACTGGGGCACGCTCGTCGATCCGTCCCTCTACACCCCGGAGAACCGCCGCCGCATGGCGGCCACGGTCAAGCGCGTCATCACCCCGGTCTGTGCCCGCGCCGTTGAGGTGGTCGAGCGGTGAGCGCGGGGACGACGGCGGCCCCGGCCGAGGGACGGCAGGGAACGCAGGACAGCGCGACCATGAGGAGGCTGCGCGAGGAGGTCAGGCGAGTCAACGAGATCAACAGGAAGAACCGGGAGAGCAAGGGCGGCAAGACGCGCGGGGGCCGGTCATGAGCCGCGCGACGTACCGCTTCCGCGAGTACGGGATCGTGCCCGACGAGCGACCCGAGGCTGAGGCGTGGACGTACACGATGCAGTGCACCGCGTGCGGCGTGACAGGCCCGACGGGCACCCACCCCGGGCAGGTCACCGTCTGGGCGGCGGAGCATCTGAAGGCCAACCGTGATCACCTCAGCTACCGCGAGCCCATCACGCGCCCCTACCGGGCCGAGGCGCGAGCGTGGCAGTGACGACGGTGACCGCCAAACGCCCCGATGCGCGGCAGCAGGGCGCCGACACCGCGCACGACCCGGAGCTGCCCGGCCTGGCACAGCTCACCATGCGCCAACAGACCGGAATCGACTGTGCCCTGTGCGGCAACCGCATCGGGGTCCGTGCCCGCGCCCTGGGCAGCGTGACCGACCGGCGCGGCAACGACGTGCCGCTGTACGGATGCGCCCCCGCGTGCCCCCTCCCGCGCAGGGAGCCCGGTACGTGGTGGCCCGACGGCAGGATGCCGCCCCGCCCGACGAACCCGCCCGTCGCGTGACCAGACGACCAGACTCCGACCCGCGCTGGATGACTCTCCGAGGACGCCCCCGTGGTCACGGAGACCGGCGGGGGCGCGCGAACATCCCCAGCCCAGCCGCCCCCGCCTCCGGACCCCGGGCGCGGGTGGCTACGCCGACTCCGCCGCCGACCTCCCCCCGGCGTCCTCGGCCGCGTCGAGGAGCAGGTGCCAGGGGTACGCCTCCGGCCGGCCCTGGCCGGGTGGGTTGGGCTCGAACCCGCCGGGACCGTACAGCACCCGGACGCCCTCGGCCCGCAGCGCGTCGAGGGACCGGGCGAACTGGGGGTGCCGGGCGTAGTCGGTGTTCACGCACGGCATGACGACGAGGGGGATGCGCCTGCCGACGGCGTCCACGCCGGTGTTCGCCACCCAGGTCGGGGTCAGGCCCAGCGCGATGGCGTTGACCGTGTTCAGCGTGGCGGGCGCCACGGCGACCACGTCGGCCGGCGGCCAGTCCCCGCGCGCCCCGGGCGTGGACGGGGCGGTCCGCACCCGCCGGCCGGTCGCCTCGGCCAGCCCGGGCAGCGACTCCCCGAGCCACCCCGCCGCCGTCGGCGTCAGCCCGAGGCACACCTCCCACCCCCGCGCCCGCGCCGCGCGCACCGCCCCCTCGACGTACCGCACGGGCGGCGCGGCACACCCCAGCAGATACAGCACCCGACCCGTCACCCGATCGCTCATGGTGGGCATCCCACCACAGGGCGTCGGCCGGCGGTTCCCCGGCGGCACGTCGGGCACGCTGGCCACGGTGCCCCTTCGTCCCCGCCGCCCGGTTGGAGCCGCCCATGACCCCGCTCGACGATCTCACCGGTCGCGTCGCCGAACTCACCGGGCCCCGCACGTTCGCCGTCCGCGAGGAGCGTTTCCCGCCGCCCCCGGCCGGGCGGGTGCTGGTCCGGGTGGAGGCCGTCGGCATCTGCGCCAGCGATCTGACCGCCTGGCGGCGCGGCCCGGCCGATCCGGCCGTCCCGGCCCGGCTCGGGCACGAGCCGGTCGGCACCGTGGCGCTGCTCGGCGCCGGGGTCGAGGGGTTGCGGGTGGGGCAGCGGGTCACCGGCCGGCTGGTGCCCGCGTTCGCCGACTACGTGACGGCCGATCCGGTCGACCTCGTGCCGGTGCCGGACGGCCTGGACCCGACGCTGGCCCTCGGCGAGCCGCTCGGCTGCGTCGTCGAGGGCTACCGGCGGGCGGCCCCGGCCGTCGGCGCGCGAACCGCCGTGGTCGGCCTCGGCTTCATGGGCCTCGTGATGACCCGGCTGCTGGCCCTCAGCCCCACCGCGGAGGTGGCGGCCATCGACCCCCGCGACGACGCCCGGGCCGTCGCCGGCACGCTGGGCGCCACCCGGCTCGGCCACCCCGAGGACGCCGACCCGCCGCGCTCGACGGCCGAACTCGTCGTCGAGGCCAGCGGCACGGCCGCCGGGCTGCGGCTCGCCACCGACCTGGCCGCGGAACACGGCACCCTCGCCGTGCTCGGCTACCACCAGACGCCCCGCGAGGTGGACCTCGGCACGTGGAACTGGAAGGCGCTCGACGTGGTCAACGCCCACGTCCGCGACCGCCACCTGCTGGCGACGGCCACCCGCCGGGCGATGGACCTGCTCGCCTCCGGCCGCCTCGACCTGACGCACCTGGTCACCCACCGCTATCCGCTGGATCGCGTCGAGGAGGCGTACCACGCCCTGGAGACCAAACCCCGCGGCTTCGTCAAGGCCGTGGTCACCCTCTGACGGACCCCCGCCGCGACGAGCCGCGCAGCACGGCCCACTGGTGAGCAGCGAGGCCAGCAGGATGGCGGCGACCCCGCCGCCGGCCGCCGCGACGTAGGGGAGGCGGGTGGTCAGGGGACTGGTCATGCACACGGCAACCTTTCGGGGCTCCGTGGGCGACAACACGTCAGGTGCAAGAGCCTGATCGGAAGGGAGTGTCGCTCGTGTCACGCAGGTGGAGAAACACCCTGGGCGTGGTCGCCCTCGTCGCCGTGTCGGGGGTCGTCGCGCCGGCCGCGGCCGGGAGCGCTCCGGCGCTGGCCCCCGTCGCGTTCCCCGGGGCGGAGGGATTCGGGGCGCAGGCCACCGGGGGACGGGGTGGCGAGGTGTACCACGTCACGAACCTGAACGACTCGGGGTCAGGGTCCTTCCGGGACGCGGTGAGCGAGGAGAACCGCATCGTCGTCTTCGACGTCGGCGGCTACATCTCGCTCGCCTCCCCGCTGCACGTGTCCAGCAACATCACGATCGCCGGCCAGACCGCCCCGGGCGACGGGGTGGCCACCCGCGGGTACCAGGTGTCGTTCTCCGACTCCGAGAACGTCATCGTCCGCTACATGCGCTTCCGGCACGGCCTGACGCCGGACCAGAACCGCGACGCGATCACCATGGACGGCGCCAGCACCATCGTCTTCGACCACGTCTCGGCCTCCTGGGGCCGCGACGAGAACTTCTCGATCAACTCCAGCCAGAACATCACGGTGCAGTACTCGATCATCTCCGAGGGCCTGGAACCGCACTCCTGCGGCGGGCTGGTGCAGAGCGACGGCGTGACGCTGAGCCACAACCTCTACGCCCACAACAAGACGCGCAACCCCAAGTCCAAGGGCGTGCTGCAGTACGTCAACAACGTGGTCTACAACTGGGGCTCGGACGCGTACATCCTGGGCGACTCGGCCGGCATCAGTAACGCCAACGCCCTCGGCAACTACTTCGTCGCCGGCCCGTCGACCTCCGGCGCCCCGTACTCCCGCGCCAACGCCAACTACATGATCTACGCCGACGGCAACTACTACGACGGCGACAAGGACGGCCAGCTCGACGGCCGGGAGACCACCGACGCCGACCTCGGCCCGGCCACCATCATGGACCAGCCGTTCGACTTCCCGGACATCGCGGTGCAGTCCGCCCAGGACGCGTACGAGACGGTCCTCGCGGAGGCCGGCGCCTCGCTGCACCGCGACGCCATCGACGAACGCCTGGTCGACGACGTGCGGAACGAGTCCGGCGCCCTGATCACCGACCCGGCCGCCGTCGGCGGCTTCGGCCAGCTGAACGGCGGCACCGCACCGGTCGACGGCGACCGCGACGGCATGCCGGACGCCTGGGAGGACGGCCAGGGCCTCAACCCCGACGACCCGTCCGACGCCCACGGCACCGACGCCAGCGGCTACACCAACGTCGAGCGCTACCTCAACGGGCTCGTCCAGGGCTGACACGCGACGATGTCGGTGACGGGCAGGGCTCGTCACCGACATCCTCTCGACGGGGCGAAGCCGAGGTGAAGCCCTCGTGATCAAACGTTTGCCTTGATGCGTCGAAGTTCCGCCACGGGATGGCGACTTAACCATTGACAGTGACCTGAACGTTGCCCTCTAATGTCTCGCACTTAGATATAACGATTGTTCATGGTCCGTGGTGCATCGCTGCGTCACCTTCCCGGTTGCCCGCCGTCCGCGAGGTGCTCGCGCATCCTCGCCCGTTCGTGGGGAGCTCGACTCATGGGGAACTCGATCTCGTGACCGCCGACCGCGTCGTTCCCGACGCCGGGTCGGCGGAGGCGGCGCCCGGCCGGAGGCCGCGCCTGTCGCCACTGGCCCGGCGGGAGGAGCGCCGCTTCTACCTGTTCGCCACGCCGTGGATGGTCGGCTTCGTCTTCTTCGGCGGCGGCCCGATCATCGCCTCGGCGGTCATCAGCCTCACCGACTGGTCGCTGCTGTCCACGCCGCACTGGGTGGGCCTGCGCAACTACCGGGAGATGCTGAACGACCCGACCTTCTACCAGTCGCTACGCAACACCGTGTACTTCGGTTTCGGATCCGTGCTGGTGAGCGTGCTCCTGACCTTCGGCCTCGCGCTGCTGCTGAACCAGCCGGTCAGGGCCATCGGCTTCTTCCGCATGGTCTTCTACATGCCGTCGATCGTCTCCGGTCTCGCGACGGCGTTGCTGTGGGTGCAGATCCTCCACCCCGACTACGGGCTGCTGAACCGCCTGTTGGGGGTGGTCGGCATCCGCGGACCCGGGTGGCTGTCCTCGCCGGAGTGGGCGATCCCCGCTCTGATCATGATGAGCGTCTGGGGCGCCGGCACCACGATGGTGATCTACCTCGCCGGGCTCCAGAGCGTGCCGCAGGAGATGTACGAGGTGGCCACCCTGGACGGCGCCGGCTGGTGGGGGCGGTTCTGGCACGTGACCATCCCCTTCATGTCGCCGGTCATCTTCTTCAACGTGATCACCGGCCTGATCGGAAGCCTCCAGGCGTACGTCCTGGTCCTGATCATGACCGACGGCGGTCCCGGCAACGCCACGCTGCTGTTCGGCCTCTACATCTATCGCCAGGCGTTCGTGTACTTCGACCTGGGCTACGCGTCCGCACTGGCCTGGGTGATGCTCATGTTGATCATGGTCGTCACCTTCGTCCAGTTCCGGATCGCGCGGCGCTGGGTCTACTACGAGTCCTCGTGACCGGAGGAAGGGAGGCGCGATCCGATGACCAAACAAGTCACCACGTCAGTCACCACACCAGTCACCACATCCGTCCACGCGGCGGGGCGTGGCCGTGCGGCGCCCGGGGCGCGGCTGTCCACGGTGCGTGCGGAGCGCGCGCAACGTGTGGTGAGCTATCTGTTGCTGGTCGTCGGGGCGGCGGTCTTCATCCTGCCGTTCCTGTGGATGCTCTCCACGGCGCTCAAGGGCGACGACGAGATCTCGCAGTACCCGCCGGACTTCCTGCCCACCAGCTTCCACTGGGACAACTTCGTGAAGGGCTGGCAGGCCCTGCCGTTCGGCACCTTCCTCCTCAACACGGTCCTGATCACCACCGCGGCGGTGGTCGGGACCGTGCTCTCCTGCCTGCTCACCGCCTACGCCTTCGCCCGCGTCCGGGCGCGCGGGCGGGGGGTGCTCTTCGGCCTGATGCTGGCCACCATGATGGTGCCGGCGGAGATCACCATCGTGCCGGTGTTCGCGATGTTCGCCAAGCTGCAGCTCGTCAACACCTTCTGGCCGCTGATCCTGCCGGCCTGGTTCGGCTCCGCCTACTTCACCTTCCTCATCCGGCAGTTCATGATGACCGTCCCGCAGGAACTGGACGAGGCGGCTCGCATCGACGGGGCGTCGCACATGCGCATCCTGTTCCAGATCATCGTGCCGCAGATCAAACCGGCCATCGCCACCGTCACCGCCTTCTCGTTCATCAGCAACTGGAACAACCTGCTCGGACCGCTGATCTACCTGCGTGACCAGGACCAGTACACGCTGGCCCTGGGCCTGAGTCTCTTTCAGGGGCAGTACAGCACCCAGTACAACCAGATGATGGCCGTGGCTCTGCTGACACTCATCCCGGTCATCGTCGTTTTCCTCATCGCCCAGCGCATGTTCATCCGCGGCGTGGCCCTGTCCGGTTTCGGCGGGCGCTGACGGAAGGAGTGGTCCCATGACGCGCCGTCCCACGGACGCGAACGCCTCCGGTCTGTCCAGGCGCCGGTTCCTGTCGGGCGCCACGGCCGCGGGAGCGGCCGCCGTGGCCGTGCCGGGGCTCGCCGGATGCGCCGGATCTCCCGGCGGCCAGAGCATCGAGGGGCAGCCGGTGGACAGCGAGCTGTACCCGCTCGACGAGGCGAGGCGGCTCAACCGTTCGTTGAACTGGCCGCGGAGCATCGGCGATCCCGCGAAACGGACCAAGATCGTCGTCGCCCACACCTGGACGCCGGACTTCTGGGTGCGGCAGATGCAGTTCGACACGTTCTTCATGGAGCGCCACCCGACCATCGAGGTGGCCACCGAGAACACCCCGGGCGGCGACTACCTGTCCAAGTACGTGATCCAGGCGGCCAGCGGCTCGCTTCCCGACCTCATGTACGCGCAGTACGGCTTCGCCCAGTCCTTCATCCAGGCGGGGAAGTTCGCGGCGCTCGACGCGTACGTGGCCCGCCAGCCCGACTTCGACGAGGCCGACTTCACCAGGCCGGCGCTCGACTACTACCGGCTCGGCGGCTCCCTCCACGGCCTCGGCTACGACTGCGGCCCGGTGATGCTCGCCTACAACAAGGACATCTTCGACGACGGCGGGGTGCCCTATCCGAACGAGGACTGGACGCTCAACGACCTGCGGGACGCGGCGCGTCACCTCACCCAGGGCAGCGGTGCGGACAGGATCTACGGGTTCTCCTCGTTCCCCGACCTGTCCTTCCCCTACGCCTCGCCGCTGTTCCTGCAACCCTTCGGCGGCCGCGTCCTCGACCAGGAGCAGACGCACTGCGTCGTCACCAGCGCGCGGGCGAGAGAGGCGGCGCGCTGGTGGGTGGACGCGCTGATGCCGGCGACCCCCACCCTGGGCGAGCACCAGGCACTGAACATCACCGGCGCGTTCCTCCAGGGTCGGGCCGCCATGGACATCGCCGGCTCCTGGCTCGGGCCCATGCTGCGCGGCCAGGACGCCTTCCAGTACGACTTCAGCCACTGGCCCGCCGGTCCCGTCCGCCGCTCCACCAGCGCGGTCGGAAGCTGCTACGGGATCACCTCGGGGAGCCAGCACCAGGACGCCGCCTGGGTCTACCTCAACGAGTACATGTCCACCGCCGGGCTGACCTTCATGTTCGCCTCGACCGGCAGCGGCAGTCCCGGCCGGAAGTCCGCCTGGCCGGCCTATCTCCGCTCGCCCAACGCCCCGAACGGCGCGCGACTCTTCTACGACGCGCTGGACTCGTACGCCACCGCCGACGGCGTGCTCCACCTGCCCAGCGCCCCCAAGATCAAGGACACGATCAAGCCCATCTGGGACCGGGTGCGCGACGGACGGACCGACGTGGCGGACGCGATGGGCCAGATCCGCGACGGCGTGGACCCGATCCTGCTGGGTGATCGGTAGGCCGCGTGGACCAGGCCAGACCCGGGGTGGTCAGGGGGTCAGGTCGTCCGGTCGGGCAACTCGACCTCCGCCAGCGGGACCCTGCGCCCCTCCTGGGCCGCCCGGTAGGCCGCGTGGACCAGGCGCAGGGTGGTCAGGTTGTCCCGGCCGGACACCGCGGGCTCGCGTCCCTCGGCGCAGGCGCGTTGCAGGTCGGCCATCGGGCCGGCGAAGGCGTCCGGGATCCACCGCTCGTCGAACTCGCGGATGAGGCGGTGTCCTGGCAGGTGGTTGCGGGAGACGAACTCCAGCACGTCGGGACGGCCCTGCGGATAGTCGTAGAGCGATCCGAGGTATCCCTCGGACCTGCCCTCCGTGCCCTGGCAGCGCAGCACGGCGCGCGGCGTGCTCGACCAGTTGTTGTGCTCGCTGTTGACGACCACGACGAGGTCCTCGGTGTACTCGTAGACGGTGAAGGTGCGGCTCTCCCCCCGAGCCCGCTGGCCGGGGAAGCGGGCCGTGGTCGCCGTGACGGCGACCGGGTCGCCGAAGAGGTGGCGCAGCGCGTCCACGTAGTGGATCGAGTGGTTGAAGTACTCGAGGCGGGGCGTGCGGAGCAGGTTCGGCCACAGGCTCCAGTCGGTCAGCACGTCGATGTCGAACGCGCCGCCGGCGAGCCGCCCGAACCAGCCCGCGTCGATGAGGGCCCGGGTGCCGGCGACGACCGGGTCCCAGCGCATCTGCTGGTTGACGGCCAGGGGGACGCCCGCCGCCGCGGCCTCGGCCACCAGGTCGACGGCCTCGGAGAGATCCTCGGTGAGCGGCTTCTGCGCGAGCACCGGCTTGCCCGCCCTGAGCGCCGCCCGCACGATCGGGGCCTGGGTGTTGGCGGTCACCGCGATGTCGACGACCTCGACCTCGGGGTCGGCGATCAGCTCGTCCGCGCTGCGGTACACGGTCGGTATGCCGAACGCCCCGGCCACCCGCCGGGCGGCGTCGGCGTCGAGGTCGGCGATCGCCACCACCGGCAGCCCGGCCGCCCGGTAGGCCGGGAGGTGACCGGCCCGCACGATGGCACCCGCGCCGACGATCCCGATCGGCCTGGGCCGCTCGGGCAGGACGGGCCGGTGGTCGAACGACAGGGCGGCCAGCGCGGTGTCGTTGGGCACTGGGCCTGACGCCCGACAGGGCTGTTGCTTCGGTTCGGAGAGCGGGGCGGCCGGCGTGGTCTGGTCGGGTGTCGGGCCCGAGGTCTGCGTGGGCTGCCGCGTCGGTTGGTCTGGCTGCGTGCCCTTCTGGCCGTCGGTGCGCGCCAGCAGGGCGTCGGTGGCCTCCGCCGCGCGCGCCAGCGCCTCGGCGGGGGACGCCGCCCCGGTGTGGACGGAGTCGATCGCGTCGCTGAGCACGTCGTTGACGTCCGGGTACTCGGGGAGGGCGGGCATCAGCCTGGCGGTGGCGTTGACCTCCTCGATCAGGTCGTAGCACGGGTAGCGGCGCCGCACCTCGGGGTCGCGCCACGTCGACAGGCGGCAACCGATCCCGCCCTCGAGCGCGGTCACCCGGTCCATCCCCGGCGTGGCGAGATGCCGCAGGAACTCCCAGCCCAGGTCGGGGTCGCGGGCCTGGCGAGGCAGCGTCATCACCCAGTACACGGACAGCGAGACGCTTTCCCCCGGCGTGCCCGCGGGGATCGGGGCCAGCCCGTTGCGGCCGCGCACCGCGGCGTCCGGCCCCTCGGCGACCGCCGCGAACCCGCACCAGTTCCACATCATGGCCGCGCCGCCGCCGGCGTAGTGGTCGCCGGCCCTGACGCTGTCGTACTCGCGGGGATCCGGCTGGGTGACCCGGTGGTCGAGCACCAGGCCGCGCAGGTACTCGAGCGCCCGCCGGCCCCGGTCGTCCGCGAACGCCGCCCGGCGCCCGTCGAGCACCTCGCCGCCCCTGCTCCACAGCTGGATGAGGAAGTCGTAGACGTTGTTGTGCCCGTCGGGCATCCCGGCGAGCGCGCAGCCGTACAGGCCGTCGCCCGGGCGGGTGAAGAAGCGCGCGACGTCCAGGAACTCCGTCCAGGTACGGGGCGCCCGCAGCGGATATCCGTGGCGGCGCTCGAAGCGTGCCCGCTCGGCCGCGTCCTCGAACAGGTCCGTGCGGTAGATCAGCATCTGCGGCCCGTCGTGGTACGGCAGCCCGTACGTGGCGCCGTCCGGGCCGCGCTGGAGACCGCGCAGGGTCGGGCTCCAGCCCTCGGGCCAGTCCGGCGGAGGGCTCGCGGCCAGCCGGTCGTCCAGCGGGAGCAGCCGCTCCCCGGCGATCAGCGCGGGCAGCCAGTCCGTGTTGCACAGCACCACGTCCCAGTCGGCGGGCGGCCCGCCGGGATCGGCGACCAGCCGCTGGTACAGCTCGTGGATCTCCAGGCTGACCGTCTCCACCTCGATGTCGGGGCGGGTGGTGCGCAGCGCCTCGATCTGGCGGGCGAGCGCCCGGTCGAAGCCCTCGAAGGCGCGGTGGGCCACCCGCAGCGTCCTGGGCATCGCTGTCACCTCTCGCTGGTCTCGCTGGTCTCGCTGGATTCACTGATTCCGCTGGTTTCGCTGGTCCTGCTGGGCGCTCCGGCGTTCTCTTCCGGCTCTTCCGCCGCGGTCTCTCCGGGCTGTCTCTCCACCAGGTAGACGTGCACCAGCGACAGCACCGTCCGCTCCTCCTGGTTCACCGCGGTCACCGTCTCGTCGACGAATCCGTGGGTGAGCGGGCGCCGTGGGTGCTCCCGCTTCGTCGTGATCTCGGCCCGCACCCGGAGGGTGTCGCCGATGAACACCGGTTGGACGAAGCGCACCCTCTCGTAGCCGTAGCTCATGGCGCGGGGGTTGATGTCGCCGGCGGTCATGCCCACCGCGAGCGACATCACCAGGGTCCCGTGCGCCATCCGCCGCTGGAACGGCTGGGTGGCGCACCATGCGGCGTCCATGTGGTGCGGGAAGAGGTCGCCGGTCTGGCCCGCGTGCAGGACGATGTCCGCCTCGGTGACCGTCCGGCCGGTCGTCGTCCGCACCCGGCCTATCTCGTAGTCGTCGAAGTACTCCTCGACCGTGCGCATCCCGCTCACCCCTCCGTCGGACCGGCGTCCGTGGCGGCGCCCGTGTCCGCGCCCGTGTCCGCGTCCGCGTCCGTGTCCGTGTCCGTGGCGGCCTCCAACGAGCGGGCGTACGACCGCTCCATCCGCCGCAGGCATTCGTCGTCGTCGATCCGCCGCCGCAGCGCCGCGTTGATCGCGGTGCCGGCCGCGTCCTGCACCGCGAGCCAGCCGGCGTAGCGCGGGCGCAACCAGGACTGCTCCAGGGTGCGGCGGGTGTTGCGGAAGAAGCCGCGGCAGTCGGCGTTCACCGCCTCGTCCTCCCAGGCGGCGGCGTTCGCCGGCTGACCACCGCCGGCGAAGTAGCTGCCGCGCTGCACCGAGTCCGAGGCGAGCCAGAGGGCGTACTCGGCCGCCTCGTCCGGGTGCGCGGTGCGTGCTGAGACCGCGATGCCCGCGCCGCCGAGACAGGAGCCGGCCACCCCGCCCGGGCCCTCGGGGATGTCGGTGTAGGTCAGCGGGCGGGGCCTGAACCCCGACCGGCTGTAGTTGGTGTAGCCGAACAGCAGGGGCGCGTATGCCCAGGTGTCCGAGGTGGACAGGCGTTCCGCGGTCTCGATGGGGTTCTCGGACAGGCAGGCCGGAGGCACCGAGTCGGCGAGCCGGTGCAACTGGTCGAGCACGGCGAGACCCGCCTCTGGTGCGACGAAGCGGTCGGGACCCGCGGCCACCGGGTGGCCCTGGTTCGCGGCCAGGGTCAGGAAGCTGGAGATGGCGTCCACCGGCTTCGCGGGCCACAGCACCCGGCCATCGGCGGCGAGTTCGAGGCACTCCTCCCACGTCCGGGGCGGGCGCGGCAGCAGGTCGTGGCGGTACGCGGCGACCTGGGCCGCGGCGTCGACCGGGAGGCCGTACTGGTGTCCGCCGTGCTCGTAGCTGGGGTAGGACGCGCCCACGCTCCGGGCGGCGAGCGCGGCGAGACGCGCGTCGTGCCCCCGGCCGTCGAGCGGCAGCAGCAGGCCGTGATCGTGGGCGTGCGGGACGTGCGGGTGGTCGATCACGACGACGTCGTAGCGCGCCACGAGCTCTTCCAGTGGGAAGTCCGCGAACGCCTGGAGGGAGCGGGTCTGCCACGTCACCTCGACGTCCGGGCGCACCCGTCGCCACACCTCTCCGGCAGCCAGCAGGCAACCGACTCCCCTGGGGTGGTCCCAGGTCATTCCGCGCAGTGTCACGGCCACCGCTATCCCTCCAGGAACTCGGCTCGCACCGCCTCGTTGTGCTCGCCGAGTCGTGGCGCGGCGCCGCCTCCGCTCAGCAGGCCGCCGTCGATGCGCAGCGGGCTGCGCGTGGTCCGCACCGCGGGGGGCGCGTCCTCGGCGGGCGACCCGGGGTCGGGGGCGCGCCTGACCTCGTGCGTCATCTCCAGGGCGGTGAACCCCTCGTGGTCGATCAGCTCGGGCAGGGCGTGGACCGGCGCGCACCACACGTCCGCGGGCTCCAGCAGGTCGAGCCAGTGGTCGGTGGGACGGGTGGCCAGGTGCGCGGCCAGCAGCTCGGAGATCTTCTCCTGCTCCGTCCACCACGTCCTCGGGTCCTGGTAGGCCGTCAGGGCGGGCAGACCGATGAGGGAGCCGATCCTCGGCACCGGGTTCATCGCCAGCGCCAGATGGCCGTCCGCGGTGGGGTAGATGCCGTAGGGGGCGGGCAGGAAGGCGTGCGCGCTGTGGGTGGAGCCGCGCTTCACGGCCAGGTCCGGGTCGAAGAAGCGCGCGGTCAGCAGCTCGAACTGGAGGTCGAGCATGCCCTCCAGCAGGCTGGTCTCGATCGTCCCACCGCGGCCGGTGCGTTCACGCCTCAGCAGCAGCGCGGTGATGCCGTGGGCGAGGTGGATGGAGGCGAGGGAGTCGGCCAGGGAGAGGCCGACCGCCACCGGACCCTGCGCCCCGTTGCCGTTCAGCCACGGCAGTCCGGACACGCTCTGCGCGAGCAGATCCTGGCCCGGCTTGTCCCGCCACGGCCCGTCCGGACCGTAGCCGGTGATCGTGCCGTAGACGAGGCGGGGGTTGAGGGCGCTGGCCGACTCGTAGTCCAGGCCGATCCGCTCCATCACGCCCGGGCGGAAGTTCTGCACCAGGACGTCGGCCTGGCGCACCAGCTCCTTGACCCGATCGAGTCCGGGGGCGCTCTTCAGGTCGGCGGTGAAGCTCTGCTTCCCGCGGTTCATGGCGTGGAACGACAGCGTGTCGCCGTCCAGTTCGAGGCCGGCGAAGGCCAGGCGCCGGCCGATGTCGCCGGTTCCCGGCCGCTCGATCTTGATGACGCGCGCACCGAGGTCGGCCAGCCGCAGGGCGGCTACAGGGCCGGCCAGGAACTGGCTGAAGTCCAGCACCAGCATTCCGTCGAGCGGGCGGTCGGCCTGGGGCAGGGCGTGATATGCCACGAAGGACCCCCACTGGTGAACGACTTACGGACACGGTGGCTGTGCGACGGGGGGAGGCCCGGAAGGCCGCCCGAGAGCAAACGTTTTACCTGTTGTACCTCTCGGAGTTGACGCCGTCAAGACCACCGTCAGGACCGCCGTCAGGACCGCCGCAGGGACCGCTGTCGGGCCACGGCGACGGCCACGTCGCGTCGGGCGTCACCGTCCCGGCGGGCCGGTGGAGGACCGCACGACGAGTTCGGGCGCCGCGTCGACCACGGAGTCCTCGGTCGGGCGCTCGTCCTTGAGCCGGCCGACCAGCATCGTCACGGCCGCACACCCCATCTCGTACAACGGCATCCGCACCGCGGTCAGCGGCGGCCAGGTGTGCTCCGCGACCCAGCTGTCGTGCACGGTGGCCACGGACAGCTCACCCGGCACGTCGATCCCGGCCTCCCGCGCGGCGCCGAGTACGCCGATCGCCGCGTTGACGTTCGCCACGAGCAGCGCCGTGGGCAGCCGCGCCTCGCCGGCGAGCATGTCGCGCAACGCCCGATGGCCGTCCTCGGGCCGGTAGCCGAAGCGGCGGGTCCAGCCGGTGCGCTGCCGCAGGCCGGCCTCGTGCAGGGCCGCCCGGAAGCCCTCCTCCCGCCGCCGAGCGGTGTCATGCCCCGGCAGGCCCGACACCAGCCCGATGTGCCGGTGGCCGCAACGAATGAGGTGTTCCGTTCCGAGGCGGGCGCCCGCGGCGTCGTCCATGGTCACGCTGCCGCCCGGCCGCAGCCCGCGCCGTCCGACCGAGTTCACCAGGACCACCGGGACGTCGGCCTCGACCAACTGCTGGAGGGCGCTGTCGTCCAGATTGTCCCGGCGCTGGAGCAGGCACCCGTCGACGCGGCCCTCGCCCACGAGGCGGCGCAGCAGGTCGCTTCCTGGCCGCACCCGGTCCGCGCTGCCGAGCAGCACGATGTAGTCGCTCTCGTCCGCGGCGTCCTCGACGCCGCGCAACAGCTCGGCGAAGATCGCGTTGTTCACGTCGGGCACGAGGAGTCCCAGCGTGCCGGTGCGGGACAGGCGCAGCGCGCGGCCGGCGTAGTTCGCCGTGTAGTTCAGCTGCTCCGCGATGCGCAACACCCGCTCGCGCGTCTCCTCGCGCAGCCGCACCTGCGGGTCGTTGTTGAGCACGCGCGACACCAGGGGCACCGACACACCCGCGCGTCGCGCGATGTCCTTCAGCGTTGCCATGTTTCCATCCGTCTCCACGACCGCCCGCCCGCCACCACCCGGGCTCCACCTTCCCATGGTGGGCCGGGTGGTGGCTTCGCGGCCGGGTCAGGGAGCGTCGGCGGAGGCGGTCCTGACCACCGCGACGCCCAGCGGGGCGAGGACGATCGGGTCGGTGGCGTCCTTGCCGGTCAGCAGGTCCTGGCCGGCGCCGGGGAGGGGGACCTCGGCGGGGTCGGTCTCCGAATGGTTGAGCAGGAACAGGTAGTCGGCCTCCGCTGTGGAGCGCCGGGTCGCCTCCACGCAGGCCGGGGCGCCGGCGAGCAGCGGGCGCACGCCGGCGTCCGCGACGGCGCCCAGCAGCGTGTCGCGGA
Organism: Streptomyces sp. B6B3; assembly: GCF_039871525.1. NCBI lineage: Bacteria > Bacillati > Actinomycetota > Actinomycetes > Kitasatosporales > Streptomycetaceae > Streptomyces > Streptomyces sp. B6B3. Next base: position 160,270 of record NZ_JBDPLU010000004.1, on the reverse strand, counting down.
AGGCGTCCGCCTCCAGCCGGGTGCCGACGTAGACGACGCGGCCGGCGCCCACGGCGTTGTCCAGGATCGCGGGCCGCCCCGCCAGCTGCCCGGAGGCGTAGGAGGCGAGGACGGTCGCGGTCTCCGGGTGGATGCTGTCCTGCCAGAAGTCGGCCCGCGCGGTGGAGCCGTCGGCGAACTCGACGTCGAACGTCTCGTTCTCCCTGGCCGGCCAGTACTCGTCGACGTACCCGCCGACGAGGGCCCGGAAGGCGCCGGGGTAGGCGGGCTGGCGCACCTGGTTGCGGGCGTCCACGACGCCGGAGAAGTAGGAGCAGACGAGGGTCCCGCCGGCGTGCACGAAACGCGAGACCTCCGCCGTGAAGCGGTCGTCGACGAGGTAGGCGTTGGGGATCACCAGCACCCGGTAGCCGCTCAGGTCCGAGTCGAAGTTCACCATGTCGACGGCGTGCTGGGCCTCCAGCAGCGGCCGGTAGTGGTCGGTGACCAGGGCCGGATAGTCGAAGTCGTTGCGCGGCAGGCCGTGCGTCTCGGTCAGGCCCCACCAGGCGTTCCAGTCGAAGAGCAGCGCGACGTCCGCCCGCGAGGTGGCGCCGACCGCCTCGGCGATCCGCGGCAGTTCGGTGCCGAGGGCCTCGACCTCCTGCCAGGAACGGGCCCCGGTGCCGGAGTGCGGCAGCATGGCCGAGTGGAACCGCTCGTGCCCGCCGCGGCTGGCGCGCCACTGGAAGAACAGCACGCTGTCGGCGCCGTGCGCGATCGCCTGGTAGGAGCCGAGCCGCAGGTGTCCCGGGCGCTTGACGTTGTTGACCTGCCACTGCGAGACGCTGCTCGCGGCCTGTTCCATCAGGATCCACGGCTCGTCGCGCAGCGAGCGCATCAGGTCGTAGTTCACGGCCGCGGAGACGAACGCGTCGTCGTGTCCCGGGTTGGGGTAGATGTCGAGCGCGACGGCGTCCTGCTCCCGGGCCCACCGCCAGTAGTCGGCGTGCCGGTAGAAGCGCATGTAGTTGGTGAGGATCGGCAGGTCGCTCCGGTGCGCGCGGACGATGTCCCGCTCCATCACGTAGCACTCCAGGAGCGCGTCCGAGACGAACCGCTTGTAGTCCAGGCGGCGGGTCGGGTTGGACCAGGACCGCGGGATCTCCGGCGGGTTGACCTGGTCCCAGGAGGTGTACACCTGGGACCAGAAGCGGGTGTACCAGGCGTCGTTGAGCGCCTCCAGGGTGCCGTACCGCCTCCTGAGCCAGTCCCGGAAGGCGACCGCGCTCTGCGGCGTGTAGGGCACCGGGCCGTACTCGTTGCTGATGTGCCACATCGCGACGGCCGGATGGTCGGCGTACCGCTCGGCCAGCGCCGTGGTGATGCGGGCGGCGTGCTCCCGGTAGCGGGGCGAGGTGGGGTCGAAGTGCAGCCGGTTGCCGAAGCCGAACACCTCGCCGTCCTCCATGACCGGATGGACCTCGGGGTGCCCGTCGGTCAGCCAGACCGGCGGCGCGGCCGTCGGCGTGGCCAGGTCCACGCTGATGCCGTGCGCGTGCAGCAGGTCCAGCGCCTCGTCCATCCACGCGAAGGTGAAACGGCCCGGCTCCGGCTCCAGCGAGGCCCAGGCGAAGACGCCGAGGGTGACCAGGTTGACCCCGGCGCGCCGCATCAGGGCGACGTCCTCGTCCCAGACGGAACGGTCCCACTGCTCGGGGTTGTAGTCCCCGCCGAAGGCGAAGCCGCCGATGCGGGCCCGGAACGCCTCCATCCGGCTGGTCCCGCCATGTCGCGCCTCGTTGCTGGTCACTTGGTGGCTCCCGTGGTCACTTGATGGCTCCGGTCGTGATGCCGCTGCGCCAGTACTTCTGGAGCGAGAGGAAGAGGATGATCAGGGGGATGGTGCCGACCATGGATCCGGTGACGACGATCCGGACCATGTCGGGCTCGCTCATCGCGTTGAGCTGCCAGGAGTAGAGCCCGAGGGTGACGGGCCACAGCGTCTCGTCGTTCAGCACGATCAGCGGGAGGAGGAAGTTGTTCCAGATGGAGATGAACGCGAAGAGGTAGACGGTGACGAGGCTGGGCACCAGGATGCGCAGCACGATGGTGAAGAAGATCCGGATGTCGCCGGCCCCGTCGATGCGCGCGGACTCCAGGATCTCGTCCGGCACGGCGGCGGCCGCGTAGATGCGGACCAGGAACACCCCGAAGGCGCTGGAGAGGCTGGGCAGGATGACCGCCCAGTAGGTGTTGATCAGGCCCATCGAGTTCAGCAGCAGGTAGGTCGGCAGGGCCAGCACGGTGCCGGGGATCAGCACCCCGCCGAGGATGGCGCCCATCAGCACGTTCCGGCCACGGAAGCGGTACTTGGCCAGCGCGAAACCGCACAGCGCGGCCAGGAACGTGGCGCCGAGCGCCCCGCAGCCCGAGTAGATCAGCGAGTTCACCACCCAGCGCACGAACACGCCGTCGCGGAAGGCGAACAGGTCCTGGAGGTTCTGCCAGAGGTCGATCCGGGCGAACCAGAAGCCGAAGGACCGGTTGATGTCGTCGGTCGACTTGGTGGACGCGAACAGCATCCAGGCGACGGGGATCAGGAAGTACGCGGTCAGCGCCACGATCGTCGAGGTCAGGATGACCCGGGTGGACAGCGGCGCGCGGCTCTGCCGCCCCGGGCCGCGGCGCCGCGGGACCGGCGGCCGGCGGGGCGCGGTGACGTCAGTCATGGGGGTTCCTCTTCTGCAGCAGCCGCAGGAAGCCGAACGACAGCAGGAACGAGGCGACGGCGATGAGGACCGCGACGGCGGCCGCGTAGTGCGGCTCGTTCGAGCCGAACGCCAGGTTGTACACGATCATGTTCGGCGTGTAGTTGTAGGTGACGTTGCCGGTGATGGTGCGCAGCACCATCGGCTCGGAGAAGAGCTGGAGCGTGCCGATCACCGAGAACAGCCCGGTGACGACGATGGCCGGCACCACCAGCGGCACCTTGATCCGCCAGGCGATCTGCCAGTTGCTCGCCCCGTCGATCCGCGCGGCCTCGTACAGCTCCCGCTGGATCGCCTGCAGGGCCGCGAAGATGATGATCATGTTGTAGCCGGTCCACTGCCAGGTGGCGACGTTGGCGATCGACCACAGCACGGTGCCCCGGGACAGGAAGTCGACGTGCGCGCCGGCGTCGTCGAGCAGGTCCACGACGGGGCTGACGCCCGGCAGGTAGAGGAACGCCCACAGGATCGACGCGATGACGCCCGGCACCGCGTAGGGCAGGAAGGCGGCGAGCTGGAACAGGCCGCGCATCCTGACCACGGCCGCGTCGAAGATGAGGGCCATGATCAGGGCGAGCCCGAGCATCACCGGCACCTGCACGGCGCCGTAGAGCAGCACCCGGCCGACGGCGGCGAGCAGTTCGGAGTTGCCGAAGGCCCGGGTGTAGTTGTCGAGGCCGACGAACGTGACGCTGGACGTGCCGAAGCCGAGGCCCGACTCGGAGGCGCCGTGCACGCTCTGCCAGAGGGCGTAGCCGACCGGCACGAAGTGGAACAGCGCGAACACCGCGAAGAACGGCGTGGCGAACAGCCAGCCCATCTTCCAGTCCGCGCCGAAGCGGCGCTTGTTGCGCAGCACCGCGGGCGGGCGCGGGCCCGGCGCCTCCGTGCCGTCGGAGGTCGCCGGCGCCCGCGGGGCGGTGGTGGTGGGGGGTGGCGCGGTCACTGGACGGACAGCCCCTTGTCGCGCATCTGCGTCTCCGTCCGCCGGTCGATGTCCGCCAGCTCCTCCGGAAGCGTCGTGGAGCCGTTGATCACGGCCTGCAACGCGTCGTCGAGGTAGGCCGTGGTGTCGGTCATCGTCGGGCCCCAGACCCACGGGTTCGACGAACCGTCGGCGGTGAACACCTCGTTGACCACCTGGTCGCCGAAGTACGGGTCGGGCTGGTTGACGGCCTCGACCGCCTGCCCCTCCTCGGAGGCCGGGAGGACGCTCTCCGCGAGGATCTCCGCGCTGTCCTCGTGGGTGTTCAGCCAGGTGGCGAACTCCAGCGCCGCGTCCGACTTCTCGGTGACACTGGTCAGCGCGGTCAGCGACCCGCCCCAGTAGACCGGGGCGTCGTCACCCGAGGACCACTGCGGCAGCGGGGCGACGGACCACTTCCCCTCCAGGTCGGGCGCGTTCTCCTTCAGCGAGGCGCCGCCCCAGGCCGGCCCGATCCAGGTCAGGTAGGTGCCGTCGGCCATGCCGCGGAACCACGTCGGCTGCCAGTGCTGGTCGCCCCTGACGTAGCCCTCGTCCAGCATCCCCTGCCAGTACTCGGCGACCTGCCGGGTGGCCTCGTCGTCGATGTCGACCTGCCAGGAGTCGCCGCTCGTCCCGAACCACCGGGCCTGCGCGTTCCAGGCGAGCGAGGCCAGCCACGCGCCGCCGTTGCTGGGCAGCGCGGTGACGAAGGAGTCGGGGTGCTCCCGCTTCAGCGTGGCGGCGGCGTCCCGGTACTCGTCCCAGGTGGTGGGCGCGTCCAGGCCCGCCTCCTCGAACAGGTCGGAGCGGTAGAACAGCGCCTGGGTGCCGATGTCCTGCGGGATGCCCCACACCTTGCCGTCGATCACCACCTGGTCCCACACCGCGGGCGCGTAGTGCGACTCGATGTCCCCGCTCGCCTCCGTGATGTCCATCAGCGCGCCGTCCACCACCGTGGAGGTGAGGTTGGGGTAGTCCACCTGGACCACGTCGGGCGCGCCGGTCTCGCCGCTGATCGCGGCCTGGAGCTTGGGGAAGAAGTCGGAAGTGATCATCTGGAAGTTGACCTGGATGTCCGGGTGGGTCTCGTTCCACAGGTCGACCGGCTCCGACATGTCGGTCCAGCCCCAGAAGGTGAGGGTCTGCTTTCCGGACGCGTCGTCGTCCGAGGAGTCGCCGCCCCCGCAGCCGGTCAGGACGAGAAGGGTCCCCACGGCTGCTGCGGCGGCGAATCGGTGAGCGCGGCTGAGCGAAACTCTTCGTGTCATGAGTGGGCTCTTCCTTGAGCGTGGGTGAGAGGGGAGACGGAGACGGGGGAGACGGGCACGGTGCTGAGGCGCGGCTCGGAGCCGTCGAGCACGCGCCGGCCGTCCCGGCCGGTGAACGCCAGCAGCCGGGTGGGGACGACGGCGTCGCGCGCCCGGGAGTTCGAGGCCTCGACGCCGGTGCCGCGCCCCGTGGTGATCCGCACCCCGGCTGACTCCCAAGGCTGCACGTGGTGGGCGAAGGAGTAACAGCCGAGCACCGCGATCCGAGCCGGCCCCGCCTCGCCCGGCGGCAGCAGGCCGTCGTGGCGCAGCAGGATGACCGAGCGTTCGGCGAGGGCGCCGGCCAGCCGTCGGTCCTCGGCGTCGTCAAGTTCCGGAGCGGGACCGGTCACGGGCTCCCAGTCGGCGGCCAGCGGGCCGGGTTCGGCCTTCTGCCGGAGCACCCGCTCCACCGCCCGGTCGTGGTCGAACGTGGTAGCTGCGTCATCGAGGGCAGACACGAATGGCCTTCTCCGTGCTCGGCGGTCCGAAATTCTCGGCAACCGGATCGATCCGCCCGCAACGAACTCCGCAAGAATTGCGGGCGGGCATGACGCGCAAGCTAGGTATTGGTAAAAACGTGTGTCAAGGCAGAAGACAAAAAATGCGGCTCAGGCGGCTTTTGCATAAGTCAGTGGCGGAATATTCTGCGAGTTGTTGCGGATATTTGCGGAACGGACAACGAGGAACGGGGACGAGCATGCGCGTCGGCGGAGAGGAGTTGGCATGGCCGGCCGGGTAACGATGGCGCAGGTGGCCAGGGCGGCGGGGGTCTCCGTCTCCACGGTGTCGCGGGTGCTGGGAGACAGGCCAGACATATCGGAGGAGACCCGCCACCGCGTCGCCAGGGCGGCCGAGGAGACCGGCTACGCCGCGCGCCGCGGTCGCGGGCAGCAGCGCGGCGGCCTTCTCGACGTCCTCATCGAGGGGTTCACCACGGCATGGGCGGGCGAGCTCATCGCCGGCGCCCAGGCGGCCGCGTTCAGCCAGGGCTTCACGCTCGCGGTCACCGCCACGAGCCACCCGCGCTTCCGCATCAGCGACTGGGTCGAGACGCGCCGCGCCCGGCCACCCGAGGGCGTCATCCTCGTCCTCTCCCGGGCCCGCCACGACGAGATCACCGCCCTGGCCAGCCTGCCGGCCCCGCTGATCCTGCTCGACCCGGTGGGCACCAGCGACCCGACCATTCCCACGGTCGGCACCACCAACTGGTCGGGCGGCGCGGCCGCCACCCGGCACCTGCTGGAACTCGGCCACCGGCGCGTCGGGTTCATCGGCGGCTCGCCCGAGATGAGCTGCACGCGGGAACGCCACGAGGGATACCTCGCCGCGCACCGGGAGTTCTCGCTCGACCCCGATCCCGCGCTCACCCGCTACGGGAACTTCCTCGTCACCGGCGGGGCGGAGCACGGAGCCGCGCTGCTCGACCTCGCCGACCCGCCGACCGCCGTCTTCGCCGGTTCCGACGGCCAGGCCGCCGGCGTCTACCAGGCGGCCCGGGCCCGCGGCCTGCGGATTCCCGTCGACCTGTCCGTCGTGGGTTTCGACGACACCGTGCTCTGCGCGATGCTGGCTCCGCCACTGACCACCGTTCGCCAGCCGCTGGCGGAGATGGCGACCGAGGGCGTGCGGCTCATCGCCCAGGAGCACGCGCGGTCCGGATCGACGGCGGGCCGGCGCGTGGAGTTGGCGACGTCGCTGGTCGTCCGGCAGAGCACCGCGCCGCCAACCGGCGGGGCCGGCGGCGAGCCGGCCGGGAACGAGCCGGCCGGGAACGAGCCGGCCGGGAACGAACCAGCCGGGAACGAACCAGCCGGGAACGAGACGGGTCGGAACACGAAGCGGAGGGCGTCATGACGAAGCATCCGACCGTGCGGATGGTCACCGTGGCCCAGGCGGCCAACGTCTCCCAGAGCGTCGTCTCCAAGGTGCTCAACGGCCGCCCCGGCGTCTCCGCCCCGGTCCGCCAGCGGGTCCTGGACGCCGTCGCGGCGACCGGCTACCAGTGGCACCGCCGCGCCTCCCGCCACGGTTCGGTGGAGGTGGTGTTCGGCAGCGTGGGCAACGCCGTCAACGCGCAACTGCTGCGCGGCTTCTCCGGTGTGCTCTCGCCGAGCGGCCGGGCGCTCACCGTCAGCCACGCCGACGAGGGCGCCGAATGGCTGGACAACCTGCTCGCCCACCGGCCCGGCGGGATCGTGCTGGTGCTCTCGCCGGTGCCGCCCGCGGTCCAGCAGCGGCTGTCCGAGACGCGGCTGCCCACCGTCATCCTCGACACCATCGGCGACGCGCCGGCCGGCATGAACACCGTCGGGGCCACCCAGTGGCGCGGCGGGACGCTGGCGGCCCAGCACATCACGGAGCTCGGGCACCGGCGGATCGGGCTGATCGGCGGGCCGCTCGACCGGGTCTGCTGCCGCGCCCGCTTCGGCGGCTACCTCGCGGCACTGCGCGAGACCCGGATCCGCGCCGACCGCGCCCTCATCCGCAGCGTGCCGTTCCAGTCCGAACCGGCCCGGCGGGCGGCGCACGCCATGCTGGACCACTACGAGCCCCCGACCGCCTTCGTGGCCGGCAACGACCTTCAGGCGCTCGGCATCATCGAGGCCTGCGCGGAACGCGGGCTGCGGGTGCCCGACGACGTCTCGGTCGTCGGGTTCGACGATCTGGACCCCGCGCGTTCGGCGGCCCCGGCGTTGACCACGGTGCGCCAGCCGTTCGAGGAGATGGCGGCCGAGGCCATCCGCGTCCTGGAGGCCGTGTCGGACGACCCGTCACTCGCCCCCATCCGCCTCGACCTGTCGGTGGACCTGGTCGTCAGGGAGTCCACCGGACGGGCGCCCGCCCATCCCTCCCGGGTCCCGCGGACCCTGCTGGCGGAGCCGCCACACGGCCGCCTCGGGCCCGCCGGCTAGCGAGCGGCCCCACCGCGCCGGGGCCGGAGCCGCGCGCCGGGCCGGCCCCCGGGTGCCGGCGCCTGGCCGTGGCCACCACCACGGCCCCCAGCACCAGCGGACCACCGATCCCCAGCCACACTGGACTCCACGTCACCGCCGCCATCAGCACGAACGCCAGCCCCACCACGAACATCCCCGCCGCGGCATCGTTCCCCGTCGCCACCATCGGCCCGCCCCCTCACGAATGTGAAGGAAGTGTAGCGGAAAGGCGGGGGTCCGGCGCCTCCCGAGCGTCCGGGACGCTCAGCGGCGGGACTTGGTCTCGAACCGGGGTCCCTGGTCGGGAACGTCCGTGCCCTGCAGCTCGGTGACCAGCCGGTGCACGCTCATCAACTCGCGCAACAGCGCGTGGGTCTCGTCGCGCGGCAGGTCGGCGTCGCGCGCGACCTCGTCGAGGTGGACGGCGTCGCCACCGTGCTCGCTCTCCGCCACCGCGAGGGCGCGGAACACCCGAGCATGCGCCTCGGTGTACTCCGACGACGGCTCGACGTCCCCGCGCGCCACGGCGTCCTGCTCCCGCAACCGCGCGGCCCTGCCCGCCGCCCGCTCCCTGGCCGACTCCTCGTGCCGCTCCTGCTTGCCCCGGTGGATCGGGGCCACCTTCTCCGCGTGCGACAGCGAGGAACGGTGCGACACGTGCGTCCGCTGCTTCGAGGCCCCGGTCGTCTCGCCGCGGGCGCTCGGCGTCTCGCCGGCCTTCTGGGCCTGGTGGGCGGCCGCCCGCCGCTGCACCTCGTCGCCCTCCACCTTCTTACGCACCATGGCGGTGCCTCCCTCCTGGCCCCCTCCGACATGGGGCGAACGGATCGCCGTCCGCGTTCAGCCGAGCGAGCCGAGCAGGTCCCGGCACGCCTGCGCGCAGCGCCGGCAGGCCTCGGCGCACAGCCGGCAGTGCTCGTGCTCCCCGGAATGCTGCTCGCACTCCTCCGCGCACGCCATGCACGCCGTCACGCACACCTCCAGCTGGGCCCGGGTGATGTTCGCGTCGTAGCCGGTGTGGCGGGACAGCACCCGGGCGGTGGTCTGGCAGATGTCCGCGCAGTCCAGATCCGTGCGGACGCACTTGCGCAGCTCCGCGACCCGGTCCTCGGACAGACAGGCGTCCGCGCACGCGGTGCAGGCCTGGGCGCAGGCGAGCGTCTCCTGGATGCACCGGGTCAGCGCCTGACGGTCGATCCCGCCGAGATCGGCCGGATAGGTCTGCAGCATCTCCTTCACCGGAGCGGTCATGGGTTCCACCTTTCGCAAGCCCTCACGGGATCTGGCTCCTCCTCCGGCCACGGGTAACACCTGGCCCCCGGGCGCAAACCCGTCCGTAACGGTCAGGTCGGAGCGCGTGCGGTGACGGAACGCACACGCTGTGACCCCGGACACGTCCGGGCGGGGGTCCCGTATGCGCCGCATCAGGGCTGCGCCCGGCGGCGTCAGCAACGTGTCAGGGGTGTTCGCGGAGGTCCGTAGCGGATGTTTCCTGAGCGCGTGAGACCGATTCCGAGACCGTTTCCCTTCCCACAGGAGCAGCGATGACCGACGTCGTCTTCGTCCTGGTCACCCTCGCGGGGTTCGCGCTGGTGGCCCTGGTCGGCCAGGGGGTGACCAGGCTGTGAGCGTCGAGAACGCCGTCGGACTGGTCGTGGCCGGCCTGCTGGTCGGCTACCTGGCCCTCGCCCTGCTGTTCCCCGAGAAGTTCTGAGCGGCGAGGCGATGAACGAGACAACGACGGACGTGCTGCAGATATCGGCCGTGGTCGTGGTGCTTGCACTGGTGCACCGCCCCCTCGGCGACTACATGGCGGCCGTCTACTCCTCCCGCCGCCACCTGCGGGTGGAACGCTGGATCTACCGCTGCGTCGGCGCCGACCCCGACGCGGAGATGCGCTGGCCGGCCTACCTGCGCGGAGTGCTCGCGTTCTCCGTGGTGAGCGTCCTCTTCCTCTACCTCTTCCAGCGGGTGCAGGACCGCCTGCCGCTGTCCCTCGGCTTCGAGGCCATCCCGCCCGACCAGGCGTTCAACACGGCGGTCTCGTTCGTGTCGAACACCAACTGGCAGTCCTACTCCGGCGAGGCCGCGATGGGACACCTGGTGCAGGCCGGCGGCCTCGCCGTGCAGAACTTCCTGTCCGCGGCCGTGGGCATGGCGGTCGCCGTCGCCCTGGTGCGCGGCTTCGCCCGCCACCGCACCGGCGAACTGGGCAACTTCTGGGCCGACCTGGTGCGCGGCACGGTGCGCATCCTGCTGCCGATCGCCGCCCTGGCCGCGGTCACGCTGGTCGCGCTGGGCGCCATCCAGAACTTCTCGGGTGGCACCGAGGCGCACACCCTCTCCGGCGCCACCCAGCACCTCACCGGCGGGCCGATCGCCTCGCAGGAGGCCATCAAGGACCTGGGCACCAACGGCGGCGGCCCGTACAACGCCAACTCCGCCCACCCCTACGAGAACCCCGACGGCATCAGCAACATCCTGGAGATCCTGCTGCTCCTGCTGATCCCGTTCTCGCTGCCGCGCACCTTCGGGAAGATGGTCGGCTCGGTCCGGCAGGGCTACGCCATCGTCGCGGCCATGGGCGTCATCTGGCTGGCCGGCGTGGTGGCCGTCACGATCGTCGAACACCAGGCGCCCGGCTCGGCGTCCCAGCTCGCGGGCGGCTCGATGGAGGGCAAGGAGCAGCGGTTCGGCATCGGCGGCTCCTCCCTGTTCGCCGTGTCCACGACGATGACGTCGACGGGTTCGGTGAACTCCTTCCACGACTCCTACCAGGGCCTGTCCGGCGGCGTGCTGATCTTCGGCATGGTGCTCGGCGAGGTCGCCCCCGGCGGCGTCGGCTCCGGGCTCTACGGAATGCTGATCATGGCGGTGATCGCCGTGTTCCTGGCCGGCCTGATGATCGGCCGCACCCCGGAGTACCTGGGCAAGAAGCTCGGCGCCCGGGAGATCAAGCTCGCCGCCTGCGCGATCCTCGTCACCCCCGCGCTGGTGCTGATCGGCACCGGCCTCGCCATGGCGCTGGGCGACGGCGAGGAGAGCATGACCAACGTCGGGCCGCACGGCTTCTCCGAGGTGCTCTACGCCTACGCCTCGGCCGCCAACAACAACGGCAGCGCCTTCGCCGGCCTCGCCGCCAACACCGACTTCTTCAACACCACGCTGGGCCTGGCGATGCTGCTGGGCCGGTTCCTGCCGATGGTCTTCGTGCTGGCCCTGGCCGGCTCCCTCGCGGAACAGCGCCACGTACCGGTCACCGCCGGCACCCTCAGGACCCACAACCCCCTCTTCAGCGGGCTGCTCGTGGCCACCGCCGTGGTCGTCGCCGGGCTGACCTTCTTCCCCGCGCTCTCGCTCGGCCCGCTCGCGGAAGGACTCGCCACATGAGCACCATCACCCCGACCCGCACCCCCAGACCGTCCGCCGACCCCCCGGGTCCCGGCGCGGCGCGGCGGCCACCCCGCGTGGCGCGCGGCGCGTTCGCCCCGCGCCAGCTGTGGGAGTCCCTGCCCGAGGCGTTGCGCAAGCTGCACCCCCGGGTGCTGGTCGCCTCCCCGGTGATCTTCGTCGTCGAGATCGGCGCGCTGCTCACCACGCTGTTGGCCGTCGGCGACCCCGGCGACTGGTTCGGCTGGACCATCGCCGCCTGGCTGTGGCTGACCGTGCTGTGCGCCAACCTGGCCGAGGCGGTCGCCGAGGGCCGCGGCAGGGCGCAGGCCGAGACGCTGCGCCGGGCGCGTACGGACGCGGTCGCCCGGCGGCTGGCCGCCGACGGCTCCCAGGAGCGGGTGCCCGGCACCGAGTTGCGGGTGGGCGACCGGGTCGTCTGCGAGGCCGGCGACCTGGTCCCCGGCGACGGGGACGTCGTCGAGGGCGTCGCCTCGGTGGACGAGTCCGCGATCACCGGCGAGTCCGCGCCGGTCATCAGGGAGTCCGGCGGCGACCGCACGGCCGTGACCGGCGGCACCCGGGTGCTGTCCGACCGGATCGTGGTGCGGATCACCACCCCGCCCGGCGAGACGTTCCTGGACCGGATGATCTCCCTGGTGGAGGGGGCCCAGCGGCAGCGGACGCCCAACGAGATCGCGCTGAACATCCTGCTCGCCTCGCTGACGATCGTCTTCCTGCTGGTGGTGGTCACGCTCCAGCCCTTCGCGATCTACGCGGGCGCCGAACAGCCGCTGGTCGTGCTCGTCGCGCTGCTGGTGTGCCTGATCCCGACCACCATCGGCGCGCTGCTGTCGGCCATCGGCATCGCCGGCATGGACCGCCTGGTGCAGCGCAACGTGCTGGCCACCTCGGGACGGGCCGTCGAGGCCGCCGGCGACGTCACCACCCTGCTGCTGGACAAGACCGGCACCATCACGTTGGGCTCGCGCCGGGCCACCCGCCTCGTCCCGGTCGGCGACACGTCGGCGCGGGAACTGGTCGCCGCGGCCTGGTCGGCCAGCCTCGCGGACGAAACGCCCGAGGGCCGCAGCATCGTGGCGCTGTGCGAGGCGCAGGGCGCGGGCGGGGACGCCGCCCGGCCGGACGCCGAGACCCTGGAGCCCGTGCCCTTCACCGCCCAGAGCCGGATGTCCGGCGTGGACATCGCGGACCGGCGCGTCCGCAAGGGCGCCGTCGCCGCGGTCACCGCCTGGGCGACCGACCTCGGCGGCACCGTCCCCGACGAGACGGACCGGGTCGTGGACGAGATCGCCGCCTCCGGCGGCACCCCGCTGCTGGTCGCCACCGCCGACTCCGGCGGCGCCCGGCTGCTGGGCGTGATCCACCTCAAGGACGTCGTCAAACCGGGCATGTCCGAACGCTTCGAGCGGCTGCGGGAGATGGGCATCCGCACCGTCATGATCACCGGCGACAACGCCGTCACCGCGCGGGCCATCGCCGCCGAGGCGGGCGTGGACGATGTCCTCGCGGAGGCCACGCCCGAGGACAAGATGGCGTTGATCAAACGGGAGCAGGCCGGCGGCCGGCTGGTCGCGATGACCGGCGACGGCACCAACGACGCGCCCGCCCTGGCCCAGGCCGACGTCGGCGTGGCCATGAACACCGGCACCTCGGCCGCCAAGGAGGCCGGGAACATGGTGGACCTGGACTCCGACCCGACCAAGCTGATCGACATCGTGCAGATCGGCAAGCAACTCCTGATCACCCGCGGGGCGCTGACCACCTTCTCGCTCGCCAACGACGTCGCCAAGTACTTCGCCATCATCCCGGCGATGTTCGCGGCGGCCTATCCGAGCCTGGACAAGCTCAACATCATGGGCCTGTCCAGCCCGCAGTCCGCGATCCTCTCCGCGGTGATCTTCAACGCGCTGGTCATCGTCGCGCTGGTCCCGCTCGCGCTGCGCGGCGTGGCCTACCGGCCGATGAGCGCCGACCAGCTGCTGCGCCGCAACCTCGCGGTGTACGGCCTCGGCGGCCTCGTCGTCCCGTTCGTCGGCATCAAACTCATCGACCTGCTCCTCTCCCTGCTCCCCGGCATCTCCTAGGCATCGGTGATCGTGATGTTCCCCAGTTCCCTCAGCCCCCGCGCGTTGAGCCGCCCGCTGTGGGCCGCCTTCCGCGCACTCCTCGTCCTCACCGTGGTGACGGGCGTGCTCTATCCGCTGGCGGTCACCGGCATCGCCCAGGCCGCCTTCCCGCACCAGGCGAACGGCTCGAAGATCGTGGCGGACGGCCAGGTGGTGGGCTCCGAGCTGATCGGCCAGACCTGGAACGGCCCGGACGGCGAGCCCGACCCCCGGTGGTTCCAACCCCGGCCCTCCAACAGCGACTACGACCCGCGCGCCACCGGCTCCAGCCAACTGGGCGCCAGCGACCCGACCTTGCTGGAGATGGTCCGGAAGGCTCGGGAAGAGGTGGCCGCCTTCAACGGCGTGCCCGTCTCCGAGGTCCCGGCGGACGCGGTCACCGGCTCGGCCTCCGCGATCGACCCGCACGTCTCACCCGCGTACGCCCGCCTCCAGGTCGACCGGGTCGCCGAGGCCAACGGCCTGCCGCGCGCCGACGTCGCCCGGCTGGTCGAGGACCACGTCGAGGGCCGGGACCTCGGCTTCCTCGGCGCCGACCGGGTCAACGTGCTGGAGCTCAACCTCGCGCTGCGCGAGATCGCTCAGGGCTCGGGATGACGTGGGGTGCCCGGAGCCGGACTTGAACCGGCACAGCCCGAAGGCCAGCGAGTTTTAAGCTCACCGTGTCTGCATTCCACCATCCGGGCACAGATCCCAAACCGTTTCGTGCGTCGCGCATTGCGCACAGTTTACTGAGCCGGTCCGGCGACGTCTCGCGAACAGCCTGATTTTCGGCGGATGTTGTCCGAAAGTACGAACCCGGAAGCCGTCGCGGCGACGCCGGACCGGTCACGCGCCCGGAATGCACGTGCATCCGGAATGCTTTCATCCGGTGCCGCGGCGGCCGGCCGACACATGGCCCGGCCGCCGCGCGCCACGCCGTCCGCACGGTCACCGTGCGGGCGGCTGTGCGTGCCTCGTCCGGAGAAGCCGGAATCAATTTCTCGACGGTCGGCCGGCGGATATCGGATGCCGGCCAACTCGGCGTTTTCTCGGCCCGCCTCGTGATGTGCGTTAGGCTAAGCGGGCACAACGCCCACGTCAGCACGATAGGTCACTGATCAGATGTTTGAGCATCTCCGGCACAAGCCGCCCACCACGCTGGAAAGGGAGCGCGAGATCCTCGTCGTCTGCGCACCCCTGAGAAGCCGTGCCAACCTGTCCAGCATCGTGCGCACCGCCAGCAGTTGCGGCATTGGCAGGGTAATAGCGTGCGGTAACGGAAGAATTGACCCGGAGGTCGCCAGGGACGGTGCCGACCAGGTACGTATCGAAGTCCGCCGAACGCTGCCCGCGGTTCTCAAGGAGCTGGGCCGGCAGGGCTACACGCGAGTCGGACTGGAACAGACCACGAATTCGCAGAGCCTGCACACGTTCGAGTTCCCCCGTAAGACGGCCCTGGTCATCGGAAACGAACGCCTCGGGCTCACGGAGGAGGAACTGGTACATCTCGACGAATGCGTCGAGATCCCGGTATGGAATCTCCCCAACAGCTACAACGTGGCGACCGCCACCGGCATGGCGCTCTACGAGTACTGCCGGCAGTACCCCCGGGGCTGACCGGTCGAGAGGAGGAAGGAGGACAGGTGCATCGAGTCATTGGCCGCCGGATGGTCGACTTCTCCCCGGAGGAGTACGCCGAGCTCCGGAAGCGGTACTCAGCGGCCCTGATCGACGTGGGCACGGGCGACGGGAAGCACGTGCTGCACCTGGCCCGCGGCCGGCCCGACTGGCTGGTGGTCGGGCTCGACGCGAGCGCGGACCGGATGCGGAAGTCCTCGACGCGGGCCGCGGCGTCCCCCGCCCGGGGCGGGCTGGCCAACGCCCTGTTCGTCCGCGCCGCGGCCGAGCGGCTGCCGGCCGGGCTGGTGGACATCGACGAGGTCCACGTGCTGATGCCGTGGGGCAGCCTGTTGCGCGGCATGGTCGGGAACGACCGCGACATGCTCGCCGGGCTGGGGACGATCACGGCCCCCGGCGCGACCTTCCTGGTCACCCTCAACCTGCACGCCTGGCGCCCTCCGGTGCCCGAGGTGGGCGAGGTGCCCGAGCCCGATCCGCGGTGGGCGACGGAGCAGCTGGCGGCGACGTACGCCGACGCGGGCTGGCGGCTGGACGGGGCCGAGTACCTGGACGAGGCGCGGATCGCCGCGCTCGCCACGTCGTGGACCAAACGACTGAACGCGTCCCGGGCGCAGTTCGACGTGCTGTCGCTGACCGGCACGTTCGAGCCGAAGCCCGACCGGTAGGACGGTAGGCGGACTGGCCGCGCCTGCTCGCGGCGCGTCCTTGGCCGTCGACTCCCGCTGGGCTCCGACTCCGGCTCAGCCCGTGTCGTCGTCCCGGTCGGCGTCGGCCCCGTCTCGGGCTGGCTCAGGCTTGGCGGTCGTCGCCTTCCCTGTCAGCTTCCCCGTCGGCGTCGGCGCGTTGGTCCTGGATCATCGCGTACAGGTGGCGACGGGTCACGCCGAACGGCCGCAGCGCCTCGCCGAGGGTGCGCGGATGCACCCCCGCGTCGAGCAGCGCCCTGGTCACCTCGTCGAGGTCGCCGGACGAGGCGTCCTGGTCCGCGGGACCCAGCACCGCGACGACGGTCTCCGCGTCGCGGTTCCGCAGCGCCCCGACAGCCGCTTCCGCGGTGGTCCAGCGCATGGCCGTGCCCACGTCGAGCTCCTCGCCGGGCAGCGCCATCCGCCGTCGGGGGGACAGCGCCGCGACGGGCCGCAGCACGGCCTCGGCCTCGGCGACCGGCACGGTGAAGACGACGGGCAGCGGCGAGCCGAACCGCCGGATGACCTCCCGCCCGCGCACGGCACGGCGGTCGACGTGGCCCAGCCGAAGCGACGGAGTGACCGGCAAACCCGAGGCCAGCAGCGCCGTCTCCGCCGGCCCGGCGCCCGGCAGCCACAGCCGCGCCCCGCGTCGGGCCGCCTCGACGAGCCAGTTCGCCGCGGCCTCGACGACCTCGTCGAGCGGCGCGGTGAGCGACGCCGCGACCACGCCACCCGGCGTCAGCGCGGCGAGTCCGCCCGCGAGACCCCGCCCGCCGTCCAGATCGACCACGGCGTCGGCGGCCTCCCACAGGCTCCCGAGGCGGCCGGCGGGCCTCGCCGGACCGACGAGTACCAGCGGAGCGGGCGGCTCCAGTTCGGCGACGTGCAGGGTCACCCGGCCGCCGGGATCGCTCAGCTCCGCGACCAGCTCGCGGCCGAGGTCCGCCGCCGTGAGCGTGGCGTCGACCGCGAGCGTGTCCGCGTCCCGATGCCGGCTGCGCCGGACGACGAGCCGCTCCCCGACCTCGTGGTCGGGATTGACGACGGCGGTCCCCGAGGCCGACCCACCCGGCGTCGACAGGGTGAGGGCCACCGGACCGCGCAGCAGGCCGAGCTCGGCGGCGTCGAACTCCGCCTCGACGCCCGCCACACACGTCGACCGCTGGGTGACCTCCCGCTCGCGGGTGAGCTCCAGCGTCTTGGAATGAGTGGCTCGGATCGCCGGATGACCGACCGCACGAACCACGGTGCTGCGAGCCTTGCGCATCAGTGCCAACCCGGATCGAACAGCGGCGGAGCGGAGCAGCCCGATGCTACGTGATCGGCTGGACGGTCCGGGGACCGCCCTGGGCCGCATGGCCCACCCGGAGCGACCGGTCCAGTCACCCACGCGGGGCGCGCCCCGGCGTGTCGCGGCCTCCCGGACCGGAGCAATTCTGCCTCGGCGACGCCGCACATGGAGGACAATACGAGGCAATGATGGCCGCCTCGCACGAGTCCGAACGCGGCGCGTCACACGGCCCGTTCACTCATTCCACCGTGCCCGCGCCGCCCTGGGCCGGCGGCCACCACAGCCCTGCCCGCCCACAGCCCTGGCTGGCCACCCCTGGTCTGCCTCCAGCGCCGGCCCTCAGCCGCCGCGATCACCCTGCTCCGCACCCCGCACGACGGGGAGCCACCCGGCTCCACCACGGCGAACCCGACTGGGGTTCCGGCCCTGGTCCCGGCACCTCACCAGGAAAGGAACCAGCCACTCCCATGGCCGAGGCCCGCTACAAGGACACCAGCCTGACCGTCTCCCGCCTGGTCGAGGACATCCAACGGGGCGACATCGCCCTGCCCGACCTGCAACGGCCCTACGTGTGGCCGGCCGCCAAGGCGCGGGACCTCTTCGACTCGATGTACCGGGGCTTCCCCGTGGGATACCTGCTCTTCTGGGAGACGGAGGCGGACGCCGAGACCCGTCAGATCGGCACCGGAGGCGGCCGGCGCGTCCCCCGGCAGCTGATCGTCGACGGCCAGCAGCGGCTGACCTCCCTCTACGCGGTGATGACCGGGTCCCCGGTGGTGCGTGAGGATTACTCGACGGGACGCATCCGCCTCGCCTTCCGCCCCGCCGACGCCACGTTCGCCGTCACCGACGCGGCCATCGAACGGGACCCCGAGTACCTCGCGGACATCACCGAGCTGTGGAAGCCGGGACATCGGAGGCAGACCGTGCGCGCCTTCCTGAGCCGGCTGGCGGAGAAGCGCGAACTGGGCGAGAGGGAACGGGACTCCCTCGCGGACGCCGTCGACGGCGTCCACGAACTCGCCTCCTACACCTTCAAGGTCGTCGAACTGGCCGGCTCCCTCGACGAGGAGGAGGTCGCGGAGATCTTCGTCCGCATCAACAGCAAGGGCGTCGCCCTCAACCAGGCCGACTTCATCCTGACGCTCATGTCGGTGTTCTGGGAGAAGGGCCGCCGCGAGCTGGAGGACTTCTGCCGGGCCGCCCGCGAGCCGTCCCTGCGAGGGGAGTCCCCGTTCAACTGGTTCATCCAGCCCCAGCCCTCCCAGCTGCTGCGTGTCACCACCACCGTGGCCCTCCGACGCGCCGTGCTGAAGCAGGTGTACACGGCCCTGCGCGGGAGGTCCCTGGAGACCGGCAAGCCCGACCCGGCCCGCCGCGACGAACAGTTCGCCAGGCTCCAGCGGGCCCAGCGCAACGTGCTGGACCTCACCCACTGGCACGAGTTCCTCCAGTGCCTGGAGCGGGCCGGCTTCCGCGGCACGAAGATGATCTCCGCGGAGAACGCCGTCCTCTACAGCTACGCCCTCTGGCTGATCGGCCGGGTCGAGCACCAGGTGCCGATCGACCGGCTGCGCGAGGTGATCGCGCGCTGGTTCTTCATGGCTCATCTGACCGGCCGCTACTCCGGCTCGTTCGAGAGCCGCATGGAGCACGACCTCTCCCGCCTGAGCAGTGCCGCCCAGGACGGCCCCGGCTTCACCGCCACCCTGGACAAGATCATCGACGACACCCTCGGCCGGGACTACTGGGAGATCACCCTCCCCAACGAGCTGGACAGCTCGGCGTCCAAGTCCCCCGCCCTGATGGCCTATGTCGCCGCGCTGAACATCCTCGACGCCGACGCCCTGCTGTCCACGACCAGGGTCCGCACCCGGCTGGACCCCGCCGTGATGCTGAGGAAGGGCATCGAACGTCACCACCTCTTCCCCCGCAACCACCTGAAGAGCCAGGGCATCACGGAGGTCAGCCGGATCAACCAGATCGCCAACATGGCCCTGGTGGAGTGGAGCGACAACATCGCCATCTCCGACGCCCCGCCCGCCGACTACTGGCCCCGGCAGCTCGCCCGCAAGCAGCTCCCCGAGGAGCGCCTCGCCCGGCAGCGCCACTGGCACGCCCTCCCGGACGGCTGGGAGCACCTGCCCTACGGGGACTTCCTCGCCGCCCGGCGCACCCTGATGGCCGAGGTGGTGCACGAAGCGTTCCGCACCCTGGGCAGCCACGACTACCACCCCGTCTACCCCGCGGTCTCCGCCCCGCAGCCCGCCGAGCAGTGGATCGCTCTGGCCGACCTCCTCGCCGCCGGACTGCTGGAACCCGGCACCCAGCTGGTGCCGCGGCAGGGCAGCTACGAGGCCACCGGCGAACTCGACGCGGACGGCACCATCGTGCTCGACGGCCAGCGCTACGACTCCCCGTCCGGCGCGGCCCGTTCCCTCGGCTCCAGCGCGAACGGCTGGACGTTCTGGCGCGCCCGCACCCGTGAGGGCACGCAGACACTGGACGACCTACGTCGGGAGTACCGCGCCCGCCGCGGCTGAGTCGTTTTTCTCCCTGCCCGTACGTACGGCACGGCTCGTTTTGGCGTTCCGTGCGCGTGTAGTCCCACGAGATGGGACTACACGCGCACGGTCTCCTGAATGGGTACTTCACGCCTCTCAGGAGGCGGCGTCTTGGGGACCCTCGGCTCCTTGGCCGCCGACGGCGGGACGGGGAGAACACCGACCTGTCGGAGATCGTCCACGGTGATCAGCGGCCCGTCGGCAACGGCATCGAGTAGGCGGGTCTGTTCGGGTTCCAGCGCGATGAGGAGCCCGAATGGATACGATCTGCGGTACCTACATGATGTAGGTCTATATGTGGCATGGAGACCATCGGATTGCGCGAGCTGAACCAGAATCCGTCCAAGGCGGTGGCCAGGGTCCGGGCCGGTGTGTCGATCGTCGTGACCGACCGGGGCGTCCCGGTGCTCAGGATGGTGCCTGAAAGCAGGTGCCCAACCCGCTGCACCGCATGCTCGAAGCCGGAGACGCGTCCCCGCCCGCCGAACAGGGCATGCCGGAGATCGTTCCCGAACTGACCCCAGAGGTGGAGAGCCTCTCCGACATTCTCCTCGAAGAACGCGAGAGCGAGCGCCGCCGTTGATCTACCTCGATGCCTGCGCGCTGCTGAAGTTCATCAAGTCGGAGAAGGAGACCGAGGCTCTGCGCGCTTGGCGCGCCAGCTTGCCTGGCGGGACCGAGTTGCTCACCGACGATCTTTCTCGTCTGGAGATCACCCGCACCCTGCACCGTGCCGGCGTCGATCCCGAGCGAGTGCCGTACTACGTGGGGCAAGCGGTGCGAGGGCTCTATCTCATTGATCTCACCACCACCGTTCTGGCGCGTGCCATGGCCTACCGGACACGCAGGCTCGGCTCACTCGACTCCCTTCACCTCGCGAGCGCCGACCCGTTCCGCGTGGAGCTGACCCACTTCGTCACCTACGATCAGGAGCTGACGAGGGCCGCTGAGGACCTCGGCCTGCCGGTATGCGGCCCGTCCTGAGCTCCCCGCCCACGCCGGAAGGGCTGTTTCCCCCGGGGAAGGACGCCGAAGCCCGTCCACGGGGAGGCGCCGCCGCCCCAGCCCGGAGACCTGGAGGAGGCCGTCCTCGCCTTCGAGGAACGGAGGTGGTCCGGGGGCGCCGGCGCGACAGGGGTGACCGGGGCGTGGCCCGTGCCCCACTCGGCGGTGATCGGCTCACCGGCCTCGGCTCACCGCCCACCGGGATCAGGTCAGCGTGTTGCTCGGATGCGGGCCTATGTACCCCACGTACACGAGACCCGTGCCGGGCCCGTCGTCGTGGAAGTAGAGACGAGGCGCGACGGTGTTGCCGCCGCCGACGCACAGGTGCGCCTGCATGAACAGCCTCCCGCTCGGGTCGACGGAGACGGGCACCGGGAAGGTACGTTCACCGCGCCACTTGCCGCGGTTGCCCACCCCCTCGGACTCCTTCATCTTGACCTTGCCCGCCGAGAAGCGGTGCTCGCGATCCTCCGGCTGACGCAGACACCAGTGACGGAAGTCGCCGCCGGCGGTTCCCGCCGCAGAGGCGGCGGCGTACTCGTTCAGCGCGCACAGGGCGTCCCAGGCCACCTCGACCCAGTTGCCCACGGAATGATCGTCCAGAGCCTGGGTGACCTTCGGATCACCCGTGAAGCGGAGACGGGGAAGCTCGTCCATGCGCCGCAGGATCTCGGCGAAGGTGTCGGGCTGGCCGGTCGGTTCGTCGACCGGGGCGTGCCCGAGCTCGGACAGGCCGTGCTGGTCGAACCGCGCCTGGAGCGTGCGCACCTGATCGAGGAGCAATCCTGCTTCATCCGCTGGGCGTTCAGAGCCGTACGCCCGCGGTTCCACTCGTTGAACTGGACGGCGGCCTTGGCCCAGATGTCCGAGCCTGAGGCCACCAGCGATGCCCAGGCGCCGCGTGCCGAGTGGCTGAGCGACCTGGTCGACATCGTGGTCACACCCGGGATGCTCCACCACCTCAACCGGATCGAGGACGGCGAGGAACGCGGGCGGCCGCTCGCGTTCGCCCACGGCTACCGCACGCCTCCCGTCCACCGGGACGCCGTGCGCCAGCACCTGGAACGGCTCTCCGCGCCGCCGTCGGACAGCCTGCGGTACGCGGCCGAGGCGGCGGCCGCCGGCGCGCACGTGCTGGCCACCACCGACCCGACGAACAGCCCATGGCGCTGTACGCGTGGCGTCTGGCGGGTCGGGTGCTGGATGTCGGTGTGTTGCGGACGTTGCCGCATCGGCTGCTCCTGTCAGTTCTACTGGGACAACTTCAGGCCTGACTACACCAACAACACCACCCTCCTCACCTCGGCATTCTTCAACGAGGTGAACGACGACGCGCGGGTGACGCTCGCCTTCCACTATTGGAGCGGCGCCACCGTGACGTACCACGTGACCAAGTCGGGAACCTCGGTCACCGCCGCCGCCTGACGCGCCTGCCCCCGAGCCGGCGGGCCCGGATCACGTCATGGATTCGGGCCCACCGGGCACAGAAGAGCACATTCAGCGATGGCTCATCTGCCGACCTGGCCATCGGTCGATCAGCACCCCTTGCCTCGGAGTGGTCGCGGGACGCGAGTCGGAGACGGTAGCGCCCCCGTCATTCGCTCACCAGGCGATCGACGTACGTGAGCGTGCCGAAGCCCAACTCGTCGAAGCCCCCGCTGGTGCCGCCGTAGTCGCCACCGCCGCCCTCCGGGGAGTTGGCCAGGGCCATTTCCCGCATGCTCGGGCAGTCCTGGTTCAGCCGGCCCCAGTAGTGGTGGAAGACCCGCTCCCAGACCGGGCGCACCTGACCACGGCCGCCTTCGGAGATGACGGTGTGCACCTGCCCCTCGCAGTTCTCGTAGGTGGTGAACGGCACGTCGTCGTTGCCCAGGTTGTACCGGGCCACGTACTCACACGCCTTGCGGAACCTGTAGTCGTCCGCTGCGTAGAGGTCGACGCCCTGGCTGTAGGCCATCTCGCAGAGCGTGCCCATCAGCCCGATGCCCATCATGCTGTGGGCCTGGTCGCGCCCACTCTCCTGCCACTGGGCCAGACCGACGTCGTCGTAAACGAACGGGGCCGCGTTCATGAGGTTGCCGGTGCCCAGGCCGTCGTGGAAGTAGTCCACCGCCTCGTCGAACTGGGCCTGGTCGTCGCGCAGAATCCCGATGGCCATGATCGAGGCCATGTTGCACAGGTCCCAGTTGGCCCAGTAGTGGGACTCGCAGGTGCCGTTGTGCCGGACCAGGAAGTCGGAGTTGAGCGGATAGAAAACGTTCTGCATGAGATCCTGGAATCGGACCAGGTCGAAGCCCTCGTAGTCGCGGATGATCTCGCCGACGTTCGCGAACTGGTACCCGTAGATGCCCGACGCGAGACGGGAGTCGGAGGGGCCGGCGTCGATCGATGTGAGCGTCTCCGACCACGCGTTGCAGATGTCCCGCGCGGTGTCGCCGTGGGCGGTGTCGCCGGTGATCTTCCAGCGCAGCGCGTTCTGGTACGCCGCGTGGATGTCGTTGTAGAGGATCCCGTAGTTCTCCGGCCCCGAGCCACCGGAGCCGCGGATGATCGTCTCCTGCGGGTTGGGGGTCCAGCCGGCGGCCGAATGCGGGTTGGCGACCAGCCGGTTCCAGCCCGCGAGCCACGGCTCGTCGCCCGCGGCCACGTGCTCCGCCATCCGGTCGAACGCCTCCTGGGTGTGGAGCGCCCCGGGGTGGGTGAACGCCAGCGGCCGGGCGACGTGCGGCCGCGCCTCGGTGCCGGCGGTGCTGGCGGCGGACTGGCCGGCGTAGACGGCGCCGGGGAGCGCCAGCGCGCCGCCGCCGAGCACGGCGGCCTTCAGGAGGCGACGGCGGCCGGGGTTCTCCTCCTCCGGACGATGCGTGCCCTTCATGAGAATCACTCTTTCTGGTGTGGGGGTGGTCGGCACGTGTCCCGTGTGCCACCCCCATGGTGCCCACAGATAGAAAAGGTTCTCTATGATGCGAGGGTTTCGAAAGTTTTCGAGCTCCTTTGCGGAGCGAGGTGGATCAGTGGTGCCGAGCCAGTCCGCGGCGGCGCCGTCGGGTCGAGGCGCCGCGGACGTCGAACCCACGGGCCGGTGGAGCGTGACTGGCTGGTGTGGGGGCCGTTGTCGGTCAGGGCTACCAGCCACTCGGGGGCGCGCCGTCCCCCAGGAAGCCCTCTGGTTGCGTCCGTCGAGTCGGGTCGTCACCTCTCGCTCGACCTCGAAACCGGTCGGCGCGGCGGCCATGAGGGAGGTGGTCAGGCCGGTGACGGGTCGGCGGTGCCGGGGCCGCCGCGGCGATATCACGCAGACGAGGGCTTCGTCGCTCGTCTCCGTGTGGCGGGGTGCCTCCGGGAGGATGTCCGGGTCGTTCGCGAACCAGCCTTCCGCGCATGGCGGGCGCATCCAGGCGGGCAGGCAGCGCGGTCAGAGCTCAACCATGGCGAGATTCCGCCTGACGCACCGGGTGCGGGCGACGTTCTGGAAGCGGGGCGTGCGTGCCCGACTCGTTCAACCCACGGGCCCGACCGATCCACCGTCAGCCGTCAGTCTGGAGGGGAACCGTGTTCGACGCATCGCCGCACGCTCCGCCTCTGCCGCCTTGCCTGGTGTGTGGTGGCCGCCGCCCACGCGGCCGCCGACCCCGAGCCAGTGCCCAGGGCCAGCGCCACCTGCGCCGCGCCGCCGCCCCCGGACCCGGACCCGGACCCGGACCCGGTCAGGCGACGCGGTGGAGGTCGCCGTGGTCGACCCGGTACCGCAGGGCGTGCCCCGCGAGCAGTCGTTCCAGCTCCTCGACGGCGGTCAGGCCCAGGCGGCGCAGCTCGTTGCCGTGGGATCCGGCGATGTGTGGGGTGAGCAGCACGTTCGGCAGCTCGTACAGGGGTGAGGAGGCCGGCAGGGGCTCGGGTTCGGTGACGTCCAGGATGGCCGACAGCCGCCCGGAGACGAGTTCGGCGGCGAGCGCGTCGTGGTCGATGAGGCTGCCGCGCGAGGTGTTGACCAGGACCGCGCTGTCGCGCATCGACGCCAACCCGGCGCGGTCGATCATGTGGCGGGTCTCGACGGTGGCGGGGGCGTGGACGCTGACGATGTCGCTGGTCGCGAGCAGCGTCGCCAGCGGGACCTGCCGCGCGCCCAGTCGTGCCGCCTCGGCCCGGTCCACGTACGGGTCGTGGAGCAGCACCTCGAAGTCGAATGGTCGCAGCAACTCGATCACCCGCCGGCCGATCCTGGAGGCACCGACGAGGCCGACGCGGCGGCCGACGTTCCCGACGTGCGGGTGGATCTCGCCCAGGACGAAGCCGCGCTCGGTCCGCAGGCGCTCGCGCAGTTCGAACACGCCCTTGCCGGCCAGCAGGATCATGCCGAGCGTGTATTCCGCCACCGGCAGCGCGTTCGCGGCGGCGGCGGAGGAGACCACCACGCCCCGCTCCCAGCCCTCCGGCGGTAGCAGGTGCTTGACCGAGCCGCCGGTGTGGAGCACCGCGCGCAGCTTGGGCGCGGCCTCGAGGACGTCCACGGCGAGCGCCGGACAACCCCAGCCGGTGATCAGCACCTCCGCGTCGGCCAGCAGCTGCCGGGCAGCGGCGGCGGGGCCCGGATGCCGCAGGTCGACGACGGTGTCCGGATCGACGTCCGCGAGGGCGGTGAGCCGAGCCATGACCTCCGGCGGGAAGAGCAGCGAGAGGTAACGGGACTCCAGGGCGAACAGCACCGAGGGTCGCTCAGGCATAGGACGGGAGTCCCTTCCGGGCGGCGTAGAAATCGTTCTCTACAGTAAGCGCGTGCCTCACCGGGGTCAACCGTCCCGAGGCGGGCCAGGGCGCGGCGAGCGCGGAACTCAGCCCGTGCCGGCCGGCGGTGGGGGCGCGACGGAGTCGCGGACGACCACGTGGGTGCCGAGCAGCACGTGGCCCTCGCCCGCGCCCCGGCCGCTGCCGCCCCGGCGGTCGAGCGCGAGCCGGACCGCGGTGCGGCCCATCTCCTCGTACGGCACGTGCACGGTGGTCAGCAGCGGCCTGAGGTCCGTGGCCGGCGGCACGTCGTCGTACCCGACGAGCGAGACGTCCCCCGGCACCTGAAGGCCGGCCTCGGTCAGGGCCCGCAGCGCGCCGGCCGCGACGACGTCGGTGAGGGCGAAGACGCCGGTGAAGTCGCATGCGGCGGCGAGCCGTTCCCGCATCCGCAGATACGCGCCCGCGCGGTCGAAGGCGGCCTTGACGACCAGGTCCTTCTCGTAGGAGACGCCATAGTCGGCCAGCGCCCTGCGGTAGCCGGCGAGGCGCTGGGCGCTGGTGGTGAACGCGACGTCGCCACCGAACAGCAGGACACGACGGTGGCCGGCCGCCAGCAAACGGCTGGTGACGGCGTACGCGCCGCCCTCGTTGTCGTACTCCACGACCGTCACGGGCACGCCCTCGCCCAGCGACGGGCGGCCGCACAGCACCAGCCGGGAGCCGACCTGGTCCAGGGAGCGCGCGATCTCGGCCATCTGCCGCCGGTACGCCTCGTCGTCCACGACGCTGCCCATCACGATGACGACCTCGGCGCCCTGCTGACGCATGAGGTGCAGAACCCGCAGCTCCCGGATGGGGTCGCCGCCGCTGACGCACAGCAGGCACAGCCGGCCCCGGCGGGACGCCTCCTCCTCGATGCCGTGCGCGAACTGCGCGAACGCCTCCCCCCGCACGTCCTTCAGGACGAATGCCACGCTTCCCGCGCCGTGCCCGCGCAGCGCGCGGGCGTGGGTGTTGGGGACGTAGTCCAGCTCGCGCAGCGCCTTCTCCACCCGCCGCCTGGTGGCCAGCGCGACGGGATAGTCGCCGGCGAGGACGCGGGAGACGGTCGTCATCGAGACCCCGGACCGACCGGCGACATCCTTCAACGTCGCGCGCCCACGGCGCGCGCTGTCCGCACCCTCGCCGAAATCGTTTGTCACCCGCACAGCGTAAGGGGGTGGGCGGACGGCGCGTCCGGCATGGCCCACCGGTGTCCTCGGGCCCGCTTCAGACGAGGGGCGACCTGGTCGCCGTCGCCCGCCTGCCGCGCGCACGGCAGCGTTGGGATGCGACGACCAAGCGCGCGGCGAGGACGGTCAGCGGGCCGCGCCGCTCGTCCCGCCAGTCCTGCAGCGAGTCGCCCCGAGCGGCCGGCAAGGATAGAAAACCTTTGTCCAGACGATTGACGCGGTCCACCCCCTCGCCTAGTTTGCTCGACCATGCGCAACCGATAGAAAACGATAACTAAGACATAAGCAGCGTTATCCCGCCTGACAGCCCCTCACCATCCCGGGAGTGTCCTATGCAACCCGCGAGAATCACCCTGACGTCCGCGGTCGCCGTCACGCTGTCCCTGCTGGCGACGGGGTGCGGCGGCGCCGCGGGCGACCGGGGCGACGGCCCGGTCGTCATCGAGATGTGGTCCTGGAACGAGGAACGGCTGGTGCAGCCGGTCGTCGACAAGTTCAACGCCACCCACGACGACATCCAGCTGAGGTTCGTGAAGCAGGTGGACCTCCCCGGCACCGCCGCCAACCTCCGCAACGCCATCGCCTCCGGCGAGGACGTCCCCTGCCTGGTGCAGAGCATCGGCGAGGTGCCCGCCCTCACCTCCGAGGGCCTGCTGACCGACGTCACCGACGCGCTCCAGCCCTACCTCGACGACGGCCTCTTCAACGAGGCGGCGCTGCCCGGCGCCATGGTCGGCGACCGCTACTTCGGCGTGCCCTCCGGCTTCAACCCCAGCTTCATGATGATCAACCGCGCCGTGTACGACGAGTACGGCATCGAGGTGCCCACCACCTGGGACGAACTCATCGCGGCGGGCGAGGAGTTGCGCCCGCACGGTGTCTACGTCATGAACCTCGCCGGCGAGGACCCCTCCACCCTCGTCAACCTGGTGCAGCAGGCCGGCGGCTCGTGGTACGAGATCGAGGGCGACGCCTGGCGCGTCGACTTCCTCTCCGAGGAGTCCCGCAGGGCCGCCGACATCGTGCAGCAGCTCATAGACAAGGACCTGGTCGCCCACCAGACCTACCTCGACCGGCCCGCGCTGATCGACTACTTCGACTCGGGCCGGATGGTCTCCCTGCCGACCTCGACCTGGCAGCTGACCAAGTACGAGATCGACTTCGCGCAGTCGACCGGCGACTGGCAGCCCATCGACCTGCCCCAGTTCTCGGACGCCGAGGAGTTCGTCACGCCCGCTCACGGCGGCGCCGAGCTCGTGCCCGAGGGCTGCGAGCACGTGGAGGAGGCGGTCGAGGTCTCCGTCTGGAAGGCCACGAACGAGGAGGCGATCAACGCCACGCTCGACCCGCAGACCGGCGCGTACGCCTGGCCGGGCGCCGTACCCGACCCGTCCCCGTGGGTCGACTCCGCCGTCCCCGAACGCCTCTTCGGCGAGCACCGCGACGAGGCCGACGACGTGATAACGAGGTCGGTCGAGGCCGGCCGGGACCCGTGGGTGGTCGGGCCCAACTACACCGGCGTCTTCGCCGAGCTGCAGGACCAGTGGGCCAACGCCGTCAACGGCGAGATCACCATGGTGGAGCTGCTGGAGCGGATGCAGGACTTCACGGTGGAGGATCTGCGCTCCAAGAACATCAACGTCCTCGGAAGCTGAGGCTCAGGCCGTGGCCGCTTCCGTCGATCAGCGAAAGCCGCCCACCAACCGGTTGCCGCGCTGGCACCGGCTGGTGGCGCTCAAGGGCGCGTCCTTCACCCTTCCGTTCTTCCTCGGATTCGTCGTCTTCACCGTCGTTCCCCTGGTGATGGCGCTGCGGGAGAGCTTCTACCGGGAACAGAGCTCGGGCCTCGGCTTCGGCGAGAAGACGGTGGAGTTCGTCGGCCTCGACAACTTCATCGAGGGATTCGACGACGACCGGTTCTGGGCGGCGATGCTGCGGGTGGCGCTTTTCGCGCTGGTCTGCATTCCCGCGATCCAGATCCTCAGCGTGCTCCTGGCGCTGCTGCTCGACTCCGCCACGCAGCGCGTCGCGAACGTGTTCCGGCTGCCGCTGCTCATTCCGTACATGGTTCCGGGCATCGTCGCCACGCTGATCTGGGTCTACGTATACAGCCCGGACGTCGGCCCGCTGACGCCGATGTTCGACGCCGTCGGCATCGACGCCAACTTCTACAGCGGCGAGATGATCTGGGTCTCGATCGGGAACCTCATGGCGTGGGGCGCGATCGGCTTCAACATGCTCATCATCTACGCCTCACTGCGGTCGGTTCCGCGCGAGATCTACGACAGCGCGTACGTCGACGGCGCGTCCGAATGGCGCGTCGCATGGTCGATCAAGATTCCGATGGTCCGCCGCACGCTGGTGCTCACCACGGTACTGGCCATCATCGGAACGCTGCAGATCTTCAGCGACCCCGTGCTGTTCCGCTCGATGACCCCGGAGACGGTCACCCGCGACTTCACGCCGATCATGGCCATCTACGACTGGGCGTTCGCGCAGGGTGAGTTCAACTACGCCGCCACCCTGTCCATCATCCTGGCCCTCGTGGTGGGCACCGTCTCGGCCCTCTTCTACCGGCTCACGAACAAGGCGCCCACCTCATGACCACCACCACCCACCCGAAGGCCGTTCCGCCGGAGTCGACCACACCATCGACCGGACGGCGGGCGAAACCTCCCGTCCGCCGCCACACCACGCGCGGGACGGTGGCGAACGGGGCCCGGACCACCCGGCGGACCCGGGCCCTGATCATCACCGGTCTGCTGCTGTTCGCCCTCTACTCCCTGGCCCCCGTCTGGTGGCTGATCGTCTCCGCGACCAAGTCGCAGCGGGACCTCTACACCTCCAACGGCCTGTGGTTCGCCGAGTTCAACCTCATGCGGAATCTCGAGGATCTCTTCACCTACCAGGACGGGATCTTCCTGACGTGGATGGGGAACACCCTGTTCTACGGCATCGTCGGCACGGCGGGCATGACGCTGATATCCGTCGCGTGTGGCTACGGCCTGGCGATGTACAGCTTCCGGGGACGCGGCTTCCTGATGGGCTGCATCATCGGCTCCTTCCTGGTGCCCGGCGCGCTGCTCACCATTCCGTCCTTCCTGCTCTACACCGACCTGCGCATCATCGACACGCCGACCGCGATCATCGTCCCCAGCTTCTTCAACGCCTTCTCGGTCTACCTCGCCAAGGTGTACGCCGAGGGAGCCATTCCGCACGAGCTTCTGGAGGCGGCCCGCATCGACGGCGCGGGCGAGTACCGGGTCTTCTTCCAGATCGGCCTCCGCCTGATGTCCACGGGTGCGGCCACCATCTTCCTGCTCGGATTCGTCGGGATGTGGAATTCCTTCTTCGGTCCTCTGGTCTTCCTGCGCAGCAGCGAGAAGTGGACCGTCATGCTTGGCCTCTACTCCTGGCTGACGGTGAAGACCGACCAGTCCGCCGACCTGACCGGCATGGTCGTGGTCGGCTCGATCATCTCCCTCATCCCGATGGCCGTGCTGATGATCGCCATGCAGCGCTTCTGGCGTTCGGGAGTCAGCCTCGGCAGCCTGAAGTGACCGCGGAGGCCCGCCGCCCCACACGTCCCTGCATTCTCCACGTCAACGAAGAAGGTGCCTCTTGTGGATCAGACTGTAGTTGCCGCAGGCGGCCACGGCAGACGCTTCGGTGCGTTCGCCGCGGTGCTCCTGCTCGTCACCGGACTCCTCGTCGCGCTGGCCCGGCCAGCCCCCGGGCAGGATCTCGGCACGTGCGACGTGACGGTCCAGTCCACCGTCAGCGAGCAGGGGTTCGCCCACCCCGGAGTCGGCCTGACCGAGCCGATCCTGGAGAACGCCCGCCAGCAGATCGCCGCGGGCGCTGAGCCGTGGACCTCCTCGTTCGAGGCCATGAAGACGAGCTCCGCGGCCGGCGAGAACGTGACCTCGTCCAATGCCTCCGGGTCCGACCCGACCAAGCCTGCCTCCGACGCGTTCAACGCGGGCGTGAGAGGGCGGTTCGTCGCCGACGGTCTGAAGGCCTACACGCAGGCGGTCATGTACGTGCTCACCGGGAAGGAGGTCCACCGCAGGAACGCCCTGGGCATCCTCCGCATCTGGGCGCAGATGGACCCCGCCAAGTACGAGTACCACACCGACTCGCACATCTACACCGGCGTCCCGCTCTTCCGCATG
This sequence comes from Streptomyces sp. B6B3, assembly GCF_039871525.1. NCBI lineage: Bacteria > Bacillati > Actinomycetota > Actinomycetes > Kitasatosporales > Streptomycetaceae > Streptomyces > Streptomyces sp. B6B3. Next base: position 129,463 of record NZ_JBDPLU010000004.1, on the reverse strand, counting down.
GTCTCCGCCGCCGAGCTCCTGCGCTACTCCGGCTGCGGCGCGGACGAGGCCTACCCGTGGACCGAGACCGACACCCAGACCCTCACCGAGAATCTCATCGTGCCGTCCATCGAGACGTTCATGTCCTCTCCCGACCATTTCATGAACCAGCACAACTACCCGCTGATGGGCGCCATGGCCGGGGCGATCTTCATGGACGACACCGCCCTCTACGAGGAGAAGGTCGAGTGGTTCACCGTCAACTCAGCCGCCAGGGACGAGGGTTTCAACGGTTCCATCGCCCGGCTGGCCCGCTGGGTCGACAGCAATGACAAGACGGGCGAGCCGATCGACGACCCACACGTGCAGCTCGTCGAGATGGGCCGCGATCAGGCGCACGCCGGCGGCAATCTCACCAACTTCGCGGTCCTGGCCCGCATGCTGCTCGCCCAGGACACCAAGGTGGACCCGGTCGACGGCACGGTCTCGACCGCCGAGGACGCGGTGGGGCCGTACGAGTTCCTGAACGACCGCATCCTGGATGCCGCCGACTACTTCTGGCAGTTCATGCTCGGCTACGACACCGAGTGGACGCCCGTCGGCTACGCGATCTCGCCGGATGGCACGATCCGCGACACCTACAACCACATCGCCGACGGCTATCGCGGCCGATACGCGACCGCGAGCTTCTGGGAGATCTATTACTACTACAAGTTCACGCTCGGCAAGGACATCGAGGCGATGGCCCCCTACTTCGCCGAGGCCTATGCCAAACGCCCCGGCCCGCTGTACCACCGCGGCGGAACCGTGAACATCTCCTGGGACGGTGGTGACGGCGGCGGTGACTCGTGGCTGTTCGCGCCCGCCGAGGCGGCCGGGGAGTCGACCCCGCCGCTGAGCGACAACCCCAACATCTACGAGGTCGAGGACCGCTACACGCATCTGGCCGGGGACGTCGAGACCGGCGACGGCTACGTGCGCCTGGCCGACGGCGCGGAGATCGCCTACCTCAGCGGTCAGGCCAACCGTCCGCGGCTCGGCTTCCTCGTCCGCACCGAAGCCGACGCCGTGATCCACCTGCGCACCGCCAGAGACGGCCGTTCCATGGAACGCGACTACCCCGTGAACGTGCCGGACACCGGCGGGGAATGGCGGTATGTCACGGTCGACGGCCCTATGGACGACATCCTGTTCATCGAGACCGAAGGTGCCACCGTCGACCTCGACCACATCAACATCAACGCCGAAGCGGAGCTCACCGGGCCGGTCTTCCCCGAGGGCGCGGCCGAGCGGATCGTCGGCTGGGCCGGCGCCGACGTCACCGTCGACCTCGCCGCGACCGCCGCCGAGGGCACGGTCTACACCGCGACCGGGCTCCCCGACGGCGCCGAACTCGACCCGGACACCGGCACCCTGACCTGGACCCCGGCCGATGCCGGCTCCTGGACGGTCACCCTCGCCGCCGACGACGGCACCAACGCCGCCGCCCGCCACCTCACCCTGGCCGCCGCCGACGACCGCAAGGGCGCCCTGGCGCTCGCCGAGGACGGGTACGACTCCAGGGCCACGTACGAGTCCGCGCCCGAGGCCGCCTACGCCGCCGCCGACGACACCGCCGAGGACCTGCGCAGGCACGGCTCCGACGCCGAGTACCTGGCAGCGCTGGCCGACGTCGTCGCGGCCGTCGACGGACTGCGCCTGCTCTCGCCGACGACCGATCTGGACGGCAGCCTCGACTACCCGGGGCTCGTCGCCTCCTCCACCACCGGGGACCGTATCGAGAACATGGTCGACGGCGACGAACAGACCGGCACCGTCTACCCCCAGGCCGTCGACATGTCGCACACCTTCGACTTCGGCCCCGACTTCAGAGTCTCGGCCACGAGGTTCGGATTCCAGAGCAACATCTTCGCCGACCGCCTCGCCAACTCGACCGTGTACGGCTCCAACGACGGCACCCACTGGACCCGGCTCACCCCGGGGGTCACGGCGTTCACCCAGGACTTCCACACGCTGGACGTCGCCGAGGACCTCCAGGACGACCAGTTCCGCTACCTCAAGGTCCAGATGCTCGAACAGCAGCCGGACGTCCTCTACGGGATCGTGCGGGGCGTGTTCGAGATGACCGAGTTCCACATCCACGGCGAACGCCACGAGACCGGCAACCTGATCTCGGCGACCTCGATCTCCTCCGACCAGGCCGTCGCGGGCAGGATCGCGATGGGCGACACCGTCGACGTCTCCGTCACCGCGAAGGAGCCGCTCGACTCTCTCACCGTCGACGTGGCGGGCACAACGGCGGAGGCCACGTCGGAGGACGGCGTCACCTGGAACGCCTCGGTCGCCCTGGACGACGTCGAGGCCGGCCCGGTCACCCTCACCGTCGACTACACGGGCTCCGACGGCAGGGCGGGACCGACCTTCCACGGCACCACCGACGGATCGGAGCTCTTCGTCGTGGACCCCGCCCGCTTCGTCGACGTGGCCGAGCTGGCCACCGTCACCGCCTCCGACAGGCAGTGGCCAGGGGACGGACTGGGCGCCGACGAGGTCGGCTACCTGCTCTTCGACGGCGACCCCGACACGTACAGCGACCTGAACACCGGGCCAGGCGCGTACTACGAGATCGACTTCGGCGCCGACACGGCCGTGCGGCCCGAACTGGTGCTGATGCTGCCGCGGGCCAGCCACCCGCAGCGGGCCAACGGCACGGTCGTGCAGGGATCGAACGACGGCCAGACCTGGACCGACCTCACCGAACCCGTCACCGGGGCCGTCGCGAACGACTGGAGCCATCGGTCCGCCTCAGGTGAGGACCACTACCGGTACCTGCGGATCCACAACGCCGCGAACTGGAACGGCAACCTCTCCGAGGTCGAGTTCTACGGCGACATCGACGCCGCGTAGGTCGACTCGAAGGCACGCATGACCGAGGAATCCGTCAGCGCTCCGTGAGCGCTGACGGATTCCTCGGGCTCTCACCCGAACATCACGCTCGTCGCACGTCGAAGAGCGCCGACACACATGACGACTCCGAACCAAGGACGGAATCGTGGACATCACCAGACGACAGCTCGGCCGGGTCGCCGCGGTCGGCACCGGGCCGCTCCTGCTGCCGGGTCTGCTGCCACCGGGCAGGGCCGTGGCAGCCTCGCCCTGGGATGGAACGTGGGGCGACCAGGGCGACGGCACCTACGTCAACCCCGTCGTCCCGGCCGACCTCAGCGACTGGGACTGCATCCGGGTCGGCGCCGACTACTACGGCATCACCAGCACGTTCGGGTACTCGCCCGGTATGGCCGTCCTCCACTCGAAGGACCTGGTCACCTGGCGGACGCTCGGCGGCGCGGTCGACGATGTCACCCGCATCGGACCAGAGCTGAACTGGGACCGGATGAACCGCTACGGTCGTGGCGTGTGGGCCGGGGCCATCCGCCACCACGCGGGGCGGTTCCGGGTGTACTTCAACACGCCCGACGAAGGCTTCTTCATGACGTCGGCCCAGTCGCCGACCGGGCCGTGGGAGCCGCTGCACGCGCTGTGGCGGACCACCGGCTGGAACGACGTGTGCCCGTTCTGGGACGACGACGGCCAGGGCTACCTGGTCACCACGCACTACGCGGACGACTACAGGGTGCACCTGTTCAAGCTGTCCGAGGACGGCAGGTCGCTGGTCGGCCCCTCCACGGTCATCCACCAGTCGCGGGGCAGCGAGGCCAACAAGCTGTACAAGATCGATGGCACCTACTACCACCTCTTCAGCGAGGTGAGGTCCGAGGGGCGGGTGCTCATGATGAACCGCGGCCCCAGCCTCTACGGTCCGTTCGAGACCAGGCAGCTGATGCACGTCAACGCCTCGACGGACCGTGAGCCCAACCAGGGCGGGCTGGTGCGGGCTCCCGACGGCGACTGGTACTTCGTGACCCACCACGGACACGGCGACTGGGAGGGACGTGTGCTGTCCCTGCTGCCGGTGACCTGGGTGGACGGCTGGCCGATCCCGGGCACGGTGGGCGCGGACGGCATCGGCACCATGGTGTGGACGGGCCAGGTGCCCGCCGGTGGCACACCCGGTACGCCGGCCGACGCCCTGCCGCCCGTGGTGACCAGCGACGTGTTCACCGACACCCGCCTCAAGCCGCAGTGGGAGTGGCACTACCAGCCGCGCGCGGACCGGTGGTCGTTGACCGAACGCACAGGCTCCCTACGTCTGAAGGCGTTCGCACCACTGGCGGCCGACAACCTGACCAAGGCCGGGAACACACTCACCCAACGGGTGCTGCGCACGGCGGGCGGCGCGACCGTGACCGTCCGCCTCGACCTGGCCGGCCTCGACGACGGCCAGCACGCCGGGCTGTGCCACTACGCGGCGACCTACGCCGGGTTGGGCGTCCGCCGCTCCGGGACCACCACCACGATCGCGTACAACGACGGCGGCAGCCTGACCCACGGCCCGGCGGTCACACAGAACGCCGTGTGGCTGCGCACCTCGTGGGACGTGAACGGGGTCAGCCGCTTCACCTACAGCCTCAACGGAAGCACGTTCACGGCCTTCGGCGGCACCTACCAGCTCACGTGGGGCGGTTACCGCGGTGACCGGGTCGGCATCTACACCTACAACCCGAACGGCACCGGCCACGTCGACGTCGAATCGGTGCGGTACACCCTCGCACCCACCACGGCCTACACGTGCGTCAGCGAGCACCCAGCGGCAAGGTGCTCGACGTCGGCGGAGGCGGTGCGGCCGACGGTGTCGCGCTGATCCAGTACCGCGACAACGGCGGCTCCAACCAGAGAGGGACCTTCCACCGCGTCACCGGCTAACCGGGACCACCGGGAAGCCGGGGCCCGACCCGTCCGGGGCGCGCGCCCCGCACCCGTCTCGCCGTCGGTTGCGGCGCGGCGGCCCCGAACGCGAGACGGGGACGCTCGTCGGACAGGCCAGGTGAGGCCGGCCGAGGTTCTGGTCCCCCGGCTACCAGGCGATCGGGAGGCCGGCCAGGCGGTCACCGAGGAGGCCGGAGAGGATCCGGTGGTCGTTGGCCGACGGGTGCCAGTCGCAGCCGAGGAGGTCCAACGGTGCGTTGCCGTAGTCCAGGTCGGTGACGCGGTCGTCACCCTGGGCGTTACGGTCCTGAACGATGCGCTGGATGATGTCGCCGAACGAGCTGGCGCTGAGGACGAGGAACGTCTCGGGGCCGTAGCGGGTGCGCAGGGTGTCGAGGAAACCGTGGTAGGCGCTCTCGTAGTCGGCGACGAGTTCCTCCTGCGTGGCCCATCGTTCGCCCGGGTTGAGGGGGGTGGAGAAGTCGTTGGTGCCCAGGCCGACCACGACGACCTGCGGCTGCCAGGTGGCCGGCTTCTGCCACACGTCGCCGTCGACGTGGAGCAGCGCCCGGTCCTAGAACGTGCGGTAGGTGCTGCCGGGGCTGCCGCCGTTGTAGTTGCGGACCATGCCGAGGCCCGAGAAGGCGTTGATCTGGTAGTCGGCGTCCAGACTCCGAGCGGTCAGAGCCCCGAAGCTGATGTCGGCGTTGGTGTTGCGGTTGACCCCGCCGTTGGTGGAGCAGTCGCGCTGCTCCGAGACGTTGCCGTAGCCGACGGTGTGGGAGTCGCCGATGAACTCCATCTGCCTGGTTCGCGCCGAGGGCTTGGCGAGGATCTCGCCGCCGGGTGCGGCCGTGAAGCCGCCGAACCGGCCCGCGGCCCAGGTGCTCTCGGTCCGCTTGACCAGCCGTACCGTGTGGTCACCGGAGGAGAGGTTGTTGATCCACCGGGTGGTCCTGCCGGGGGTCACCAGGGTGGCGACGGTCGTTCCGTCGATCTGGACGTCGTAGTCGTTGTTGGCGTCGTCGAGGATGACGCCGACGCCCGTGCCGCGGAACCGGCCCTCGAAGGAGATGCCGGGCCAGGAGTACTCCACGAACCCGTCGGCGGCCTCCCTGACCCGACCGACCGTGTGAACGTCGGAGAGCGGGGCGGCGGATGCTCGCGACGCGGCCACGAGTGCGGTGACGGAGCCCACGGCGGTGGCCGTGACGAACGACCGTCGGGACAGACGGTGAACTTTCTGCATGTGACATCCTTTGTGGGGGTGGATACGGGCAGTCCGGTCATTCGGGACGCACAGCCCTCGGAGCGTCATACGGCGCGGGACGCCACCGCTGGTCGAGCGTGCCGGTGGCGACGCGCTCGCCGCCCGGCGGGCTGCCCCGCCCGGCCCTCGCCTGAGCTTCGAGCGTCGTCCTCACGTGTCCTCGCTGGCCAGTCAGGAGGTCGGTCAGGAGGTCGGTCAGGCCGGGTCGCCGTAGATGACGCCGCGGCCGTTGGTGCCGAAGTAGACGCGGCCGTAGACGCGCGGGTCGCCGGTGATGGTGTTTCCGGTCCAGGCGTACTGGTGCTGGTCGTCGTTGATCCGGGTCCAGGTGCGGCCGGCGTTGTCCGAGCGGAAGACGCCGCGCACGCCGCCGATGCGGGAACTGGTGTAGACGGCCGGATAGGAGCGCCCGGGTGCGGGCTTGCCGAAGCCGACGTTGTCGCCCTCCTCGACGCCCGGCAGGCGGGTGAAGGAGGTACCGGCGTCGGTGGACCGCCACAGCCCGTAGACGCTGTCCGCCTCGCCGCCGCCGAGCCAGATGTCGCCTTCGTGGCCGGGGACCGGCTTGAACCGGACGTTGCCCTGGGCGGGCAGGCCGGTCGCCGGGGTCGCCTCGAAGTGCTCGCCGCCGTCGGTGCTGCGGTAGAAGGTGCCGGCGTGGCAGGCGTAGAAGACGGCGGGGTTGACGCGGTCCGCGCGCACCCCGGCGCCGGACGGGACGCCCTGGCACGCGGTCCATGTCTGGCCCGCGTCGGCGCTCCAGCTCACCGGCGCGCCCACGGGAGCCCACACGACCCGGCCGCCGTCCGTCGCGATCGCGACGGACGTGTCCTCGACGCCTGGGCCGGTCACGCCGTCCGGTTCGCTTCCGGAGGGGGCCCAGGTGTCGCCGCCGTCGGTCGAGATCGCGAAGCGCTGGGTCCACGCACCGGTGGGGTGGCCGACCCGGACGATCGTACGGGGTGCCTGCTCCGCGTAGTCCAGAGCGACCGTCGTCGAGAAGGTGGGCGTGTCGTACATTCTCGTGGCGCGGGTGAGGTCCGTGTGTCGGAAGCCACCGACGTCCCCGAGGCCGGAGAGCAGGTGTGCGCCGGCCGGCGGGCTGATCACGGAGAGGACCGCGGTCTCCTCCAGGCCCTCGGCGCGGACGTCGATCCGCACGGTGCCGCCGGTGTCCCAGTCGGTGAGGTTGTCGGATCCGTGGATCGTGGCGCCCGTGCCGTACAGGAAGTGGTCGGAGGAGAAGGGGTCGATCTCCAGCGCCTCGGTCATCCACCCCAGCTTCGGCGTGAACTCGGGTGGGGCGGGGTTGGCGTTCCAGGTCAGCCAGGGGGAGGCCGAGATGTCCATGGTGTAGCGGAAGGTGCGCTCGTTGTCCGCGTTCATGTCCCAGGCGCGGGTCCAGCTCGCGCCGCCGTCGGTGGAGCGGAAGAAGATGACGTCGGGCCACCACAGGATCTGGGTGGCCACCATGAGGGTGTCGGGGTTCTGCCGGTCGATGGACAGGCCGGAGTAGCCCCACTGGCAGTCGGGGCTGGTGGAGGGCACCGGGCTGATGCGCGTCCAGGTGTCGGTGGCGGTGTCCAGCCTCCACACGTCGCCCTTGGAACCGTCGTACGGGCCCGCGGTGTTGCTCGTGGCCAGGTAGAGGTGACCGCTCTCGTGGTCGAAGACGGCCTTGTGGGGGATGAAGCCGGTGGGCTGACCGGGCACCCGCTGCCAGGTCCGGCCGGCGTCGGTGGAGCGGTAGAGGATGTTCTCGGTGTCGGCCACCGTGACGTACAGCGTCCGCGTCGGGCGCCCGCGCCGGCCGTCGCGCTTGTCGAACAGCACCTGGAGCACGCCGAGGTTGTCGCCGTTGGGGCCGTCGACATCGTCGGGGTCGGGCACGAAGTTGCCGGCGTTGGGGAAGCTCTCGACCTTCGCCCAGGTCTCTCCGTGGTCCACCGAGCGCCACAGTCCGTTGCCGCCGCGCACCCCGAGGTAGAGAACGCCGTTGCGGTGCGGATCGACGGCCAGGCGCTCGCCGATGCCGCGGCCCGGCATGTTCCCGCCGAGGCGGAAGGGCAGCATGGTCGTGCGCCAGGTGCGGCCGCGGTCCGTGGAGCGCAGGATCGCCGCCATCGTCGGATCCCACTCGGGCATGGGGTACGTACCCACGGCCGCGTACACCCGGTCGGGGTCGAGCTCGTCGGTGGCGATGCTGATCACGCCGGTGTGGCCGTAGTGGTCCCAGTCCACCCAGTCGAGCAGCGGGACCCAGCGGCCCGTGCGCTGGTTGAGCCGGTAGGCGCCACCGATGTCGGTGCGCGCGTACACCAGGCCCGGCTCGCTCTGGCTGAAGACGATGCCGGTGACGAAGCCGCCGCCGACGACCTCCGCGTTGCGCCAGACATACCCTCGGGTGGACCGGGCCGGGGCGTTCGCGGGTTGGGCGGTGGCGGACGGCGCCAGGGAGACGCCGCCCGCGGCGACTGCGGCTGCCGCGGCCGTCGCCGTGCGGAGAACGGCGCGCCTGCCAGGACCACCGGTGGCTGGGGAGGAAGGCGGGGGAACAGGGGAACTCGGCACTGGGCTCACCTTTCATGGCATGGCGGCATATCCGGCAGAACCTGGCGCCGAAACGTCCATCTGGAGAGGGGACGGGGGGACGCACACGGCACCGTTGTCGAGGCGCTCATCGAAGCGCTTCGATAACTCCTGTCGGAAGACAGTAGGAGCGGTGCAGGGGCTGCACAAGCCCCTGAACGCAAGAGAGAACGACCCTCGCCCGCTGCGGCGACCCACCGCCGTCAAGGGAGGGATGGCCCGAATCCAAGCGTCGAGCGCCAGTGATGTCGAAGCGTTTCGACTCTGGAGGGTGGAGAAGATCTGGGTGTGCTGGACGGCGCTCCAGGACTCCGGGGCGTCCCTCGTCCGCGCGAAGTTCTCCAGCCCTCTCCAGGCACTCCGCGACATGGAGTCGAAGAAGTTCGTTCCCAGGTAGGGTTCGTAGAACGGGAAGCGATCGCGTTGGCGGCGATCGGGGGTGTACGCGAACACCGCCAGCAGGATGATGACGGGCAGTGCCATCAGGTTCAGCGGACAGTCCCGCCCGAAAGTGATCCCGCCCTGGAGACGCCGCGGGGCGCGGCGACGGCGGCCGGACCGGGGCAACCGTCCTGTTCACGGTGATGCGGCGGCGGGCCACCGCCGCTCTCCCGCGATACGGAGGGCCGCGGGACCGTGCTCTGCGACACCGGACTCTCCTTGCTGTCCGCAGCGTCCCGGGCGGGCGGGAGGTCCCCGCCCGGAGCACCGTCTCTGTGTGGTGATGGGAGTACGCGTCGAGGTCAGGCGGCTCCGTCTCCTTCGTCCAGGAGGCCCTGGTAGAAGTCGCGCAGCTCGTCGCCGCCGTTGCGTCGCCAGTCGTCGACGGCGTTGCGCAGGTCGCGGATGGACTGGCGGCCGCGCACGACGTCGTCCTCCAGGTCCTCGAAGGCGTCGCTGAGGTTGGCCAGGCGCGCGGGTTCCTGGATCTGCCGGCCGATGAAGAGCGGGTCCTGGGTGAAGGGGAAGTTCCGCTGCTGCCAGGAGGTGAAGTCCTCGACGACCCGCGGCAGGTCGGGGAAGGCGACGAAGCTCTGCGGCGAGGCGATGAAGGTGTAGGTCTCGGGGACGACCTCGATGTTGCCCTGCTCGGTGCGGACCGGCAGCCCGTCCTCCAGGGTGTAGTGGGTGCCCTCGATCCCGTACTGCTTCAGCCGCTGCTCCACCGTGCCGTACGGCGCGGCGGTGAAGTTGGCCAGCTCCAACACCGCCCGGACGCGGTCCTCGGAGAGGTTCTTGTTGACGAACGTCCAGATGCTGGAGCCGTTGCCCCGCCACAGCACGGGGTCACCGCCGTCGGGGGCGAAGTAGTCCATGGCGTTCATCTGGAACTCGGGGTTGCTGGCGCGCTGTTCGGCCGCTGTGCCGTACCAGCTGCCGTCACCCGTGATGTACATGAGGCACTCGCCGGCGGCGAAGCGGCCGGTCTGGTCGCCGGTGGCGGCGACCGCGTCGGGGTGAACCACCTCGGCCTCGTAGAGGGTGCGGGTCCACTCCAGGGCCTCGATGTACTCCTCGGTCTCCACGCGGTTGATCAGCCGCCCGTTCTCCTGCCTCCAGTAGAGGGGCTTGTCGGGCAGCACGCCGTGCATCCGCGCCCCGAACCACTTGGGGTCGTCGATCGCCCAGACCCGGTCGCGGGCGTTGGTGATCTCCACGCAGAAGTCGTAGAACTCCCGGGCGCTTCTGGGCTGCTCCCAGCCGTTGGCGTCGAAGATGTCCTGCCGGTAGTAGAGAAGGACGCCGCTGTTGGGGTTGGCGGGCATGGGCAGGCCGCGCAGCGCGCCGCCGAAGACCGACGCCTGCCACGCCTCGGTGGGGATGGCGGCGAGGTTCGGGTAGTCCAGCACCCTGTCGCCGGAGAGGAACGGGCCCAGGTCGGCGAAACGGCTGGATATGGCCTGCGGTATCTGGCCCTGGAACTCCCAGCTGGGGATGCACACCGCGTCGGGGATCTCGCTGCCGGCGACGGTGGCGGCAAGCTTCTCTCCGTAGGTGTTGCCGTCCTGGACCAGCCAGTTCATGCGCACGCCGATGGCTTCGTCCATCGCCTGCCAGAAGGGGTTGCCCGACTCCGGCGGGGTGCCCCACAGCGGGGTCATGGCGGTGATCCGGCCGCCGCCGCCCCGCGGCTCGGGCACGGAGACGCCCAGCTCGCCCTCCGGGATCCACCGGGTGTAGCCAGGGCTGGAGCCGTGCTCGATGGCGATGTCCGGGTCCACGGCCGCGTCCGACGCCTGGTAGGTCGGCAGGATGGACCGCAGCTCCTCCTCGGAGACCCGCCCCTCCTGCCCGCCGCTCCCCTCACCCCCGCACGCGGACAGCAGTGGCAGGCCGCCGACCGCGGCGGTGGCCACCGCGGTGGAGGCCAGGAAGCTTCTCCGACTCTGCCCGGAGCGTGAGTTCGGCATGACGTCGACACCCTTCGTGACACTGCGCCTCGCGCTCCGCAAGACATAAGACGAATCATCGAAGCGCTTCGATGCCCGGGGAGGTTAGGAGCCCTGGGCCGGTTGCACAAGCCCTGCGGCAGAAGTTCGAAGGGAAATCTGGGGACGCATGGGAGGGGACTTGCAGACATCCCGCCTCGTAGTCGTCGCGGTCCCTTGACAGGATCGGGACTCTGACTCGGCGTCGAAGCGCTTCGAATGCGGGGTCGACCGCAGCATCAGGGGCCGTCGCGCCTGGCGCGACGCCTCCCCGCCCCGGAACCGTCTCCTGGTCCGCCCGACTCGGGTGCCCCCGCCTCCGCCGGCCATCGTGACGACGAGGCGCGGTGTCCCGGGCGAGGGTCGGTGGTTCGTCCACCGGTTCGGGGCGCTCGTCTGGAGGCCCGTTCCCGGCGCGAGCAGGGGGCAAGATAAGGAGGCCATCCGCGGCGGAGGCCGCGAGGCTGGCCGCGGAGCGCGTCAAGCTCGCCGAGTTGCCACTCTTCCGCAGGATCGCCGGCCCGGCTAGCTGTCCGTCCATCCGCCGTGCGCTCCGGGCCGCGCTGAACGTCGCCATCGCGCAGCAGTTGATCGTCTTCAACCCGGCTCGCCCATGACGAGTGGGAGGCCGGCCAGCGGCCCAAACCGCTGCTGTGGACGGGGGAGCGGGTGCGGCGGTCGCGCGAGACGGCTGAGAAGCCTGGCCCTGTGAAGTGGTCGAGGGCGGGCGCCAGAATCGTGCCCCGGGTCCGGCGAGCCGGAGCCGTTTCTACCTCCGCTCCCGCCATGCTTCCGCATGGAGGACTGATCGGTCAGCCGGTGATGGCGTGTACGTCGGCGGAGCGCTTAGGCCCAGGTCAGGCGGGTGAGCGAGCTGACGTGAGGTCCGGACCGTGTGTGCTGGAAACCAACAGGCAGCAGATCCGGACATGTGGCTCTCGGCGCCCCTTGGAGAGCCCTTCGGGCAGGCGTTTTCCACAGGCCAGGGCGCCTTTCTGACGGACACCGAGGTGGGGCAGGTGGGACTCGAACCCACGGCCGACGGATTATGAGTCCGTTGCTCTAACCGGCTGAGCTACTGCCCCGAATCGGCGTGCCGCGCACATGTGTGCGCGCCGTCTGCCGCAGCATAGCTGCTCATACGATCTCCCGCCCGGACGGGGGAGGTCGTTCGCAAGCATGGACTGCCGACATGGGGACATCGGTTCCCGTCGCCCGAGCGGTGATGCACGGAAAACGACGAAGGGCCCCGGACGGGGCCCTTGGAGTGATGCTCCCCCGACTGGACTCGAACCAGTAACCTGCCGGTTAACAGCCGGCTGCTCTGCCAATTGAGCTACAGGGGATTGCTCCGCTCGGGTCCGCCTCCCACGTCTCGGGGGCGCGACCGCGCTGCCGCCCATAGATTAGCGCATGTGAGGGGGTGCTTCGAAATCGGTAATCGGGCTACCCGGTTGTCGGTGGCGCGGCGAGTCAGCCTCGGACCACGACGATCTGGCACAACCTGGACGAACTGGGAAGGGAGCGTCCCATGCGAAAGCTGACGTTCATCGCGGGACTGGCGGTCGGGTACGTGCTCGGCACCCGGGCCGGGCGGGAGCGGTACGAGCAGATGCGGGAGGCGACGCAGCGGCTGCGGGCCAACCCCGCGCTGCGGAACACCGTGGACACCGCGACGCAGACGGGCCGGGAGGCGGCGTCCCGGGCCGCCGGGGTGGTGGTGGACAAGGCCGGAGGGCGGCTGCCTGGCCCGATGGCCGAGAGGCTACGCTCGGTGCAGGGCCACAAGGCCGACGACGAGCCTCAGGACCGTCGAGCCACCGGCTGAGGGTGGGCCGGGAGGACGGGCACAGCAGAAGAGCGGCAGGACGGGCCCGAGGCGACGCCGCGCCACACGGGCCCGTCCTGCCGTGTGCGACGGGGGGTAACGAGGGGAACGGGGCGAGGCCACGCAATGTGGGTCTGTCCCGGCCATTGTGGGAACCGTCGCAGGCCAGCTAGCGTGTGTTCGGCATGCCGTTTAACGATCGGCATGTCGAACGATTCAGAGGGCTGGCGGAGGCATCCGAATGGGGCGTCGCGTACCGGCGGTGAGCCGGGCGTTGGACATATTGGAGCTGTTTCTGGAGGGGGACGGAATGCTGTCCGCCCCCGAGATCACCCGCAAGCTTCAGCTGCCGCGGACCACGGTCCACGAGCTGGTGACCACCCTGGCCGCCCGCTCGTACCTGGTCCCCGTGCCCGAGCAGCCCGGGCGCTACCGGCTGGGCGTGCGCACGTACCAGCTGGGCAGTCGGTACGCGGAGCAGCTGGACCTGGCCGCGGAGGGCCAGCAGGTCGCCAGGTCCGTGGCGGAGACCTGCGGCGAGACCGTGCACGTCGCCGTCCTGGAGGACGTGGACGTCATCTACATCGCCAAGGTGGACAGCACCCACGCGGTGCGCATGGTGTCGGCCGCCGGCCGGCGGCTGCCCGCGCACTGCACGGCGGTCGGCAAGATGCTGCTCGCCTCGCTGCCGCCGGAGGAACTGGACGCGCGGCTGCCCGAGGAGGACGGCCGGCTGCGGTCCCTGACGCCGAACTCGATCACCTCGCTCGAGGAACTGCGCGGGGTGCTGACGGAGGTCAGGGAGCGGGGCGTCGCCTCGGAGCAGCGGGAGTCCAATCCGGACGTGTCCTGTGTGGCCGCGCCGGTCAGGGACCGCGCGGGGCGGGTCGTCGCGGCGCTGAGCATCTCGGTGCCGATGGTGCGCTGGAGCGAGGAGCGCCAGGCCGAGCTGACGGAGCTGTCCGTCAAGGGCGCCGGCCAGCTGTCGGAGCGCCTCGGCCACCACGGACGGAACTGACCCGGCGCCGCCGCGTGCCGGCCCCGTGCCGGCGCGGCGGGCGAACGACGGGTGGACGACAGGTGGACGACGGCGGGAAACCGGGTGAGGGAGAGCAGCGTGCACGACGGTCCTGAGAAGGGTCTGGAGACGGCGGTACGGGCCGAGGCCGAGCTGGGCGAGGGGCCGGTCTGGGACGGCGCGCGGGATCGGCTGATCTGGGTGGACATACTCTCCAGCCGGGTGCACTTCTTCGACCCGGTGAGCGGGGAGCGTTCCGTACTCGACACCGACCAGCACGTCGGCTCCGCCCGGCCGCGAGCCGGCGGCGGCCTGGTGGTGAACCTCAGGGACGGGATAGGGCTCTACGACGAGGCCGGCGCGTTCGACTGGCTGCGCCACGAGCCGGTCGAGGGCCGGCGCGGCAACGAGGCGGTGGTGGCGTCCGACGGCTCGTTCTGGGCCGGCACCATGCGCTACGACGAGGGGCCCGGTGGCGGCACGCTGACCCGGATCGCGCCGGACGGCGCGGCGGCGACCGTGCTGCCCGAGGTCACCATCAGCAACGGCACCGGGTGGAGCCCGGACGGCTCCCTGATGTACTACGTGGACACCGTGACCGACCGGGTCGACGTCTACCCCGTCACCGGCCCCGCGACGGTGGGGGAGCGGCGGACGCTGGTGGACACGGCGGACCTGGAGGGCTCGCCCGACGGCCTCGCCGTGGACGCGGACGGCTGCCTGTGGGTCGCGTTCTGGGGCGGCGGCGCGGTGCGCCGCTTCACGCCCGACGGGAGGCTGGACCGGACGGTCGCCGTGCCCGCCACCAACACCACCTCCTGCGCCTTCGGCGGCCCCGGGCTGACCGACCTCTACATCACGACGGCGCGGGTCGGCGTGGCGCCCGGGGCCGAGCCGCTGGCCGGTTCGGTGCTGGTGCTCCCCGACGCCGGCCGCGGCCTGCCGCAGCCGGCGTTCGCCGGCTGACCGGCCCGGTCGGGCCGGCCCCGTTACGGCAGCGGGTAGGCCAGGATCCGCGGGCCGTCGCCGCCGGACACCAGGTGCAGCACGTACGTCCGGTCGGCGTCGGTGGCGAGCGGGATCACCGCCGTCTCCAGCGGGGTCGTCGGCCCGTCCGGATCCCACGGGTGCAGGTGCGCGACCAGGCCCAGCTCGGTCCGCTCGCCGCCGTGCAGGTCGTAGGCGTACAGCCGCTGTTCGAAGCGGTGCTCGTCGTCCGGGTGCTCGGGGACGGAAACCAGCAGCCGACCGTCCTGGATGGCGAACGGCCGCCCGCCCTCCAGCGGCGTGGACCAGAGCTCCTCGCCGGTGGTCAGGTCGTGCGCGTGGAGCCGCGGGTCGTCGGCGTACCCGGTGACCAGCACGCCGTCCTCGACCAGCGGCCCCCGGAAGGGAACCCACGCGTTCTCGGTGGCCGGCGCGCCCGCGTCGTCGGGGCCGAGTTCGTACCGCGGCTCGCCGGTGTCGTCGTACGCCCTGAGCGTCGCCTGGCCGCCGTCGTCGAAGAGCACCAGAAGCGGGACGTCGGGGTCGTCGGCGACGATCTGGAGCGGCTCGCCCTCGTTCTCCCCGGCCGGCCGCTCCCACAGCAACTCGTCGGTCTCCGCGTCCCGCACCCGTAGCCAGTCCTCCTCGCCGCTCTGGTCGAGGAGGACGTGCCGCCGCTCGCCGAGGACGGCGGTCCGCGGGCCCGGCGACGTGGCCGCCGACAGCTCCTCGCCGTCCGCCGCGCGGAACCGGAAGACCTCGCCGTACGGGGCGGCGTAGGTCAGCACCGACTCACCCAGCGCCACCTCCGGCTCGGCGGCGTACTCGACGCGGTCCACCAGGCTCTCCGACCACAGCAGGTCACCGTCGTCCAGCGAGACCGCGCCGACCGTCGAGCAGCTCCCGCCGAAGCCGTCGTCGAACTCGCCCTCCGCGACGGGCGTGCGGAACACCACCGCGACGATCCCCGCGGCGTTCGGTTCCTCCGACATGGCGCAGATCTCGGTGCTGCCCTCGGGCAGGGCCAGCCGCCAGCGCTCCGCGCCGGTCTCCGGGTCGTAGCCGCGCAGCGTGCCAGGTAGCACGGCGGTCGCGAACGTGTCGGGCGTGCTCCAGCCGGCCACGCCGGTGTCGCCGCCCGGCACCGCCCAGAGCCGTTCCAGCGCGTCCGCCGGCGGGTACGTCGCGCCGTCCGGCGTGGGTTCGCCGCCGCCCCCGTCGCCTCCCGTGCAGCCGCCCGCCGCGGCGGCCACCGCGACCACCGCCAGCGCGGCCGTCGCCGTGCCGGCCAGCCGTCCCCTGATCCCGTCCCGCGTCCCCCGCACGCCCCGCATGCCCGTCCCCGTCCCCCGTGGTCTCCGTGTCCGGCGGTCCGCGTCCCTGGGCAGTGCGCCGGTCCTGTGCTAGACCGTCACCCACCGGTCCCTGGCGCGAACCTTGATCAGGACGGTAGTGGAGGTCCCGGCGAACGGGCACGTCATGGCGGCCAACCGTGACCGAGCTGGCACGGGCGGCAGCGTCGAAAATGTTTCGACGAAAGTTGCGACGGGCGGTTGCCCGAACCGTTGACGTGTGGTGGGCCCCGACCTAGGTTCTCGTTCGTATTTACGATCCTCGTTCGAAATCGCGAATGAGGCGCGTCGACATACGGCGAACTGTGGATTGTGAGGTCGTGCTGCATGGATCCATCGACACACCATCCCGGACTGAGTCGGCGACGTCTGCTCGGCGCCGCGGCCGGGCTCGGTGCGCTCGCCGCGGGTGCCGCAGCCGGCTGCGCGGCCCCGTCCGGTATCGACGGCGGCAAGACCGGGCTCCGCTACTGGCATCTCTTCGGCGGCGGCGACGGCGTGAACATGGCGGCGCTGATCGACGCCTTCCGGGCGAGCCACCCGGACATCGACATGGAGGCGGCCCAGCTGGAGTGGGGCGCGCCGTACTACACCAAGCTGGGCATGGCCGGGGCCGGTGGCCGCGCGCCGGAGATCGCCATCCTGCACATCAGCCGGCTGGCGGGCTTCGCGCCGGGCCGGCTGCTCGACCCGTTCGACCTCGACCTGCTGGCCGAGCACGGGGTCACCGAGGACGACTTCCCGCCCGCGATGTGGTCGCGCGGCACGGTCGACGGCCAGCAGTACGCCATCCCGCTCGACACCCACCCCCAGGTGCTCTACTTCAACACCGAGATCTGCGAGGAGGCGGGGCTGCTGGACGGCGACGGGCGGCTGCGACCCATCGAGGGGCCGGACGCCTTCGTCGAGGCGATGCGCGCCGCCGGCGAGGTCACCGGCGAGCCGGGGCTGGTGTTCGAGACGCTGGGCGCGGACTCGGTCGGCCCCTGGCGGGTGTTCGCCACCTTCTACTCGCAGACCGGCGGCACGTACCTCGACGAGGACGCCACCCGCATCGTCATGGACGATGACAAGGCGCTCCGGGCGATGGAGTACATGCAGATGCTCACCTCGGAAGGGCTCGCCACCCGGCAGGTGGACTACCAGGGCACCGTCGGCCTCTTCGCCAGCGGCAACCACGGCTTCTTCCTGAACGGTGAGTGGGAGGTCAGCACCTTCACCAACACCGGGCTGCCGTTCTCCATGGCCCCCGTACCCAACATCTTCGGCCGGCCGTCCACGCAGGCCGACTGCCACGCCTTCGTGCTGCCGCACCAGACGAACCGCGGCGGCGCGACCAACGAGGCGGCGCACGCGTTCGCCGCCTGGATGTTCAAGAACTCGGCGGACTGGGGGGCCGGTGGCCACGTGCCGGCCTACCTGCCCACCCTGGAGGAGCCGGACTACCTCTCGCTGGAGCCGCAGTCGGAGTACCGCTCGGTCATCGACGACGTCGCGCTCGACCCGCCCGCCTGGTTCGCCGGTTCCGCCTCGGTCATGCAGCTGGAACTCGGTGCCGTCCTCTCCGGCGTGCTCACCGGCTCCCGCTCCCCGCGGGGCGCGCTGGACGAGTTCAAGTCGCGCCTCCAGGAGCTCCTGGACACGCCGAGCCCCTTCGGAGAGACCGCATGACGACCACGACCACCCCCCCGCCGGACGCCGTCGCCGAGACACCCGAGCGACCCGCGCCGCGCGGCATACGCCGGCACTGGAGCGAGCACGGGCTCGCGTTCACCCTGCCCTTCCTCGTCGTCTACGCCGTCTTCCTGATCTGGCCGCTGGTCTACGGCGTCCGGATGAGCCTCACCAACGCCGACATCGCCGGCACCCAGTCCGACTACATCGGCTTCGACAACTACGCCGAGGCGCTGCAGGACCCGGACGTCTGGTCCTCGCTGTGGAACACCGTCTGGTTCACCGCGCTCTCCACCGTTCCGCTGGTGGTGCTCGGCCTGGTGCTGGCCCTGCTCGCGCACCACCTGCGCTTCGTCAGCTGGGTGTGGCGGCTCAGCTGGTTCGCGCCGTTCCTGCTGCCCTCCGGCGTGGTCTGCCTGCTGTGGCTGTGGGTGATCTACCCCTCCGACTTCGGCTTCGCGGACCAACTGCTGGCCGCCATCGGCCTGGAGCCGGGCATCGGCTGGCTCACCGAGACCCGCTACGCGATGCTCTCGGTGGTCCTGACCACCGTGTGGTGGACGGTCGGCTTCAACTTCCTGCTCTACCTCGCCGCGCTCCAGGCCATACCCCGGCACCTCTACGAGGCCGCGGAGATCGACGGCGCGGGGCCCTGGCACCGGCTCTGGCACATCACGCTGCCGATGCTCAACCGCACGACGGTGGTCGTCGTGGTGCTCCAGCTGCTGCACTCGCTGAAGATCTTCGACCAGGTGTACATCATGACCAGCGGCGGCCCCGACGACTCCACCCGGCCGATCCTCCAGTACGTCTACCAGACGGGCTTCACCGGCTACCGGATCGGCTACGCCTCCGCCATCTCGTACATCTTCTTCGCCCTGATCGTCATCGTCTCGCTGATCCATCTGCGGCTGACCCGCCGCTCCCGGGAGGCCGCGTGAGCGACGTGCGCGCGGCTGCCGGGCCGCCGATCACCACGATGGCCGCGCGCTGCCGCGCGGACGGAGAAGCGAACGGAGAAGATGCAGAATGAGCGCCCTGACCACGTTTCGGGCCGTCCGGCAGATCGTCGCCCCGAAGAACGACGAGGAGGACTTCGGCGGCCGCAAACCGCGCTGGACGCGGGGCCGCATCGGCCTGCTGGTGTGCGCCGTGGTGCTGGCCGTGCTGTGGGTGCTGCCGCTGGCCTGGGCCTTCGCCACCTCGCTGAAGCCGGAGGACGAGACCACCGACACCGGGCTCCAGTGGATCGGCTCGAAGATCACCTTCGGCGCCTACGAGGCGGTGTGGGAGTCGGGCAACCTCACCCGCTGGCTGCTGAACACGGCCTACATAGCCTCGATGACCACGATCCTCACGGTGCTGCTCACCGCGATGGCGGCCTACGGCTTCTCCCGCACCGAGTTCCGCGGCCGCAAGGTGCTCTACGGGCTGGTGCTGGCGGGCATCATGGTGCCGCCACAGGTGGTGCTGGCCCCGCTGTTCGCCGAGATGGTGGCGCTCGGCCTGGTGGACACGTACTGGGGCGTCATCCTGCCCCAGGTGGCCGTCCCCGCCATGGTGTTCATCCTGGTGAAGTTCTTCGACGGGCTGCCCCGCGAGCTGGAGGAGGCCGCCTATGTGGACGGGGCGGGCCGCTGGCGGGTGTTCTGGCAGATCGTCGTCCCGCTGTCCCGTCCGGTGCTGGCGGCGGTCGCCATCTTCACGTTCATCCAGACCTGGAACAACTTCCTGTGGCCGTTCCTGGTCACCACCGACCCCAACGGGATGACGCTGCCGGTCGGCCTGGTCAACGTCCAGTCCTCGTACGGCGTCCGCTACGCCGAGATGATGGCGTCCGTGGTGCTGGGCGGCCTGCCGCTGCTGGTGGTCTTCGTCTTCTTCCAGCGCCAGATCGTCCGCGGCGTCGCCCACACGGGCCTCGCCGGTCAGTAGCCGGACCGAGCCAACGGGGCGGTAGCCGGCGCGAAGCCGGCCACCGCCCCGTTCGCCGCGTTGATCGAATCGATTCAACTTTCCCCCGCCCCGGGTGTTGACCCCGGCCCCGCCACCCCAATACGTTCCGTTCGTATATCCGGTCGTCATTCGAAATAACGAACGGGAGAGGTTTCGGCATGCCCCCACTCTCGCTGCCGCCCCCGGGCCTGAGCCGCCGGCGCCTGCTCGGCGGCGTGGCCGGGCTCGGCACCCTGGCCGCGGTCGGCTCGACCGCGGGCTGCGGATCGCCGACCGCGCTGGCCGCCGATCCCGACCGGGTGCGGTTCTGGAACCTCTTCAGCGGCGGCGACGGGGCGAACATGCGGGCCATGCTCGACGAGTTCCGCGCCGAGCACCCGGAGATCCCGGTGGAGGACACCACCCTGGCCTGGGGCGACCGGTACTACACCAAGCTCGCCATGGCCGGCGCCGGCGGGCGTGCGCCCGAGGTCGGCGTGCTGCACCTGGGCCGGCTGGCCGGTTTCGCGCCGGGCCGGCTGCTCGACCCCTTCGACACCGGGCTGCTGGCGGAGCACGGCGTGCGGCGCGAGGACTTCGACCCCGGCCTGTGGGACCGGGCGATGATCGGCGGCGAGCTCTACGGCCTGCCGCTGGACATCCACCCCTCGACGTTCTACTACAACCGCGCCGCCCTGGAACCGGCCGGACTGCTGGACGCCGACGGGATGCTGACCGAGATCGACGGCACCGAGGCGTTCTTCGACGCCCTGGACGCCGTCCGCGACGTCATCGGCCAGTCCCCGCTGGGCTGGAACGCGCTGATGCCCGAGGAGTGCTGGTGGTCCTTCCTCGGCCTGTACGCCCAGACCGGCGGCACCATCCTCAGCCCCGACGCGGAGGAGATCACGCTCGACGACGACCGGGCCGAGGAGGTGCTGGCCTTCATGGCCAGGCTGGTCGCCGAGGAGTACGCGATCCCCGGCCAGGACCTGGTCGGCTACCTGGTCAACGGCGGCGGCTTCGTCTTCTTCGGCAGCTGGCTGGTCATCAACTTCCAGGAGGCCGGGATCGACTTTGGCGCCCGGCCCTACCCCACGCTGTTCGGGCGCCCCGCCACCCAGGCCGAGTCCCACGTGCTGGTCCTGCCCCACCAGCAGGACCGCGGTGGCGCCGCGAACGCGGCCGCGCACACCCTGGTCTCCTGGCTGGTCCGGCACAGCGTCGCCTGGGCGGCCGCCAGCCACGTGCCGGCCTACCTGCCGGTCCTCCGCGACCCCGAGTACCTGTCCATGGAGCCGCAGTCGGAGTACCGGAGCGCCATGGACATCGCCGTGCTCCCGGCCGCCGCGACCGCTGGGCGTCCGGCTGCGGCGCAACGCCGGGCAGATCGTGCTGACCACCGTGGGCGCGGCGCTGGCCGCGCTGTGGCTGGTGCCGTTCGGCTGGGCGCTGTCCACCTCGTTCAAGCCCGAGGCCGACACCCAGCTGCTGCCGCTGAAGTGGGTCCAGTCCAACATGAACCTGGACGCCTACCGCAGCGTCCTCGGCGAGGGCGACATCCCCAAGTGGCTGCTGAACTCGGTCATCGTCTCCACCGGTGTCACCGTCCTCGCGGTCGCGGTCTCGGCCCTGGCGGCCTACGGGTTCGCCCGCACCACCTTCCGCTACCGGAAGGCGCTGTTCGGGCTCACGCTGGCCGGGATCATGGTGCCCGGCACCGTCATCACCGCGCCGCTGTTCACGGAGATGCGGGCGTTGGGCCTGGTGGACACCTACTGGGGCGTCATCCTTCCGCAGGTCTCCGCGCCGGCCCTGGTGTTCATCCTCTTCCGGTTCTTCCAGGAGATCCCGCGGGAGCTGGAGGAGGCGGCCCGGATCGACGGCGCCGGGCGCTGGCGGATCTTCTTCCAGGTGGTGCTGCCGCTGTCCCGGCCCGTGCTGGCGGCGGTGTCGATCTTCACCTTCATCGTGTCGTGGAACAACTTCATGTGGCCCTACCTGGTCACCACCGACCCCGACCTGGCGACCCTGCCGGTGGGACTGGCCACCGTGCAGTCGTCCTTCGGCATCCGCTGGGCCCAGCTGATGGCCGGCGCGTTGCTGGCGGCCCTGCCGCTGCTGATCGTGTTCGTCTTCTTCCAACGTCAGATCGTGCGCGGCGTCGCCCACACGGGCATCGCCGGGCAGTAGTGAAAAAGAACAGGCAAGAACCACCCAAGGACAGGCATGAGCGACGATTCGCACACCGCCCGCTTCACCCTCGACCCCGCCTTCACCGTCTCCGCCGTTGACCCGCGGCTGTTCGGCTCGTTCGTCGAGCACCTGGGTCGCTGCGTCTACACCGGCGTCTACGAGCCGGGCCATCCGAGCGCCGACGAGGCCGGACTGCGCACCGACGTACTGGAGCTGATCCGGGAGATGGGGGTGACCGTCGTCCGGTACCCCGGCGGCAACTTCGTCTCCGGCTACCGGTGGGAGGACGGCGTCGGCCCCCGTGACGCCCGGCCGCGCCGGCTCGACCTGGCCTGGAAGTCCACCGAGAGCAACCAGTTCGGCCTCGGCGAGTTCGTCGACTTCGTGCGCAAGATCGACGCCGAGCCGATGATGGCGATCAACCTCGGCACCCGCGGCGTCGCCGAGGCCATCGAGCTGCAGGAGTACGCCAACCACCCCGGCGGCACCGAACTGTCCGACCGGCGCGCGGCGCACGGCGACAAGGACCCGTACGCCATCCGGCTGTGGTGCCTGGGCAACGAGCTGGACGGCCCGTGGCAGACCGGCCACAAGACCGCCGCCGAGTACGGCCGGCTGGCCGCCGAGACGGCCCGCGCGATGCGGCAGATCGACCCCGACGTGGAACTGGTCGCCTGCGGCAGCTCCAACCAGGGCATGCCCACCTTCGCGTCCTGGGAGTCCACCGTCCTGGAGCTCGCCTACGACCAGGTGGACCACGTCTCGCTGCACGCCTACTACCACGAGCAGAACGGCGACCGGGACTCGTTCCTGGCCTCGGCCGTGGACACCGAGTCGTTCATCGAGAACGTGGTGGCCACCGCCGACCACGTGCGGGCCCGGCTGAAGGCGGAGAAGCGGATCAACCTCTCCTTCGACGAGTGGAACGTCTGGTACCAGAAGGGCGGCTGCCCGCAGCTGGCCCCGGACGCGCCACCGAACCAGGACTGGGACGAGGCGCCGCGGCTGCTGGAGGACAACTACAGCGTCACCGACGCCGTGGTCTTCGGCTCGCTGCTGATCGCGTTGCTCCGGCACGCCGACCGCGTCAAGGGGGCCTGCCTGGCGCAGCTGGTCAACGTCATCGCGCCGATCGCCACCGAACCCGGCGGTCACGCCTGGCGGCAGACCACCTTCTTCCCGTTCGCCCAGGCGTCCCGGTACGGACGCGGCACGGTGCTCCAGGTCGCTCCGCGCGGCCCGCGGCACCACACCGAGCGGTTCGGCGAGGTGGACCTGCTGCACGCCACGGCGGTGCGGGAGGACGGCCCGGACGGCGGCGGCGCCGTCACGGTGTTCGCCGTCAACCGCAGCCAGACCGAGGCACTGCCCCTCGAGGTGGCGCTCGGCGGCCTCGGCCTGGGGCGGGTCGTGGAGCACAGCGTGCTGTCCGACGCCGACCCGGACGCCAGGAACACCAGCGCCGACCCGGACCGGGTCACCCCGCACGCCGGGCAGGGCACCCGGCTCGACGAGGGCCGGACGCTGCACGCCACGCTGGAGCCGCTCTCCTGGAACGTGATCAGGATCGCGCCCTGAGGACCGGCGCCGGCTCCGGCATGGCGGCCGCCACGCCGGAGCCGGCGGCGCTCAGCCCGGCAGGGTTCCGGACTGGGGCGCTGGTTGGGTCTCGGGCTGGGTCTCCGGTTGGGTCTCGGGCGGCCTGCCGGTGGAGGTGCCGGTGGTGATGCCCAGGGTCAGCGAGCCGCGGTAGCCGTCCTGGCCCTCGCCCAGCGGCTCGACCACCAGCAGCCCGGCCGCCACGCCCGCCTCCTGGTAGACGACGTCCTCGGCCAGCGTCGCGGGTCCCTCGCCGGTGTGCTCGGTGTACGGGCTCCGCGCGTGCGCCTCCTGGATCAGCGCGTCGTCGAAGAAGAGCTGCCCCGAGTGGCTGAGGGCGCCCCCCGCGTATCCGCCGTCCGCCCCGGCCGTGCCGGAGTGCACCCGCACGTGGACGTGCGGCGCCCGGGTCCCGTGCCATCCGGGCACGATGGTGGTGAACCGCACCCGGCCCTCGGCGTCGGAGACCTGGAAACCGCGCAGTTGGTGGGCCGGGTCGGCGACGCCGGCCGCGCCCGAGGAGGTGAGCGCCTCCGCGCCGGACGCCCGCTCCGGATAGCCGGCGTAGTGGCCCCACGCGTCGCAGTGCCAGATCTCCACCGCCACCCCGGGGGTCAGCTGCCATTCCTCCGGAACGCAGCGCACCGTCAGGCAGAGCGACAGCGGCACACCGGCCTTGCCGTCCGTGATGTCCCGGCGCGCGAGGGCGGCGTCCAGGCCGTACGGGGTGGACACGGCGTTGGCTGAGAGAACGCAGGGGGAGTCGCTGGTGCTTCCGCCGCCGCCGGGGGTCAGCTGGGCCGCGCTGGCCTCCCCGACGGTCCCGCGGCCGACCACCGCGACGCCGGCCACACCGGCCCCGCCGAGCAGCAGAATCCGACGGCGACTTAGTTCACTATCGTTCATGCAGATAACGCTACGGTTCACTCCTGAGACGCAACGGGGAGTGACGGGCGAACGCCCCGACGCGCCACCGCAATGGCGGACACGGCCAGCCGCCGCCTGGTCTACGCCGCGGGGGGCCAGCCCTCGGCTTCGGCGTCGGCCTCCGCCTGGTTCGTCGTGTCGTCGGCGCCGCCCCCGATCGCGCAGACCAGTTCTCCGTCGCTGACGTCGGCGATGATCGTGTCGCCCACCCGTGCCCCGTCGGCCAGCAGCAACGCGGCGATCCGGCCGTCCAGTTCCTGGTGGATGGCGCGGCTCAGCGGTCGGGCGCCGGTCTCCGCGCGGTGGCCGTGCTCGGCGAGCAGCCGGCGGGCGGCCGGCGTGACGTCCAGGCGCATGCCCCGCTCCCGTACCCGTTGCTCGCTGGGCCGCAGCAGCAGCGCCACCACCCGGTCCAGCTCGTCGGGGCGGAGACGGTGGAAGACGACCGTCTCGTCCACCCGTTCCCGCAGCGCCGCCAGGCCGGCCACCCCGGCCAGTGCCTCCGCCCCTCCCGCCCCGGCGGTACCGCCGAGATCCGCCGGGTCGAGCGTGCTGGTCACCACCAGCACCACGCCGCGCGCGTTCGCCGCGCCGCCGTCGCGCTGGGGGAGGGGAGCGCCGTCCAGGACCCGGAGCAGGGCCCGGACGACCTCCGGATGCGCCCGCTCGATCCCGTCGAGCAGCAGCACGCCGTGCGGCTGCCGGCTCACCGTCCAGGCCATCCGGGCCACCGCCTCGGGTCCCTGGAGCTCGTCGGCGCCGAACCGGGTCAGCCGGTCCGCGCTGCCGTACAGCACCTCGGCCAGCGCCCTGGCCAGCTCGGCCCGGCCGACGCCGGCCGGGCCGAGGAAGAGGAACGCGGCGGCCGGGCGCCCGGGTGCGACCATGCCCGCCCCGTTGCGCCGCAGCGCCTCCGCGACCGCGGCCACCGCCTCCTCCTGGCCGACCACCCGTTCGCGCAGCGCGTGCCCCAGCTTGAGCAGCCGGTCCCGGTCGCTCTCGACGAGCTGGGGGACCGGGATGCCGGTGCGCCGGGCGACCACCTCGGCGACGGCGGCCGCGGTGACCGTGGTCACCGCCGCCCCGCCGTCCTCGGCGGGCGCCCGTTCGTCCTCCAACTCCCCGATCAGCTTCCGGAGATCGGCGGCTCGCTCGTACTCCTCGCCCGCGATCGCCTGGTCCTTCTCCCGGTTCAGCTGCGCGAGCCGCTCCCGCCGCCGCGCGTCCTCGCCGGTGCGGGCCTGGGCGGCCAGCCGGACCCGCGCGCCGGCCTGGTCGAGCAGGTCGATCGCCTTGTCGGGCAGCCGCCGGTCGACCAGATAACGGTCGGCCAGCCGGGCCGCCGCGGTCAGCGCCTCGTCGGCGAACCTGACCTGGTGGTGCGCCTCGTACGCGTCCCTGAGCCCGGTCAGGATCCGCACCGTGCCGGCGACGTCGGGCTCGGCGACGGGCACCGGCTGGAACCGCCGCTCCAGGGCCGGGTCCGCCGCCACGTGCCGGCGGTACGCGCCCGGGGTGATGGCGCCGATGACCCGCAGCTCGCCCCGGGCCAGCGCCGGGCCGAGGATCTCCCCGCCGAACCCCTGAGGCCCGGCGAGGCGTCCCGGCGCGCCCGCCGCCTCGGCCGCATCCGCCGGATCCACCGCGCCGACCGCCGTGGCCAGCGCGTCCACGAAGAGCAGCACCCCGGGCGCGGCCGGGCCGTCGGCGGCGGTCTCCGCCACGACCGCCCGCAGCCGCTCCTCCAGCTCGCCCCGGTGCCGGGCGCCGGCCACCAGCCCCGGCAGGTCGAGGGCGACGACGCGCCGCCCGGCCAGCGGCTCCGGCACGTCGCCCGACACGATGCGCTGTGCGAGCCCGGCGACGACGGCGGTCCGGCCGACGCCGGGCTCGCCGACCAGGGCCGGGTTGTTCCGGGTGCGCCGGCCGAGGATCTCGATGGTCTGCTCGATCTCCGCCGCCCGGCCCACCACCGGGTCGAGCCGGCCGGTCCGCGCCTCGGCGGTGAGGTCGCGGCCGTACCGGTCCAGCGTCGGGGTGGCGCTCGGCGGGCGCGATCCCAGGGGGTAGCTCCCGGGCCCCCAGGGGCCCGGGAGAGGCTCCGGGCCCGAGGACGTCTCCGGGAACTCCGGGAACTCCGGGAACTCCGGCGACCCCGCGTGCCGGCGGGCGCCGGACAGCTGCCCGGTGTCCAGGTGGGCCTGCCGGAGCATCCGCCCGGCGCCCGAGTCGGGGTCGTCGAGCAGGGCGCCGAGGATGTGCTCGGGGCCGATGTAGGAGACCCCCGACGTGCCGGAGCGGGCGTGTGCGGCGGTCAGCGTGCGCTTCGCGGCCGGGGTGAGCCCGGGCTCACCGGCCGGCGGGGGACCGCCCCCGGGTAGCGCGGCGGCGATGTCGGCGGCCAGTCCCTCCGGATCGGCCCCGGCGGCGGCGAGCAGGCCGCGCGAGGGCTCGACCGAGGTCGCGGCCCACAACAGGTGCTCGGTGCCCAGGTCCACCCCGCCGCCGGCGGCGGCGCGCTCGGAGGCGCGGGAGATCAGGTCCCGCGCGGCGTCCGACAGCAGCCGCCCCGTCGGCACCCGCTGCACGGCGGGCGGCGAGGCCGCCGGCGACATCCCGAAGAAGCGGTCGAGCAGCTCCGAGAAGGGGTCGGGCGACGGCCCGAAGGGCGACATGGTCATCCCTCTACTAGACCAATGCCGGGCACCCTCCGCAAACGGGAGCGGAGGGTGCAAAAGGGGCGGAGCTCGCTGTCAGGACTCCAGGCGCGGGAAGAGCGGCGGGCTCTTCGCCAGCGTGCGGCCCGTCAGGTCGGCGAGCGCGTCGGCGGTCGCGTCCGCCGGCTCCCCGATCGCCTCCAGGATCCGGGCGCTGGCCCCGGGCACGTACGGGCGCAGCAGGATGCCGAGGTCGCGGACCGCCTCCAGCACCGTGCGCAGTACGGTGTCGAGCAGCTGTCCCGCCGCCTCGTCGCCGCCGTCCGCGGCCTTGGCCAGGTGCCAGGGCGCCCGCTCGTCCACGTACGCGTTCACCCGGCGCACCAGGTCCCAGATCCGGGCCAGCGCCTGCCGGTGGTCGTACCGGTCCATGGCCTCGGCGGCCTCCCTGGCCACGGCCTCCCGGAGCTCGGTGACCTGCCGCTCGGGCTCCTCGGTGACGCGCACCGGCGGCGTCACGCCGTCCCGGTACCTGACGGTCATCGAGGTGACCCGGCTGACCAGGTTCCCCAGCCCGTTGGCCAGGTCGGTGTTGTACCGGGAGGCGAGCCGCTCCTCGCTGAAGTCGCCGTCCCCGAACGGGGAGAAGTCGGCGAGCAGGTAGTACCGGACGGCGTCCTGGCCGTACCGGTCCACCAGGCCCATCGGCTCCACCACGTTGCCCGTGGACTTGCTGAGCTTCTGGCCCAGGTTGGTGATGTACCCGTGGACCACGACCTCGGTCGGCAGCGGCAGTCCGGCGGAGAGCAGCATCGCCGGCCAGTACACCGCGTGGAAACGCAGCACGCCCTTGCCGAGCACGTGCGTGCGCTTGTCGGCGGCCTCCCAGTACCGCTTGTACCGCTCGTCGCCGTGGGTCCAGCCCAGCGCGTTGATGTAGTTCGTCAGCGCGTCGATCCAGACGTACATCACCTGGCCGTCGTCGCCGGGCACCGGGATGCCCCAGCCGCGGGCGCGGTCGGTGGACCGGGAGACGCTGATGTCGGCGAGCCCCGAGCGGATGAAGCCCAGCGTCTCGTTCAGCCGGGTCTCGGGCACGACGCGCAGCCGGCCCGACTCCAGCTCCTCGACCAGCTGGTCGGCGTACCGGGAGAGCCGGAAGAAGTAGTTGTGCTCGCTGATCACCTCGGGCGGCACGTTGTGCTCGGGGCACTTGCCGTCGACCAGCTCGGAGGGGCTGTAGAACTGCTCGCAGCCGACGCAGTACAGGCCCTCGTAGTCCTTGGCGTAGATGTCGCCCTTCTCGTCCATCCGCCGCCAGATCTCGGTGGCGCCCGCCAGGTGGTCGGGGTCCGAGCTGGTGCGGACGAAACCGGACAGGTCGAGGCCGAGCGCGTCGATCAGCTGCTCGAAGTACGTGACGTTCCGGTCGACGAGCTCCCGGGCCGTGATGCCTTCCTTCTCGGCGGCCAGGACGTTCTTCAGGCTGTTCTCGTCGGAGCCGCTGAGGAAGTAGACATCCCGCCCGCGCATCGCCATGTGTCGAGCGAACGCGTCCGCCTGCAGGTACTCGAACGCGTGACCCAGATGCGGGCGTGCGTTGACGTAGGGAATCGTGGTGGAGACGAAGGCGGTGGCGGACATGATCTCCTCGGGAATCCGTGCCGGACGCCCAGTCTAACGAAGGCCCCTGACCGGTCGCTCGCGCGTTTCGCCGTGGGGTGGGGGCGGTCCCGGACGGGGCACGCCCCGCGCCGGCCGGGAGCGGCCGTCGCGGGGCGTGCGGGGTACTGCGGGGTGCTGCGGGGTGCTGCCGTCAGCGGGTGGAGAAGGTGTGGACGGTGCTGGAGCGGTACGTCTCGCCCGGGCGCAGCACGGTGGTGGGGAAGCCCGGCTGGTTGGGGGAGTCGGGGAAGTGCTGGGTCTCCAGGCACAGGGCGTCGCCCTGCCGGTAGACCCGGCCGCGGCTGCCGACCAGCGTGCCGTCGAGGAAGTTGCCGCTGTAGAACTGCAGGCCCGGCTCGGTGGTGGCGACCTCCATCCGGCGGCCCGACTCCGGCTCGAACAGGGTGGCGACGTGCTCCGGCTGCGCCGTGATCCCCTTGTCGAGGACGAAGTTGTGGTCGAAGCCCTGGCCGCGCAGCAGCTGGGCGTGGGCGATCCGGATGTCCCGGCCGACCGACTTGCCCTCGCGGAAGTCGAACGGGCTGCCGGCGACCTTGGTGATCCGACCGGTCGGGATCAGGGTCGGGTTGACCGGGGTGTAGTTCGAGGCGGCGATGCGCAGCCAGTGGTCGGAGATGCTGCCGTTGCCCTCCCCGGCGAGGTTGAAGTAGATGTGGCTGGTGAGGTTGACGACCGTGGGGGCGTCGGTGGTGGCCTCGTAGTCGATGCGGAAGTCGCCCTGCCTGGTGAGCGTGTAGACCACCTTCGTGTCGAGCGTGCCGGGGTAGCCCATCTCGCCGTCCGGGCTGCTGTAGCGCAGGGTCAGGCCGACGTCGTCGCCGCTGGTGAAGGGGGTCACCTCCCACACCCGCTTGTCGAAGCCCTGGTCGCCGCCGTGCAGGCTGTTCGGGCCGTCGTTGACCGGCAGCTGGTACTCGGTGCCGTCCAGGGTGAAGCGGCCGTTGGCGATCCGGTTGCCGTACCGGCCGATGAGGGCGCCGAAGTAGGGCGAGTCCTTGACGTAGGAGGAGAGCTGGTCGAAGCCGAGCGACACGTTGGTGTACGTGCCCTCCCGGTCGGGCAGCTCCAGGGACTGCACGATGCCGCCGTAGCTCAGCACCTTCAGCCGGGTGCCGCCGTTGCTGAGGATCCAGCGCTGGACCTCGGTGCCGTCTGCCAGGACGCCGAAGCGTTCGCTGCGCGGCGGCTGCGCGTTGGCGCGGCCCGCGCTGGCGCCGCTCGCGTGGGCGGCTCCCGCCGCGGCGGCGGTCAGGCCCGCCGCCGCGGCGCTGGCTATGACGGCTCTTCTGCTGGTGGACATGGTGGTACCGCTCCTTCTGGGGTGGGGCAAGGGGAGGGTGGAACGGTGGTACTGGGTGTCAGGTGGTGGCCCGGCGCTTGTTCCAGATGTCGAAGGCCACCGCGGCGAGCAGCACCAGGCCCTTGATGACCTGCTGCCAGTCCTCGCCGACGCCGACCAGCGACATGCCGTTGTCGAGCACGCCGAGCACGAGACCGCCGATGACGGCGCCGAGCACGGTGCCGACGCCGCCGCTCATCGAGGCACCGCCGATGAACGCGGCCGCGATGGCCTCCAGCTCGAACAGCTCGCCGGCGCCGGTCGTCGCGACGCCGAGCCGCGCGGTGAAGACGCAGCCCGCGAGCGCGGCCAGCACGCCCATGTTGACGAACACCAGGAAGGTGACCCGCTGGTCCTTCACGCCGGAGAGCTGGGCCGCCTGGCGGTTGCCGCCGAGGGCGTAGACGTGGCGTCCGATGATGGAGTTACGCATCACGAAGCCCATGATGATCAACAGACCGCCGAGGATCAACAGCACGACGGGCGCGCCCCGGTAGCTGGCGAGGGTCATCGTGAACGCCATCACCGCGGCCACGAGCGCGGCGCACTTGAGCACGAAGAGCTTGAACGGCAGCACCTGGAGCTCGTAGAACCGCTGCTGCTGGCGCCGGCGCCACTCCTGGAAGACCGCGACGGCGCAGACGATCACGCCGAGCAGCACGGTGAGGTTGTGGTAGTTCGTCTCCGGGCCGGTCTCCGGGAGGAAGCCCTGACTGATGTCGTTGAACCCGGCGGGGAACGGGGAGAGCGACTCGCCGCCCAGGAGTATTCGGGTGGCGCCGCGGAACAACAACATGCCGGCGAGGGTGACGATGAACGACGGTATGCCGACGTAGGCGATCCAGAAGCCCTGCCAGGCGCCGACCACCGCGCCGATCAGCAGCGCGAAGAAGAACGCCAGCTGCCAGGACATGTCGTGATCGACCATCATCACGCCGGCGGCCGCTCCGCAGAAACCGGCGATCGAGCCCACCGACAGGTCGATATGCCCGTTGATGATGACGATCATCATGCCGATCGCCAGGATCAGGATGTAGCCGTTCTGCTGGATGATGTTGCTGACGTTGCGGGGCAGCAGCAGTTCGCCGTCACTCCAGACCTGGAAGACGATCACCAGCAGCGTCAGGGCGATCAGCATGCCGTACTGCCGCATGTTGGTGCGCAGGCTGCGCAGCATCACACCGACGGTCCCGTGCGGCTCGCCCGTGGGCCCGCGGCCCGAGGACGGGCCACCGGCCTCGGCCTTGCCCAGGGTGACCTGCTCCATTTCAGCCCTCTCCCGTTCCGCTGGTGCGTGTCGACGACGGGCGCTCGTCCTGTGGCTCGTCGTGTTCCCCGCCTTCGCCGCGCCGGTCGGCGCCGTTGCCGATGCCGTTGCCGTTGCCGTTGCGGGTCATGGTCATGAGCCGCAGCAGCGACTCCTGGTCCGCCTCGGAGCGGCTCAGCACACCGGTCATCCGGCCGGCGGCCATGGTGCAGATGCGGTCGCACAGGCCCAGAAGTTCGGGCAGCTCCGAGGAGATGAGCACGACCGCCTTGCCCTCGGCGGCCAGCTTGTCGATCACCTGGTAGATCTCGGACTTGGCGCCCACGTCGATGCCGCGGGTCGGCTCGTCCAGGATCAGCACCTCGGGTTCGGCGTTGATCCAGCGGCTGAGCACGACCTTCTGCTGGTTGCCGCCGGACAGCCGCCCGGTCTGCTCGAACACCGTGGGCGCCTTGATGTTCATCGAGGCGCGGAACCGCTCCGCGACCCTGGTCTCCGCGTGCTCGTCCACGACCCCCCGCCTGGCCACCCGGGGCAGGGCGGCCAGCGAGATGTTGCGGCTGATGGTGTCGATGAGGTTCAGCCCGTACGTCTTGCGGTCCTCGGTGACGTACGCGATGCCGTGCTTCACCGCCTCGGCCACGGTCCGGGTGGAGATCTCCCTGCCGTGCAGGGCGACCCGGCCGCGCTCGTACCGGCCCCAGGAACGGCCGAACAGGCTCATCGCCAGTTCGGTGCGGCCGGCGCCCATCAGTCCGGCGATGCCGAGGATCTCGCCGTGCCGGACCTCGAAGGAGACCGAGTCCACCACCCGGCGCGTGCTGTCCAGGGGGTGCCGCACGGTCCAGTCGGTCACCGAGAGCGCGACCTGTCCGGCGCGCTCCCCCTCGTACGGGGTGCGCTCGGGGAAGTACTGCGTCAGCTCCCGTCCGACCATGCCGCGGATCAGCCGGTCCTCGGAGACCTGCGGCGGCTGGCCCGCCTCCTCGCGGATCTGCAGCGTCTCGATGGTCTGGCCGTCCCGCAGAATCGTTACGGCGTCCGCCACCTGCAGCACCTCGTTGAGCTTGTGCGAGATGAGGATGCAGGAGATCCCGTGGTCCCGGAACTCGGTCACCAGGTCGAGCAGCTTGCGGCTGTCCGAGTCGTTGAGCGCCGCGGTCGGCTCGTCGAGGATGAGCAGCTTCACCTCCTTGGCGAGCGCCTTGGCGATCTCCACCAGCTGCTGCTTGCCGACCCCGAGTTCGGAGATCTTCGTCTGCGGGCGTTCGCCGACCAGGCCGACCCGCTTCAGCAGCCGCTCGGTCTCCATCAGCGTGGTGGACCAGCTGATCAGCCCGGTGCGGCCGGCCCGCTCGTTGCCCAGGAAGATGTTCTCGGCGATGGACAGCTGCGGGACCAGGGCCAGCTCCTGGTGGATGATGACGATCCCGCGTCGTTCGCTGGCCCGGATGTCCCTGAAGTGGCACGGCTCGCCCTGGAAGAGGATCTCTCCCTGGTACGAGCCGTGCGGATGGACACCGCTGAGCACCTTCATCAGCGTGGACTTGCCCGCGCCGTTCTCGCCGCAGATGGCGTGGATCTCAGCGGGCCGCACGGCCATGCTGACGCCGTCCAGGGCCTTCACACCAGGGAAGGTCTTGGTGATGCGGCGCATGTCGAGGACGTGCTCGACCGGTGTCTGTGCCTGTGCCATGGCTCAAGCGCTCCCGTGGTAGCTCGTCGCGGCGATCGCCGTCAGCTCTCGAGGTCTTCCTCGGTGTAGTAGCCCTCGTCGATCAGGAGCTGATAGTTGTCGGCGTCGACGCTGACCGGCTCCAGCAGGTAGGACGGCACGACCTTGACGTTGTTGTCGTAGGTCTCGGTGTCGTTGGCCTCGCACTCCTCGCCGTTGAGCAGGGCCTCACCCATGTCCACCGCCTGGGCGGCCAGGTCGCGGGTGTCCTTGAAGACCGTCTGGGTCTGCTCGCCGGCGATGATCGACTTCACCGAGGCGACCTCGGCGTCCTGCCCGGTGATGATCGGGAACGGCTGCGACTCGGAACCGTAGTCGACGGCCTTGACCGCGGCGAGGACGCCGAGGGAGATGCCGTCGTACGGCGACAGCACCGCGTCGAGCCGCTCGGTGCGGTAGTCCGAGGTCAGCAGGTCGTCCATGCGGTCCTGGGCGGTGGCCCCGTCCCAGCGGATGGTGGTGACCTGGTTCAGATCGGTCTGCCCGCTGCGCACCACCAGCTGGCCGCTGTCCAGGTAGGGCTGGAGGACGTCCATGGCGCCCTGGAAGAAGTACCTGGTGTTGTTGTCGTCGGGGTCGCCGGCGAAGAGCTCGATGTTGAACGACTCGTCCGGGTTCTCCTCCAGGCCGAGCGAGTCCACGATGTACTGCGCCTGGAGCTGGCCGACCTTCTCGTTGTCGAACGTGGCGTAGCAGTTGACGTTCTCGGTGTCCATCAGCAGCCGGTCGTAGGAGACGACCGGGATGTCGGCGTCGGCCGCCTGTTGCAGCACGTTGCCGAGCGAGGCGCCGTCGATCGCGGCCACCACCAGCAGGTTCACGCCGCCCGAGATCATGTTCTCGATCTGGCTGATCTGGTCCTCGATCTGGTTCTCGCCGTACTGGAGGTCCGTCTCGTAGCCGGCCTCCTCGAACTGCCGCACCATGTTCTCGCCGTCGGCTATCCAGCGCTCCGAGGACCTGGTGGGCATGGCGATGCCGACGGTGCCGCCTTCCTCCCCGCCGCCGTTGTTGTTCTCCGAACCGCCCTCGGAATCCTGGCCGCACGCGGTGGCAGTGAGGGAGATGGCGAGGGCGGCGGCCACGGCGGCGCTGGCGCGGGCGGCGACTCGAGGACGGAACATGGTGGTCACGACCTTTCGATCAGTGGTCAAGAGGTAATCCGGGGGTGACGGACGCGATCCCCGGTCGTGCGGGCTGTGCTGGTGGTACTGACATCAGGAGGTTCAAGAGGTGGAGCCGGGTGTGACGGGCACGGAACCCGGCTGTGCGGGTTGTGCTGGCGGTGCTGGTGGTGCAGCGGCCGTCCGCGGCGTCGCCGCGCTGGGCTCGTCCGCGGGGAAACGGTTCAGCTCCCCGGGCAGGCGAGAGCCTAGCTTGGCCATTCCGGTGTGGGCGCCGAGCCGGGTCAGCAGGTCCAGGGCCAACCGGCCGCGGCGCACCCGCTCCCTGGCGGTGTCCAGGGTGACGTCGCGGAGGTGCGCGCCGTACGGGTAGATGGCCGGCGCCTTGCTGAGGCCGAACTTCAGGTAGATCGGGGAGCCACGGCGGATCAGCTCGGCGATCTCGTACATCCGGACGTAGCCGCCGAGGTCGTCCGGGGCCTCCAGGTAGAAGTCGAGCGGCACCCGGCTGACCCGGCGGATCTCGGTCAGGTGCTCCAGGGTCAGGTCGGAGGGGATGTTCACCGAGTCCGCGCCGAGCCGCTCCAGCACCGAGACCGATGCCGGGTTCACGGGGCCGACCAGGGCGGACACCTTCAGGGTGGTGTCGGCGGGCAGGGTGCCGGCGGCGCGCAGCCGGTGCAGCAGCCACAGGACGCCCTCGTCGGCGACCAGGAGGCAGCGCACCCCGAGCTCGGTGGCGCGCACGGCGTCCTCCACGCAGCCGGCGACCGCGGCGTGCCCGCGGGCCCGCAGGCCCGCGCCGCCGGAGGAGGTGCGGGTGCCGGCGCCGATGTCCCAGGTGCCGCGCGGGCCGGTGAACAGGCACAGCTCGACGCCGGCCTGGGCGCAGGCGCCGACCATCTCGGTGATCTCGGCGTCGGTCAGCATCCACACGCCGCTGCCCTGGCTGATCCGGTGCACGGGCACGTCGAGCGAGGCCGCCTCCTTCAGGACGGTGGCCAGGGCCTCGGGACCCTCGACGGACGGAACCTCGGTCCGCCAGGTGCCCCCGTCGGGGAAGGTGTGCGTGGACGCGTCGGTAGGGTCTTCGGCCGTGGCTGGGTAGCCGAGCGAGGCGAGCGCTGCGTCGCCCGGGCGTCGGGGTGTTCCGGAGTCGGACTCAGACACGATGCGCGGTGCTCCGTTCGGGTTTGTTGGAACCATAGGTCTAGCGGTTCGTTTTCGTACGTTTTCGTTTGGTCAATTTTTTGACACATCCTGGCTAAGGCATCATCAGAACCTTGCCCACCTCGGGTTCTCCGCTACCGACGAGCTCGATCGCCGTGGCGAAGGCGGTGAGGGGCAGGCGGTGGGTGATCAACGCGGCGGGGCGCAGCAGCCCGACGTCGAACGCGCGGGTGGCGTACGACCAGGCGGCCGGCGTCGCGCCGAAGACGCTGGTGACGGTGAGCTGGCTGACCCCCAGGTGCACCGGGTCGATGCCGTGGGCGCCCGG
This sequence comes from Streptomyces sp. B6B3, assembly GCF_039871525.1. Lineage (NCBI taxonomy): Bacteria > Bacillati > Actinomycetota > Actinomycetes > Kitasatosporales > Streptomycetaceae > Streptomyces > Streptomyces sp. B6B3. Next base: position 93,547 of record NZ_JBDPLU010000004.1, on the reverse strand, counting down.
TTCGGGCAGCCCGGTCAGCACCACCCGGCCGCCGCGGCGGGCCAGCAGGCAGGAGTCGCGCGCGGTGCCGGGCGCGCCCGCCGTCTCCACCACCAGGTCGTAGCGGCCGTGCAGCTCTCCGGCCTGCTCCGGGGTGGCGGCGTCGGTGGCGCCCATCGCGGTCGCCTGGGCCAGCGGCCGGGCGCGCGGGTCGACGGCCAGCAGTTCGGCGGGGGAGGAGGCGGCCAGCAGCTGCACCGCCAGCAGGCCCAGCGTCCCGGCGCCGACCACCGCGATCCGCTCGGTGGGCCGGGCGGCGGCCCGCAGCACGGCGGCCGCCACCACCGCGGCCGGCTCCAGCAGCGCGGCGGCGGACAGGTCGGCGGCGTCGTCCAGCGGGTGCAGTAGCCGGGCCGGCAGCACCAGGTAGTCGGCGAAGGCGCCCGGCTGGGTGAAGCCGGTCTCCTCGTACCCGGCGGTGCACAGGCTCGTCTCGCCGGCGCGGCAGCGCGCGCAGACCTGGCAGGCGCGGAAGCCCTCGCCGACCGTCCGGCGGCCGGCCAGCGCCGGGTCGACGCCCTCGCCGACCGCGTCCACCGTGCCCGACCACTCGTGCCCGGGCGTCACCGGGTACCGCACGTACCCCGCGGCCCTGGTGCCGTCGTACAGCTCGCGGTCGCTGGCGCAGATGCCGGCGGCGTGCACCGCCACCCGCACCTCGCCGGGCCCGGGACGCGGCACCTCGCCGGTCTCCAGCCGGTGCCGCCCCGGTTCGTCCACGACCACCCGCCGGGCCTCACCCCCGGTCACGGCCGGCCCTCCACGTCGCACCGCCCCGGACGGTCACTTGGAGCCCTCACGCTTCTCCCAGCCCTCGGCCCAGAGGTCGAAGTGGGCCCGCTGCTGCGGGAACTCGGCCGCCGCGTCGGTGTCCAGGCTGACCCCGAGTCCGGGGGCCTCGGAGAGCGTGAAGTACCCGTCGACCACCTCGGGCGCGTTCCTGACGACGCGCTTGATCTCCGCGTCCGCGAAGTCGTTGAAATGCTCCAGGATCTTGAAGTTCGGCGTGCAGCCCGCCAGTTGGAGGCTGGCCGCGGTGAGCACCGAGCCGCCGACGTTGTGCGGGGCGACCATCATGTAGTGGGTCTCGGCGGTCGCCGCGAGCTTGCGCATCTCGCCGATGCCGCCGAGGTGGCCGAGGTCCGGCTGGATGATGTCGACGGCCTGCGACTCGAAGAGCTCGCGGAACTCGATCCGGTCGTGGATGCGCTCGCCGGTGGCGATCGGCAGGGTGGTCTTCGCGGCCACCTTCTCCAGCGCCTTGAGGTTCTCCGGCGGGACCGGCTCCTCCAGCCAGGACGGGTTGAACCGCTCCAGCTCGCGGGCGAGCCGGATCGCGGTGGCGGGGCTGAACCGGCCGTGCATCTCCACCAGCAGCTCGGCCTCCGGGCCTATCGCGTCGCGCACCGCCTCCACCAGCGAGACCGAGCGCAGCGACTCGGCGTGGTCCAGCTCGAAGCTGCCGGTGCCGAAGGGGTCCAGCTTCAGCGCCCGGTAACCGCGCTCCACCACGCCCTGCGCCGCCTTGTGGAACGCCTCGGGCGTGCGCTCGACGGTGTACCAGCCGTTGGCGTACGCCTTCACCCGGTTGTCCGAGGCGTTCGCCCGGCCGCCGAGCAGCTGCCAGACCGGCACCCCGAGCGCCTGGCCCTTGATGTCCCAACAGGCCATCTCCACACAGGCGATGCCCGACATCACGATCTCCCCGGCGCGCCCGAAGTCGCCGTACTTCATGCGGCGCACGAGGTCCTCGAGGGCGAACGGGTCCGAGCCCTTGATGTGGTTCTCCTCCGCCTCACGCAGGTAGCCGAGAAGCGCGTCGGTGTGCCCCAGCATCCGCGTCTCGCCGACGCCGGTCAGTCCCTCGTCGGTGTGCACCTGCACGTAGGTGAGGTTGCGCCAGGGCGTACCGACGACGTGCGTGCTGATTCCGGTGATGCGCACGGGAGCCAACCCTCCGGTGTTCGGTATTTCGATATGCGTTCGAAATGCTGTGCGTGAAAGTAGTCAGCGCGCCCATGCGCTGTCAATGGCTAGCGCCTACCGCGTACTGGTCCCGGCCCCGGACCCGGTCTGCTCCTGCCCCATGGGGCAGTGCGCTACCGCACCTGGTCCGCGGCAACCTGTTCGTAGGCCAGGGCCGCGAGCTGGCGTTGGCCCGACTCGCCCGGGTGGAACCAGTCCCACTGGCTGAGATGGTCGGTGGTGAACTCGTAGTCGAAGACGGCGCCGCCGTCGTACCGGCACAGCTCGTCGGTCGCGCAGACCCGCTCCAGCACCTCGTTGTACTCCTGGACCCGCTCGCGCACCGCCTCGCGCCGCGTGGTCGCGTCGTCCGTCTCGTCGTTCGGGTCGCTGAGCATGGACGGGCAGATGTTGGCCATCTGCCAGACCGTGCGCGCCATCATCGACTCGCTGCCCTCGCGCCACAGCCGCATCAGGTCGGGCACGCTGGAGACGTACACCTGGGTGTCGGGCGACTCCGCGCGCAGCGCCCGGAGCGCGTCGCTGAAGTCCGCCTCGAAGTCCGCCACGTCGGTCATCGACGCGAGGTCCGCGGCGCAGGCGTCGTTGGCGCCGATCAGCACCGTCACCAGCTGCGGCTGGTGCCCGGCGGCCTGCCGGGCCTGGTCCGGCAGATCGGCCACGGTCGCACCGCTCTCCGCCAGGTTCCACGAGCGGTCGGTGATGTCACCGCCGCCCTCGCCGGCCAGCAACTGCATGGCCAGGCTGTCCACCGCGGCGTCGGTGCCGGTGGCCCACGACGCCTCGGGGCAGTCGGTGAGCAGCGAGCAGGTGTCGAAGCCGCGGGTGATGGAGTCCCCGATCGCGGCCACCGAGGACGGGCTGGTGTCCCACACCCGGGTGGCCGGCGGGGCGGGCCGCCGCTCCTCGTCGCCGGCCTCGGCCGCGGCCACGTCGGCGTCGCCCGCGGCGCCCGAGTCGTCGGAGGACGAGCAGCCGGCCAGCAGCAGGGCGGCGGAGGCGAGCGCGAGGGCCACGGGGCGGCGGCTGACCAGCATGTGGATCCTCTTCTTCGTGTTGTCATTCGACGGTACGGCGACCGAGCCGGGTACCTGCCCTCACGGTAGCTTTGGGTCCTGACACTGCACAGCGCCGACGGGAGGCCCCTCACCAGCGTAAGAGATGACTTTCCATCACACGTTGGTTCCACGAGGGAGAAGATGGAGGTTCGATGACCACGCGTGGTGTCCTGTACGTGCACTCCGCGCCGCGCGCCCTGTGCCCGCATATCGAGTGGGCCGTGGCCTCCGTCCTCGGCAGTCGGGTCAGCCTCGACTGGACCAGGCAGCCCGCCTCCCCCGGCACCTGGCGCGCCGAGTTGTCCTGGCAGGGCGAGGCCGGCATCGCCTCCCGGCTCGCCTCCGCGCTCCGCGGCTGGCAGCTGCTGCGGTTCGAGGTCACCTCGGAGCCCTGCCAGCACGGCGAGGGCGAGCGCTTCAGCTGCACGCCCGAGCTCGGCATCTACCACGCCGTCACCGGCGTGCACGGCGACATCATGATCCCCGAGGACCGGCTGCGCGCCGCCGCCGATCGGGCGGCGCGCGGCGAGAGCGACCTGCACGCCGAGATCACCCGGTTGCTGGGCAAACCGTGGGACGACGAGTTGGAGCCCTTCCGCCACGCGGGTGAGGGCGCACCGGTGCGTTGGTTGCACCAGGTGGTCTGATCGGGGCATCCGGGAGGAGCGAGGATGACGGCGGCGGAGCGGCAGGCATCTGACGGCCCCACGGCGGCGCCGGCGGTGGCCGTGTTGGGCACCGGCATCATGGGCGCGGCCATGGCGCGCAACCTGTGCCGCGCCGGCCTGCGGGTGACCGTCTGGAACCGCACCCGGGCCAGGGCCGACCCCCTGGCCGCCGACGGCGCCCGGGTGGCCGAGACGCCCGCCGAGGCGGTGACCGGCGCCGGCATCGTGCTGACGATGCTCCACGACGCGGTGGCCACCGAGGAGACGATGCGCGCCGCCGCGCCGGGCCTGGCCGCGGGCAGCGTGTGGCTGCAGTGCACCACCGCCGGGATCGACGGCCTCGGACCCCTGCTCGACCTGGCCGGCACGCACGGCCTGACGTTCGTCGACGCCCCGGTGCTCGGCACCCGGCAGCCGGCCGAGGCCGGGCAGCTGGTCGTGCTGGCCGCCGGCCCCGAGGAGACGCGCGGCCGGCTCGCGCCCGTGCTCGACGCCGTGGGCGCTCGCACCCTGTGGCTGGGCGAGGAACCGGGCGCCGCCACCAGGCTGAAGCTGGTGTGCAACAGCTGGGTGCTGGCCGCCACCCACGGCACGGCCGAGGCCCTGGCCCTCGCGGCGGGCCTCGGCGTGGAACCGGCGGACTTCCTCGACGCGATCGGCGGCGGGCCGCTCGACCTCGGGTACCTGCGCGTCAAGGCCGCCGCCATCAGGGAGGGCGACTACACGCCGAGCTTCGCCGTGACCACCGCGGAGAAGGACGCCCGGCTGATCGTCGCGGCCGGCGAGGCCGCGGGCGTCCGTCTCGACGTGGCCGCCGCGGGTGCGGAGCGATTCCGGCGCGCCGTGGAACAGGGCCACGGCGACAAGGACATGGCCGCCAGCTACCTGGCCAGCTTCGACGGCGGGCCCCCGGCCTGACGGGCGGGGGCGACCGTGACGACCGGCGGTGGGCTCAGATCCCGGTCCAGGTGAACGCGACCTCGTCCCCCTCCTCGACGAGGAACTGGCAGCCGCCGACCGGCGTCGCCGTGCCGTTGACCTCGATGAGATAGAAGAAGTCGGCGGTCTGCGCGTGCCCGTCGATCTCGGTCACCAGATAGTCCTCGAACGACGCGTACCAGACGCCGTCCCAGTCGAGACCGTGCTGGTCGGCCGCGTCGTCGAGCGCCGCGGTGGGCGTCGCGCCGGCCGTCGGGTTGGCGCCGTTGTTGGTGCCGTCGCACGGGTGGGCGTCGCCGGTCAGCGGAGTCACCGTGTGGCCGGTGGTGGTGACCTCGCCGGCGAAGAGGACCCCGTCGGGTCCGGTGAGGGTCAGGCCCACCGTCACCGGCGCGGCGGTGACGGTCGGCGCGGCCGTGGCGGTCGGTGCCGCCGCCGCGAGGGCGAGACCCGCGGCGGCGGCGGTCGCGGCACGGCGCAGTGAGGTTCTGAACATCGCTGTCCTCTCGTACGAGTGATGTTTCGCGGAGGGAAGTTGACTGGCGGCGTGGCTCAGCGCCCGGAGCTCCGTCGCCGGGCGAGGAGGTACGCGGCGGCGCCGAGCACCAGCAGGGCGACGGCCCCGCCGAGCAGCGGCAGGACGTTCGACCCGGTGTCGGCGAGGCCGCCGTCGGGCGACAGCCCGTCCGAGGCGTCGTCCCAGCCCGTGTCGCCCGAGCCGTTCGCGTCACCGGAGCCGCCCGAGCCGCCGAGGTCGCCGCCCGACGACCCGCCGGAGGCGTCGGCCGGGTCGCCGGTGCCGCCGGACGCGCCGGACGTGCTCGTGCCGCCGTCCCCGCCGCCGGACCCGCCCGCGGAGGCGCCGCCCGTCGGGTCTCCCGACGCGCCGCCGTCCGTGCCGCCCGCGCTCGCGCCTCCGGCGGCCGCGCCGCCCTGGGCGCCGCCCGAACCGCCGTCGTCGGGGGAGCAGTCGATGGCGGCCGGTTCCGGCGTCGCGGACGCGCCGTCGATCGCGCCCAGCGGCTGGCCGGCGAGCGCGGGAATGGCCTGGGCCGTGGCGCGCAGCGCCATCCCGTCGGCGACCGGCTCCAGGTAGCCCACGGCGCCGCGGTCCGTGGCGGCGGCGGCGCAGCCGAGCTGCCGGGACAGCAGCCAGGTCGTGCCGTCCCCGGCGGCCTCCTCCCGGCCGCCCGCCGTCAGCGCCTGCACGGCCAGCGCCGTGGAGTTGGAGTTGGGGTCGCTCGCGGCGTTGTAGCCGAAGCCGCCGTCGTCCCGCTGCCGGCCCTCCAGCCAGTCGAGGGCGGGCGCCGCGTCGGCCGTCCGGCCGGCGGCCAGCAGGGCCTGTGCGGCCAGTCCCGTGCTGTCCGTGTCCGACGTGCAGCGGTTCGGGTCGCGGCGCAACGAGAGCGGGTAGCCGCCGTCGGCGCAGCGTGTGGAGGCGAGGAAGTCCACCGCGGAGTCGGGCAGGTCGCCGGTGCGTCCCAGGGCCAGGACGGCCAGCGACTGGGTGAACTGGTTGGACATGTCGGTGCCGCCGGCGTCGGTGAACCGGCCGTCGTCCTGGAGCCGGTCGAGCAGCATCCCGGTGAGGTCGTGTCCGCCGAAGTCACCGGGGTCGCGGTGTTCGATCGCCGCGACCAGGGCCAGTTTGGCGGCGCCGCCGGCGAACACGGTGTCGCTGTCCGGCGCGCCCCGGGTGAGGTAGTCGCCGGCGTTCTCCGCCAGCCAGTCCGTCGCCCGGTCGGCGGCGTCGCCCGCGGTGCCGGTGGCGGCCAGGCCCATCACGATGTCCGCGGTCAGGCCGTGGTCGCCGGCGGCGTGGGTGCCGTCGGTCAGCTGGCCGACCGCCCAACTGGCCGCGGCCGCCGCCGGGTCGTCGAGCTCCGGCGGTGCGTCCGCGTGGGACGCGGTGCCGGGCAGCACGACCAGCGCGGCCGTGGCCAGGAACGCGGCGGGCAGCAGCGCGGCGAGGCGCCGCCTGGGTCTGTTCATCGGTTGATCGCTCCCTTGTTGGGGGGTTCGTGTGCCGGGTCGGTCGGGTCGGTCGGCCGGTTCGGGGAGGCCGCTGTCGGGGAGGGCGGCGTCGCGGTCTCGGCGGCGAAGGTGACGGGCGCGTCGAAGGCGGCGCGGCGGGCGGCCCGGCGCAGCGTCATCAGCACGGCCGGGCCCAGGACCGAGACGGCGACCGCGTTGGTGAGCGCGCGGCCGGTGTCCCAGCCGAACGTCGAGGTGGCCACGGTGTAGAGGACGAAGGTGTGCAGGTTCGCCAGCACGCCGGCGTCCGGGTCGATGGACAGCTCCGTGTCCGGGCCCGTGGCGTACGGCCAGAACCACAGGTTCATCAGGAAGCCGAAGGCGTACGCCGCCAGCACGCCGTAGCCGGCCAGCATCGCCACCTCGCCCCGCCCCGTCGGCCGTCCGGGCAGCAGCCCGGCCAGCAGGCCGACCCAGCCCGCGGCCATCATCTGGAACGGCAGCCAGGGGCCGACGCCGGCGGTCAGCAGCGCGGACGCGAAGAGCGACACGTTGCCCAGCGCGAAGCCGAAGCCGGGGCCGAAGACCCGGCCGGCCAACACCAGCAGGAAGAACACCGTCTCGACCCCGGCCGTGCCGGCGCCCAGCGGGCGCAGCGCGGCGTTGACGGCCGCGAGCACGCCCAGCAGCGCCAGCGTCCTGGGATCGATGCCGCCCTCCGAGATCTCGGCGAGCACCACGGCGAGCACCACGGGCAGCAGCAGCACGAAGAGCAACGGCGCGTGCCCGGCGTGCGCGATCGTCTGCGGTTCCGGGGGCGAGAGCAGCGGCCAGCAGAACATGGCGAGCCCGATCAGGCTGGCCACGGCCAGCACGACGGCGGCGCGCGGGCCCACCCGCAGCGCGGTCGTCCGGGTGGCGAGGGCACTGCTCTGGCTGGTCATCAGGCAGTCTCCGGCTTCGGCGTCGGTGGTTCGTCGGACCGGGTGGTGGGGGAGTGGGTGACGTGGTCGGCGGGCGACCCGCTCATCCGGTCACCTCCCGCTCCGCCGCCGGGCGCCCGCCGGGCCCGGCGGCGAGGGCGTGGGCGACCTGGTCGGGGGTCAGCCACGGCGCCGGGCGGAGGATCTTGGCCACCTGCGGCGCGAAGCCGGGAGAAGCGCAGACGACGTCGGCGGTCGGACCGTCCGCGACCGTCTCGCCCTCGGCGAGCACCACCACCCGGTCCGCGACGGCGGCGACGAACTCCACGTCGTGCGTGGCGACCATGACGGAGCGGCCGTCCTCGGCGAGTTCCCTGAGCGTCCCGCCGAGGGCGCCTTTCGCGTGGTAGTCGAGGCCCCGGGTGGGCTCGTCCAGCAACACGACCCCGGGGGCGGCGGTCAGCTGCACGGCCAGCACCAGGGCGAGCCGTTGGCCCTCGGACAGGTCGCGCGGATGGCGGTCGCCCGGCAGCCCGGGGGCGAGGCGGTCGAGCAGCGCGCGGCAGGTGCCGGGGCCGGCGTCCGACTCCCGGTCGGCCTGGGCGCATTCGGCGTCCACGGTCTGGAGGTACAGCAGGTCGGCGGCGGTCTGCGGCACGAGGCCGACCCGGGCGCGCGCCCGGTGCGGGGGCAGCCCGCCGGGGTCGTCGCCGGCCACGTCGACCCGGCCCGACCGGCGCGGTCCCGAGCCCTGCAGCGCCCACAGCAGCGAGGACTTGCCCGAGCCGTTGCGCCCCATCAACGCGGTCACCCGGCCCGGCCACAGCACGAGCGACACCTCCCGCACGGCGACGACGTCCCCGTGCACGACCGTGACCCGCTCGGCCCGCAGGGCGGTGTCGTGGGACCCGCCGGACCCCACGACGGCGGGCGTACGGTGGCCGCGGCCCGGGCGCGATGTGCCGAGCGGCGTCCGCGACCGGTCGGTGTCCCACCGCGCCGAACCGGCCGCGTCCGGTTCGACCGTCGACGCGGAGACGCGGGACGGGCCCGTCGGCGCCCCGCCCGGCGCGTCGTCCGCCGGCCGCGCGACCTGCCGGATCGTGTCCGTGACCGTCCAGGGCTGGGGCGGCTCCGCGCCGGCGAGGCGGTCGCGGAGCGCGGGCGCGTGGCGGCGGGCGTCGCGCACGGACAGCGGGAGCGGGTACCAGCCGGCGGCGCGGCCGAGTTCGACGACGGGCGGCGCGACGTCCGCCGCGTCGACCAACTCGGCCGGCGGGCCCGCCCTGACCGTTCCGTCGCCCGGCAGGTACAGCAGCCGGTCGGCGTACTGCAGCACGCGTTCCATCCGGTGCTCGGCCACCAGCACGGTGGTGCCCAGGTCGTGCACCAGGCGGAGCACGGCCGCCAGCACCTCCTCGGCCGCCGTGGGGTCGAGTGCCGAGGTCGGCTCGTCGAGCACCAGGACCGCCGGATGGGCGGTGAGCACCGCGCCGATCGCGACCCGCTGCTGCTGGCCGCCGGAGAGCGTCCGCAACGGCCGGTGCCGCAACTCGGCGATGCCCAGCAGGTCGAGGGTCTCCTCCACCCGTTTCCGCATGGTCTCGGCCGGGACGGCGAGCTGCTCCATGCCGTAGGCGAGTTCCTCCTCGACGGTGTCGGTGACGAACCCGGCGAGCGGGTCCTGGCCGACCACGCCGACCAGATGCGCGAACTCCTGCGGCGCGTGGCTCTGGGTGGTCCGCCCGGCCACCGAGACCCGGCCGGCCAGCCGGCCGCCGGTGAACCTCGGGACCAGGCCGTTGACGGCGCCGAGCAGCGTGGACTTGCCGGTGCCGGTCCGCCCGGCGACCAGGCACAGCTCGCCCTCCTCGACGTGCAGCTCCACGTCCCGCAGCGTGGGCCGGGCGGCCTGGTGGTAGGTGACGCTCACCTGCTCGAACGTGATCACGCGACGGACTCCCTCGAACGGGCCGCGCGTCCCGGGCGGCCGGGACGCGCGGACGGCGCCGCCGACGGCGACGGTGGGCCGAGGACGGCGGGCAGGAGGCCGAGCAGCACGGCCACGACCGGCAGCGGCGGCACCTCCGGCCAGGCGAGGGGCGAGAGCGACGGGTACAGGTCGGCGGGATCCACACGGGTCGCCGCGTACATCAGCGTCGCCGCGGCCAGTCCCGAGGCCGCCGCGAGGAGTTCGCCGGCACGCCAGCGGTCGGGGCGGTAGTGGCTGCGGCGCACCCGCCGGCCGCCGAGGGCGAGGCCGGCGACGGCCAGCGCCACGCCGGCCAACAGGAGCGGCGCGCCCAGGGAGCGCGGGGCCGCCGGGTCGAGCGCCCCGTACAGGCCGGCCGCGATGCCGAGCAGCCCGGCCAGCACCAGGACGCCGACGAGCAGCCTCGTCCGCGCGGGGACGGCGCCGGTGCGGCCGTAGCCGCGCGATGCCATGGCGGCGGCCAGCGCCAACGACCGGCTCAGCGCGTCCTCCAGGACGGGTATCAGGATGCCGCGCAGCGCACGCCACCCCCGCTCCCGGGCGCCGCGCAGCCGGCGCGCGCGGCGCACCCGCCCGGCACTCTCGATCAGCTGGGGCGCGACGGACAGCGCGACGACGACGGACGTGCCGATCTCGTACAGCGCGCCCGGCATGGCCTTCAGCATCCGCTTCGGGTTGGCCAGGGCGTTGGCCGCGCCCACGCACACCACCATGGCCGCCAGTTGCAGGCCGTCGTAGAGCCCGCCGAGCACCTCCTCGGCGGCGACCTCGCCGAGCAGCCGGATGCCGGCGGCGGCCTCCGGCAGCGGGATCTCGGGCAGGGTGAACAGCACGGTCGAGCCCGAACCGCCGCCGAACACGACGCGGAAGAGCACCCGCAGCACGACGATGACGGCACCGAACAGCAGATACATCCGGAAGGACAACGCCCACGGCGCGTCGGTGCGGCGCCGCACCACGACCAGGCCGGCCACGGCGACGAGCAGGGCGAGCAACAGCGGGTTGGTGGTGCGGCTGGCGGCGACGGCCAGGCCCAGCGCCCACAGCCACCAGGCGCCCGGGTGCAGGGTGCGGGGCAGCACCCCGCGCGGCCGGACGAGGACGCGGCTCACGGGTGCTCCGCCCCGCGTGCCCGACGTCTGCGCCAGACGGCGAGCCCGGCCGTCCCGACCAGCGCGACGAGCAGGCCCAGCGCGACCAGCGTGGACGCGGGCGGTCCGGCCGAATCCTCGGCCGCGGCGGACCGGCGCTCCTCGAACTCGGTGTCCTCGCCCGACCAGTCCGACGCCTCGGTCGGGCTGGGCGCGGACGCGTCGTCGGACGCGTCGCCCTGCCCCGGACCCGCACCGTCAGCGGGGGCGTCTGAGCGGTCCTCGCCCTCGTCCTGGTGCTCGTCGTCGGGACTCCCTGTGTCGGCAGAGCCGTCGCTGTCGCCCGCTCCGCCCGCTCCGCCCGGGCCGTCCGAGCCCGCCTCGTCCGCGCCACCCGAGCCGCCGGACTGCGTGCCGCCGGCCGACGCGCCGCCGTCGGCGGAGCCCTCGCCGTCCGCCCCGCCGTCGCCCGATCCCCCGCCGCTCGAATTCCCGCCACCCGACGAGCCGTCGCCCGCACCGCCGGACCCGCTGCCCGACGAGCCGCCGTCGCCGGGGCGTTCGGGCGCGACGCCGGGCGGCGACGCCTCGCCCTCCCCGTCGTTCGTCGAGAAAACCCAGCCCTCGAAGCTCCCCTCCGGCGGGGTCCGGTAGGTGGCGCCGTACTGGCTGTACTCCCACGCACCGCCGTCGGGCGCGTGCCAGTACGACCAGTACGCCGAGGCCGGCGGGGTGTCCACGCACGGTTCGGCGTCGGGCCCGGGGCGGCCGTTGATCCGGCAGACGAAGGAGTCCCCCCAGCGGTTGGTGCCCTCCACCTCGAATCCGGCGCCGCGCAACGCGTCCACGCCGTCCTCCTGCGGGCCCGGCGCGCAGCGCACCACCTGCTCGCCGCCCAGGGCCCGGAAGTCGACGACCACCGTGACCCCGTCGCCGTCGGGGCAGAACCCGGGGGCGCCGGCGCGAGGGGTCGCCGCGGCGGCGGGGCTCGCCGGAAGGACCGGGAGGACCGGGAGGACCGGGGAGATCGCGAGCAGCAGCGCGACAACGGCTCGGGCGGGGGACATGGCATGCCCTTCCTTCCGGCAGCCGGTCCCACCTGCCGCCCGACGTGCGAAACCCCTGGCGCGCGTTCGCGAAGCGAGGCGTCAGGGGGCCGACGAGCCGGGGCGGCTGAGGGCTCCACGCTGCAGTCCGTGACAGTGGGAAGCGGTTCGCGTCGTACGCCGAGCGTCCCGACTCGCGGCCCCTTGGCGGTGCCGCTCACGGTTGCAGGTCAGCGCCGGATTCGCACCGGCTTCCCTCGCACGTACGCGCATGAAGTTGTGGAGACGAGTGGACGGTCACCGGCCTGTTCCAGCCGATGACCGTCCCTCAGGGTAACGCTCCGATCAGACCGTTCGGAAGGCCAGTACCACGTTGTGACCGCCGAATCCGAAGGAGTTGTTGATGGCCGCGATGGTGCCCGAGGGCAGCGTGCGCGGCGTGTCCCGGATGATGTCGGCGTCCACCTCCGGGTCGAGCTCGTCCACGTTGATCGTCGGCGGAGCCGTCCGGTGGTGCAGCGCCAGCACCGTGGCGACCGTCTCGATGCCGCCGGCGCCGCCGAGCAGGTGGCCGGTCATCGACTTCGTCGACGAGACCGCCACATGGTCCAGATCGTCGCCCAGCACCTGGCGCAGCGCCCGGATCTCCGCGACGTCGCCCAGCGGCGTCGAGGTGGCGTGCGCGTTGACGTGGGTCAACTGCTCCGGCTTCAGGTCGGTCTGCTCCAGCAGATGGCGCACCGCCGTGGCGATGCCGGCGCCGGTCGGCTCGGGCTGCGCGATGTGGTGGCTGTCCGCGGACAGCCCCTGGCCGAGCATCTCGCAGTAGATCCGCGCGCCACGCGCCGCGGCGTGTTCGGCGGACTCCAGCACCACGATGCCCGCGCCCTCACCGAGCACGAAGCCGTCGCGCGCCGTGTCGAAGGGGCGGGACACCTTCGTCGGATCGCCCTCGTTCTTCGACAGCGCCATCATGTTCGCGAACGCCGCGATGGGCAGCGGGTGGATGCACGCCTCGGTGCCGCCGGCGACGACGATGTCGGCCCGGCCCGTGCGGATCATCTCCGCGGCGTACCCCACGGCCTCCGCGCCCGAGGCACAGGCGCTCACCGGCGTGTGCACGCCGGCGCGCGCGCCGACCTCCAGGCCGACGTTGGCCGCCGGGCTGTTGGGCATCAGCATCGGCACGGTGTGCGGGGACACCTTGCGCGCGCCCTTCTCGTTGAGCACGTCGTACTGGTCGAGCAGCGTGGTGACGCCGCCGATGCCGGACGCGACGACCGCGCCCAGGCGTCCCGGCTCGACGTCGGCGCCCTCCCCGGCCTTCGCCGTGAAGCCGGCGTCCGCCCACGCCTCACGCGTGGCGATCAGCGCGAACTGGGCCGAGCGGTCCAGGCGGCGCATCAGCGGCCGGGGCAGCACCTCGGCCGGGTCGGACGCCGCCTGGGCGCCGATCTGGACGGGAAGCCGGGAGGCCCACTCCTGCGTCAGGACTCCGACGCCTGACCTGCCGGCCACCAGGCCGTCCCAGGTCGTCGCGCTGTCGCCACCCAGCGGTGTTGTTGCGCCGATGCCGGTGACGACCACCGATCGATTGGTCGCGTTCACGGGATTTGTTAGCTCCGCTAGTCGGGGGTTTGTTGATCACTCGCCACCCGTCAGGTGGCGACATGCGCGTGCGTTGAGCGCGGGACGGAGGTCAGTCCTGGTGCTTGACGATGTACTCGACAGCGTCGCCGACCGTCTTCAGACCCTTGACGTCGTCGTCCGGGATCTTGACGCCGAACCGCTCCTCAGCGGCCACGACCACCTCGACCATGGACAGCGAGTCGACGTCCAGGTCGTCGGTGAAGGACTTCTCCTCGGTCACCTCGTCCTCCGGGATCCCGGCGATCTCGTTGACGATCTCGGCGAGGCCCTCGACGATCTCTTTCTTGTCGGCAGCCATTGCGGCGCTCCTTCACTGTCTGGCGATGCTGTGCGGTCCGGAATCGGTCTCCCGGCCGCATGCGGACTTCAGGACTTGCGTGGGTTGCACGGGGATGTGCTTAGGGGAGAGTAACGACCGTCGCGGCGTACACGAGGCCCGCCCCGAAGCCGATGAGAAGGGCGGTGTCGCCGCTCTTCGCCTGCCCGGTCGCCAACATCCGCTCCATGGCCAGGGGGATGGAGGCGGCCGAGGTGTTGCCGGTGGTCTCGATGTCGCGGGCGACCGCGACGTGCTCCGGCAGCTTGAGGGTCTTCACCATCGAGTCGATGATCCGCATGTTCGCCTGGTGCGGGATGAAGACGTCCAGGTCGTCCGCGGTGATGCCGGCCGCGTCCAGCGCCTGCTGGGCGACCTTGGCCATGTCGAACACCGCCCACCGGAAGACCGTCTGGCCCTCCTGGCGCAGCGCGGGACGCTTGTCACCCGGCTGGAACCTGTCCCAGGCGACGGTCTGGGTGATGGTCTCCGCCCGGTCGCCCTCCGAGCCCCAGACGGTCGGGCCGATGGCCGGCACCTCCGACGGGCCGAGGACCACCGCACCGGCGCCGTCGCCGAACAGGAACGCCGTGGACCGGTCGGTCAGGTCGGTGAGGTCCGACAGCCGCTCGACGCCGACGACCAGCACGTGCCGGGCGCTGCCGTCCACGACCAGCCCCCTGCCGACGGTCAGCGCGTAGCCGAAGCCGGCGCAGGCGGCGGAGATGTCGAAGGCGGCGGGCGTGCCGGCGCCGAGCCGGTGCGCGATCTCGGTGGCCACGGCCGGCGTCTGCTTCATGTGCGAGACGGTCGAGATGATGACGGCGTCCACCTGCTCGGCGTCGATACCGGCGTCCGCCACCGCCTTCCCCGCGGCGGCCAGCGACATCTCGGCCACCGTCTCCTCCTCGCCGGCCCAGTTCCTCGTCACGATGCCGGAACGGGACCTGATCCACTCGTCGGAGGAGTCGATGTGCTTGAGGATCTCGTCGTTGGGCACGACCCGGGTCGGCCGGTAGCCACCGACGCCGAGGATCCGCGCGTACGGCGCGCCCCGGCTGACCTTGAGTGTCGCGGGCATGCTCTAGCTCCTCTACGCCTTGGTCGCCTCGTCGGCGGAGTGCTCGGCGATCAGCTCCCGAGCCGCGGTCAGGTTATCCGGGGTCTTGAGCGCGACCCGCCGCACGTCCGGCAGGTTGCGCCTGGCCAGCCCGGCGAGCGTGCCACCGGGACACAGCTCGACGAATCCGGTCACGCCGAGCCGCCGGAACGTTTCCATGCACAGGTCCCAGCGGACCGGGCTGGACACCTGGTCCACCAGCCGCCGCAGGATCTGCCCGCCGTCGGCGACGAGACCACCGTCCGCGTTCGACACGTACCGCATTCCCGGATCCGCGACCTCGACGCCCGCCACGGCCTCGTTCATGGCCGCCACGGCCGGGGCCATGTGGTGCGTGTGGAAGGCGCCGGCCACCTGGAGCGGGCGGACCCGGGCCCGGTCCGGCTTGGCGGCGGCGAGGGCGGCCAGCTGTTCGGTGGTGCCGGCGGCGACGATCTGGCCGCCGCCGTTGTCGTTCGCCGCGGTCAGCCCGAGCTTCTCCAGAATGCCCGCGACCTCCTCCGGATCGCCGCCCAGCACCGCGGACATTCCGGTGTCGGTGACCGCGGCGGCCTCGGCCATGGCCAGGCCCCGGCGGCGGACGAGCCGCATCGCGTCGTCCGCCGAGAACACCCCGGCGAGCGCGGCCGCCGCCAGCTCGCCCACGCTGTGCCCGGCCGTGACGCCCACCGCCGCGCGCCGCGCGGCGACCTCCTCGGCGCCGTCGACGCCGTCGCCGAACAACGCGGCCGCGGACAGCAGCGCGCCGGCGACCAGCAGCGGCTGCGCCACCGCGGTGTCGCGGATCTCCTCCGCGTCCGCCTCGGTGCCGTAGTGAACCAGGTCAAGACCCACCAGGTCCGACCACGCGCGCAGCCGGTCGGCGGCGCCGGGCAGTTCGAGCCACGGAGTCAGGAAACCAGGAGCCTGTGAGCCCTGGCCGGGAGCGACGAGTACCAACACCCTCACACTCTCTCCCGACAGGCCCCGGAAGCGTGGGTGGGGGCGAGGACGAAGAACAGCGTGGGGATTTGTCGTCCTCACACAAAACATGTGTCAAGCCGGCGGCGGGCTACTGCCGCCCGTCGTCGTCCCCGAGACGGCCGAGCATCAGGGCGATCCGCAGCGTGAACGCCGATCGTACATCGGAAGGGGGCCAGCCGGTGACGTCGGTCACACGCCGCAGCCGGTAGCGGACGGTGTTGGGGTGTACAAACAACATCCTGGCCGCACCCTCCAGACTGCTGGCCTGTTCCAGGTAGACGCTGAGCGTCTCCAGCAGCGCCGAACCGGCCTCCTCCAGCGGCCGGTAGACCTCGTCCACCAGCAGCTGGCGCGCCACCGGGTCGCCGGCCATGGCGCGTTCGGGCAGCAGGTCGTCGGCGTGCACCGGGCGCGGCGCGTCCGGCCAGGCGCCCACCGCGCGCAGCCCGGCCGCCGCGGCCTGCGCGGACCGGGTGGCGTCGAGCAGGTCGCCGACCACCGGTCCCGCCACCACGGGGCCCGCGGCGAACGGGCCGAGCAGCGCCTTCGCCGCCTGCACCGGATCGTCGCTGCCCCCCGCGATCACCACCAGCCGTTTGCCGAGCACCCCGGTCAGCACCTGCAGCTTCGCGTACCTGGCGGCCCGCCTGATCGCCTCCACGGTCAGCTCGCTGTCCCCGTTGGGCGCGCTGCCCAGCACCACGGTGACGCTTTCCGGCGCCTTCCAGCCCAGCGCGGCGGCCCGCGAGACGTCGGACTCGTCGGCCTCGCCGGACACCACGGCGTTCACCACCAGGGACTCCAGCCGGGCGTCCCAGGCGCCCCGCGCCTCCGCGGCCTGGGCGTACACCTGGGCGGTGGCGAAGGCGATCTCCCGGGCGTAGACCAGGATCGCGTTGCGCAGCGCGCGTTCGCCGCCCGGCGCGGCGATCTCGTCGATGGCGGACTCCACCACCTCGATGGTGGTCCGCACCATCTCCACGGTCTGCCGCAGGGTGATCGCGCGGGTCAGCTCGCGCGGCGCGGTACCGAAGACGTCGGTGCTGATCGCCTGCGGCGCGTCCGGGTGCCGGAACCACTCGGTGAACGCCGCGATGCCGGCCTGGGCGACCAGGCCGATCCAGGACCGGTTCTCCGGGGGCATGGCGCGGTACCAGGACAACTGCTGGTCCATGCGCGAGATGGCGGCGGCGGCGAGCTTCCCCGACGACTGTTCGAGTCGGCGCACGGTGGCGACGTGCGCCTGATGCGACGCGGAGTTCTCCGAGGGTGGGTTGATGTCGGGGCGCGCGGGGCTCTGGGCGGACTTCTCGTCGTCGGAGATACCGGAGGCATCGGAGGCATCGGACACGACAACCAGCCTGCCTCATCCCGGCGCCCACCATGCCCGCGGGGGCGCTTGCCGCTTCTCGGGCGGGGTTACTGGTGCGGCAGCGTCTGGTGGGGTGGGACGGC
Source organism: Streptomyces sp. B6B3 (assembly GCF_039871525.1). Lineage (NCBI taxonomy): Bacteria > Bacillati > Actinomycetota > Actinomycetes > Kitasatosporales > Streptomycetaceae > Streptomyces > Streptomyces sp. B6B3. The sequence continues at coordinate 76,326 of NZ_JBDPLU010000004.1, read as the reverse complement.
GGACCGGACGGCCGCGAGGGCCGATCACCGGGTGTCGAGGGCGGGCGGGCCGGCGCTTTCGCCGCGCCGCCCGGCTGCCGGCCCGACGGGCGTCACCCCTGGTCAACGGGCCGGGGCGGGGCGGTCCCGACCGGGCTCCGCCGGACCGGCCGGCGGGCGTTGCGGCCGCCGTCGCCGCGGGGACGACCCAGTCCCGACTGGTCCGCGGTCACCATGCCCGGTGGCGCTGGCCGGTTCCGGCCTTCCCGATCCAGCTCCGCCGGAACTGGTCGGCCGGGGTCAGGGGCCGCCGTCGCCGGGGGGGACGACGAGGCCGGACTTCCGCGCGGTCATGCGTGCCTGCGCCTGGTTGCGCTGGCCGGCGGGGACCAGCGCTGACTCGTATGCGGTCACCGCGCCTGGTCGTGCTGGCCGGTCGGGGTGTTCTCGACCGGGCTCCGCCGGAACTGGTCGGCCGGGGTCAGGGGCCGCCGTCGCCGCGGGGGACGACGAGGCCGGACTCGTACGCGGTCACCACCGCCTGCGCCCGGTCTCGTAGTGCCAGCTTGCGCAGCACCCGGCTCACGTGCGTCTTGACGGTCTCCTCGCCGACCACCAGGCGCGCGGCGATCTCCGCGTTGGACAGGCCCTCGGCGACCAGCCGCAGCACGTCCGTCTCCCGGGGCGTGAGCGCGGCCAGCGCGCGGCCGGCCGGTCGCGGGCGGAGCCGGGCGAACTCCCCGATCAGGCGGCGGGTGACGCTCGGCGCCAGCAACGCCTCGCCGGCGGCCACCACCCGCACCGCGTCGAAGAGCCGCTCCGCCGTCACGTCCTTCAGCAGGAAGCCGCTGGCGCCCGCGAGCAGCGCGTCGTACACGTGCTCGTCCAGGTCGAAGGTGGTCAGCATGAGGATCCGCGGCGCGGCGTCGCCGGCGGTGATCCGCCGGGTGGCCTCGATGCCGTCCATGGTCGGCATCCGCACGTCCATCAGCACCAGGTCGGGCCGCAGCTCCCGGCAGACCCGGATCGCCTCCGCGCCGTCGGCCGCCGTGCCGACCACCGTGAGGTCCGGCTGGGTGCCGAGCAGCGCGGCGAACCCCGCGCGCACCACTTCCTGGTCGTCGGCGACGACCAGCCGCACGGGTGGGCTTGCCGCCCCGGTCACCGGGTGGCCCCGCTTCCTCGACGGCCCGCCCCCGCCGGCGCGGGCCCGCGGGGGCGGGCCGCGCTCCGGGTGCCGTCGCCCGGGGCGACGAACGGGCCAAGGGTCCGCGTGGTCGGCGGCCGGGTGGCCGCGACAGTGGCGATGCCGGAGCCGGACACCGGCGGCGGCGCAACCTCGGCGGCCCCCGGGCGACCCGCCGGGACGGCCTCCGGGGGAGCCATCGGGTGGCCGCGGCGCCACCGCGTCGGCTCGGGCGGGCGGCGCGGGGCCTCGTGCGCTCTGCCGGCGGTCGTCACCGGGGGCCGGTGTGCCCGCCGGTCGGTGCCGCGGAGCTGTGCCGCCGCCGGGAAGCTGCCGGCCGTCATCGGGTGGCCCCCTGCGTGTCGTCCGGGCGGGCCGTGGGGAGGAGCGCCTCGACGAGGAAGCCGCCGAGGGGGGCGGGCCCGGCGCGCAGCTCGCCGCCCACCGTGCCGACCCGCTCCCGCATGCCGAGCAGGCCGTGCCCCCCGCCCGGCCCGTGGCCCTCGGGGCCGGGCGGCGGCGGTCCCGGCCCGTTGTCCAGCACCCGCAACGCCAGCGCGTCCGGGCGGTACTCCAGCTCCACGTCCACCGCCGCGGCCGGGGCGTGCCGGCGGGCGTTCGTCAGCGCCTCCTGGACGATGCGGTACGCCGCGATCTCCACGCCCGGGTCGAGCGGGGTGACGGGGCCGCGGACGATGAGCCGGGCCTGCCCGCCCGCCGCGTTCCGGGACTCGTCCACCAGCTCCAGCAGCTGGGCCAGTCCCGGCTGCGGCCGCCGGGTGGGCTCGGCGCTGGCGTCCTCGCGCAGCACGCCGAGCAGCCTGCGCATCTCGGTGAGCGCCGTCCTGGCCGTGTCGCCGATGGCCAGGAGCCGCTTGGCGCCCTCCTCGGGCATCCCCGGGGTGGCCAGCCGGGCGGTCTCGGCCTGCACCGAGATCATCGAGATGTGGTGCGCCACCACGTCGTGCAACTCCCGCGCGATCCGGGCCCGCTCGCCGCGCGCGGTCAGCTCCAGCAGCGTGGTCTCGACGGCCCGGCGGGAGGCGTCCCGTTCGGCGGCCAGGGCGCGCCGGGCGCGCAGCCGCCGCCGGGCGGCCAACCACCAGACGACGAGCAGCGCGGCGAGCGGCGCGCCCGCCACGCCCCGGTAGAACACCATGGTCAGGCAGCCGGCCACGGTGATCGCCGCCGCCACGGCCGCCGGATGGCCGCGCTCGAACGCCAGCGGCAGCGTGGCGCTGACGCCGAGCAGCAGGGCCAGCGGCAGGTCGGCGCCCGGGTCGGCCACCCGGACGACGGCCTCCACGGCCGAGAGCAGCGCGAGCGTCACGCCGGCGACCGGGCGGCGCCATTCGGCGGCCCGGTGCGCCGCGTCGACCAGCGCGGGAGGAGACGGCATGCCTGCCATTCTCGCCGGGGACCGCCGGGCCGGCGTCCCCCGTGGCCAGGGTTCCGGCGTCCCTCCCCAGGGGGACGCGCGGCGCGGCCGTCCCACGGCCCGGGGACGCCACGGACGGCTCCCCGGCGGGACGACCGCGGGGCCCGCCGCTTCGTAGCCTCCTGGCCATGGAAGCAACCATCGAAGTGCGCGGCCTGACCAAGCGCTACGGCCCGACCGTCGCCGTCGACGAGCTGTCGTTCACGGTCGGCGCCGGCCAGGTCACCGGCTTCGTCGGGCCCAACGGCTCGGGGAAGTCCACCACGCTGCGGATGATCATGGGACTGGCGCGCCCGGACGGCGGCACCGCGCTGGTCGGCGGGCTGCCGTACCAGGAGCTGACGACCCCGCTGTGCCGGGTCGGCGCGATGCTCGACGCCACCCTGATCCACCCCGCCCGCCGGGCCCGCGACCATCTGCGGTGGATAGCGCACGCCGGCGGGGTGCCGCCGCGCCGGGTGGACCACGTGCTGGACCTGGTAGGGCTGGCCGAGGTGGCGGGGCGGCCGGTCGGCGGCTTCTCGCTGGGCATGCGGCAGCGCCTGGGCATCGCCGGCGCGCTGCTCGGCGACCCGCCGGTGCTGATGTTCGACGAGCCGGTCAACGGCCTGGACCCGGAGGGCGTCCGGTGGATCCGCGGGCTGCTGCGGTCGCTCGCCGCGGAGGGCCGGGCGGTGCTGCTCTCCAGCCATCTGATGAGCGAGCTGGAGGGCAGCGCCGACCATCTGGTGGTGATCGGCCGCGGCCGGCTGGTCGCCGAGGCGACGGTGCCGGAGCTGATCGCCGCGGCGTCCCGCGACCGGGTGCGGCTGCGCACCGCCCGGCGGTCCGAGGCGATGACCGTACTGGCCAACGCCGGCGCCACGGTGGCCGCCACGGACGACGAGACGGTGGTCGTGTCGGAGCTGCCGGCCGAACGGGTCGCGGCGCTGCTGTCCGAGCACGGCCTGCCCGTCTCCGAACTGGCCGGGCACCGCGCCTCGCTGGAGGAGGCGTACATGGAGCTCACCCGCGACGCGGTGGACTACCGCGCCGCGGCGACCGGCGGCCGGGAGGCGTGACGACCATGACGACCACCACGGACGAACGCGTCTCCTACCGCAGCACGGTCGAACCCGGCGGCGACGGCTTCGGCCGGCTGCTGCTGGCCGAGTGGACCAAGCTCAGGTCGGTGCCGCGGTGGCGGCTGACCCTGCTGGCCGCGGTCGTGCTGACGGCGCTGGTCGCGCTGCTGGCGGCCGGCGGCACCGCGAACCAGGCCGGCGGCGGTGGCGGCGGCGGGGACCTGAAGCCGGCGGGGCCCGGCGTCCAGGACGCGGGCCACTACGTGCACCAGCCGCTGACCGGCGACGGCAGCCTCGTCGCCCGGGTGGCGGCGCAGCGGGACAGCCACCCCTGGGCCAAGGCCGGCCTGATGGTCCGCGCCGACGCCGTGCCGGGCACGCCCTACGCCGCCGTCATGGTGACGCCGGACCACGGCCTCCGGCTGCAGCACGACTTCGGGGACGACGTCGCCCGCGCCCCGGGCTCCGCCCCGTACTGGCTGCGGCTGACCCGCGCCGGCGACTCCGTCACCGCGTACGCCTCCGGGGACGGCGCGGACTGGTCCCGGATCGGGACGGTCGAGCTGACCGGGCTGCCGGAGACCGTGACGATCGGCCTCTTCGTCGCCTCGCCCGACGACGTGGAGGTGCAGCGGGCCTTCGGGGCCGAGAGCATCTCCAGCACGTTCACCGAGGCCGAGGCGACGTTCGACGGCGTGCGGCTGACCGCCGAACAGCCTGGCGAACAGGCGGGCGAGCAGCCGTCGGACGCCGCGTGGCGGGACGGCGACCCCACGCGCATGCCCGGCGAGACCACCCGGTCAGGGGACACGTTCACGCTCACCGGCACGGGCGACATCGGGCCCTACGAGTTCGGTGACGACACCGCGCGGGACACGCTGAGCGCCGTGCTGGTGGGCCTGATGGCGGTGATCACCCTCGCCGTGTTGTTCGGCGCCGCCGAGTACCGGTGGGGCGCGATCCGCGCCACCCTGGCCGCGAGCCCGCGGCGGGGGCGGGCGCTGGCGGCCAAGGCGGTGGTGCTGGCCGGGGTCACGTTCCTGACCGGCGCGCTGGCCGCGTGCGGCGCGCTGTTGCTCTCCGCACCGCTGCGGGAGTCCAACGGCCTGCCCACGGCGTCCCTCGCCGAAGGGCCGGTGCTGCGGGCGGCGCTGGGCACGGCCGCGCTGGTGGCCCTCGTCGCGCTGTTCAGCCTCGGCGTCGCCACGGCGCTGCGCCGCGGTCCGGCCGCGATCACCGTGGTGCTGCTGCTCGTGCTGGTGCCGCAGATCGTCTCCAGCGGGCTGCCGCTGTCCGCCGCGGCCTGGCTGGACCGGCTCAGCCCGGCCGCCGGCTTCGCGATCCAGCAGACCGTGCCGCGCTACGACACCGCGATCGGGCCGTGGGCCGGGCTCGGCGTGACCTGCTGCTACGCGGCCGTGGCGCTGGCGTTCGGCGGCTGGCGGCTGCGCCGGAGCGACGTGTGAACCGGCCGGGTCCCGCCCCGTCCGCGGTGCGCGCGGAGTGGACGAAGCTGCGCACCCTGCCGCTGCTGCCGTGGCTCGTGGTGGCCGTCGCGGCGGCCACGGTGCTGGCCGGCGCCGCGACCGTCGCGCCCGTGGACACCGGCAACTGCCCGACGCCGGCCGGCTGCCACGAGGACGTCGTCAGGCTCAGCCTCGCCGGCGTGCGGTTCGGGCAGGTGCCGGCCGTGGTGCTCGCCATCCTGGTGATCGGCGGCGAGTACGCCACCGGCACCATCCAGACCACGCTCGCCGCCACCCCGCGGCGGCTGGTCGTGCTGCGCGCGAAGGCGCTCGTCGTCGCGGCCACCGTGCTGGTGGCGGGCGCGGCCGGCACCCTCGGCTCGTTGGCCGTCGGCCGGCTGCTGCTGCCGGGCAACGGCTTCACACCCGCCCACGGTTACCCGGCGCTGTCGCTGGCCGACGGGCCGACGCTGCGGGCCGCCGCCGGAACCGTGCTCTACCTGGTGCTGATCGCGCTGCTCGCGCTCGGCGTCGGCGTCGCGGTCCGGGAGAGCGCGGCGGCCGTCAGCACCGTGCTGGGCCTGCTGTTCCTCGCGCCCGTCGTCGTCGAGATGGTCGCCGACGAGCGGTGGCGGGAGCGCCTGGCGCGGCTCGCCCCGATGGACGCGGGGCTGGCCGTGCAGGCCACCAGGAACCTGGCCGAACTGCCCGTCGGGCCGTGGGCCGGGCTCGGCGTGCTCGCCGGCTACGCCGCCGCGGCCCTGTGCCTGGGCGGGCTGCTGTTCGTCCGGCGGGACGCCGCCTGACCCGCGACCGGCGCCCACCCACCCGCGGCCGTCCACCGCGCCCACCACCCTCGTTCCGCACCTCAGGAGAGTCATGCGCCGAAACCACGTCGCCCTGCTCCTCGTCACCGCCCTGGCCCTCGGGGCCGCGGCCTGCGGGGCCCAGGAGAAGGAACGATTCGCCCCGCCCTCGGACCGCGGCGACCCCTCGGCCGAGCCGTTCGGGGAACTCGGGTCGCTCGACCGCTACCTCGACGAGCACTGGCCCGACGGCGCCGGCGGCACCGTGCTCCTCGCCCGCGACGGCGAGCCCGTCGCCTGCGAGGGGCGCGGGCTGGCCGACCGCGCCGCCGGCACGGCGGCGGACTGCGACACCGTGTACGACATCGGCTCCGTCACCAAGTCGTTCACCGCCGCGGCCGTGCTGGTGCTGGAGTCGAGCGGCGACATCGAGCTCGACGCGCCGGTCAGCCGCTACCTCGGCCGGCCGCCGGAGGACGGGCGCGGCATCACCGTGCACCAGCTGCTGACGCACACCGCCGGGCTCCCGGAGGCGCTCGGCGACGACTACGACCCGCTGTCCCGAGAGGAGATGATCACCGGCGCCCTGGCGGCCGAGCCGGTCTCCGCCCCCGGCGACGAGTACCACTACTCGAACGTGGGGTACAGCCTGCTCGCCGCCCTCGTCGAGGTCGTCTCGGGCCGGGACTACGAGCGGTTCCTGCGCGACGAGCTGTTCGAGCCGGCCGGCATGACCCGGACCGGCTACGTGCTCCCCGACTGGGACCCCGAACGCGTCGCGGTGGAGTACGACCGCCATGGCACGCCGCACGGCCGGCCGTACGAGCACCCCTGGGCCGACGACGGACCGCACTGGAACCTGCGCGGCAACGGCGGCCTGCTGTCCACGGCCACGGACATGCTCGCCTGGTACCGGGCGCTGGCGGGCGACGACGTGCTGGACCAGCGCGCCAAGGACCTGATGTGGGAGCCCCACGTGCCCGAGCCCGGCCTCGGCACGTTCTACGGCTACGGCTGGGTGATCGCCGAGGTGCCGGACCGCGGCACCGTCGTCACCCACAACGGTGGCAACGACTGGTCGCTCTGCCGGTACGCGCAGCTCCCCGACGAGGGGACGATGGTGTTCTGGGTCAGCAACAGCGCCTACCGGGACGGCGAATGGGACCTGGACGAACAGGAGCCCGAGTTCTCCCTGGACCTCGCCGCGCTGGCCAGGGACGCCGACTGACGGCACGCCGCCCCGCTACCGTGGGCCCATGCTTGAGGTGTGGCGATCCGGCCAGCGGTATCCGGGCGGCGATCCGGCCGCCGGGATCGACACCCGGCACGCGTTCTCCTTCGCCGGCTTCTACGACCCCGCCAACGTCCGGTTCGGCCCGCTCACCGCGTGCAACGAGGAGCGGCTCGCGCCGGGTGCGGGCTTCGACGAGCATCCGCACCGGGACCTGGAGATCGTCAGCTGGGTGATCGAGGGCGAGCTGACCCACGAGGACTCGTCGGGCCGGGTCGGCACGGTCCGCCCCGGCGACGTGCAGCGGCTCACCGCCGGCTCCGGCGTCCGGCACGTGGAGCGCAACGCCGGGCCCGCGCCGTTGCGCTTCCTGCAGATGTGGCTGGTGGCCGGGGAGCCGGGCGGCCCACCGGAGTACGAGGTGGTGCGCGGCATCGCGGACGGCACGCCCTACGCGCTGCCGCGCACCGACGCGGTGCTGCACGTGCGGCGGCTGCGCGACGGCGCCCGCACCGCGGTCCCGGCCGCGCCCCTCGTGTACCTGCACGTGGTGCGCGGGACGGTGCGCCTCGCCGACGAGGTGCTGACCGCGGGCGACGCCCTCCGCGCCACCGCCGCCGGCGAGCTGGCCGCCCACGCCCCCGACGAGGCCGAACTCCTCGTCTGGGAGCTGCACGGGCCCCTTGCCGGGGTGTGACCGGCCACGGCGGGCGGGCGGGCCGGCCCGCCGTGGCCCGGCCCGCCCGAGAAACGGCCCACCGGGCGGCGCCCGGCCGTCACCGTGCCCGGTGTCCCGGCTCCGGACCGGTTTCGCACGCCCCGCCTGCCCGGACGCCCCGGTCAGGCCGTCGGCACGGGCCCTGCGCCGGCCAGGCGCCGCGCGCTTGGGTCGGCGAGGACGGTGTGGGTGAAGGTTGGCCCGCCCGGGCTCCGGGGCCCAGCCCGTCCGGGGGGACGGGTCGCCGGGCGGAGGCCGGTCGACCGCGCGACCGCACCGGTCGGGCACCGGAAGCAGCCCAGTCCAGTCCCCGGGCGGAGCCCGAGGCCGGCCCGCCGCTGCGGCTCTGGACCGGCTACGGGCACCGGCACGAGGGGCGGGCGGGGCCAGCCGCCACGGTCAGGGCCGTCGGGGCGGGCGCGCCGGCAAGGCGCCGTGTGCTAAGCGCTCAGCTCCGCGAGCACCGCGTCGGTGAAGGCGGGCCAGGACTCCGTGGACCAGGGGCCGAAGGCGCGGTCGGTGAGGGCTACGCAGGCCGCGCCGGCGCCCGAGGCCGCCTCCGGGTCGACCCACAGGAACGTGCCGGCCTGGCCGAAATGGCCGAAGGTGCGCGGCGAGGACGTGGCGCCGGTCCAGTGCGGGGACTTGTGGTCGCGGATCGAGAAGCCGAGGCCCCAGTCGTTCGGCCGCTGGTGGCCGTAGCCGGGCAGCACGCCGTTGAGCCCGGGGTACACCACGGCCGTCGCCTCCCGCAGGGTCTCCGGGGCCAGCAGCCGTGGCGCGAGCAGCTCGGCGGCGAACCGGGTCAGGTCGGCCAGCGTCGAGACGCCGTCCTTGGCCGGCGACCCCGGCAGCTCCGTGGCGTTCATGCCGAGCGGCTCCAGCACGGCCTGCCGCAGGTACTCCGCGAACGGCATGCCCGCGGCCTTGGCCACATGATCGCCGAGCACCTCGAAGCCGGCGTTGGAGTACAGCCGGCGCTCGCCCGGTTCGGCGACCGTGCGGTGCTCGTCGAAGGCCAGGCCCGAGGCGTGCGCCAGCAGGTGCCGCACCGTGGATCCCGCCGGTCCCGCCGGCTCGGACAGCTCCGTCGCGCCCTCCTCGACGGCGATCAGCACGGCGTAGGCGGTCAGCGGCTTGGTGACCGAGGCGAGTTGGAACGGCAGGTCGGCGGGCCCGCGCGAGCCCGCCAGCTCGCCGTCGCCGGTGAGCACGGCCGCGGCCGCGTGCGGCACCGGCCAGCTGTCGATCATCTCCAGGCTCGTCAGGCCCGTACGGTCAGCCATGGGGCCGAGCGTAACGCGAACGGGTGATGCGAGTCGTCGGCCGGGCACCCCTCCGGGCCGTCCGCGGGCCGGCGTCCAGGCTCTCCACCAGCGCCAGGCCCGCGCGCGGCCCGTCGGTCATGGCGACGGCGACCCGGCGTTCCCCCGACCGCCGCACCGCGCCGGCGAACGTCTCCCCGGCAGGCGCCGCCGGCTCCGCGGCGCCGGAGTACCGTTCAGCACGAGCCCCACCGCGTGGCCTCCTCACCCGCGCGGGCGCCGCGGCGGCGCCGTCCGCCGACGATTCGTGGCCGTCGCCCCGATCCTGACACGCGGGTCCGACGGTAGCCTGACGCTGTGCCGGCCGCGGCTTCCCGGCGACGGGTATTGCCTGGAGTGCACTCCAAGGTTCTAGCGTGAGTCCATGACCCTGACACGCGAGACCCTGAAACCCGTCGGGAGCATCGAGCCCGTCGACGAGGGTGACGACGTCGACCACTGCGCCTCGGTCGAGCGCCCGCACCCGATGCCCGACGGGCGGGACCGTTACACCATCTCCGAGGTCGCCGCGCACACCGGGCTGAGCGCCCACACGCTGCGCTGGTACGAGCGGATCGGGCTGATGCCGCACATCGATCGTTCGCACACCGGACAGCGCAGGTACACCAACCGGGACCTGGACTGGCTCGCCCTGGTCGGCAAGCTGAGGCTGACCGGAATGGCGGTCGCGGACATGGTCCGCTACGCCGATCTGGTACGGCAGGGCGACCACACCTTCGCCGAGCGCCACGCGCTGCTCTGTGCCACGCGGGAGGACGTGCGTCGCCGCATCGCAGAGTTGCAGGGCACACTGGCGGTGCTCGACTTCAAGATCGACATCTACGCTGACGCCCCACGGGTGTCGGAAAGGTCTGAAACCTCCGCATGAGCACACCCGCGAACGACACTCCGCTCGCCACCGTTCGGCTTGGCGCGGACGGCCCCGAGGTCGGCGTGCAGGGCCTGGGCTGCATGGGCATGAGCTTCGCCTACGGCCCGACCGACGCGGACGAGGCCCGCGCCACGCTGGACCGCGCCCTGGAGCTCGGGGTCACCCTCTACGACACGGCGGACATGTACGGGTCGGGGGAGAACGAGACCTTCCTCTCGCCGTTCTTCCGGGCGCACCGGGACGAGGTCACCATCGCCACCAAGTTCGGCATCGTGCTCGACCCCGACGACCCGTCGAAGCGGGGCACCCGCAACGACCGGCCGTACGTCCAGCAGTGCGTGGAGAACAGCCTGCGCCGGCTGGACGTCGACGTGATCGACCTGTACTACATGCACCGCCGCGACCTGGCCGTGCCGATCGAGGACGCCGTCGGCGCGATGGCCGAGCTGGTCGCCGAGGGCAAGGTGCGGTGGTTGGGCCTGAGCGAGGTCACCGGCGAGGAACTGCGCGCGGCCCACGCGGTGCACCCGATCGCCGCGGTCCAGTCCGAGTGGTCGCTCTTCTCCCGGGACGTGGAACGCACCGTCGTGCCGGCCGCCGCCGAACTCGGCGTCGCCTTCGTGCCCTACTCGCCGCTCGGCCGCGGCTTCCTGACCGGAGCGTTCGCGGATGCCAACACGGAGCTGAGCGCCGACGACTTCCGGCGCACCCAGCCGCGCTACCAGGGCGCCAACGCGGCGGCCAACCGGGAGCTGCTGGAGCCCATCCGGGCGATCGCCAAGGCGCACGACGCCAGCCTGGGGCAGATCGCCCTGGCCTGGGTGCACCAGCAGGCCCGGCTGTGGGACCTGCCGGTCGTCCCGATCCCCGGCACCCGCAGGCCGGCCCGGGTGGCCGAGAACACGGCGGCGAGCCGGATCGAGCTGGACGACGCGGAGCTGTCGGAGCTGAACCAGATCGCGGAACGGGTCACGGGCGACCGCTACCCCGACATGTCCTTCACCTCCGCCGGCCGCGAATGACCTGCGGTCGGCTCGGCCACCCCGCGACCTGAGGTCGCGGCGCCCGGGCCCCGGCTCCTCGCCGGGCCCGGGCGCGCGCCCCGACCGCGTAGCACGCTGGCCCGATTCCCGGCTGCGCTGCCGGCGCCGGCGGATTCGCGTGGGAGGGCGGCGCGAGGCCGGACGTGGCGGTCCCCGCGCTGGCTGGACCGGCCCTCCGCGCCCCGGAGGCCGGGGCTGGCGATGCGCCGGCCCCGATCGCGTGACATGGCGGCCCGACCCGCGGACGCGCCGCCGGCGGCCGTCATCCCCGGACCCCGACCGGGGTCCGCTCGGCACCACGGCTACCCGCCCGGTGAGAGGGCGCCTCCCGGACCGCCGAACCTGGGCCGGGGCACGGCACTCGGCGAGCACGCCCCGGATCCCCTTCCGGGCCTGACCCGGAAGGGGATCCGGGCGGGATGCCGCCCGCGGAGCGCCTCCGGAACCGGGGCGCGGGCCGTTCCGGGGCTTTCCGCCCGGTAAGGGCTACGCGCCTAGAGTTCGGCGAGTAGTTCGGCCTTCTTCGTGGTGAACTCCTCGTCGGTCAGCAGGCCGTCCTTGTGCAGGTCCCCGAGGTGGCGGATGCGCTCCGCTATGTCCGCCGGGTTGGCCCGGCGGGTGCGTCGCCCGCCGCCGTCGAGGGGGTCTCCCAGGTCGGGCTCCGCCGCGCGGACCGCCTCCAGCACGGCGGCGGCCAGCGGCAGCGACTCGTGCACCAGTCCGTACCCGAGGCCGAAGACCACGGCGGCCGGGTCCTGGTCGGCCGGGCCGCTGACCTCCTCGGGCGATCCGTCCGGACCGCGCCGGCGCAGCCGCAGGTGCCCGCCGGCTATCTCGGGGGAGCGCCACTCGACGCCGGCCAGCTCGCTGACCGGAAACGACTGGTCCCCGGCCTTCCACTTGGCGGACGACGCGCCCGTCCAGAACCAGCGGAAGGAGACCACCTTTCCGTCGAACGCCACCTTCGCGTCGAAGGCCTTGAACTGCAGCGGCACCGTCGGCGCCGTGACCAGGTAGTCCCCGCACTCCTCGTCCGGCTGGGGAACGAGCGCCGAGCGCAACTCGCTCGCGTAGTAGTCCGCCAGGGTCTCCCGTTCGGCCGGCAGCACCAGGCGGTACGGATCGGCGGCCGTCCGCAGTTGCCCCGCGGCGGCCTCCAGCAGCGGATCGGCCCCGGGGCGAGGCACGGCGTGCAGCACCACCGTGCCCTTTCTGCTCCCGGGCTCAAGTGTTACCGAGCGCAACGCCTCGTACGGGATGCGGCGCTCGCCCAGGACCTGGAAGAGCTTCGGCGTTCGAATTCCCCGTTCGAAGCGGATGAGCACGGAATCGGTGTCGAACTCCCAAGTGGAGTGGATTCCCGCCAGCACATCACCCATGCGGGTCATCGTAAGGGCCCAGACTGGTGAATCCACTGCCTCTGGAGCGCGTGTCACGGGCGTCTCCTCGCCATTCCGGCTATGCTGCGCCCCCTCTCCTCATCCGCACGCCCGGCGCGCGACCCCGACCGACGCGCCTCCGGCGCGGCCGAACGCGCGCGTGGCAGCCGACCACTCCGTCGGCTCACCCGTTGCCACGCGGCCGTCGGCCACCCGGCACCTCGTGCCGTGGCCCGCCGCGCCCAGCCGGGGCCGCGGCATCACGCCGGCGGTTGGCGGCGTCCGCAACGCAGTGGGTCCCCGCGCCCCCAGAGGGGCGCGGGGACCCACGCCAGGTCACGCCGCGGGAAGCGGCTACGCGTCGCCGCCCGCGCTGCCCGGGTCGGCCGCCGCCACGTCGAGCAGCTGGTAGCGGTCGATGGCCTGCTTGAGCACCGAGCGGTCGATCTTGCCCTCCTTGGCGAGCTCGGTCAGCACCCCGAGCACGATCGACGGCGCGTCGATGTGGAAGAACCGCCGCGCCGCGCCACGGGTGTCGGCGAAGCCGAAGCCGTCGCCGCCCAGCGACTGGTACGTGCCGGGCACCCAGCGGGCGATCTGGTCGGGCACCGAGCGCATCCAGTCGGACACCGCGACCACCGGGCCCTGCGCCCCGGACAGCTTGCGCGTCACGTACGGCACGCGCTGCTCCTCCTCCGGGTGCAGCAGGTTGTGCTGCTCGGCCGCCACCGCGTCCCTGCGGAGCTCGTTCCACGAGGTGGCGGACCAGACGTCGGCCCGCACGTCCCACTCCTCGGCCAGCATCCGCTGGGCCTCCAGCGCCCACGGCACGGCCACGCCGGAGGCCAGGATCTGCGCGGGTACGTTGCCGCCCTCGCCGGTCCTCAGCCGGTACAGGCCCTTGACGATGCCCTCGGCGTCCACGTCCTCCGGCTCGGCCGGCTGGACGATCGGCTCGTTGTAGACCGTGAGGTAGTAGAAGACGTCCTCGGAGTCCTCGCCGTACATCCGGCGCAGCCCGTCCTTGACGATATGCGCGATCTCGTACCCGAAGGCCGGGTCGTAGGCCACGCAGGCCGGGTTCGTCGAGGCCAGCAGCTGGGAGTGCCCGTCGGCGTGCTGCGTGCCCTCACCGGTCAGCGTCGTGCGCCCGGCGGTCGCGCCCAGCACGAAGCCGCGCGCGAGCTGGTCGCCCATCTGCCAGAACTGGTCGCCGGTCCGCTGGAAACCGAACATCGAGTAGAAGACGTAGATCGGGATCAGCGGCTCGCCGTGCGTGGCGTACGAGGAGCCCGCGGCGATCAGCGACGCCGTGCAGCCGGCCTCGGTGATGCCGTCGTGCAGCATCTGCCCGGTCGGCGACTCCTTGTAGGACAGCAGCAGGTCACGGTCGACCGACTCGTACGTCTGCCCGAGCGGATTGTAGATCTTGGCCGACGGGAAGAGCGAGTCCATGCCGAACGTGCGGTACTCGTCCGGCGCGATCGGCACGAAACGCTTGCCGATCTCCTTGTCCCGCATCAGGTCCTTGAGCAGCCGCACGAACGCCATGGTGGTGGCGACCTGCTGCTGGCCCGAGCCCTTCCTGACCGCCGCGTACGCCTTGTCGCCGGGCAGCACCAACGGCTTGGCGCGGTTCACCCGCTTCGGCAGGTACCCGCCGAGGTCCTGCCGGCGGTCGTGCATGTACTGGATCTCCTCGGAGTCCCGACCCGGGTGGTAGTACGGGGGCAGCCCGGACTCCAGTTCGCTGTCGGGAATCGGCAGCCGCAGCCGGTCCCGGAAGCCCTTCAGGTCGGCGACCGTCAGCTTCTTCATCTGGTGTGTGGCGTTGCGGCCCTCGAAGCTCGGGCCGAGCGTCCACCCCTTGATCGTCTGGGCGAGGATCACCGTCGGCTGGCCCTGGTGCTCCACCGCGGCCTTGTACGCCGCGTACACCTTGCGGTGGTCGTGGCCGCCGCGGCCCAGGTGCAGGATCTGGTCGTCGGTCATGCCTTCGACCATGGACCGCAGCCGCGAGTCGCCGCCGAAGAAGTGGTCCCTGATGTACGCGCCGGTCTCCGTGGCGTACGTCTGGAACTGCCCGTCCGGCGTGGTGTTCAGCTTGTTGACCAGCACGCCGTCCCGGTCCTGCGCGAGCAGCGGGTCCCAGGAGCGGTCCCAGACCAGCTTGATCACGTTCCAGCCGGCGCCGCGGAAGACGGACTCCAGCTCCTGGATGATCTTGCCGTTGCCGCGCACCGGGCCGTCCAGGCGCTGCAGGTTGCAGTTGACGACGAAGGTGAGGTTGTCCAGGCCCTCGCGGGCCGCGATGGACAGCTGGCCGAGCGACTCCGGCTCGTCCATCTCGCCGTCGCCGAGGAAGGCCCACACCTGGGAGCGCGAGGTGTCGGCGATCCCGCGCGCGTGCAGGTACCGGTTCATCCGGGCCTGGTAGATCGCGCTGATCGGGCCGAGGCCCATGGACACCGTCGGGAACTCCCAGAAGTCCGGCATCATCCGCGGGTGCGGATAGCTGGACAGGCCGTGCGGGGCCTTGGACTTCTCCTGCCGGAACGCGTCCAGGCTCTCCTCGGAGAGCCGGTCGAGCAGGAAGGCGCGGGCGTAGACGCCAGGCGAGGCGTGTCCCTGGAAGAACACCTGGTCGCCGCTGTCGCCGCCGTCCTTGCCGCGGAAGAAGTGGTTGAAGCCCACGTCGTAGAGCGAGGCGGACGAGGCGAAGGTGGCGATGTGACCGCCGACGCCGATGCCGGGCCGCTGGGCGCGCGAGACCATCACGGCCGCGTTCCAGCGGGTGGCGTTCAGTATCCTCCGCTCGATCTCCTCGTTACCGGGGAAGAACGGCTCGTCCTTCGTGGCGATCGTGTTGACGTAGTCCGTGCTGCGCATCTCGGGCACGGCCACGCGCTTCTCGCGGGCGCGCTCGATCAGCCGGAGCATGAGGTAGCGGGCGCGTTCCCGGCCGCGTTGGTCCACGGCCGCGTCGAGCGAGTCGAGCCACTCCTGGGTCTCCTCAGGATCGAAATCCGGGACCTGGCTAGGAAGGCCGCCAATGATGATCGGGTTGCGATCTGATCCGGAAGCCACACTGTTCCTTCACTGTGAGTGTTGTCTGCTCTGCTGGTGTCGCGCCGCTCTCCATCGTGCCCCCGACGAAGGTGAAACGTCATCTCTACTGGACGGTAATCCCCCCGCCACGTGGCCGTGCGCCGGGGCACCCCGGGGCGGGGCTCGCCCCGGTATGGCACAGATCACGCCGGGACGTCCCGCCGGTCCCGACTCGCGGCGCTGATGTGGAACGGGTGAGTGGCCCAGTAGCGTGGACCAAGGCGTCAACGTTCGGGCGGGCTCGCAGGCGGGTACTTGCGCGATCCGGCCAGCCCGTGTGGACTACGCCCAAGCCGCGCGCAGGCGCGAGCCCACCGCCACGTATCCCGAGACAGGACAGGAGCAATTCGTGAGCGCGACCGCGGACCACGCGGAGGAGCGGACCAACCCCGCCGCCCGCCTGGGATTCCAGGCCGGGCAGGTGGTCCAGGAGTTCGGCTACAGCGACGACGCCGAACAGGCACTCCGCGAGGGCATCGAGGCCATCACGGGTCAGGAGCTCGTCGACGAGGATTTCGACGACGTTCCCGACGCCGTGGTGCTGTGGTTCCGCGAGGACGACGGTGATCTCACCGACGCGCTGGTGGATGCCACCACGATGATCGACCCCGGGGCACCGGTGTGGCTGCTGACACCGAAGACCGGCCGCGACGGCTACGTCGAGCCCAGCGAGATCGGCGAGGCGGCCCAGACCGCCGGGCTGGCCCAGACCAGCAGCGTCAGCGCCGGTAAGGACTGGTCGGGTAGCCGCCTGGTCACCCCCAAAGCCGCCGGCAAGAAGTAGTGAGGGCGGGTGGCGCGATCTCCGGACCGCGTCGCCCGCCGGGACGGCGTCGTAGGCTGGGGGCGACATCACGCCACCCGAGGGGAACGGACATCCGCCCATGGCGATCGAGCCCGGCGCCAAGGCGCCCGACTTCGAGCTCAGGGACCAGCACGGCCAGACGGTCGCTCTGTCCGACTTCCGCGGCCTGCGGAGCGTGATGCTCGTCTTCTTCCCCTTCGCCTTCACCGGAGTCTGCACCGGCGAGCTGTGTGCGCTGCGTGACCGGCTCCCCGCCTTCGTCAACGACCAGGTGCAGCTGCTCGCGGTCTCCAACGACCCGCCCTCCGCGCTGCGCGTCTTCTCCGACCAGGAGGGTTTCGGCTACCCGCTGCTGTCCGACTTCTGGCCGCACGGAACTGTTTCGCGGGCCTACGGCGTCTTTGATGATGAGAAGGGCTGTGCGCTGCGTGGCACCTTCGTCATCGACCAGGAGGGCGTCGTGCGCTGGACCGTCGTCAACGCCCTCCCCGACGCCCGTGATGTGAACGATTACGTCACGGCGCTCGCCGCGCTGTGAATCCGGCGCCGGTGGTGGGGGAAGCTACGACTGAGCCGCCTGGGGAGGCGGGGGAGGGGCGTGCGCACCGGCGCGCGCCTGCCACCCGGCCCGGTCGGCGCGACGAGGCGATGACACAGCGTAGCAGAGCGCTGTCGGGCGCGGATCGGGACCGGTTCGGTCCCGCAGAAGGGAGTGGAGGACCCCGTGGCAGGAGGAGTCAGCCTTACCAAGGGCGGTAATGTCTCGCTGACGAAGGAGGCCCCGAATCTCACCGCGGTGACCGTGGGCCTGGGCTGGCAGGCGCGCAGCACCACGGGGGCGGACTTCGACCTCGACGCCAGCGCGCTGATGACCGGACCGCAGGGCAAGGTGCTCAGCGACCAGCACTTCGTCTTCTTCAACAACCTCAAGAGCCCCGACGGCACGGTCGAGCATCTGGGCGACGAACTGGTCGGCGGCAGCGGTGTGGGCGCCGACCAGGACGAGGAGGAGGTCAAGGTCGACCTCGCCAACATGTCCCCCGACGTCCAGAAGATCGTCTTCCCGGTCTCCATCTACGACGCCGACTCCCGCCAGCAGAACTTCGGCCAGGTCACCGGCGCCTACATTCGCATCATCAACCAGGCGGACGGGCGCGAGCTGGCCCGTTACGACCTCACCGAGGACGCATCCACGGAGACCGCGATGGTCTTCGGCGAGCTCTACCGGCACGGCGGGGAGTGGAAGTTCCGCGCCATCGGTCAGGGCTACGCCTCCGGGCTGCGGGGCATCGCCCTGGACTACGGCGTGAACGTCTGACATGCCGCAGCCCGACGCCACCGACCGCATACCCGCGAGCTAGGAAATCCCGTGTTGTTGAGAACCTTTGGCTGGTCCTTCGGCGTCACCGTCGTCGGCCTCGTCGCCGCCCTGATTTTCTGGGGATGGGAGGGATTCGCCATCGTGGCGATCCTGTCCATCCTGGAGATCTCCCTCTCCTTCGACAACGCGGTGGTCAACGCCGGCGTGCTGAAGAAGATGAACGCCTTCTGGCAGAAGATCTTCCTGACCATCGGCATCCTGATCGCCGTGTTCGGCATGCGGCTGGTCTTCCCGGTGGTGATCGTCGCCATCACGGCGGGGGTCGGCCCGATCGAGGCGGTCGAGCTCGCGCTCGACGAGCCGGACCAGTACGAGCAGATGGTGACCGACGCCCACCCGTCGATCGCCGCGTTCGGCGGGATGTTCCTGTTGATGATCTTCCTCAACTTCGTGTTCGAGGAGCGGGAGCACAAGTGGCTGCCGTGGCTGGAGCGGCCCCTGAGCAAGCTCGGCAAGATCGACGCCGCGGCCGTGGGCGTCGCCCTGGCCGCCCTGCTGCTGACCGCCACCACCGTCGCCCACAAGGCCTACCAGCACGGCGGCCACTACGCGGACAAGACCGACACGGTGCTGCTGGCCGGCGTCGCGGGCGTGCTGACGTATCTCGTCGTCGCAGGCCTCTCCGGATACTTCGAGGACCGCCTTGAGGAAGAGGAGGAGCGGGAGCACGAGGCCGAGGAGGCGGCGCAGCGCGCCGGCCGGCAGCCCTCGGCGGTCGGCGTCGCGGGCAAGGCGGCGTTCTTCCTCTTCCTGTACCTGGAGGTGCTGGACGCCTCGTTCTCGTTCGACGGCGTCATCGGGGCCTTCGCGATCACCAACCACATCTTCTGGATGGCGCTGGGCCTCGGCATCGGCGCGATGTACGTGCGGTCGCTCACCGTCTACCTGGTGCGCGAGGGGACCCTCGACGAGTACCGGTACCTGGAGCACGGCGCGCACTACGCGATCGGCGTCCTGGCCGTGATCCTGCTGATCAGCATCCGCTGGCACATCAACGAGGTCATCACCGGAGTCAGCGGCGTCGCGCTGATCGGGCTCTCGTTCTGGTCCTCGGTGCGGGCGAACCGGGCCGACGGGGCCGCCGGATCGTCCGGCGGGAGCGAGGAGAAACCCGCGGTGCCCTCCGGCGTGTGAGCCGGGTCGCCAGACGGGGAAGTCTTTCGTAGCGGGGCGGTCACCCTGACCGCCCCGCTGCGGTGTGAACGGGAGAGAGGGCCACACTCATGGTCTCCCTGTGGAGCTACTGGCGGCACGGCGGATCACCGTCGCAGCGGTTCGACACCGTCGGCGGTCCGAACACCTATGCGATGGAACTGACGCGCCGCTCCCCGATGGCCACGCTGACCAGCGAGGGCGCGGAGACCGGCACGCTGCGGGTGGACCTGTCCTGGCGGATGCACGGCTCGGGCCTGGCCAGCACCGTCCGCAAGACCCCACCGTGGCGCCAGCCGCTGCGGCTGTTCAAGCCGGCGGAGATACAGAGCCACACGCAGGGCCTGGCCAACGTCGACCTCGACCTGGGCTGTCTGTACGAGCTGAACGACGGCTCCAAGGGCGTCGTCCAGCCGCTCGGCGGCCTGCTGGGCGACTTCAGCGAGCCGCCGTACGTGAAGCTCAGCGGCGACGACCGGTTCGGCACGGCGTCGGGGGAGACGCTCTACCTCAACCTCGACCACAAGGACCAGTTCAAGCGGCTGCTGGTCTTCGTCTACGTCTACGACGGGGTGCCCGTCTTCGACCGCGCCGACGTCGTGGTCACCCTGGTCACCGCCGACGGCAAGAACGTCGAGGTCGGCCTGACCGACCCGGCGCCCGGGGCGCGCTCCTGCGCGGTGGCGCTGATCGAGCACCACAAGGGCGAGTTGGTCGCCCGCCGCCAGGTGAAGTATGTCTACGGCTTCCAGTCCGAGATCGACCGGCTCTATGGCTGGGGCATGTCCTGGGGCCGCGCCTACAAGCCCAGCCGCACCCGCGCGTGAACCGCGCGGGCGGCGGCTGCGTCGTCAGCCGCGGCGGCCGGGCGGCGGCAGGAACTGCGGGCCCTGCGGCGGCAGCGTGAACGCCGGATCGGGCTGCGGATAGCCGTACGCGCCGTGCCGCCTGGGGTCGGGGCCCGAGGGCGCGGGCAGCCGGCTCCGGGACGGGCTCGCGGCCGGCGCCGCCGGCACGGGGGCACCGCTGGCACCGCCGGGGCCCTGCGGGCCGTGCGGGCCCGCGGGCGGCGCGGACGCGGTCACGCCGAAGCCGGCCGCCAACTCCGCCAGCCCGCCGGCGAATCCGCCGCTGACCGCGCGGAACTCCCAGCCGCCGGGCACCCGCACCAGCTCGCCGCAGACCAGCCCCGTGTCGCCGGGGCCGGGCGCCAGCGTCACCAGGGCGAGCTCCGTGCCGCGGTCGCCCTCGGGCCCGCCGGTGGTGCCGTCGAGGAGCACCAGCCGCGGCCGGCTGGTCTCCGTGCGGAAGCCGCCGTCCGCCGAGGCGGCGAGCACCAGCCGGGTCACCCCGGGATCGAGGCGGCCGAGGTCGGCCTCCACCGTGTCCATCCACCCCTGGCCGTCCCGCCGCTTCGGCAGCCGCCGCACCAGCCCCGACGGATGCCGGGGCTGGTTGTAGAAGACGAGATCGCTCTCCGCGCGCACCCGCCCGCCCGCGTCGAGCAACAGCGCGGAGAGATCGATGTCCACCGCGCCGGGCCCCGACCCCCCGGGGGTCCAGCGGAGCACCGCGCGGACCGCCACGACCGACGACGCCAGCCGCAGCGTCGCCCCCTTCTCCAGCGCATGGGTCATATGAAGAATCCTGCCTGTCGCCACCTTCCCGAAACAACGGCGCGCTTACGATTGCCGAGAGACCGGGAGTGCCGCACGGGCGCCCGGCTTCGCGGCAACAACGGGGAGACCTATGCGGCACTATGGCCACCTCGCGGCGGCGCAACGCCACGCGCTGTTTCACCAGGAGCCCGCCGAGTTCGGCATGGCCTCCCCGGTCCGAACCCTCGGCGCCGCCCTGGGCGCCACCCTCTACAGCCCGGCCACCCGCCCCAGCCTCGCCGCGGACGTCCGCAAACAGGCGGCGGCCGGCGTGGTCTCCATGGTGCTGTGCCTGGAGGACTCCATCGGCGACGCGGAGGTCCCCGACGCCGAGCAGAACCTGCTCCGCCAGCTGCACCAGCTGCACACCGACGAGCACGCCCGACGGGCCGACGCCGGGGCCGACGCGGGGGCGGCGTTGCCGCTGCTCTTCGTCCGGGTGCGGGAGCCGGTGCAGATCACCGGCATCGCCGCCCGGCTCGGGCCCGCGCTGCGGCTGCTGGCCGGCTTCGTGCTGCCGAAGTTCACCGCCGCCTCGGGGCCCGCGTTCCTGGAGGCGCTCACCGACGCCGAGGTGCTGTGCGGCCGGCGGCTGCTGGCCATGCCCGTGCTGGAGTCGCCCGAACTGCTGCATCTGGAGAGCCGCGCCGAGGCGCTGCGCGGAGCCGCCCAGGTCATCGACAAGTACCGCGAGCGCATACCCGCGATCCGGCTCGGCGTCACCGACTTCTGTTCCGCCTACGGGCTGCGCCGCACCCCCGACATGACCGCCTACGACGTGCAGCTCGTCGCCTCGGTCGTCGGCGACGTGGTCAACGTCTTCGGCCGCGCGGACGGCCGCGGCTACACCGTCACAGGACCGGTGTGGGAGTACTTCCGCACCCCGGAGCGGATGTTCAAGCCGCAGCTGCGCAGCAGCCCGTTCAGCGGACGCGCCGAGAAGCTCAGGGCCCGGCTGATCGACCACGACCTGGACGGCCTGCTGCGGGAGATCGAGCTGGACCGGGCCAACGGGCTGCTGGGCAAGACCTGCATCCACCCCTCGCACGTCGCGCCGGTGCACGCGCTCTCCGTCGTCAGCCACGAGGAGTTCAGCGACGCGGCCGACATCCTGCGCACCGGGCCCGGCGGCGGAGGCGTGCTGCGCTCCGCGTACACGAACAAGATGAACGAGGTGAAGCCGCACCGCGCCTGGGCCGAACGCACCATGCTGCGCGCCGAGGTCTTCGGCGTGGCCAGGGACGGCGTCGACTTCGTCGATCTGCTGACCGCCGGCATAGGCCAGGCCGCATGAGCACCCCCGCGGGCCCCGACGGCCCGATATGGCCGGGCACCTGGGTCACCGAACACCTCGGCGTCGACCTGCGCGGCGAACAGGCCCTCGCCCTTCCCACGCCCGACACCGCCCCGGCCGGCGCGGACGCGGCTGACCAGGACGCCGGTCCGGCCGTGGCCGGCTACCGGCCGGATGGCCGGGGCGGCGGTCCGGAGGCTGTCGGCGAGGCCGGTCATGCCGGCCCGGGCCCGGGCGGCGGCCGGGTGCCCGGCGCGGACGCGGCGGACCGGGACGACGGTCCGGGGGGTGCCGGCGTGGCAGCGGGCACCAGCGTCGGCCCGGGCCTCGGCGAGGCGCCCGCCTCCGGCGGCGGGCGGAGCGGCGAAGGCGCCGGGGCGGGCCCGGGCGGAGCCCGGGGGAGCGGCACCCCCGGCATCCTCGGTGCCGACGGGGCTGGTGCCGGCGCGGGAAGCGCTGATGTGCGGGAGCTGCTGGGGCTGGCGATACGGCGGAATCCGCGGCGGGCGCATCTGTTGGTTTCCACCGTGCTGGGCAAGCATGTGCCGCAGCGCCCGGGCCGCGTGCACGGCACCGGCGTCGAGCTGGGGCACCGGGTGCGGGAGCTGCTCGGCCCCGCGGCCGGCAAGGCCGTCGTGCTCGGCTACGCGGAGACCGCCACCGGCCTGGGCCACAGCGTCGCCGACGGGCTCGGCGGCGCGGCCGGCGTGCCGTACCTGCACTCCACCCGGCGCCCGGTGCCGGGGATGACGCCGGTCGGCGGCTTCGAGGAGGAGCACAGCCACCACACCTCGCATCTGCTGCTGCCCGCCGACCCGGCCCTGCTGGCCGGCGACGGGCCGCTGGTGCTGGTCGACGACGAACTGTCCACCGGCCGCACCGTGCGCAACACCATCGCCGCGCTGCACCGGAGCTGGCCGCGCCAGCGGTACGTCGTCGCCGCGCTGGTGGACATGCGCACCGACGCGGACCGGGAGGCGCTGGCGAAGTTCGCCGCCGAGCTGGGGGCGACCGTCGAGGTCACCTCGCTCGCCCGGGGTCGGCTGCGGCTGCCGCCCGACGTGCTCGCGCGCGGCGCGGCGCTGGCCGAGGAGCGGGGGCGGCTCCCCGCGGGCGCCGAGGGCGCCGCGGCCGACGAGCCGGCGGGGCCGCCCGCCGCCCGCCCCGTGCGGGTGGATCTCGGCTGGCCGGCCGGGCTTCCGGACGGTGCCCGGCACGGCTTCACCCCCGCGCACCGGAACCGGCTCCGGGCCGCGCTGCCCGGGCTCGCCGCCCGGCTCGCCGCCGCGCTGCCGGCCGGCGCCGGCCGGGTGCTGGTGCTCGGCACCGAGGAGCTGATGTACGTGCCGCTGCGGCTCGCCGAGGCGCTCGACGGCACGGGTTCCGGCACCGGCCACGAGGCGTACTTCTCCTCCACCACCCGCTCGCCCGTGCTGGCCGTCGACGACCCGGGCTACGCGATCCGGACCGGGATCGCCTTCCCCGCCCACGACCGGCCCGCCGACGGTCCGGGCCAGCGGTACGCCTACAACGTCGCCGGCCGCGCCTGGGACGCCGTGGTCCTGGTCACCGACTCGGCCGGCGACACCCCCGAACTGCACGCCCCCGGCGGCCTCCTCGACCGGCTCGCCGCCCACGCCCCCCACCTGCTGCTGGCCGTGATCCCCTCCTTCGTCCCGTCCCCCGAACCGCCCTCCGGCCCGCTCCCGGATTCACTGCCGGAACCACTGCCGGCACCGTTGCGCGGCCCCGCGTTCTCCTCCTACGCCCCGGAGGAGGTGGGCTGGCTGCTGAAGGACCTCTCCGACGTCACCCTGGAGCGCCCCACCGAGGAGCGCGAGGAGGCCATCCAGCAGGGCGGCGCGCACTACGCCGAGTCGCTGCCCGTCGAGTACCAGCCGAGCGCCGACTACCAGCGGCTGTTCCACGCCGCGCTGGCCGACTCCGCCCGCCGCATCGCCCGCGCCGTCGGCACCGTCACGGAGGCGGTGCTGGCCGAGCGCGGCGCCCCCGGACGCCCGCCCGTGCTGGTCTCGCTGGCCCGGGCCGGCACCCCGATCGGCATCCTGCTGCGCCGCTGGGCGCACCACGCGCACGGCCTCGACCTGCCGCACTACGCCGTCTCCATCGTGCGGGGCCGCGGCATCGACACCACCGCGTTGCGCTGGCTGGCCGCCCACCACGACCCGGCCGGCGTCGTCTTCGTGGACGGCTGGACGGGCAAGGGCGCCATCGCCCGCGAACTCGCCGCGGCGCTCGCCGCGTTCGATCACGAGCCGGGCTTCGACCCGGCGCTCGCGGTGCTCGCCGACCCCGGCGGCTGCGTCACCACCTACGGCACCCGCGAGGACTTCCTGATCCCCTCGGCCTGCCTGAACTCCACGGTCTCCGGCCTGATCTCGCGCACCGTGCTGCGCGCCGACCTGATCGGGCCGCACGACTTCCACGGCGCCAAGCACTACCGCGAACTGGCCGACGCGGACGTCTCGGGTCGTTTCCTCGACGCCGTCAGCGCCCACTTCCCCGACGTCGCCGCCGAGGCGACCGCCGACGCCGCCGCGCTGCTGGCCACCGACCGCACCCCGACCTGGGCCGGCTGGCGGGCGGTGGAGCGGATCAGCGAGGCGTACGGCATCGGCGACGTGAACCTGGTCAAGCCCGGCGTCGGCGAGACCACCCGGGTGCTGCTGCGCCGGGTGCCGTGGCGGGTGCTCGCCCGGCGCGGCGCGGGCGCGGAACTCGACCACATCCGGCTGCTCGCCGAGCAGCGGGGCGTGCCGGTCGAGGAGGCCGACGACCTGCCCTACAGCTGCGTCGGCCTGATCCACCCCCGGTACACCAGGGGCGCCACCGGCGCCGACGGAAAGGCGGCGAACCGATGACCAGCCCGATGAGCAGCCCGGTGACCAGCGGCCCCGCTGGCACGCCGACCGTGGTGGTGGCCAGCGACCTGGACCGCACCCTCATCTACTCGGCCGCCGCCCTGGCGCTCGACATGCCGGACGCGGACGCGCCGCGCCTGCTGTGCGTCGAGGTGTACGGCTCCCGCCCGCAGTCCTTCGTCACCGAGGCGGCGGCCGGGCTGCTGGCCGAACTGGCCGCCTCGCCCGACGCGTTCTTCGTGCCCACCACGACCCGCACCCGCGAGCAGTACCACCGGATCAGCCTGCCGGGCCCGCCGCCGCGCTACGCGATCTGCGCCAACGGGGGCCACCTGCTCGTGGACGGCGAGAGCGACCCGGACTGGCACGCCGCCATCCGCCGTCGCCTCGCCGCGGACTGCGCCCCGCTCTCCAAGGTCACCGACCATCTGCGGCGCACCGCCGACCCGGCCTGGCTGCTGAAGGAGCGCGACGCCGAGGGACTCTTCGCCTACCTCGTGGTGGACCGCGGCCGGCTGCCCGACACCTGGGCCAAGGAACTGGCCGACTGGGCCGGGCCGCGCGGCTGGACGTCTCGTTGCAGGGCCGCAAGCTCTACGCGGTGCCGCGCCCGCTCACCAAGAGCGCCGCCGTCGCCGAGATCCGCCGCCGCACCGGCGCCGCCACGGTGTTGGCCGCCGGCGACTCGCTGCTCGACACGGACCTGCTGCTCGCCGCGGACCTCGGCTGGCGCCCGGGCCACGGCGAGCTGGCCGACACCGGCTGGTCGGCGCCGCACGTCACGGCGCTGGCGGGGCGCGGCGTCGGCTGCGGCGAGGAGATCCTCCGGGCCCTGCTGGCGGAGACGTCATCCCGCGCGGGGCGGCCGGGCGGCGCGGACCAGACGGTCGCTAGCCGGCCTGACGACGCGCCTGGGCGTTGAGCTTCCGGCGGCGGCTCCTGACCTGGCGGCCGCGCTCCTCGGCCTCGGCCTGGCCGGGGTGCCGGGCCCGCCAGTACGGGTTGTCGTGCGGCAGCCGGCCGCTGACCCGGCCGTACATGCCGAACGTCAGCAGCAGCAGGCCGACGGCGAAGCTGAAGACCACGTTCTCCAGCCGGAACGCGAGGATGTTGGCGTCGCCCCGTTCCAGTAGCGTCAGGTTGACGAAGCCGCTGAGCACGAACAGCACGCCGAGCACCATGTTGAGCGACGAGGCGACGTTGCCGCCCACGACCATGCCGGCCAGCAGGATCAGGCCCACCACGATCGACAGCCAGCCCAGGGCGCCGTTGGTGTTCAGGCCGACGATCTCGTTGTCGCCGGTCGAGAAGAACCCGATGCTGTCGACGACGCCGAGGACACCGAACGTGGCCAGGCAGAGGCCCATCAGACCGGCGCCGATCCGGTAGACCACGCTCAGCCGGCGGTCGACGGGCAGGTGCTCGTCGAGCCGGGCCCGGGCCAGCAGGCCGCGCGGCCCCGCGTCGGGCACCCGCGGCTCGTGCTCCGACAGGCGCCCGTGCCCGGACCGCGCCGTGCCGTGCCCGTCCGCGACCTCCGGGGTCGCCGGGGCCTCCAGCTCGTCCGTGCTGTCCGGTGTGTCCGGCGTATCCGTACGGTGGCTGCGGTGAGTGCTGTCCGAGGTACGCATGGAATGCCGAGTGCCCGCTTGCCCCGGGCTGAATCAGCCGGTCAGGCCCTCAGGCCGCCGGTCGGTCAGCCGCAGCAGCCGCCCCCGCAGCAGCCGCCGCCACCGCCGCCGGCCGGGGCGGCCTGCGCCGCCGCGGCGCCGGAACCGCTGGCCCGGCCGCCGACCGCGACCATCGACAGCAGCTTCACGGTGTCGTCGTGCCCGGACGGGCAGCTGGCCGGCGCGTCCGACTCGGCCATCGGCCGGCTCAGCTCGAACTGGCTGCCGCACGCGCGGCACCGATACTCATAACGGGGCATGCGAGCAGCGTAGCCTCCCCGGCCGCTCAGCGGACCCCGCGGATCTCCTCGACCACCGCGGCGACCATCCCGCGCACCGCCTCCGTCTCGGTCAGGAACAGCCAGTAGTCGGGGTGCTTGCCGCCGCCCTCCAGCTCCCGCACGGCGCGATCCAGCCGCCCGACCGCCGCGTCCAACGGGCCCGCGTGCCGCGGGTCGGGGATGCTGCGCCCGGTCATCGCCAGCCGCTGCGCGTCCCTGATCACGAAGCGTGTCCGCTCGATCTCGCGGCTCGGGTCGAACGACACCTCGTTCAGCCGGCGCAGGCGCTCGCCGGCCGCCGACACCGCCTCGTCGGTGCGGCCCAACAGCCCGTGCACCGTGGACAGCCGGGCCGTGGCGTCGTCGAAGCGCTGCTCGCTGAGCGCCTGCCGCGCCTCGCGCAGCATCGTTTCGGCTTCCCGCACGGACTCCGCCGCCTGCGCCGGCACCCGCTGCAGGTCCTGCCAGCAGGCCACGCTGAACCGGCGGCGCAGCTCGCTCAGCACCGGCTCGACCTGGCCCGACCTGGTGATGATGGCCTCCGCCCGGGTGCGCAGGCTGACCAGCCGGCGGTCGATATCCGCGGCCCGCCGGGGCAGCCGCTCCGCCTCGGCGGCGATCGCCTCGGCCCGCCGCCGCACCTGCTCGGCGCGCCGGATCGTCGGCTTGATGCCGTGCTGTCCCGCGCCCTCGTTCAGCCGGCGCAGCTCCGGGCCCAGCGCGGCGAGCGAGGCGGCCAGCTCCTCGGCGCGCAGCCCGGCGGCGCGCGCCGTCTCCAGCGCCTTCGTCGCCTCGCGCAGCGCCTGCCGAGCCCGCTCGACGGCCGGCGCCACCTTCGCCAGCTGCGACTCGGCCCGTTCCACCAGATCGCCGAGCCCCGCGCCGAAGCGCTCCAGCTCGGCCTTGACCTGCCGCAGCGCGTCCCGCGCCCGCAGCAGCTCCTGCCGGGCCCGGGCGGCGGTGCCGGCGTCCAGCTCCGCCCCGTCCAGGTCGTGCGAGTCCATCGCCGTGATGTACTCCTGGCTGACCTGGTCGATCCGGTCGCTGAGCGCCTTGAACGCCACCCCGGCCCCGGCCGCGTGCGCCGAGTCGTCGGCGGCGGTGATCGTCTCGATGGTGATCCGCAGATCGCGCTGCGCGGTGTCCAACTCGTAGAACGCCTCCACCGCGGCGTCCTTCGCCTCCTGCGCCTCCGCGCGCAGATCCTCCACCCGGCCGCGCCCCCACCGCCGGGGGCCGCCACCACTGAACGACGCGGGCATCGCGACCGCGGCGGCGGCCAGCACGGACAACGGCAGCAACACGAGTGCGGCGAGGTCCTTCGCGGTGCGCGTCACTGTCACGTGATCCCTCTCCCCCGCCGTGGTGTGTCGGCCGTGACGTCATTCTCCCACCCACCCCCGCCCCGGGCACGGACCGGGCGCCGTGCCGGGCCATGTAGGCTGTGCACGCCTCCCCTCCGCGCGTCTCAC
Organism: Streptomyces sp. B6B3; assembly: GCF_039871525.1. Lineage (NCBI taxonomy): Bacteria > Bacillati > Actinomycetota > Actinomycetes > Kitasatosporales > Streptomycetaceae > Streptomyces > Streptomyces sp. B6B3. Next base: position 48,117 of record NZ_JBDPLU010000004.1, on the reverse strand, counting down.
CACACCCCAGGGTGCATAGCTCAGCGGTAGAGCGCCGCCCTTACAAGGCGGATGTCGGCGGTTCGAACCCGTCTGCACCCACCCTCCGAAGTTCTTCCGCATCGTGGCGGCGCGCTCCCGTCGCCACCGTCGCGCCACCACACCCAGCCAGCCCGTGGTTCCGTCGTGTCCAGACACCTCGCGCGCGACAGGCCGCGCGCGCCGGAGACCTGCAGCGTCTCCTCGGCCACTGGGCGCTGGAGACCCGACCCGACATCCGTGCCGCCGACGACGAGATGTTCGCGCGACTCGAAGCGGGCGACTTCACCGGCTGCGTCCCCCTCGACGACACCGACGCCGGAGCGGCCTAAGCCCTCCGACGCAAAACGCCCCATCCTCCCGGGGATAGGGCGCTGTCCTGCGAGCGGCCGGTCAGAACACGAGCTTGACCGCGGTCACGATCATGACCGTCCGGGAGACGTAGTACACGACGATCACCCCTGCCACGGTCGCCTCTCGGCGATCCTTCTCCCCACTGATCGAGGCGGAGCCATGGCCGTAGGGGTCACGCCCCAGGGTCTTCTTGATCTCGCCCTCGAACCGGGTGCGCAGATCCGTGGGCATGGCTCGCCTCGCCGCCTCGGCCTCGGGGGCGACCTGGTCCTGCGCATCCCGCGCACCGAACGGTTCCTCCGTGACCTGGTCAAGGAGGCCGCGGTCAGCCCCGTCGCCCGGGACGCCGGCGTGAACACTCCGGATGTCGTCGCCTTCGACGCCAGCCGCACCGAGGTGGGCGTGCCCTACATGGTGTTGACCCGGGCACCGGGAGACGGTTTCGCCGAGTTCGGACCGCCCACCGCCGACACCCGGCGCGTCCTGCACCAGGTGGGAAGGGAGTTGGCCAGGCCGCACCGGCTGTCGCCGACCACGGCGGCGGACCTCCTCCCCGCCGTCCCCGCGGACGACGGCACGACGGATCCCCGGGCACTGACCGTCCGTCTCGCGGCGGACGGCTGGATCGACACGGAGACCCGACCGGGGCGGGGGATCAGCGGTTCGCAGGAGCTGGTCCGGAAGGCCCAGGGGTTGAGGTTCGGAGCGACCGTCAAGGCGTCCGCCGCGGGCGTGGGTCTGGGCGGCCGGTGTGTTACTGGTTCTCCAGTTCCTGCATGTCGCGCTCGAAGTCCTCCTCGATCTCCTGGAGGTCCTCGTCGAACTCCTCGGCGGCGTTGATGACGATGCCGATGCCGATGATGCCGAGCGTGATGGCGCCGGCGGCGAGGAACGTCGAGATGATGGACATGACCTTGTTCGTCGCGATGCCGCGCTGGGCGCGCCCCCACCCGATGCATCCGAAGATCATCCCCAGGGCGCCGAGGATGACGGCGAAGAAGCCGAGAATGGGGATCAGGCCGAAGAGCACGCCGGGGATGGCCAGGCAGAGCGCGGTGATGCCGAACCCGTTGCGTGGGTGCTGGGGCGGCGCGGGGTAGTGGGGCGGGTAGCCGTAGGGGTGCGGGGCGTGCGGGTGCTGTTGGGTGGTCATGGTCCCCCCTCTGTCTGGTGGGTGTGTCGGGGAGCATGACGGAATTTCACGCCATCTTCATGAAGTTGGCGTAGATGTGCCTAATTTGTGATGACGTGATCGGGCGGTTGTCGTTCGTCGGCCGGCGCGCAGGGGTTCGGTCGGTTGGCGAGCGACGCGCGGTATGGGGCGCGATGCTGCCCGAGGTCGGCCGCGTGACCCGGGCATGGATGGGCGGCAGGGGTCAGTGACGTCGCAACAGCCGGGCGAGGGGGGCGCGGAGGTCGGCGGGGTGCAGGCCCAGGGGGTCGAGGTCGTCGGCTGTCGCCCACAGGAGTTCGAAGCTGTTGTCCGGCCCGTGGGCCTCGGCCTCGGGACCGGAGAGCGTGGGTGTGCCCGTGACGGCCGTCATCAGGAAGTACGAGGCCGGGCGGCCGTTGTGTCGGCCGGTCCACAGCAGCCGGTCCGTTCGCGCCGTCAGCGTCGTCTCCTCGCGGAGCTCGCGCAACGCCGCCTGCTCGGCGCTCTCGCCCTCCTCGACATGTCCACCGGGAAGGACCGCGTAGCGATGCCCCCGGCAGTCCGGTCCGGCCCAGCCCCTGTCCTCGCACATCGCGCAGGACTTTGACGAGGCGCTTCTGAGGAAGCGCCTGATGACCAACGCTCGCTGACCGTCGATGACCACGGCGACCGCTCTGGGAATCGGCACGTACCCATCATGCGGTCCGGGTCCGACAAAAATAGTAGCCATAGACATAGTAGCCATGTACTGTATCCGGTGTGAGTTCAGCAGCCGAGCGCGCCACGGCCGGGTTTCTGGTCTGGCGCCTGTCGATGAAATGGCGGGTGGCCGTCGACCGGGCGGTCGCGCCGTTGGGCCTGACGCATGCCCAGTACGTGGTGATGGCGTCGCTGTACGGCATGTCGCGCTCCGGGCTGCGGCCCAGCCAGCGGCGGCTCGCCGACCAGACCGGGCTGGAACCGCTGTACGTCTCCAAACTCGCCCGCGCCCTGGAGTCCGCCGGACTCCTCACCCGCACCCGGGACCCGAAGGACCCGCGCGCCGTGCAGCTGGCGCTCACCGAGCAGGGGCGCGACGTCGTCCGCCGCGCGATCGGGGTGGTCCAGGACCTGCTGGACCAGCTGCTGGCGCCGCTCGGCGGACAGGACAGCCCGCGCACCCGGCAGTTCAAGCAGGAGCTGGTGACCCTGCTCGACGCGCCACTCGACACATCCACCGAAGACACCGGGAACGACACCGAGGAGCAGTCATGTCCACCACCACACCCACGGTCAACGGCCGGGTCATAGCCCTGGCCCACTTCGCCGGGCGAGCCCTCCTGGAGCGCGTGCTGGACCGGCACGGCGCCACGTTCCACCAGAGCGTGACGCTCCGCGTCGTCGTGGCGGCGGGCGAGTCCATCGACCGCGGCGCACTGGTCACCGAGGTCAACGGCCTGCTGAAGACCGACGATTCGGTCGTGCACGCCGTGATCGGGGAACTGACGGCGGCGAGACGGCTGGAGGAGGACCCGGCGGATCCGTCCCGGCTGCGGCTCACGGACGCCGGACGGGAGCTGCACGAGAGCACCACGGCCGAGGCCGCCGAGATCGCCGCCCGGCTGTACGCGGGTATCACGGCCGACGAGCTCGCGGTCGCGGGCGGCGTGCTGACCCTGGTCACGGAGCGCGCGAACGCCGAGCTGGCGGACGCCGCCGCCTGAGGCGTCGTCATGACCGACGCGAACCGGATGCGGCCGCCCGCTGGTCCTGGCCTGTTGACCAGCGACAGCGGGCGGCCCGAGGATCAGTCCACGATCGCGCCGCAGGAGATGTTGACCTCGGTCGAGGTCAGCGTGCGGGCCTTGTCGGAGGCGACGAAGGCGGCCGTCTCGCCCACGTCGTGAAGCGTGGCCGCGCGGCCCAGCAGCGTCGCCTGCCGGAGGCTGGCGCGGATCTCCTCACCGCCGGGGAACCCCTCGGGCAGCGTTTCGGGGATGCCGCCCGTCTTGAGGGTGACGACGCGGATGCCGAAGGGGCCCAGTTCGAGCGCCCACTGGCGGCGCAGGCCCTCCAACGCGTCCAGCGCGGTCTTGAAGCCGCCCAGCCCCGGGAGCGTCTGCGGGCCGCTCCCGCCGAACGTCAGGATCACCCCGGACCCGCGCGCGGTCATGTGGCGCGCCGCCGCCCTGGTGGTGAGGAACTGGGAGCGGGTCGCGGTCGTGATCGGCTGAAGGAAGTCGTTCACGGAGATCTCGGTCAACGGCCGCTGCACGTCGCCGTACCCGATGAGGTTGAACGAGACGTCGATCCGCCCCTCGCGCATGACGACGCCGTCGACGTAGGCGTCCACGTCCTGCTCGTCCAGGGCGTCGACGACGCCCGCCTCGGCCACGCCGTGCTCCGCGCGGATCGCGTCGGCGAGCTCGTCGAGCTTCCCCCCGGTGCGCCCGGCGAGGTGGACGTGCGCCCCCTCGCGCGCGAACGCGCGGGCCACCGCGCCACCGATCGCCCCTCCCGCCCCGTACACCACGGCCACCTTGTTCTCCAGCAGCATGTCCCGATCCTTCCTCGTCGTCAGGGTCATCGTCAGTGACGACGAGACGGCTCGTCGGATTTCGACACACGATCGCCGGCCGGCGCGTGCTCGTCCGCCGCGCGCCCGTCCGCTGGGTGCTCGACCGCTGGGTGCTCGACCGTCGCCGCCTCGGCGACGACGTGCGGACGATTGACGCGGTACCGCATCGCGGGCAGCCGGCGGGCCAGCAGGACGATGCCGAGCATGTCGAGCGCCGCGAGGGCCACCAGCGGCGTCCAGGTGGCGACGGGTCCGTGGGCGAGGAGGGTGGTCATCAGGGCGGGCGTGACGATGTCGCCGGTGCTGAACGCCATCTGGTAGAGCGAGTTGTACCGGCCTCGACTCGCCGCGGTGGCACGGTCGTTGACGATGGACGGCACGATCAGGCCCTGCATGAGCTCGCCGGTGGTCACCAGGACCACCGCGGTGAGCGCGAGGCAGACGCTGACCGCCAGCGGCACGTAGGCGGAGCACAGCACCGCGACGAACGCGCCGCCGACGACGGCCTGCGACACCACCAGGGTGTGGCTGCGCCGGCGCCCGGTGAGGGCCGCGCCGATGGGCGTGGCGCCCAGCGCGCCGAGCACCGCGTTGACCGCGAGGACCGTGCCGGGGATCCACGGCGGCAGGCCCACCGTGGTGACCAGGAAGACGGGCACGGCGATGACGAAGGCCAGGGAGAGCAGGGCGAAGCCGAGGTTGAGGACGACGAAGCCGAGGAAGGGGCGGTCGCGGAGCACACCGGACCAGCTGCTGCTGCTCGCGGCGGCGTCGCCGTCGCCGTCGCTGGCCCGCGGGACGCGACCGCCGCCGGACCGGCCCCGGTCGAGCCGGGTCAGCAGCGCCGCGACGGCGAACGACGCGGCGTTGACGGCCACGATCGCGGTGTAGCCGTTCGTCCCGCCCATGGCGAGGGCCAGGCTGGCGCCGAGCGCGCCGACGGCGAGCCCCGCATGGCGCAACGCGGTGATCAACGCGAACCAGGGCTCCTGGCTCCGCCCCTCGGCGACGTCGTGGACCAGGGCCGGATAGGCCACCCAGAACGCCGAGTTGCCGAGCTGCACGACGATCGCGGCGAGTAGCAGGCTGCTGAAGGAGCCCACCACCAGGTAGGCGACGAACCCGACGGCCTGGGCGAGGTTGGAGACGATCACCGTGGTGCGCGCGCCGAACCGGTCGCAGAACATCCCGGAGGCCGCGGTCGCGGGAATGCGCACCAGCGCGGCGATGGACAGCGCCAGCCCGACCTCACCGAGGGCCAGGTCGGTCGTCGCGGTGAAGTAGAGGATCGAGAAGGGAAGAAAGAGGCCGCTGCCCAGAGCGTCGATGGACAACGCCGCAAGCAGGCGCCGATGGCCGCGAGCGTCGGGAAGCCATGCACGCACGGCTGCATCCTTTCGGGGTGTGTCCCAGCCACACGGCGTTCCGCGTGCGGCCCTACCCCGAAAAGGGCAAGACGAGCAGTTTCGATCAGCGCCGGCTGATGGGTCAAGCCCTTTAACGGTCGCGAGGCACCCTTTCGCGCTGGGTGTCTCCTCCCTCACCCTTGGTGCCGGAGGTTGATGGGGGAGGGGATGAGGCTGATGGCGCGTCGGCGTGGATGGCGGCGTAGGCGGAACCGGCGGTCTGCGGTCGCCGGCGTCGCGCTGCTGGTGGCGGTGCTGGTCGTCTTCTGGTCGCGCACCTGGCCGTTCGTGCTCGCGGCGGCAGCGCTGGGCGGACTCGCGGCCCTGGTGTGGTGGGGCTGGCGCACGCACCGGGAGATCCGCCGCAGGGACGAGGTCTTCCGCGCGGAACAGCGGGTGCTGGACGCGAACCGGACGTTGGAGGAGGTGGACAAGCTCCACTGGCGCGACTTCGAGCGGATGGTGGCCGCGTTGCTCCGTGAGGGCGGCTGCACCGAGGTCGAGTGGGTCGGCCAAGGAGGAGACCGAGGCAGGGACGTGACGGGCGTGCTACCGGATGGTCGGTCGATGGTGGTCCAGTGCAAGCTCTTCGCCACTCACCGGTCGGTCGTGAGCGGCGACATGCAGCGCCTGTTAGGGGCAAGGACGAACTTCACGGCCGATGTCGCGATCTTCGTGACGAACACCAGGTTCACCACTGATGCCGAGAAGTACGCGAAGGACAACGAGATCGTCGCCATCGGCCGCAACCTGCTCGCCTCGTGGCTCAAGGGCGCCACGCTGGAGTCCCTGCTCGAGATCGGCAGCGGCGGCCAGGGCGACCGCCGTCACCTGACGGAGTGGAACAAGGCGTATGGCAAGACCAGCAGAAGGCGCAGGCAGAAGCGCGCGAGCTGAAGCCGCTCGGATGTGCCGCGCGGGAGCACGGGGTTGTCCCGGGACGTGCTTCTCCGTCGTGATCAGGTGTTCCTCTTGGAACTCGGGTACACCTCGTGCTTCGGGTCCCACCACACGACGTGGAAGACGCTTCCCTCCAGGAATCCGTAGAGCCGCTGGGTTCCGGTGAACTCCAGTCGGTGGATCTTCGTCATGTCGTCGCGGCCCGTGCGTGCCAGTCGATCCAGCGCCTCGCCGCACAGCCCGCTCGGGAGTTCGTACTCCTTGAAGAACCGTCGTGTCGTCCGCAACTCGTTGAGGGTCATCGTCTCGCAGTGCGCGAGCTTCCGTAACACCTCACACAGCACGACGGACCCCATCGCGGCGAAGCCCCACCTGCTCTCGTGATCGACGTGCGTGAAACGCCACGAGACCCGTTCGTGCGAAGAATGAGCACCTGGCAGGAGGCGTGCGGGATTGCCTGTGACCTTCCCCGGCGTCGGAGGGACCTTCGGCGCGGTGACCTTCTTCTTTGCCTTGCCCACTCAGCTCTCGCTGTACAGCAGGGCGCCAAAGTAGTCGGCGATCTCGGTGTCGGTCAGCGGCTCGTCACTGCGGTCCAGGTCGCCCACCCCGGCTCGGCGCCGCGCGTACACCCAGGGCCCTGCCTCGTGCGTCATCGCGGAGAGCTGGTGGGCGCTGTAGGAGTCGAAACTTCTCAGAACAACGTCGATCGATTCACGCTCGCCGGCGTCCAGGGCCGTTGGGTCACCGGCAATCTCCCCTGCCGCGAGTTGGAACCGGCCGCGATGCCGCGCATACAGGTCCGGGACGACCGGACCGTTCGCCCACGCCTCGAACCGCTCCTGGAAGAGCCGGCGATCCTCCCAAGCCATGTGGTACCCGTAGGCGAAGTAGCACAGCTTCTGGAGCTTCATCGCCGACATCGGGCCTCTGGCGCTCAGTACGTAGGCGGCCACGTCATGCACGCTTGCCATGCTTACTCCCCTCGCCATCTCTCCGGCCCACCGTAGTCACGTTGCCCGTGTGCGCACCGCTCGCGGGCAGGCGGCGGGGATGCGTTTTTCCCCCAGTTGTCCCAGCCTATCGGGGGTGCGAGGTGATCAGAAGAGAGCGGGTGAAGATGCGGACAAGATGTGACTCATCGGATGAGCATTCACCAGTTCGAGTGACGATCATGATCATCTGCTCGCCCGGCTATCGCCTCGGCGCGGGGGATGTCGGGCATGGGTGTGCATGGCACGGCGGCGGGCCTCCGAGGTCGGGGTGGGGTCGTTCCGGGCAGTCGTGGTCCTCGTCCGGGCGGGCACCACACCACCACGAGGCCGGTTCCCGTGGGCGGAGCCGGCAGCTCCCGCGACTCAGGCACGGCGGGTCGCTCCGAGCACGGCGGTCAGCGTGCCGCGCAGCAGTTCCGGGCTGGTGAGGCAGTCGCCCACGGCGGGTGGTTCGACCAGCCACTGGATCGCTCCGCGCCAGCCCGGCGGCGGGACCCAGATCTCCTGCCCCCCAGGATTCGGATGCCCCGCAGGCCCCAGGCGTCGGCGGTGTCGATGGGCACCAGCCAGCTGACGGCGTCCTCCACCTGGTCCTCGATGACCGGCCCCGAACGGTGCTGTATCCGGCCGATGGCCAGTACGGCATCGAACGCGTCCACGACCACGGCGTCGAACCACCGCCCGCACGGGGCGCTCCGCACGCCGCGGACGGTAACGGCAGCCACTCGGGACGGGTGGGCGGGGATGATGCGGCGGGCTCAGGCATGTTCGGCTCCGGTGACGCGATGTGTACGGAACGTCAATGCCAGAAGTTACGAGCCGTCAGCCGGTAGGAGACAGGCGCGGAACGTGCCCCGTCGGGAGAGGGCACCGGAACTGGGACACGGATCGTGCCCTTCACGTCACCCGGAGGAACTCCCCGAGCTCCCGCTGTTCCCGAGTGAGAGCGGCGCGCCGGCCCTTCCGCGCCGCCCGGAACGTGTCGCGCCCCAACTGCTGGTGCTGAAGCCAGTCCGGCGTCGAGGCCCGCAGCTGCTGCAGCACGCCGAACGCCTCGCTGGTCTTCCGCAGCTTCGCCTGGGAATAGGCCACGCTCAGCATGTGCCGATGGCGGTTGTCCGAGGACAACTCCAAGCCGCGCGGCAGACGGGCCGAGAGCGCTAGCACCCGGTCATGGCGCCCGACGACCATGTTGTTCTCGATGCCCATGAGCGCCACCGACGACGAGTCGAACCGCCCGTAGCTGTGCGGCGCCGTCGCTGTGGCGCGCCCGAGGGCCGTGGCTGCCGAGCGTGCCAGCCGGAGCATGTCGCGTGCCTCGCTGGTCCTGTTGTTCCGTGCGGCCGACGACGACGCGCGGAGCAGCAGTCGTCCCCACACGCCGAGGTCGGCGCGAGTGGCCCGCGACAGCCGGGGCTCGACCCGGTCGGCCGTCGCCACGGAGAGCCGCTCGGCCTCGTCCAGGCGTCCTTGCCGGAGCAGCGTCCAACCCTGAAGGTAGACGCCGGACGCCGCGGTGGTCGCGTCGCCGGCCGCCACGGCGTCGCGTACGGCGTCGGCCAGCGCGATGTGCCCCAGGTCGTAGGCTCGGACCTGGGTCAGGTACCTACCGGCCTCCAGGAGCACGTCGGCGCGCAGGGACAGCGCGGCAGCCCGATCGGAGCCCGAGTCGAAGTGCGCCACGGCGTGGTGCGCGCTGACGATCAGGCCGGGCAGGGCCGCGCCGAGTGCGGCGTAGTCGTCGCGGTCGTAGAGCGTCCCGAGGGCTTCGACGGCCTGCCGGAGACTCGGCAGGTTCGGCTCTTCGCCAGCGTCTCCCAGGCTCGGATGGCCGGTGATGTCCACCGGAGGGGAGATGGCCTGGCGCAGGGGCATGAGGCTGAAGACCTGGTCTCCGGCGTGCAGGTTGGCCGCTATGCTCGGCTGCTCGAACAGCTGGCTGGTCCGGAGCCCGAGGGCCTGGGCCAGCGCGTGGTAGGTGTCGATGCGGCAGGTGCCCCCGCGTTCGACCTTCTTCACCACGCCCACGCTCAGCCCTGCGCGGTCGGCCAACTGCTCCTGAGTGAGGCCGAGGTCGTCGCGTGCCTGTCGAACTCGGCGGCCCGTTGCACCGTCAGCGTGCATGACGATCCCCTGTCCTGTGCCGCTTGCCGGTCACTTGCCAGCATAGGGTCGGGATGTGACGTTCGTGTCCGTTTCCGCCAGGACGGACTTGCGCGGGCTCGCGGAGCGGTGTGGACTCCGCGGATGAGTCGCGTTCTGTATCTGATCGCGTGTGCCGCCGGGCCGGCCGAGTACGTGGATCGTGGGGTGCGCGTCGCGCGGGCGGCCGGGTGGGACACCTGTCTCGTGCTGTCCCCGACGGCCGCGCGCTGGTGGCAGGGACGGACCCCCGACCTGCAGGTGCTGACCGGGCATCCGGTGCGGCACCGGTACACCCTGCCGGGGGAGCGGGGCGGGTTGCCGGCGGCGGACGCGATGTTGGTGGCGCCGTTGACGACGACCAGCGCGTGCCGGTGGGCGGCCGGCATCACGGACACGCTGTCGCTCGGTCTGCCGGCGGAGGCCGTGCACATGGGGGTACCGGTGGTGGCGATGCCGTACTGGTCCACGGCGTTGGGGGCGCAGCCGGCCGTGCCGCGGGCGGTGGCGACGCTGCGCGAGCAGGGGGTCCGGGTGCTGCTGGGCCCGGACGGCTACGCACCGCACCCGCCTCGGCAGGGCGATCCGGCCGCCTTTCCCTGGGACAGAGCCGTCGCCGCCCTGTCCGACGGCGACGCGCGGGCCGGGGATTTCGGGAACGATCGGGACTGACAGTTCGCCGCACATAATTGATCACAGGCAGGTGGCACGCGTGCCCGCTCCGTAGTCGGGCGGCGCCGCTCCCAGACAGGAGTGAGCCCGCTGGAAGGCTCCGGTGGCTACTCCAACCTTGCGGTCGAAGATCCAGTTTCCTGGCTTGCTTGCCTTTTCCGGAGCCCTCCAACGGGCTCTAACAACAAGCCTAGCGCGCCCCTCCGCGGATGGCCAGCGCCGACCACGCCCTGCGCCCGTAAAAATATGCTCGATCTCGTTGAGTCCCGTGAGATCGGCAATATGCAGCCCTCCCGAACAAATGATTGATCGAAGGAGGGCGAATCCTGACTGTTATTGACTGGTTTTGCATTGTCTCAGGGGCGTTTCGCCGCAGGCCGATACCGGCGTGCTTTTAACAGCTAGTAGTGCTGGCCTTCCACAGCGTGTGGCGGTAGCGTCCTGGCACACGAAGGGCCCGGCCAATTGGTTTGGTAGGCCAGGCCGGGCTCCTTCGTTCTGAGAAATCGAACATGGAAACCGGAGGGGAATCTCCATGATCCACGAACGACCCCCGCTGCAGCGATCGTCCCTGGTGAAGAGGGCGCCGCAGCGTGCTGACCGTACCATTCCGCGATTGTGCGCGGGGGAAACCACGGATTGGTCTGCCAAGGGCGTCAACGCCTCCGTCGCGGCGTTCCTCGCCGTGCTGGCGGTCCCCCTGGTGGTGTTCGCGGCCCCGCCCCAGGCATGGGAAGGGTTGGCGACGCTGGTGGCCGCGTTCGGGGGACGGTGCTGCTACCGCCGGTATTGGCGTCTTCGGGCGGGCTGACGGTGAGGGAGCCGGTCGGGGCGGCGGTGGTCGTCGCCCCGACCGGGGCCGTGCCCGGAATTTCCGCGTGCTGCACGTGCATATGCGTCATGCACGCGCGACGAAACGTCAGTAACCGTCCGTGGAACCCGTATCACCGAGCCAGTCGAGGAACGATGTCACTCTGCAAGGAATGCAAGAATCCGGCCTGCCGCAGGCCCTTCGTGCCCAACGACCGCGGTCGCCCCCGGGAGTACTGCGGGAAGCCGTGCCGGGACGCGGCCTACCGTTCGGCGCAGGGCCCCCGGTCGCCGGCGGCCGGGAAGAGGGGCGACGACGGGATTGGGTGGATCGCCGACGCCGTCGGCCGCCGCGCCGACACCCTGGTACGGGCCGTCCACGAGGACGACGACACCGAGCGGACCGCGCTCGGCGTGCTCCGGCAGGTCCAGGAACTCCGCGTCGACCTCGACGACCTGGAGGCCGGCGCGGTCCGGCAGGCCCGCGAGCGCGGGGCGTCCCTGGCCCAGATCGCCAGCCAGCTGAACCTGGCGCCGGGCACGGTCAGCCGCCGTTTCGCCGCGGTCGCGGTGGAGCGACGGCTGCGGCAGCGGCGTCGGCGCGAGGACGACGGCCGCGCGACCGAGAGGGCCGAGGGGGGCGAGGGGACGGGAACGGAGGACGGTCCGGCGGTGATCCTGCCACCGGGCCAGCGGCAGGAGCCGGCGGGACCCGATCCCGGCCCGCTGGCCTGCGCGCTCTCCGCGCTGCACCGGGGCAGCCGGCAGACGCTGCGGGCCCTCGCCGAACGGGCCGGCGTCTCCGCCTCCTACGTCTCCCGGGTGCTCTCGGGCGATCGTCGCCCCTCGTGGCGGGTGACCCGCGGTCTGGTCGAGGCGTGCGGCGGCGATCCGGCGGACCTGCTGCCGTTGTGGGAGGACTCCCGCGGCCATCCCACCGCGGTGGCCATCTCGCCCGCCGCCTTCCACGACACGCTGCGCGACCTGCACCTGGCCGCGGGGCAGCCGCATCCGGACTCCGTGCGGGACGCCAGCGGTGGCGTGCTGAGCCGGGCGGACATCGCCGAGTTGCTGTACGGGTGGGAGCTGCCCGACTGGGGCAGGGTGGACCGCTTCGTCAGCGCCCTGGGCGGCGATCCGGTCAACTTCCGTGCCCTGTGGCGCGCCGCCCGCGGCGGTCGCGACCGGCACGGGCCGGCGTTCCCGATCGGCGCCGTCGTCGGCCCGCCGGCCGCCGCCTTCGGCTAGCCGACGCACCGAAGCCACCATTACCCGGAGAGGGGGGACCACGCATGACGCAAGCACGCCACGACCGCACCCCGGCCTGGCCCGACGCCAGTGCCGTCAACGAGGCGATCCGGCAGTACGTCAGCGCCCACGGTCGCAGGCCCTGGAGCGCGAAGGAACGCACCGAGCTCGACCGGCTGCGGGCCGCCTGGTTGGCGGCCGTCCGCGGCAAACCGCACGCCACGGCCCGACCGTGAGACGCGAGACCGTCCGTGAGACGCGAGGCCGTCCGGGCCCCGCCGGGCAGGCGGGGAACCGGACCTTCGGGTGAGGCGCGGGTTCAGGCCCTCGCGCTGCGGGCCAGCCAGCTGCGCAGATCGGCCGGAAGCGGTTCCATGGCGGCCTCGTAGACGGCGAGCTCCCGCTCGGAGAGCACGTCGACCCACTGGCCGTTGGTGCCCTTGTGGAAGAACTCGAACTTGTTCAGCACGGTCGCCATCGGACCGGCGAACATCTTGTCCTTCTTGGCCTTCATGTCGGAGAACGTGCAGGCCTCCACCAGGCTGGGCCAGATCTCCTCGTTGACCGGGATGCCGAGGAACGCGCTGACGCGGCGCATCTCCTTGTCCAGGTCGTCGAGCATGTCCTGGTAGTGCAGGAAGATGATGTTGGACTCGTCCCGGTGCTTCCAGAACGACTCGAGGTGGTAGGTGGGCGAGTTGTACGGCCAGCCGTTGGACTCCCAGGGGAACGGGCTCTCCGTGAAGAACTTCTGCCAGAACTCCCGGATGTCCGTCGGCACCTCGGGATGCTCGCGCAGGTAGACGTCATCGCCCGAGGGAAGTCCGGGTGGCTGGAAGTGGCGGGAGTCGTTCATCCCGACCATCTGGTTGTGCGTCGACACCGCGGCGTCGCGCAGGTCCCGGCCGACGACGATGTAGGACACCTCGTCGTAGATCGGTAAGGCGTCCATCGGGAGGTGACACTTGATGAAGCGCCGGTGCTCCTGCCCCTCAAGCGTCTTCAGCATCACGTCGATGGGAACGAACGGGCTCTCCAGCCACGGACTGATGTCCAGCAACGGCGCCGGCAACTCGGTGCTCTGGAAGACGAGTACGGAGGCTATCCGCTGCGTCCAGGTCGTCCCCACCTTGGCCGGAGTGGAGATGACGATGTCTCCGGGACGAGGCTCGTACCGATCCCAGAGCTTGCTGTCCAGCGTGAAACTTCGGTACGTGCGCTGTGGGGTCTGGCGCGGGGTCAGCTGCAGGTCCATGGGAGAAGTCTGCGCCCGGATACCCACCCCTAGGCAATAGCGCCTCCCCCCTATTCATGGCCGTTAATGTGACCGAAATATCTGCAACGTCCTCTTTGTCGATCCGTTAGGTCGGCATCCGGCCTGTTCACCGCCGGGAACCGGGCGACGAGCGGGGGAAGCCGTTCCGGACGCGGAGGCCGGGAGGAGATTCACTCACGTCATGCTCGCAGAAATACCCGCCTCCTGAGGAGGGGGCGTTCCCGATCTCCGGAACTCTGGATCTTCGATCTGTGGGATCTGCTGGATCTCCGGAGATCCAGCAGATCCCACAGATCCGGGTCCCGACCGGCTGAGCGGACACACCACCAAGGCCCGCTCAGCCGGAGTCCAGGGCTCAGCCGGAGTCCAACGCGCCGGCGGCGACCCGAAGATCGGCGACCAGACCGGCGAACGCGGCCTCCCGGTCCGCGTCGTCGGCCCGCAGCACGGCCGAGGGATGGATCGTGGCCACCAGCGTCCCGGTCGCGCCGTCCGCCAGGCTCTCGGGCAGCGGCATCCGCAGGCCGCGCTGCCGGGTCACCCGGAACGACGAGCCCAGCAGCGCCCGGCTCGCCGTGGCGCCGAGGGTCACCAGCACCTCGGGCTCGACCTGCCGCAGCTCCGCCGCCAGCCAGGGCTTGCAGGCGCTGGCCTCGCGCAGGCTCGGCGCCTTGTGAATGCGCCGCTTGCCGCGTTCCTGCCGGGTGAACTTGAAGTGCTTGACGGCGTTCGTGAGATAGATCTGCGCCGGGTCGATGCCGGCCTCGTCGACCGCCCGGGTCAGCAGCCGCCCGGCGGGGCCGACGAAGGGCTCGCCCTGCCGGTCCTCCTGGTCGCCGGGCTCCTCGCCGACGAGCATCACCCGCGCGTCGGCGGACCCGGCGCCGAACACCGTCTGGGTGGCGTCGCGGAACAGTGGGCAGCCGTGGCAGCCGGCGGCGGCCCGGCGCAGCCCGTCGAGGTCCGCGCGGTCGGGCACGAAGGGCCCCGCGTCGTACGCCTCGGGCGCCTCGGATCGCTCGTCCGTCTCACTCATGGGGCATGAGTACCCCTACGGGTGGATTTCACGCGGTTGATCCAGGCCACATCGGTGCGGCCGGTGCGGCACGGGCGTTCCCGCGGGTGGATTCACCCTTCCGGCGCGGGCACCGGCACCGGCGCCGGACGGGAACTTTCGTCCAAGACGCGGGGCGCCGGCGTCGGCGATGGTGGAGGCATGCGCAGCCACGACGTGCGGGCCGATCCCGGGGACCGCGAGGCCGGGAACGGCTGGGAGGTCGTCCGCCCCCGCGGCGGCTCCTCCCTCGACGGGGTCGGTATGGCCGGGTTCCGGGACCTGGCCGCCGCCGGGCTGGACATGCGGGTGCTGCCGCAGCCCGCCGTGATCGTGGTCATCGGGATCGGGGACGATCCCTTCACGGTCGAGGGCGGCGCCGGGCGGCGATCGTCGCGGACCCTCGTCGCCGGGCTGTCTCCCGGTCCCGCCCGGATCCGCGGCGCGCGGGTCGAGTGCGTCGAGCTGCGCCTGTCGCCCCGGGCCGCCTACGCGCTGCTGGGCGTCTCCCCGCGCGAGCTGGACGGGGCCGTCACCGGCCTCGGGGACCTGTGGGGGCGGCCCGAGCGCCTCCTCCGCGAGCGGCTGGCCGACGTCCCGACCTGGGCGGAACGCCTCATGCTGATCGACGAGTTCCTCCTGCGGCGGGCCGCGCGGGCGCCGTCGATCGCGCCCGAGGTCGCCGCCGTCTGGGCCGACATCGTGGCCCGTCGCGGCCGGGTGCGGGTCGGCGAGCTCGCCGCGTCGTGCGGTTGGAGCCGCAAGCGGCTGTGGTCCAGGTTCAGCGCCCAGATCGGCCTCACCCCCAAACGCGCCGCCATGCTGGTCCGCTTCGACCACGCCGCCCGGGCGCTCAGCGCGGGCGCCAACGCCGCCGACGTGGCCCTGGCGTGCGGGTACGTCGACCAGCCGCATCTGCACCGCGACGTACAGGCGTTCGCCGGGTGTACGCCGAGTGCCCTGGTGGACACGGCGACGTCCGCCGGCCGGGAAGAACCCCACTGACCCCACAAGCCCCAATAATTCTGATAACCCCAATAGTCACGAGAATCCCGAGAAGAACGACGGGAAGGAAACCCCCTGTGCTGAGCACCGATGTCCCAACGGCGGAGACGGCCGACCGCGGCCTGATCGTCCGGCTCGTCTTCGGGAGCATGGCCGCGCAGACCCTGCGCGCCGCCGTCCGGCTGCGGGTGGTCGAGCTGATCGGCGACGCGCCGCGCCGGGCCGCCGACGTGGCCGCCGACGCCGGCGCGGCGCACCAGCCCATGACCCGGCTGCTGCGCGCCCTGGCCGGCCTCGGCCTGCTGCGGGAACACGCCCCCGACTCGTTCTCGGTCACCCCGGCGGGCGCCCACCTCGACCCCCGCCGCCCCGGTTCACTCACGTCCCTGGTGCGGGTGTTCACCGAGCCCGTGGTCGTGCGCGCCTGGGAGCATCTGGACGACAGCGTCCGCACCGGCGACGTCGCGTTCGACGCCGTCTTCGGCACGGACTTCTTCAGCCATCTCGCCCAGCACCCCGAGCTGTCGGCGGACTTCAACGCGGCGATGAGCCAGGCCGCCGGCGAGACCGCCGCCGTCCTGCCGCGCGCCTTCGACTTCGGCCGGTACCGCGCGGTAACGGACGTCGGCGGCGGCGACGGAACGCTGCTGGCCGGCGTGCTGACCGCGCATCCGGCACTCACCGGTGTCCTCCTCGACACGGCGGACGGCCTGGCCCAGGCGCCGGAGACGCTGCGCCGGAACGGGCTGACGGAGCGCTGCACGCTGGTCGCCGGCGACTTCTTCCGCGCGGTACCCGAGGGTTCGGACCTCTACCTGATGAAGAGCGTCCTGCACGACTGGACGGACGAGCAGGCGGTCACGATCCTCGGCCACTGCCGCGCGGTGCTGCCGCCCGGCGGCCGCGTGCTGATCGTGGAGCCGGTGCTGCCCGACGTCGTCGACACCGACACCGACACCGACACCGACACCGACACCGCCGACGCCGCGTCCCAGGCCGGGGCCCATGCCGCCGACGAGGGACTCACCTATCTCAGCGACCTCAACATGCTGGTGAACGTGGGCGGCAGGGAGCGCACCCGCGGGGACTTCGAGGACGTGTGCCGGCGCGCCGGCCTGTCCCTCGTGTCGGTGATCCCGCTCCCGGAGGCCGCGCCGTACTCCCTCATCGAGGCCGAGGCCGGCTGAGCCGCCCGAACGGGCCGCCCGAAGGATTCGCCCGAACGGGCCTCGGCCGGGCGGGCCTCAGCCCGTCTGGGCCGCGGCGGGCGGTTCGGCGGGGCGGAGCCAGTGGGCGGCGAGCGCCCCGGCCGCGACCAGCGCCAGCAGCGACAGGCCGGTGCTGAACCAACTCGCGCCCAGCAGGCGGCCGCCGAGATAGCCGATTCCGACGCTGTACCCGGCCCAGCACACGGCGGCCAGCGCGGACCAGGGCAGGAAGTCGCGCGGCCGGCGCCGGGTGGCGCCGGAGCCGAGGCTGACCACCGCCCGCCCGGCCGGGGCGAACCTGGCCAGCACGACCAGCGGGCCGCCGCCGCGCTCCAGCGCCGTGCCGACCCGCGCCTGGGCGGTGGCGAGCCGGCGGGAGCGGGTGATGCTGTCCTGGAAGCGGCGCCCGCCGCGGCGCGCCAGCCGGTAGGCCAGGAGATCGCCGAGGAACGAGGCGCCGGCGGCGCACAGCAGGAGCAACGGCGCCTGGGGGAGGTGGACGTCGTCGGCCGGCGCCGGCAGGCCGGCCGCGTCCGCCGTGGTGCCGGCCGCGACGGTCGCCGCGGTGATCACCAGCGCGCCGCTCGGCAGCACCGGCAGGAAGACGTCGAGCAGGATGGACAGCACGATGATGACGTAGATCCAGGGGGCGTAGAGCAACGTCCCCAAGGTCTCCTCCACGGCGCTCCCCGATCCCTGCCGCACCTGCCGGTGGACGGTGACGCCCCGAACGGGCGTCCGTTCGCCGTACAGCGTACGCCTGCACCGTTCGCACGGTGTATCCGGGTACGGGTAGTCCGTGTCTCGCTTCGCGCTCGCCGCGGCTCGGCCGTGTCGCGGGTGGGGTGGCGCGCGTTGAGCCCTGCGGACGGGGTTCGACGGGGCCCGGGCAGAACGGAGTGGGCGATGCGCAAGGCGATGGCGGCAGGGGCGGCGGCGGTGCTGGTGGGCGTGCTGGCCGGGGCGGGAAGCGGGACGTCGGCGGCCGGCGGCGCGGGGGAGGTGCTCCGGGTGCAGGCGGTGTTCCTGCCGGCCGCACCGGCCGCACCGGCCGCAGGGGTCGTGCCGGCCGTGTCGCTCCTGGCGGGCACCACGGCCGTCGCGGCCACCCGCCCGCTGGAGGACGGCGCGCCGGTGGAGGACGGCACCCCGGTGGCGCTGACCTACGACGCGACGCTGGTGCCGGCGGGCGCCGCCATCACCGTGACCCAGCACCAGGTGGGGGAGGGGACGATGGTCGCCGTGGCGGTCGACGGCGTGGCGCCCGGGCACACCTTCGGCGGTCACGTGCACACGGAGCCGTGCGCCGACGATCCCGCGGCGGCCGGCGGCCACTACCAGGACCGGCCCGGCGAGGATCCGGGGCTGGCCAATCCGGGGAACGAGGTGTGGCTCGACTTCACCGCGGACGCGTCGGGCGACGGGCGGGCCGTGGCGCTGCAGGACTGGAGCTTCCGGGAGGGCGGGGCGGGTTCGGTGGTGCTGCACGAGCACGCCACCGAGACCGGACACCACGGCGGCACGCCGGGCCACGCGGGCGACCGGGTGGCCTGCGTCACGGTGCCGTTCGTCGGGGAGCCGGCATCGCCTACAGTGGTGCCGTCTGAAGGGGAGTAGCTCTTCGCCGGACCATCGACATACTGGCCCGCCGACCGCCTCGCGCGAACGGCCGGGCCCGGTGCCCGGAGCGGGCGTCGCCGACCTCGGTCGCCGCCCGCCAGCGAGACCTTCGGCCGCAGTGTCACGTGTCGCATCGTCACGGTCGCTGCCGTGCCGAAGCGTGCGCTGCCCGCGGACTCTCGGCGCGGGACGCGTCCACGAAGGAGTCGAGGGTCCCCCGTGTTCAGTCTCACCACCGCCGCCGTGGTCTTCGGCGTCATCTTCCTGGCCGAGCTTCCCGACAAGACCGCGCTCGCCGGGCTGCTGCTCGGCACCCGGTTCCGCGCCTCGTACGTCTTCGTCGGTGTGGCCGCCGCCTTCGTGGTGCACGTGGTGCTCGCGGTGGCGGCCGGCAGCGTGCTGACCCTGCTGCCGCAACGCCCGCTGCAGGCCGTGGTGGGGCTGCTCTTCCTGGGCGGCGCGGTGCTGGTGCTGATCGAGTCGCGCAAGCGGGGGGCCGAGGACGACGAGGCCGAGGGCGCGCGGGTGCCGAGCGACCCGTCGTTCTGGAAGGTGGCCGGCAGCGGCTTCATGCTCATCCTGGTCGCCGAGTTCGGCGACATCACGCAGATCATGACCGCCAACCTGGCCGCCGGCTACGACCAACCGCTGTCGGTCGGGGTCGGCGCGGTGCTGGCCCTGTGGGCGGTCGCGGCGCTCGGCATCGTGGGCGGCCGGGCGTTGCTGCGCTGGGTGCCGCTGCGGCTGATCAGCACCGTCGCCGCGGGGGTGATGCTGGTGCTCGCCGCGTTCAGCCTCTACGAGGCGATCGCCGGCTGACCGGCCCGCGAGCGCGTTGGTGGCGGGCCCGGTGTGGTGCGCGGACGGTGCGGGCCGGCTCTGGCGTGGAGCGCCGTCGCTCAGTCCGCGATGACCAGCCGCACGCCGCCGTCCGGCAGCGCCTCGGCCCGCACCCGCTCCAGGGTGTCCACGAGCGCGGTGGGCGCGTGCGCTCCGGCGCGCGGCCCGACGCCCACCACTCGCATGCCGGCCGCGCGTCCGGCCTCGATGCCCGCCCCCGAGTCCTCGAAGACCACGCAGTCGGCCGGGTCGGCGCCCAGTTCGGCGGCGCCCTTGAGGAATCCCTCGGGGTCGGGCTTGCTGGCGCTGACCGACTCCGCGGTGATCATGGTCGGCGGCATGCGCAGCCCGGCGGCGTGCATCCGGGCGCCGGCCAGGGCGACGTCGGCCGAGGTGACCAGGGCGTGCGGCAGGCGGGCGACGGCGGCCAGCAGCGCGGGCGCGCCGGGCACCGGCGTCACGCCCTCGACGTCGGCCGTCTCGCGGGCCAGCAGCTCCGCGGCCTCCGCGTGGTTGACCGCCATCGGGCGCTCGGGCAGCAACTCGGCCATGGTGGCGTACGCCTGGCGGCCGTGCACGATCTTCAGCACCTCGGCCATGTCCACGCCGTGCGCGGCGGCCCAGCGGCTCCAGACGCGCAGCACCACGGCGTCCGAGTCGACCAGCGTGCCGTCCATGTCGAACAGCAGCGCGCGGGCGGTCAGTTCCATGAGGGCGGGCTCCCGACGTGACGATGGGCGGACAAGCCAGTGGCTCCGCCCGGATTCTGGTCGGGGAAGCGGGCGGAACCACTTTGTTTCTCCACGATACAAATCGGGGACCGGTTCCGCCACCCCTTCCGGGACCGAGATCGACCTTTCACCCGCCTGTTCGCGCGCGTTCACTCCCGTTCATGCGTGTTTCACGCCATTTTCCGTTCGTTTGGCCGCCTCGGCGCGCGGGCAGTCGTTATCGGATCCGGCCAGCTCCCGGCTCAGCTCCCGCACCAGCTCGGCCAGATCCCGCGGCCGCTCCGGGGTCCACCAGTCGCCGAGCAGCTCGGCCAGCGCGTCCTCCCTGGCCCGCGCCAGCCGCTCCGCCAGCTCCCGCCCCGCCTTCGTGGCCGTCAGCGCCATCCCGTCCCGCGACGCCAGCCCGCGCCCCTCCAACTGCCGCGCCGCGGGCAGCACCACGTCCAGCGGCACCGCGTTCCGCTCGGCCAGCACGGCCGGATCGACCGACCCCAGCCGCCGGATCCGCAGCAGCAACCAGCAGGCGGCCGGCAGCAGGTCGACGCCGGCCTCGGCGCCGATCCGGGCGTACACCTCGCGCCGCCCGGCCCGGGTCCCCAGCACCGAGAGCGCCCGGGCGCACTCGTCCCGCGAACTGCGCGCCACCGGGTTCGGCGCCACGGTCTCGCTGGCCTCCGGCGCCTGCACGCTGCCGCGCAGCGGGTCCTCCCGCAGCGACCAGGCCAGCAGATGGGCGATCGCCACCACCGGTACCGCGTACAGGAAGACGCTGGTGATCGCGTCCGAGTAGGCGTCCAGCACGCCCCGCCGGGCGTCCCCGGTCAGCCGCGCCACGCCGCGCGGATCGTGCAGCAGGGAGTCCGCCGACACCCCGGGCGGCAGCGTGACCCCGCGCAGCGCGTCGGCCAGCCCGTCCGCCAGGCGGCGCGCGAAGATCGTGCCGAACACCGCCACGCCGAACGCGGCCCCGATCGAGCGGAAGAACGTCACCCCCGAGGTGGCCACCCCCAGGTCCTGGTACCCGACCGCGTTCTGCACCGCGAGCACCAGCACCTGGAGCACCATGCCGAGGCCGAGCCCGAACAGCAGGAACGCCGCGCTCATCGCCAGGTCGCCGCTGCGCTCGTCCAGCCCGTGCAGTGCCACCAGGCCGGCCGCCGTGACCGCGGTGCCGAGCACGGGGTAGACCTTCCACCGGCCGGTGTGGCTGATCAGCTGCCCGGAGAGCGTCGAGGTGGCCAGCAGGCCCAGCACCATCGGCAGCATGTGCACCCCCGACAACGTCGGCGAGATGCCGTGCACCACCTGGAGGAACGTCGGCAGGTAGGTCAGTCCGCCGAACATCGCGAAGCCGATGACGAACGCGATCCCGCAGCACAGCGCGAAGGTGCGCACCCGGAAGAGGCCCGGCGGCAGCACCGGCTCCACCGCCCGCCGCTCCACGACCACGAACGCCCCGGCGCAGGCCACCGCCAGCACGCCGAGGCCGACGATCCCCGGCGAGTCCCACGGCCAGGTCGCTCCGCCGAGCGAGGCGACCAGCACCAGGCAGACCGCCACGGCGGCGATCAGCACCGTGCCCGCGTAGTCGATGACGTGCCGCCGCTCCCGGGCCGGGATGTGCAGCACGGCGGCGACCACGACGAGCGCGACCAGGCCCACCGGGAGGTTGACGTAGAACACCCAACGCCAGCTCAGATGGTCCACGAACAGGCCGCCGAGCAGCGGCCCGAGCACGCTCGTCGCGCCGAACACCGCGCCGAACAGGCCCTGGTACCGGCCGCGTTCCCGGGGCGGCACCAGATCCCCCACGATCGCCATCGACAGCGCCATCAGCCCGCCGCCGCCCAGCCCCTGCAGGAAGCGGAAGCCGATCAGCTCCGCCATGTTCTGGGCCATCCCACACAGCGCCGAGCCCACCAGGAAGATGACGATCGCGGTCTGGAACAGCCGCTTGCGCCCGTACTGGTCGCCCAGCTTCCCCCACAGCGGCGTGCCCGCGGTGGCGGCCAGCAGATACGCCGTGACCACCCAGGAGAGATGGTCGATGCCGCCCAGGTCGCTGACGATGGTGGGCAGCGCGGTGGCCACGATCGTCTGGTCGAGCGCCGCCAGGAACATGCCGAGCAACAGGGCGCCCAGCGACAGCCACAGGGTGCTCCGGGGGTGCCCGCCCGGCGCTCGCGGGGTGGTGTCGGGGGAGGTGTGCGCCGTCATCGGGCGCCTCCTGCGCGGGTGCGGTGCGGGTGCCGTGTGGTGCGGGTGGGGATCGGGCGGACGGGATGGTTTGTTTGTCCGGATCATTGTGCCGGAACCGGGGCAAACCAGCCTGTTGGCGGAGATGGCCGATCCCCGGCCGTGGGGGCCCTGACTCCGGCATAATCGCTGCCAAACGACTGGGCAGGGGAAGGCCAGGCGAAGGGGGAGGGTCCCGTGGACGACCGGGTCGACTGTCTGATCTGTAGCCGGCCCGCGCTGCCGTCCGGCGAGCCGTCGTGCGACTGCGTCACGCACTCCCTGTCCCGCCCCGTGAAACCGCCGGAACACGGCCCCGACCCGGCGGACGTGGCCCGTTTCCCGCTGGTCGCCGCCCCGGCTCCCACCCCGCCCAGGCCGCTGCGCCACCGGCCGCCGCCCCCGGAGGAGCCCGCCGTTCCGGTGCGCCCGCCGTCCACGTCCGGCGGCGCCCACCGCAGGGCCTCGCGCACCAGGTTCGCCGCGGCCACCGGCGGCGCCATGGCCGCGGTGGTCGGCTGCACCGCGCTGGCCGCGTCGCTGTTCGGCGGCAGCCAGCCGCAGGACGGGCAGCTCGCCGAGGTCAATCCGACGCTGGCCCTCCCGGACGGCGGACTGGTGCCGTACGACCCCGACCAGGACGCCGGCGGCGGCAGCGACCGGCCGGCCCCGGGCGAGGCCGGCGAGGACGGGCCGTCCGGCACCCCGGACGACCGCCCCGACACCTCCGACGACCCCACCCCGCGCCCCTCGGCCTCCGCGTCGGCGTCGCCCGAGCCGACGCCCGAGGAGACGAGCGACCCGTCCGCCACCGCGGATCCGGAGCCCGACCCGGACGACCCCGGCTCGACGCCGCCCACCGCGACCGGCGACCCCAGCACCTCCGCCCCGCCGACCGAGACCGAGGGCCCGACGCCCTTGGTGCTGCGCGAGGGCGACGTCGGCCGGGAGGTGGTCGAGCTGCAGAAGCGGCTGCGCCAGCTCAACTGGGTCTACATGGGCGAGGCCCACGGTCGCTTCGACTCGGCGACCCGGGAGGCGGTGGCCACCTTCCAGGTCGCCTACGGGATCCAGGGCGACGCCGAGGGCGTGTACGGCCGGAACACCCGCCTCACCCTGGAGACGGCCACCGAGGAGCCCTGACCGGCCAGCCCTGACGGCCCTGGCGGCCGGCGTCCGGTGCGGGGCCTGGTGAGCGAGACGGCGATGGTGCGCAGGCGGACCCGGCCCTAGCGGTCGGCGTCCGGTGCCGCTGCCGGTGCTGCCGGTGCTGCCGGTGCTGCCGGTGCCGCCGGCGCGGCGGGGGTCGGCGCTTCGGCGAACCGCGCCGGGACGTCGAACGCCGCCCGCCGGGTGGCCCGGCGCAGCGCCCGCAGCACCGTGCCGCCGAAGCCGAGCACCAGCCCGGCGGTGAGCAGCGCCCGCGGGATGTCCCAGCCGAGCGAGGTGGTCAGCACGTAGGCGAGGTAACGGCCGAGGTTGTCGGCGAGCGGGTCGCCCGGCACGTAGGAGATGTTCGAGCTCATGCCCGCCAGGTACGGCCAGCCCTGCAGGTTCATCACCAGGCCGTAGCCGAGCGAGGAGACGACGCCGTACCCGGCGAGCAGCAGCAGCTCCGGACGGCCGCGCAGCCGGTCGGCGCCCGGCAGCAGCCCGGCGCCCAGGACGACCCAGCCCATGGCCAGCATCTGGAACGGCAGCCACGGCCCCACGCCGCCGGTCAGCAGGGCCGACGCGAACATCGACACCGCGCCCAGCACGAAGCCGAACCCCGGTCCCAGCACCCGGCCGGCCAGCACCATCAGGAAGAACATCGGCTGGAGCCCGGCGGTGCCCGCGCCCAGCGGGCGCAGCGCGGCGCCCGCGGCGGCGAGCACGCCCAGCATCGCCACGGCCTTGGCGTCCAGGCCGGTGTCGGCGACGGTGGCGCCGGCCACGGCCAGCAGCAGCGGCAGCAGCAGGGCGAACAGCCACGGCGCGTCGGCGGAGTGCGCCAGCGAGGACGAGGGGTCGGCCAGCAGCGGCCAGCCGAACGCGGCCACGCCGGCGGCCGACACCAGCGCGAGCGCCGTCGCGGAGCGCCAGCCGAGGCGCACGGCGGTGACCCGAGCGCCGGGGCGCGGGTCGGGGCGGGCGTCGGGCGGGGTGCTCACGCCGGCGCCTCCCCGGTCTCGGCGGGGCCGGCCAGCGCGGCCCCGACCTGGTCGACCGTCAGCCACGGGCCGCCCAGCACCTTCGTGACCTGCGGCGCGAACGCCGGCGACGCGACCACCACCTCGGCCGTCGGCCCGTCGGCCACCACCTCGCCGTCCGCCAGCACCACCACCCGGTCGGCCAGTTCGGCGGCCAGCTCCACGTCGTGGGTGGCCAGCAGGGTGCCGTGTCCCTCCGCCGCCAGCTCCCGCAGGATCCCGGCGAGCCGCGCCTTGGCCGCGTAGTCCAGGCCCCGGGTCGGCTCGTCGAGGAGCAGCAGCGGCGGGGCGGCGGTGAGGATCACGGCCAGGGCCAGCGCCAGTCGTTGCCCCTCCGACAGGTCCCGGGGGTGGGCGGCGTCCGGCACCTCGGGCAGCAGCCGGGACACCAGCGCCCGGCAGCGTCCCTCGGCGAGGCGCTCCCGGGACGCCGCGGCGGCGTCCGCGTCCGCCGCCGCGCACTCGTCGGCCACCGTCTCGGCGAACAGCAGATCGCGCGGGTCCTGCGGCACCAGCCCGGCGTGCCGCAGCAGCGCCGCCGGGTCGGTGCGGTGCGGCGGCTCGGGCGCGCCGGCCAGCCGCACGCCGCCCGCGGCCGGGGCGTGCAGGCCGAGCAGGGCGCGCAACAGCGTCGACTTGCCGGCGCCGTTGCGGCCCATCAGCGCCACGATCTCGCCCGGGCGCAGCGTCAGGTCCACCTTCCGCAGCACCTCGGCCCGGCCCCGACGCACGGTCAGGCCACGTACGGAGGCCAGCGGGTCCGCGCCGGCCGCGGGCTTGGCCGGCGTCGGCGCCGGCGCGGGCTGCCGCGGTGGCGCGGCCAGGCGCCGCCCGAGGGACGCGGCGCGGCGGCGGGCGTCGCGCACCGTGAGCGGCAGCGGGTCCCAGCCGGCGAGCCGGCCCAGCGCGACCACCGGCGGGTGGACGGGGGAGCGGGCCATGACCGCCGCGGGCTCGCCCAGTTCCACCGGGGCGCCGGGTCCGGGCAGCAGCAGCACCTGGTCGGCGTACTGCACCACCCGCTCCAGCCGGTGTTCGGCCATCAGCACGGTGGTGCCCAGATCGTGGACCAGGCGTTGCAGCACGGCGAGCACCTCCTCGGCGGCGACCGGGTCGAGCGCCGAGGTCGGCTCGTCCAGCACCAGCACCCGGGGGTGCGGGGTGAGCACGGAACCGATCGCGACGCGCTGCCGCTGGCCGCCGGAGAGCGAGGCGATCGGCCGGTCCCGCAGCTCCGCCAGGCCGAGCAGGTCGAGCGTCTCCTCCACCCGCCGTCGCATGGTGTCCGGGGGCACGCCGAGCGACTCCATGCCGTACGCGAGTTCGTCCTCGACCGTGTCGGTGACGAAATGCGCGAGCGGGTCCTGGCCGACGGTGCCGACGACGTCGGCGAGGTCGCGCGGCCGGTGCGTTCTGGTGTCCCGGCCGGCCACCGTCACCCGGCCGCGCAGCGTGCCGCCGGTGAAATGCGGCACCAGCCCGGAAACGGCCCCGAGCAGCGTCGACTTGCCCGCGCCCGACGGGCCGACCACCAGGCACAGCTCGCCCTCGGCGAGGTGGAAGTCCACCCCGTCGACCGCCGGCGCCCCGGCCCCGTCGTACGTGACGGACACCTCGGAGAACGTGATCACGACGCACCTCCGCGGCTTTCCGCCTCTCCGCTCTCCGCGGACGGGCGCCGCGAGCCCGCGGCAGGCGGCCCGTCGGACGGCCCCGGTCGGGCCGGCGGCGGTACGGCCCGGGCCCGGCGGCCCGGAGACCTGGCCACGGCGCTGCCTCCCTGGTCAGGGGAATCGGTGGTGGCGTCGGCGCGACCCGGGCCGGGCGCGTCGTCGGGCGCGGGTGATACGCCCTGGCCGCGCTGACGCGGCGGCGCGTCGCCCTCGTCCGAGGCGACGTCCGCGCGGGGGGCGCGGGCGGGGTGGGAGTCGGTGCCCGGGCCGGTCGGCACGGCCGCCGGGCGGAGGGTGCCCGTCGCCCCAGGTGGCTCCGCGCGGTGCCGGCGGTCCGGCGCGGTCGGGGACGGCCGGGTCAACGACGCCGGCTGTTCCGCCGGTGTGTCCCGGGCGCCGACCGGGCGGGGGGCCACGACGGCGGGGAGCAGGCCGAGGAGGATGGCCGCGGCGGCCCCGGGCGGGAAGGCGGGCGCGGTGAGCGGGACGGCCGGCGGGTGCAGCGCGCCGGGGTGGGCCGACGCCACGACCTGCAGGCCGGCGACCACGGCCAGGCCGGAGCCGGTGACCAACCAGGCCCGCACGCCCCAGCGGTCGGGCCGGTAGCGGGTGCGGAGGCTGCGCCGCCCCCCCAACCACAGGCCGGCGAGCCCGGCCAACAGGCCACCGACCAGCAGCGGCGCGCCGTAGCCCGCGCCCTCGGCGGCCAGCAGCCCGTAGCAGCCGGCGCACGCCCCCAGCAGTCCGCCCAGGCTCAGCGCGGTCGTCGCGCGCCGGACGGCGGGCGGCACCTGTACCGCGCGGCCGTAGCCGCGGGCGTCCATGGCCGCGGCGAGCGCGACGGCGCGTTCCAGCCCGCCCTCCAGCACCGGCCGCGCGACCTGCAGCACCGAACGTGCGCCCCGGTCGCTCCGCCCGCGCAGCCGGCGCGCCGCGCGCATCCGGAGCAGGTCGGAGACCAGATGCGGGGCGAAGGTCATGGCGACCACCACCGCGACCCCCCACTCGTACAGCGCCCCGGGGAGTGACTTCAGCAGGCGGGCGGGGTTGGCCAGGGCGTTGGCGGCGCCCAGACAGATCAGCAGGGTGGCCAGCCGGAGCCCGTCGTAGCCGGCGAACACCAGCGCCTCGGCGGTCACCCGGCCGCCGAGCCGCACCCCGGCCAGCCAGTCAGGCAACGGCACCTCGGGCAGCGCGAACAGCACCCGAGTGCCGCCGATCGGGGAGCCGAGCGCGATCGCGAACACGATCCGGATGACGACCACCAGCCCGCCCAGCACCAGGAAAACCCCGAAGGCCCGGGCCCACGGCGCGTCCGTGCGGCGGGCGGCGACCACATAGCCGGCGACGGCGACGATCAGCGCGAGCAGCAACGGGTTGGTGGTCCGGGAGGCCGCGGCGGCCAGACCCAGCGCCCACAGCCACCACGCGCCGGCGTGCAGCGCGTTGCCCCGCTCGGCCCGGGGCGCACGCAGCGCCCGCGCCCACCCGGGCGCCCACCAACGCGTACCGCCTCGCCGCGCCCCGCCCGCCCGGTGCGGAGCGGCGGGTGAGGAGGCGGGCGGTGCGCCGTCCCGGGGACCGGGGCCGGCCAGGCCCCGGAGGACGACCCCGGACGCTCCGGCGTCGCGGCCGGGACCGGCGTCATCTCCGGGCGACCCTGCTCCCCGGGTCGCCGGGACGGGCGCGGACCGCTGCCGCGCCACGTACCCGTAGCTGGGGGCAGGTCCCGCGACCGGCCGGCGGGTCCCAGGACCTCGGGAACGACCGTCGGCGTGCCACGACGCGTGCGCCACGTTCCGGCCCGCGGCCAGCGCGGCGCGCACGGCCAGCCACGCCCGCCCGGGGTGCCGCGGGGACGGTCCGCGCCGGACTGGGCGCGCGGGCGGCGGGCGGCGCAGGGCCGAGGCGGCGGGATACATGGGCGGGGTCAGTCCTGTCGGCCGCGGCGGCCGCGGCGGGCCGCCGCGGTGGCGAGCAGCAGCACCACGCCGATGCCGGCGGCGATCGCGACCGGACCACCGCCGCCGCCCGCGTCGTCCGCGGCCGTGTCGTCGCCGGCCTCGTCGCCGGCGCCACCCCCCTCGGTGAGCTGCTCGCCGCAGCCCTGCTCCGGATAGCCGGCGATGGCGCACAGCAGGCCGTCGGCGTTGTAGCGCAGCGGCTCCGCGACCTCGGCCAGCGCCTCGGCGGCCGTCGCGCCGTCCGGGACGCGGGCGCACTCCGTGCGCGGCTCGGGCGGGTGGTCGCCGTCCGGCGCGTCCGCCCGTTCGCCGAAGTCGATGACCAGCGCGACCCCCTGGTCGTCGCCGCCCCCGTCCGCGCCGCAGATGGCGGCGAAGTCCGCCGCGCCGCGCGGCTGGTGCGCGTCGGACGCCTCCTGGCTGACCGCGAAGCGGAAGCCGAGCACGTCGCCCGGATGCGTCCGGGCCGTGCCGGGTCCCTCGGCGGCGTACGCCCAGGCGCCGTCGGCCGCACCCTCCCAGAACGACCAGTAGCGGTAGCCCGAGCCGTCCGCCCGCGCCGGCGCGGCGAACAGCGCCGTCGTGGCGAGGACGGCGCCCGCGGCGGCGAGCGCGCCCGGTCCCCGCAGCGCGCCGATCACCCGGCCGATCACTCCGCCGCCCGGCCGGCCCGCCGCCGGCGGCCCAGCACGACGCCCACGGCGATGCCCAGCACCAAGGCGATGCCGCCGACCCACAGCAGCACGCTCACGCCGCCGCCCCCGTCCGACGCGGCGTCCGCCGCCGCGCCGTCCGCCGCCTCCTCGGGCCCGGGGCCCAACGCGTTGAGCTGGGCGATCAGGTCGGTGCCGCCGAAGTCCTCGGGGGACACGTCGCCGGCGTGGGCGGCCAGCACCAGCGTGGCGAGCGCCGCCGGGCTCTTGGCGTAGCCCGTCCAGGACACGTGCTGCTCCTGCAGCCAGTCGAGCGGCCCCTCGGCGGCCTCCCGCTCGCCGCCGGCGACAAGGGCCAGCACGGCCTTCGCCGTGCTGGCGTAGTCGGGCTGCTCCTCCCCGTCCTCGGCGAGCGTCACCAGGTGCTGTTCCCGCGCGTCGAGCGCGCCCGCCAGGTACCGGGCGCCGGCCGCCCCGACCTGGAGGTGAACCGGCTGCTCCTCGGCCGCGCCGTCGTCCACGCCCTCCCCGGTGGCCTCGTCGCTCGCCCCGTCCGTCGCCCCGTCGGTCGGGTCCTCCGTCGTCTCGCCGGTCTCGCCGGTCTCGTCGGTCTCACCGGTCTCACCGGTGTCCCCGTCGCAGGACGGCGGCTCGACGGCCGGGGCGTCGGCGGCCTGCTCGGGGTCGACCAGCACCCCGCTGCCCTGCGCGGCGAGCACCGCGTCCACCGTGGCCACGTCGTTGGCGAACAGCTCGCCCGACTCGGCGTCGGGCTGCCAGGCGAACGCGCCGCGCTCCTCCTCCGTCGCGTCACAGCCCAGTTGCAGCGCGCCGAGCGCGTCGTACGGGGACGCGTCCTCGAGCCGCACCTCGGCCGGGTCCTCGCCGGCGGCGGCGAAGGCGCCGACGACGACGGCGGTGGAGTTCGCGTCGCTGGCCCCGCCGGGGTTGAAGCTCCAGCCGCCGTCCGCGTTCTGCACGCCGCGCAGCCAGCGCAGCCCGTCCGCCACGGACCCCTCGTGGCCGCCGAGCGCGCTCAGCGCCTGGACGGCGAACGCGGTGGCGTTGCTGTCGGCGGCGGTGACGTCCTGGCAGGGCTCGCCGGTGTCCGCCCGGTAGGAGAGATAGGAGCCGTCGTCGCACTGCTGCTCCACCAGCCAGTCGACGGCCTCCTCGGCCGGGGTGTAGCCGGCGGTGTGCTGGGCGAGCAGCGCCAGGGACTGACGCAGCACCCCGTCGTACGTCGGGTCGCCCTCGCCGAAGAGGGCCTCCTGGTCCAGCCGGTCGGCCGGTTCGCCGTCCCCGGAGTCGGCCACCGCCGGGGTCGCCGCCGCGGCCAGGGCGGCGGCGGAGGCCAGGACGAGTGCGCTGCGGCGCAGCGGCGCGGTGAAGGACACGTGTCAGCCTTTCGCTGTGCTGGTCGGTCACCGGGCACGGCGGACCACACGGCGCGGCTGTGCGCTGTGGGCACCGGGCTCAGCTCCGTATTCCTCGACGGGCCCAGTGCGGACCACGAGTGGGCATCCCGGCTCGCGCGCCGCGCCGCGGAAGGCAGCGGGCACGCTCACGGTTGCGGGTCAGCGCCGGATTCGCACCGGCTTCCCCCACTCGCGGGCGAACTGTGCGCTCACTCTAACGGTCGGGCGCGGGGTACGGGGCCACCAGGCGGCAGGCGGTCTCCAGGTCGGCGTGCGCCTGGGCCAGGGTGATCGTGCCGGAGAGCCAGTAGACCAGCGTGGACTGCCAGGTGTGCTGGATGACCCGGATCGCGCTCAGCCGGTGCTCCGCCTCGGCGGCCGAGGCCGGTTCCGGCAGCCCGGAGGCGTCGAGCAACAGCCGGCTGGTGAGCGCCGAGACGGCGGTGACCTCGGCCCGTGCGGAGGCGTCGGCGAAGAGCAGGGCGCGCATCATGGCCTCCGCGAGCCGGGGTTCGCGCTGGTGCGCGCGGAACGCGCGGCGCAGCGCGTGCGCCAGCCGGTCCGCCGGGTCCGCCTCGACCAACGGCCGCTCCCGCAGGGTGTCCCAGAGCCGCTCCAACTGGTCGTGCAGCACGGCGACCAGCAGGTGCACCTTGGAAGGGAAGTACCGGTAGAGGGTGCCGAGTGCCACCTGCGCGGTCTCGGCGACCTCCCGCATCTGCACCGCGTCGAAGCCGCCGGCCGAGGCCAGCGACGTGCTGGCGTCCAGGATGCGCCGCCGGCGGGCCCGCTGCCGCTCGGTGCGGGCCAGCGCCGCGGTCGGGGTCTCCCTCAGACCCAGGGGGGTGTCGTCCGCCGCCGGCTGGGCGGCCGGTCCGGACGGCTGCTGCGGTTGCCTCATCCGTCCATCAGACCATCGGACGACGAATTTCGTCCCCCGGCACGCTGCCCCATGCCCCGCCCCGGCCCGCCCCTGGCCCGGGGCGGGGAGGTGCCCCCCGGTGCGCGGGCACGTTATCGTTCAGATCACTTCCATACCTGCGAGTAGCACGCGAACGGGGGCCTGAGTGACCGCGGAGCCTGGACCGGGGGAAGACCGTCCGCTCCGGATCGCGCTTCTCAGCTACAAGGGCAACCCGTTCTGCGGCGGCCAGGGCGTCTACGTCCGGCACCTCTCCCGCGAACTGGCCAGGCTGGGCCACCGGGTCGAGGTCATCGGCGGCCAGCCGTACCCCGTGCTCGACCCGGGCGTCGCCCTCACCGAGCTGCCCAGCCTCGACCTCTACCGGCAGCCCGACCCGTTCCGCACGCCGTCCCGCGACGAGTTCCGCGACTGGATCGACGTGCTGGAGGTCGCCACGATGTGGAGCGGCGGCTTCCCCGAGCCGTTGACCTTCTCGCTCCGCGCCCGCCGCCATCTCGCGGCCCGGCGGGGCGAGTTCGACGTGGTGCACGACAACCAGACGCTCGGCTACGGCCTGCTGGTGCCCGGCGGCGCGGCCCGGCCGCTGGTCACCACCATCCACCACCCCATCACCGTCGACCGCCGGCTGGAGTTGGCCGCGGCGCCGACCTGGCAGCGCCGGATGTCGCTGCGCCGCTGGTACGGCTTCACCCGGATGCAGCGCCGGGTCGCCCGCCGGCTGCCGTCCGTGCTGACCGTCTCCGCCGCCTCCCGGCGGGAGATCGTCGAGGACTTCCGGGTGCGGGCCGGACGGGTGCACGTCGTGCCCATCGGCGCCGACACCCGGGTCTTCCACCCGGATCCGGCCGTGCCCCGGGTGCCGGGCCGCATCGTCACCACGGCCAGCGCCGACGCGCCGCTGAAGGGCCTGCTGCACCTGGTCGAGGCGCTGGCCAAGGTGCGCACCGAACATCCGGGCGCGCATCTGGTGGTGGTCGGCGCCCGCCCGGCGGACGGCCCGGTGGCCGCCGCGCTCGACGCGTTCGGCCTCGGCGGGGCCTCGGGCGCCGTCGAGTTCGTCAGGGGCATCAGCGACGCGGAGCTGGCCGACCTGGTGCGCGGCGCCGAGGTCGCCTGCGTGCCGTCGCTGTACGAGGGGTTCTGCCTGCCCGCCGCCGAGGCCATGGCCACCGGCACGCCGTTGGTCGCCTCGACGGGCGGCGCCATCCCCGAGGTCGCGGGCCCCGACGGGGTCAGCTGCCTGGCCGTGCCGCCGGGTGACGCGGGGGCGCTCGCCGCCGCCCTGGGCCGGCTGCTCGGGGACGCGGCGCTGCGCGAGCGGATCGCCGCGGCCGGACGGGAGCGGGTGCTGCGACGTTTCACCTGGGAGCAGGCCGCGCGCGGCACCGTCGAGCACTACCGCGCCGCGTTGGCGGCGGGGCGGCGGCCCACCGCGGCGCGTGGCGTGGCACAGGCCGAGACCGAGGACCAGCCCGACCGAGACTGAGGAGCCGACCGCGTGTTGACCGTGGACTTCGCCCGCTTCCCGCTCGCCCCCGGCGACCGGGTGCTCGACCTGGGCTGCGGCGCGGGACGGCACGCCTTCGAGTGCTACCGGCGCGGCGCCCACGTCGTCGCCCTGGACCAGGACCGGGACGAACTCCGCACGGTCACCGGCTGGTTGGCCGCCATGCGGGAGGCCGGCGAGGCGCCGCCCGGGGCGAGTGCCGTCGCCGTGGCGGGCGACGCCCTCGCGCTGCCGTTCCCCGACGACAGCTTCGACGCGGTGATCGCCGCCGAGATCCTGGAGCACATACCCGACGACAAGGGCGCGTTGGCCGAGGCCGTCCGGGTGCTCCGCCCCGGCGGCCGGCTCGCGGTCACCGTCCCGCGCCACGGTCCGGAACGCGTCTGCTGGGCGCTGTCCGACGCGTACCACGAGGTGGAGGGCGGCCACGTCCGCATCTACCGCGCCGACGAGCTGCTCGACCGGCTGCGCGGCGCGGGGCTCACCCCCTACGGCACGCACCACGCGCACGCGCTGCACGCGCCGTACTGGTGGCTCAAGTGCGCGATGGGCGTGGACAACGACACCGCGCTGCCGGTCCGCGCCTACCACAAGCTGCTGGTCTGGGACATCACCCGCCGCCCGCTGGCCACCCGGCTCGCCGAACGGGCGCTCGACCCCCTGATCGGCAAGAGCTTCGTCGCCTACGCGACCAAACCGCACGAGCCGGCGCGGCCAGGCCCTGGCCGGGAGGCCGGGTGACAGGGCCCGGGCCGGGTGGTCGGGCCGGCACGGGCGACGACCACGCGCCGGCCGCGAGCCCGCTCGGCGCCGCCGAGGTCGCCGAGACGGCCGCCGGCATCGCCGCCGTGCAGCGGGCGGACGGCGGCATACCGTGGTACCGCGGGCACCACCTCGACCCGTGGGACCACGTCGAGGCCGCCATGGCCCTGGACAGCGCCGGCGCCCACGAACGCGCCGCCGCCGCGTACCGGTGGCTCGCGAACCGCCAGAACCCGGACGGCTCCTGGTACGCCGCCTACGCCGACGACGGCCCCGGCCGCCCCACCGACCGGGGCCGGGAGAGCAACTTCTGCGCCTACCCGGCCGTCGGCGTGCTGCACCACTATCTCGCCACCGGCGACGACGCGTTCCGCCGCGGCATGTGGCCGCACGTCCGCGCCGCCGTCGAGTACGTGCTGACGCTGCAACGGCCCGGCGGGGAGCTGGGCTGGCGCCGCGACGCGGACGGCACGGCGTCGGACGGCGCGCTGCTCACCGGCTGTTCCTCCGCCTACCAGGCGCTGCGCTGCGCCCTCGCGCTCGCCGAGGCGCAGCGCGACCCGCAGCCGGAGTGGGAGTTGGCCGTCGGCCGGCTCGGCCACGCCCTGCGCGACCACCCCGAACGTTTCCTGGACAAGTCCCACTACTCCATGGACTGGTACTACCCCGTGCTCGCCGGCGTCGTCCGCGGCCCCGCCGCCACCGCCCGACTGGCGGGCCGCTGGGACGACTTCGTGGTGCCGGGCCTCGGCGCGCACTGCGTGCTGCCCAACCGCTGGGTCACCGGCGGGGAGAGCGCCGAGTTGGCGCTGGCGCTGTGGGTGGCGGGCCAGCCGCGGCGCGCGGCCGAGGTGCTGGGCTGGCTCGGCCACCTCCGGGCGCCCGACGGCCTGTACTGGACCGGCTACGTGTACGCGGACGACACCGTCTGGCCGCGGGAGCGCACCACCTGGACCGCCGGCTCCGTGCTGCTGGCCGCCGCCGCGCTCACCGGCCACCGGCCCACCCGCGCCGTCTTCGACCCGACCGCACTGCCCCGCGGCCTGGACCGCGACCCCGCCCGCGACTGCTGCCCCGCCTGACCGGGGCCTGACCGGTGCCTGACCGGTGCCTGACCGGTCACCGGCGCGCACACGCGGGAACGGCGTCGGCCCGTCCGGAGCCATGGGTCCGGACGGGCCGACGTGGGGCGTTGTACCGGGTCCGCCCCCGGTTCGCCTGGAGGATAATCAGCCGCGCTGGATGCCGGAGGTGTCCTGGAGCACGCCGCGACGACCGTCCTGCGTCTGCGCCACCAGCGCCTGACCGCGCTGCTCCACCGCCAGGTACCAGGTGCCGGGCGCCAGTTCGGCCACCGGCGTCGGCGAGCCGTCCTCGCCGTACAGCGGCCGGGCCGCGGGCACCGCGAACCAGAACGGCTGGAAGTTCGGGTCGGCGCCGGCCTGGGGCTGGCCGGGAGCGGCCGCCAGGTTCTGCTGCGGCTGCGCGCCGTAGGGCTGCCCCGGCTGCTGCTGCTGCGGGGCGCCCGGGTAGCCGTAGCCCTGCTGCTGGCCGCCGTAGGGCTGGCCCATGCCGCCCGGCTGTCCCGGGGTGCTGCTGGTCAGCGGTGCCTTGAGGGCCGGGATCAGCGGCGACGCGATGGCGCCGAACGCCAGCAGCGCGGCGGCGAAGAAGCCGAGGATCAGGCCCACGCCCTTGTCGAGACCCTCCGGGCCGCCGATGAGCGTCCAGATCGCCGCCCAGACCGGAGTCACCGCGAGGGCCGTGCCCCACTGGTCGAGGCGCAGACCGGCGATCGGCCTCTCCGGCTGCGACATGAACCGCGAACCCACGATGAGACCGGCCGCGATCAAGCCGTTGAGGTAGACCGTCGGAAGGACCGGGAAGTAGTCGGACTCCCAGGCGTTAACGCTGTCCGACATTCCCTCGTAGGAGACTTCGTAGAGGTCGAGGAACGAGAAGATGAAGAGCAGGACCGCTGCTCCGATCACTACTGCGTCGCCTCGACTGAGCGAGCGGTTGTTCACGTCAGATCCTTTGTCGGTCTTGTCGTCATGGTCTGGTCAGATGAGGGCGGGCCGGCCCCCATCGTACGGATGAACCTGAGCCGGAAGCCGCCGGGTGGGATTATCTGTATCCCACGCGACACGCTTGTGATGTGGTCGTGACCTTGCGGATTGCCGTACGACAGCCGCTGGTCAGATGCCCTCCCCGATGCGTCTGAGTACGCGCAGCGACGCGTGCTCCGCGACCTCGGCGAAGGCGCCGCAGGTCGCCGCCCGCCGCCACACGCGGTACGGGGCCTGGCCGCCCAGCGCGGGGTCGGGGAACACGTCGTGAATCGCCAGAAGGCCACCGAGCGCGAGCTTCGGCGCCCAGCTCTCGTAGTCGGCGGTGGCGTGCGCGTCGGTGTGGCCGCCGTCCACGAAGACCAGGCCGAACCGTCCGCCGCCAGCCCCGCCGAGCGCCGCTGCCGCCCGCGCGGAGCCGCCGACCACGGCGATGACGTGGTCCTCCAGGCCCGCGTCGGCCACCGTGCGGCGGAACGCCGGCAGCGTGTCCATCCGGCCGGGGCGTGCGGGGTCGGCGAGGTCGGGGTCGTGGAACTCCTGCCCCGGCTGCTGTTCCTCGCTGCCCCGGTGGTGGTCGACGGTCACCACCACCGTGCCGGCCCGGCGGGCGGCGTCGGCGAGCAGCAGCGTGGAACGCCCGCAGTAGCTGCCGATCTCCAGCAGCGGCAGGCCGAGCGTCGCGGCCTCGACGGCCGCCGCGTGCAGGGCGAGGCCCTCGTCGCGGGGCATGAAACCCCTCGCCGCCTCGAAGGCGGCGAGCAGTTCCGCGCCCACCTCGGCCGCGACTGGCTTACCCACGCGTCCCCCTGTGGTCCCCGTCGTCTGGCCCCATGCTGCCCTACCCGCCAACCCTGGTGCCGAGCGGGTCCCGCCACGGCACGGGGTCGACGGGCCTGGCGTCAGTGCGCGACCCGGGCGAGCGGCGCCTGCTGGAGCGGCACGGGCTTGGTCACGCCCTCGTTCGCGGGGCCGTTGCCGGGTTGGAGGGCCGTGGCGGGTTCGCTCGCCGGGACCGGCTCGGCGGCCGGCAACCAGTGGGAGCTGGAGTCCGGGACCGACGACGGCGCGGCCATCGGCTCCCGGGCTCGCTCCGGGGCCGGCTCCTGGGCCGCCGGGGCGGCGGGTCCGGTCGGATCCGCCTCGGGTGTCGCGGTCTCCACCGGCGGTTGCCAGCCGAGGTGGGGGTCCGGCCGCATGCCCGCGTCGGTGGCAGGCGTGCCGATCAGGTCCGGTGACGTCGTTGTCTCGGCCGACGCGACAGCCGGTGCCGGTGCCGGTGCCGGTGCGGGTGTGGTGGTCGTCGCCTCCGCGGCCGGCGGGGCCGCAACGTCCGGCAGGGGCGCCGGTGTTGGCTCCTGGACCGGCAGGTCCGCGAGATCCGGCAGGGGCACCGGCAGGGGCAGCGGTGTCGGTTCCTGGGTGGGCAGGTCCGCGACGTCCGGTAGCGGCGCCGGCGCCGCTACCGGCTCCTGCACGGGCAGGTCCGCCGCGTCCGCGTCCTGTGCCGGGGGCGTTTCCGTGGCCGGAAGGGCCGTTGCGGTCGGTTCCGAGGCCGGGGCCGGCTCCTGCACCGGCAGGTCCGCCGGGTCTGGTGCCCGGTCCGGCGTCGGGTCCGGGGCTGGTTCCTCGGCCGTCGGGGCCGTCGCCTCCGACAGCGAAGCCGGTTCCGGGTCCGGTTCCGGCGTCGCCGGGGTCGGGGTTGGGGCCGGGGGTTGGGCCGGGGGGAGGGGTTGCGGTTCGGGGACCGCTACCGCGATGCGGGCCAGGCCGCACGGCACGTGCGCCGTGGTGTAGGGGAGCAGCAACTCGCCCTCCGCCGTCCACCGGCCGGTGCCGGCCAGCCACCCCTCGGGCGCCGCGAGGTGCTGCAACTCCCGCTGCTGCGGCCGCCACACCGCCACCCAGTCGGCCTCGGCCGTGGTCATCCGCAGCGCCACCCCGCAGCTCTCCGGCAGCAGCATCTGCCCCGGCTGGACCGCGAACGGCAGCATCGTCGCGTCCGGCACGTGCAGCGCCTCGGGGAACCGCACCGGCCGGTGGCTGCCGAGCACGCCCCAGCCGATCCGGTCCTGGCCCGGCGCGTCGGAACGCACCAGCAGCAGCCCGCTGTCCGGATCGGCCAGCAGCAGCCGGTCGTTGCTGTCCTCGGCGATGCGCAGCAGTTCGGTCGGCGGGCCGCCGCGCTCCGCGTCGACGGTCACCGTCACGGCCCGGGTGCGGCCCGACGCGTCGGTGCGGTCGAGCGCCAGCAGTCGGCCCTCGCGGTCCAACCAGGCGCCGCCCGAGCAGCGGCCCTCCAGCGTGGCCACGAGTTCGGGCCCGAACGAACCGCCGGACACCAGCCACAGCGCGGTGCTCGGGCCGTCGTCGGGGCCGTCGTCCGGGTCGGGAACGAGCGCGTAGACCCGCGAGCCGTCGGGACTCGGCGGCAGCAGCGTCAACCGTTCGCATTCCACGGCACCCAGCGAGAGCTCGCCCGTGTCGGGGCCCGAGGGGTAGAGCAGCGAGAAGTGCCAACGGCCGTCCGCCCGGCGGCCGATCAGCACCCGCCCGTCGGGCAGCGGCAGCACCGGACTGGTCGGCTCCTCCGGCTGCCCGCCGGGCAGCCGCACCGCGTACGGTTCGGGTCCGTCCAGGGTCCAGCGCTCGGGACACCAGCCGCCGCCCGAACCGTCCGCGCTGACCACGGTGACGAGGCGGGCGGCGTAGGAACCGTCGGCGGCGATCGTCAACGGCCCCGACTGGCCGGGGGTTACGGGCGATGTCGGAAGTACGGGCGCGGCGTCCGGCGATGCCTGCGCGGGGATCGGCGCGGTCGCCGCGGCGTCCGCGACCGCGGCGTCCGCGACCGTGGCGTCCGGGGCCGCGGCGTCCGGGGACGGCCCGGTCGCGGCGGTCGCCGCGGAAGCTTCGGAAGACGGGGCTGTCATGTAGGCCTCACCTCCAGCGAGGACGCTAGGTTCATGCTGTCTGCCGGGCAACTCCGCTTGACTGGCTTCACGCCTAAGGGTGAGGAATTCCGGATTCGGCTGATCTGTGGGGGGTGTCTGTGTATCTCCGGCCGACCCTCTCGCAGACCCTGAGGGCCTGGGAGATGCCCCGATCGCGGCGGTTCCGCGTCTCCTGTGGGCAGGTAGCCTGGGCCCGTGCCCGTACTCTCCGAAGTGATCATCGCGCTCGACACCCTATGGCCTCCCGATACGGCTGAGGGATGGGATGCCGTGGGCACGGTCTGTGGAGATCCCACGACGCAGGTCAACGGGGTGCTGCTGGCCGTCGACCCGGTCGCCGAGATCGCCGAGGAGGCGATCGCGCTGGGTGTCCAACTGCTGATCACCCACCACCCGCTGTACCTGCGGGGCACCACGTCCGTCGCGGCCGACACGTTCAAG
This sequence comes from Streptomyces sp. B6B3, assembly GCF_039871525.1. Classification (NCBI taxonomy): domain Bacteria; kingdom Bacillati; phylum Actinomycetota; class Actinomycetes; order Kitasatosporales; family Streptomycetaceae; genus Streptomyces; species Streptomyces sp. B6B3. Next base: position 9,335 of record NZ_JBDPLU010000004.1, on the reverse strand, counting down.
GGCCGCGTCGTGCACACCCTGATCAGGAACGACGTCGCGCTGTACGTCGCGCACACCAACGCCGACCGCGCCGACCCCGGCGTCTCCGACGCCCTCGCCGGCGCCCTGGGCCTGCGGGTCACCGGACCGCTCGTGCCCGACCCGAACGATCCGGCCGGCCGCCGTGGGCTCGGCCGGGTGTGCGCGCTCGACGAGCCGCTGAGCCTGGCCGAGTTCGCCGAACGGGCCGCCGCCCGGCTGCCCGCCACCGCGCAGGGCGTCCGCGTCGCCGGTGACCCGCAGCGCCCGATCCGCACGGTCGCGGTCTGCGGCGGCTCGGGCGACAGCCTGTTCGCCGACGTCCGCGCCGCCGGCGTGGACGCGTACCTCACCGCCGACCTGCGGCACCACCCCGCATCCGAGGCCCGCGAGCACGCCGGCCGGTCGGGACTCGCGCTGCTCGACGCCGCGCACTGGGCCACCGAGTGGCCCTGGTGCGAGCAGGCCGCCGCGCAGCTGGACGAGGTCTCCGACCGGCACGGCTGGGACCTGCGCACCCATGTCTCGCACCGGGTCACCGATCCCTGGATCAGCCATCGCCCCTCCCTCGTCACCTCAGGAGCCCCCAACTGAAAGCCGCGCCCGCCGATCAGATCCGCCTGCTCGACCTCCAGGACCTGGACGTCCGCCTCACCCAGCTCGCGCACCGGCGGGAGAACCTGCCCGAGCTGGCCGAGCTCCGTTCGTTGGACGGTGAGCTCGCCCAGCAGCGCGATCTGCTGGTGGCGGCGCAGACCCAGGAGAGCGACACCGCGCGCGAGCAGACCAAGGCCGAACAGGACGTCGACCAGGTGCGTCAGCGCGCCGCCCGGGACCAGCAGCGGCTCGACTCGGGCCTGGTCACCAACCCGAAGGACCTGGAGAGCCTGCAGAGCGAGATCGCCTCGCTGGCCAGGCGCCAGGACGATCTGGAGAACATCGTCCTGGAGATCATGGAACGCCAGGAGACCGCCCAGTCCCGCGCCAAGGAGCTCTCGACCCGGGTCGAGGAGCTGGAGGCCAGGACCGCCGAGGTGGCGGGGCGCCGGGACGAGGCGTGCCGCGACATCGACGCCGAGGCCGATGCGGCGCGCGAGGAACGCGCCGCGGTCGCCGGCGACATCCCGGCCGACCTGCTCGCCCTCTACGACAAGCTGCGCCAGCAGCACGGCGGAGTCGGCGCCGCCCGCCTGTACCAGCGGCGCTGCGAGGGCTGCCGGCTCGAGCTGAACATCACCGAGCTGGGCGAGGTGCGGTCCGCCGAGCCCGACGCGGTGGTGCGCTGCGAGAACTGCCGCCGCATCCTGGTGCGCACCCCCGACTCGGGCCTGTGAGCCGCCGATGAACCGATCCTTCATCATCGAGGCCGACGGCGGCTCCCGCGGCAACCCGGGCCCCGCCGGGTACGGCGCGGTGGTGCGCGAGGCGCGCTCCGGACAGGCGCTGGCCGAGACCGCCGCGTACATCGGGCGGGCCACCAACAACGTCGCCGAGTACCGGGGCCTGATCGCCGGGCTGCGCGCGGCGCACGCGCTGGACCCGAACGCCCAGGTACGGGTCCGGATGGACTCGAAGCTGGTCGTCGAGCAGATGTCGGGCCGGTGGCGCATCAAGCACCCCGACCTGCGGCCGCTGGCGACGGAGGCCGCGGGGATCTTCCCGCGGAACGCGGTGCGGTACGAGTGGATTCCGCGCGAGCGGAACCGGCACGCCGACCGGCTGGCCAACGAGGCGATGGACGCCGGCCGTCGGGGCCAGCCCTGGCGCCCCGAGAACTCCACGGCGGACGACGGGTCCGGCGGGTTCGACGGCCTGGTCGGTCTCGACGAGGACGAGGAACGGGAGGCCCTGGCGGAGGAACGGGCCGCCGCCGAGGCAGCCGCGGAGGCCGTGATCGGCCGGACCGGCGCCGGCGTGCCCGACCCCGGCGAGCCGGCCGGGCCTGGCGCGGCCGGGCTCGGGGCGGTCCCGCAGCAGGCGCCGCTCTTCGATCCGGCCGTGGGCGGTGCCCCCGGCGCGGCGGAGCGCCCTTCGGGCCCCGCCGCGGCGGGTCAGGCCGCGGCCGCCGCCCCCGTGGCGCCGCCCGTCGGCTGGGACCCGCCGGCCGGGGCGCCCACCACGTTCCTGCTGTTGCGGCACGGCGAGACCGCGCTCACCCCGCACAAACGCTTCTCCGGCAGCAGCGGCGCCAACCCCGAGCTGTCGCCGGTCGGTTGGCAACAGGCCGAGACGCTCGCCGCGGCGTTCGCCGGCCGCGACGACGTGACGGCGCTCATCAGCTCCCCGCTGCTGCGCTGCCGGCAGACCGCCGAGGCGGTCGCGCTCCGCCTGAACCTGGACGTGCACCAGGACAAGGAGTGGCGGGAGACGGACTTCGGCGCCTGGGAGGGCCTGACCTTCGCCGAGGTGCGCGAGCGCCACCCGGACGACCTGGCCGCCTGGCTGGCCTCCGCGGAGGTTCCGCCGACCGGGGGCGGCGAGAGCTTCGCCGAGGTGGCCCGCCGCGTCGCGGTGGCCAGGGACCGGGCGATCGCCCGCTATCCGGGCCGGACGATCCTGGTGGTCACGCACGTCACGCCGATCAAGACGCTGCTCCGCCTCGCCCTCGGCGCCCCCGCGGAGAGCATGTTCCGCATCGAGCTGTCCGCGGCGTCCCTCAGCGAGATCGCCTACTACCCCGACGGCAACGCCTCGGTCCGCACGGTGAACCTGCCGTTCGCGTGACCCCCGGCGAGCCGCGCGCCGCGCGTGGCTCGCCGGCGGCAGCGGCCGCCGGCGCCCGACGCCGCAGCGCGCCGGTGCCGCGTGGGTGGGCATGGCCCCTGTCGCGTCAGCGGCGTCTGGTGCCGTGTGGGTGGGTCTGTCCCCTGTCGTGTCGGCCGGTGCCTGGGCGCCCGGCGCCGTGGCTGGCGGGTTCGTTCCCGGCCAGGCCGGTGCCGCGCGGGCGGGCCTGTCTCCTGTCGCGTCACCGGCGCCGTGGTCTGGCGTCCGCGCCCAGGCGCGCCGGTGCCGCTCGACCGCCGCGCGCATCTGACGGCGTAGGTCGGGGTGCTCGGCGGGATCCATCCCCTCCGCGGCGAACACGGCGTCCGTGAAGTCGCCGGCGTCGGCCGGTGGCGCCTCGCACAGTCGGCGCGCATCCTCCGGCGGCAGGCAGAAGCCGAGTTCGACGCACAGCTCGTACAGCAGCCGCCGCACGTTGTCCTGGTGATCGTTGTCCTGGGGATCGAGGCGCGCCATCCGGACAGCATGGGCCGCGCGCGGCGCGTTCGTCACGCCCCCCGTCGCCGCTCCGCTCGTCAGAGCTCCGTGACCACCAGGTCCAGGGCGCCGGGGGTCGGGCCCGGTTCGACGGTGTGGCCGAGGTCGCGCAGCGCGGCGGCCAGCGCCTCGACGGTGCGTGGGGTCGCTCCCGCGGTCAGCAGCTCGCGGACGACGCGGCCCTTGACGGCCTTGTTGAAGTGGCTGACCACGCTTCGCCGGGTCACCCCGCCCACCGTCTGCTCGTGCAGCACCCGCAGTGTCGCGGTGCGCCGGGCCAACTCGCCGGTCGGCCGCCACATGCCGGCGTAGGACGTCGACCGCAGGTCGAGCACCAGCCCCGAACGGGCCGAGCCCGCCGCCTCCGGCAGCGCCCGCGCCATCGGCTCCCGCCAGAACGTCGGCAGCGCCCCGATCCCGGGCAGCCGCGCGCCGCCCGCGCAGCGGTACGGCGGGATGCGGTCGCCGATCCGCACCGCGCCCCACAGGCCGGAGAACACCAGCAGCGACCGGCGGGCCCGGCGCCGGGCCGCCTCGTCGAGCGTGGCCAGGCCGAGCGCCTCGTAGAGCACGCCCGTGTACACGGCGCCGGCCTGGCGGGCCGGGGCCGTGCGCAGCCCGGCGTTCCGCGTCACCTCGTCGCGCTGTCCCTCGCTCAGCCCGAGCGCCTCGCGCGCCTTCTCGGCGTCGCCCTGGCACAGCCCGACCAGCGCGTCGAGCACCGCCTCCCGGGCGGGGGCGAGCGACGGCAACGACAGTTTCCCGAGGTCGGCGGGCGCCCCCGAGGTCACCCTGGCCTTCCCCTCGGACGGCGGCAGCAGTACGAGCATGGTCCGCAGGCTACGACACGCGCCGCCCGGCCGGTGACCGCCGGGCGGTACGGGCCCAGCCCGTACCGCACCCGGACCCCGACGTCCCGCGCCGGCGCGTCGTAGCATCGCGTCCGACCCCCCACGCCCCCGCAGGCCGGGGGAGCAGAAGGGAGGCGGCGACGTGCACGATCCGAACCGGCGCGCGCGACGGCGCGCCCCCGCCCGCCGAGGCGCCCCCCTCGACGAGCGTCCCGCGGACCAGGGCGGCGCGGGAGGCGCCCCCGCCGCCGACCTTCCGCCGCCCGCGCCCGTGGTCACCCGGACACTGGGGCACGGGGAACGCGCCAGGTGGTCGCGGGTCAGGCTGTCGCCCGGCGCGCCCCCGCTCGACCTGATGACGGCCCGCTTCGAGCGGCACTGCTACGCGCCGCACGTGCACGAGGAGTTCTCCATCGGCGTCTGCCTGTCGGGCCTCGAGCACATCGACTACCGCCGGGGCCGCCTGCTCGCCGGCCCGGGCACCATCGTGATCCTGGAGCCCGACGAGCCGCACACCGGCTCCGCCGCCCGGCCTGGCGGCTTCGCCTACCGCGCGTTCTACCCCGCCGCCGGGCTGCTGACCGAGGGCGTCCGCGGGCGCCCCTACTTCCGCGACGGCGTGGTCCAGGACGAGGGGTTGGCCGCCGCGCTGGCCAGGGCGCATCGCGCGGCCACCGGCGAACCGGACCCGTTGCGTTGGGAGTCCGAGGTGGTGTGGCTGCTCGCGGCGCTGGTCCGCCGGCACGCCGCGCCCGACAGCGCCCGTCCGGTCAGGACCGTGTCGGGCGGCGAGCACGTCGCGCGCGTCGTACGGGAGCGGCTCGCCGACCAGCCGCGGACCCCGCCCACGCTCGCCGAGATCGCCGCCGACCTCGGCCTCTCCCGCTACCAGGTGCTGCGCGCCTTCCGCACCAGCACCGGCATGCCGCCGTACGCCTGGCTCGCGCAGCACCGGGTGGCCAGGGCCCGGGCGTTGCTGGCGGCCGGGCGGCGCCCCGCCGAGGTGGCGGAGCTCGTCGGCTTCGCCGACCAGGCGCATCTGACCCGCTGGTTCCGGCGGGTGACCGGCGTGACCCCGGGCGCGTACCGCAACAGCGTTCAAGACAACGTCTGACCGCGGCAGCAGGATGGCCGCCATGTCGGCTCGTGGCTGGTTCCTGTTCGCCCTGATGAGCGTCATCTGGGGCATCCCGTACCTGATGATCAAGGTCGCCGTGGACGGCGGCGGCGGAGACGCCGGCGGGGGCGTCTCGGTGCCCATGGTGGTCTTCGCCCGCACCGCGCTCGGCGCCGCGCTGCTGCTGCCGCTGGCGCTGCGCGCGGGCCGGTTCGGGCAACTGCGCGGGCACGCCGTGCCGATCCTCGGCTTCGCCGCGTTCGAGATCATCGGGCCCTGGGCGCTGCTGTCGGACGCCGAGCGGCACCTCGACAGCTCCACCACCGGGCTGCTGATCGCGGCCGTGCCGATACTCGCCGTGGTGCTGGCTCGGCTGACCGGCGGCGACGAGCGGCTGGGCGTCCGCCGCTGGGCCGGCCTGGCCGTGGGCCTCGGCGGCGTGGCGCTGCTGGCCGCGCCGCAGCTCAGCGGCGGCAGCGCCTGGTCGTTGACCGAGGTGCTGCTCACCGCGGTCGGCTACGCCGCCGCCCCGCTGATCGCCGCGCGCCGGCTGCGCGAGGTGCCCACGCTCCCGTTGACCGCGACCTGCCTGACCCTGGCGGCCGTCGTCTACGCGCCGCCCGCCGTCGCGACCTGGCCCGACACCCGCCCGTCGGCCGAGGTGCTGGCCTCGCTCGCCGGGCTCGGGGTGATCTGCACGGCGCTCGGGTTCGTCATCTTCTTCGAGCTGATCCGGGAGGTCGGCGCCTCGCGGGCCATGGTCTTCACCTACGTCAGCCCGGCGGTCGCCGTGGTCGCCGGCGTGGCCCTCCTCGACGAGCCGCTCACGGCCACCGTCCTCGGCTCCTTCGGCCTCATCCTGACCGGCTGCCTGCTGGCCACCGCCCGGGACCGCGCGGGGGCGACGGAGCCGGCCGCGCCCGAGGCCGGCCCGGTGGGCCCGGTCAGCCCTGACCGGCCCGTTGCAGGGTCTGCCGCGGAGCGCAGCCGTAGGCGTGGCGGTAGGCGGCCGCGAAACGGCCCGGATGGTGGAAGCCCCAACGGGACGCGATGGCGGTCACCGTCGCGTCGCCCGTAGGCTCCGCGGCGAGCAACTCCCGGTGCGCGTGGTCGAGACGCACCCGGCGCAGGTACGCGGTGGGCGTCGTGTCGAGATGGTGCCGGAAGGCGAGCTGCACGGTCCGGGACGTCACGTGGACGGCGTCGGCGACGTCGGCCAGGCCGATCGGGCGGTGCGCGTGGGCGTCGATGAACTCGACCGCCCGCCGCAGCGTGACCGGCGACCTGGCCGCCCGGTCCACGGGGTCCGTGGCGGCCCGCGCGTCCAGGTAGCTGCCGGGGAACGCCGAGAGCACCGCGGCGGCCAGACCACGGGCGGCCGTGGTGGCCAGCAGCGGGCTCGCCGCCGCCCGCGGGTGGGCGGGCAGATCGGACGCGATCAGGTCGATCAGCCGTCCGACGTACCGGCCGGCGGCGGCGGACGACGGCTGGTGGCTGGTGAACCGCGGCGGACCGGCCGCCCGGCCGCCGAACTCGCCGGCGACGTCGGCCAGCAGCGCCAGGTCGAGCGTGACGATCTGCACCCGGAGCCGGTCCCACCGCACCGCGTAGGGCAGTTCGGGCGAGGCGGCGAGGAAGATGTCGTCCCGGCCGGCCCGCACGACCTCGCCGGCGGTGCGTCGTTCGATCCGCCCGTCGAGCACCCGGCAGACGAGCAGCCGCCCGGTCGGCTGGGCGACGTGTTCGACGCCCATGGTGTGGAGCATCACGGCGACCGAGACGGGGCCGGCGTCGCGGACCGAGTGCGTCATCCGGAAACCCTCGGCGCTGCCGGTGATCCGCATGGTGTTGTCCGCGTAGGAGCTGCGCATGAAGGCGTGCGCGTGCTCCGGGTCGCTGGTGGCGAACTCGGCGCCCGGCGGCCCGGCCTGCCGCGGGATGGTGGGCCGCAACGTCCCGGGTCTCGGGGGAGGGGTCATCGACGTCCTTCCGGCAGGGGTGCGCTCGCATGTCAGGTGCGTCAGCGCACCGCGCCGGCGGTGCCGGTTTTCTCACCCTACGCCGGGATGGCCGCGTTGCGAAGGAAGGTCTCGAAAGGGGGTTCGATCAGTGATGGGGGCCGCGTTGGGGGAGCTCGCCCGTCTCGACCAGATGCGCCGCCACGTCGCGCAGCTTGATGTTCGTGTCCTGCGAGCGGGCGACCAGCACCCGGAAGGCGCGCCGCGCGCTGATCCCGTACCGCTCCCGCAGCATGCCGAGCGCCTGCCCGATCGTGTCGCGGCTGTCCAACGCCAGGCGCAGCTGGGCCTTCTCGCGCGCGTGCGACACCGCGATCGCGGCGTGCGCGGCGAGCATCTCGCCCGCCCGCACCGCGTCGTTGGGGAAGGCGCCCGCCCGGTCCGCGTAGACCGTCAGCGCGCCCACCGGCCCGGCCGGGACCAGCAGCGGGAACGACAGCGCCGAGCCCACCCCCTGCCGCACCGCGGCGGCGGTGAACCCCGGCCACCGGTCCTCGGACCCGAGATCGTTCGCGCGCACCGCGGCCCCGAGCGCCACGGCGTCCAGGCACGGACCCTCGCCCAGCGCGTACTGCAGGGCGTCCAGCCGGCCACCCAGCGTGTCGGTGCACGCCGGATCCGCGGGCCGCCCGGCGCCGAGCACCGACGCGCAGCCGGCGTGGGCCGTGCCCGGTATCTCCCGCGCGGCGGCGTCGACCACCTGCCTGAGCACCTCGGCCGGCTCCTCCTCCGCCGCCAGCGTCAGCGCCAGATCCGCCAGCCGCACCGCGAGGCCCTCCTCGTCCACGGCCCGACCGGCCCCGTCCGCGGCATCCGCCCCAACGAACACGTGTGTCACCTCCCGCTCCGCGCGTCCGGGTACCACCGTCCTGGCCGGCCACCATGCCGGAAAAGGCAACAGACGAAGAGAACGATCCGTGCCGTCCAGAAAACGAAGATCGCGATCCCGGACACGGACGCCGACCGGCGCGTTCCCGCGGGTACCATGGTCCACACGGCGGACGAGCCGGCCGGGCGGCCGCGTCGGGAGCCTCCGGGTCCTCCCGGAACTCCCGCCGAGGAACGTCCGGGCTCCACAGGGCAGGGTGGTAGGTAACGCCTACCTGGGGCGACCCACGGGACAGTGCCACAGAAAACAGACCGCCGGCCGCGAGCCGGTAAGGGTGAAACGGTGGTGTAAGAGACCACCAGCGCCCAGGGTGACCTGGGCGGCTCGGTAAACCCCACCCGGAGCAAGGTCAAGAGGGGGCACGGGAACGTGCCCCTGCGCGGACGATCGAGGGCGGCCCGCCCGAGTCCGCGGGTAGACCGCTGGAGGTCGGTGGCGACACCGACCCTAGATGGATGGCCGCCACCCCCGGGGCCGCAAGACCCCGAGGGAACAGAACCCGGCGTACAGGCCGCCTCGTCCGCCGGCCTGTGTTTGCGCAGGTCAGAAGCGTTGTGCCGAAGGTGATCACGTGGGCCCGGGTCGAATTCCGGGCGTCCCGTGGTGCTCTGGCGGCTACTGCAGCTGCTGCCGACCCTCGCGGAATAGTGAAGCCCAGGCCATAACTGAGCGTGTAGGGGAGGCTTGGTGTGACGTTCGGCGCGGTTCCAGCCAGCCGTGGTTGACGCGTCGTACATCGCCCCGTGTCCGCGCCGGTGCTCGGCCACCAAGGTCAGCTCGGCGCAACTCGTTCCCGTACACGTCGGCGTGGTCGACGAAGTCGATACCGGCGTCGCGGGCCGTGCGTACGAGTTCCTGGATGTCGTCATCGGTCTTGTCGGCGATACGCATCAGGCCGAGCACGACGTTCGGCGCGGTGATCTCGGTGCCTGGCATGGTGAAGTGCTTCACGACCCGACCTTTCAGGACGTATGGAGGGTTGTCGGCGCCACCCCGTGAACGGACGCCGGAACGCCGTGAGCGCGTCGCGCGCTCGCGGGGAGCGGCGTCAGTTCGGAGTCCGGAGCCGGAGGACCCGGGCGGCGGGCGCGGGCCCGCCCTCGAGGCGGAGCGTGCCGGTGTCGACGTCCCAGTCGGCCGGCCAGGCGGTCAGCCGCCGCGGATACAGCATGTCGATCTCC
>NZ_JBDPLU010000039.1:0-42784 GCF_039871525.1 Streptomyces sp. B6B3 | reverse complement strand
GCCGAACGCCGACTGCGAGGGCGTGATCTCGCCGGGGCGGGACGCCGAACACGGGCCAGGCGCGTACGTGTTCCACATCGTCCAGGCCAGCTACACCGACGCGGGCGGCGCCGGCGGGGTCCGGGACCTGGCCCCCGGTCACCGGCTCTCCGGTCTCCCCTTCGAAGTGGTTGTCCGTCTCGAGGATGGAGCCCTCGGGACCCGAGTACTCGTTGGTCATGGGCTCCTCCACGTCCTCGAAGAAGTTGCCCTCGATCCAGCACGCCGAGTCGGCCTGGCAGGCCGGGCCGGTGTCGCTGTTGTCCAGGTAGTAGTTGTTGAAGATGTGCACCGGGGAGCCGAAGCGCGCCCGCGGGTTGCGCTGGGGCGTCCGGTCGTACCAGTTGTGGTGGTAGGTCACCCGCAGGTGCCCGGTGTCCTGGGCCGCGTTGTCGTCGTCGTGGCCCAGCAGCATGTTCTTCGTGTGGTCGTGCGTGTGGTTCCACGACACCGTGACGTAGTCGGAACCGCGCTTGATGTCGATCAGGCCGTCGTAGCCCTCCGCGAGGTCGTTGTGATCGATCCAGACGTGGTGCGAGAACATCTGCACGTTGATGGAGTCGTCACTGGCGTCGCGGAAGTTCAGATTCTGGATGATGACGTTGTGCACCGCGTCGGACGGCGGGTCGGTGACCGCGTCGTCCACCGGCAGGCCGACGTTCAGCCCGCCGCCGCTGATGCCCGAGTCCGCGCCGACGCCGACGATCGTCTTGTCGGAGCTGACGTCGTACATCCCGGCCGGCACCGTGATCATGCCGTCCACCCGCACCACCAGCGGTCCCTCGGAGGCGATGGCCTCGATGAGCCCGGTGGCCGTCGAGACGGTCACCTCGGGCCCGCCGGCGCCGCCGGTGGTGCCGTCCTGTCCGAGGGCGTCCACGCCGGCGAAGCCGATGGGGCTGCCGGCGGCTGCCGGCGCCGGCACGGCGGTGGCCTGGTGGAGCGCCGGGGCCAGGGTCAGGGTCAGCCCGGCGCCGAGCAGCGCCGCCGTGAGTCGTCTCATCGTCGACCCCGGTCAGCCGATGACGCCGACGCCGGCGCCCGCGGTGACGCTGTCGGGCACGGACTCGGGGTCCTCGACGGTGTAGTCGTAGTAGGTGTTGGGCTCCACGACCGTGCCGTCGGACTCCGGCTCGCCCGAGTCGACGTAGACGTTGTTCCGCTCGACCAGACGGCCCGGGTCGGACTCGAAGATCTGGATCTTGGTGGGCGACTCGACGGACTCGAAGTAGTTGCCCTCGACCAGCACGCCGGCGTCCATGGCGGTGGCCACGCCGTAGGAGTCGCCGCCGCTGATGCCCAGGTAGTAGTTGTTGAACACGTGCACCGGGTCGGCGAACCGGACCCGCGGGTTGCGCTCCGCGGTGCCGTCGAAGAAGTTGTGGTGGTACGTGGCCCGGAGGTTGCCCTCGTCCTGGCCGCCGTTGCCGTCGTCGTGGCCGATCAGCGAGTTCTTCTGCTGGTCGTGGAAGTGGTTCCAGGAGACCGTGACGAAGTCGGAGCCGCGCTTGATGTCCAGGGCGCCGTCGTAGGCGTTGGACAGGTCGCAGTGGTCGACCCAGACGTGGGTGGCGCCGTCGGTGATGTTGATGGCGTCGTCGTCCGCGCCCGTGAAGGTGAGGTTGCGGATGATCACGTTGTTGGTGCCGTCGACGTCCAGGCCGCCGTCGGTGATCCGGGCGGAGTCACCGACGCCGATGATGGTCTTGTCGGACGCGACGTCCTGCATCCCGTCCAGCGAGATGCTGCCGTCCACCTGGATGATGAGCGGCTCGTCGCTCTCCACGTACTCGACGAACGAGTCCGTGTCGGAGGCGGTCACCGTGTCGCCTCCGGTGCCGCCGGTGGTGCCGTTCTGTCCCTCGGCGTTGACGCTCGCGAACCCGATCGGCGTCTCCTCGAGCACGGCTCGCGGGAGGGCCGGCGTCTGGCTGGACTGCGCGGCGGGGGCCGCGGCCAGCAGCGCCGCGCCGACGGCCAGCGTCGTCGCGGCGGCGACCGCGACGGAGGTGGTCTTCCTTCCCGACCGACCGGAGAGAATTGTGGGGGCTCGTCCGATTAACCGCATGGGAATTACCCGTTCCTTTCCCGAGCTGGGATGAAAAGGCGGCTCGCCTCGTTAAGGAGTCAGCGGCGCTGGCCCGCTGACGGGTGGGCACGCTTCTCGGCGTGCGCGCACGGCACTCGTACGCGAGCTCGTACCTGATCGTGCACAAGTGAGAAAGCGCTTACTATCCGAGGACGGTAAGCGCTTGCTGAGTGCATGTCAATAGCCCGCGCACGCCCGTGCGGCGGCGTCGGGTCCGCCGGTGTGCCGGAGTCGGCGATTACTGGCCGGTACTTGTCGGTCCGCCGACCCTCCGAAACGCGACGCGCCCCCGGGGTTCGTCCCGGGGGCGCGTGTCAGAACGGACGTGTCGTCAGCACCGCTTCCAGGTCAGGTGGAAGGTGGCGGCCGGCACGTTCGTCGACTCCATGGCGAGGAAGCTCACAGCGCTGCCACCGGAGCTCCCCGAGTCGACCCGGAGCTCGGTGTTGATGTTGACGTTCCGCTGCTCGCCGCAGGGCGCCCAGACCAGCGCGCCCAGGTCGTCGTCGGAGACCTGCCAGTCATCGTCGTACGGGCCCTCGAACTCCCGCGACACCACCACGTCGTTCGTCGAGCCCTGGAAGTAGTGCGTGGCCTGCTGCAGGCCGGAGGCACCGTCCGCGAGGTGGGCGTAACCGCGGTAGTCCAGGCCGAAGATGGCGTAGGTGAAGCCGTCGGGGACGTCGACGGAGAGGTTGAGCTGGCAGTTCTTTCTGAAGTCGGCGGGGTCGGCACCGAGTCCGACCTGCGCCAGATAGTCACTGTAGGTGACGGTGAACGAGGTTCTGTCCGGGGCCACCGAGACCGCGGTCGTGCCGGCGGGGCAGCCGGAACCGTTCACGCCCTCGATGTTGACCCGCAGCTCGGTGGGCGCCTCGACGGGGGTCGGCTCACTCTGCGGGGTAGCGCCCAGCGCCGACGCGACGAGGGCGGTGACGGCTCCAGCCGCGGCAAGAAGTCCAGGCATGGTTCATCTCCGATCGGAGTAGAGGAATGCTCCCGACGTGGCAGTGCGCGTGCGAATTCCCAGCCCGATCTCGATCATTGGGAGCGCTCCCATCCTACGGGTCGACGCCACCCCGCGCAGCGACTTACGGCCAATGAGTGAGCGGTTCCGCTTAGCGAGGCGCCGTTTCTCGCCACCCCGGAAATCAGTCGTGCGCCGGCCCGTCGAACGTCGGAGTCGGGGAGTTCGGAGCGGCCGCGAGCCCGAAGGGGTCGGACCGGGCCGGGACGGGATGACGGTCCCGTCCCGGCCCGGGGCCGTCAGGCGGGAACGATCCGGTAGGCGGCGCCCGCCTCGGTCGGGAAGGCGACCAGGGTGTCCTCGGGGCGTTCCACCGTCACGGGGGCGCCGTCGGTGGTGGTGACGTCCACGCGGCCGGGGGTGCGCACCCGCGCCGGCGCCCCGTTGAGTGACCGGATCGTGGCCTCGCCGAGGCCGCCGCCGGCCCAGGCGATGTCGATCTCGAAGCCGCCGCGGGCGCGCAGGCCGGTGACGGTGCCGTCGGGGAGGGCGGGTGGCAGCGCGGGGAGCAGGTCGGTCTCGTCGGTGTGGGACTGGAGGAGCCATTCGGTGATGCCGGCGGTGGCGCCAGCCTGGTGGTCGGCGACATGGCGGGCCAGCAACTCGTCGTACGGGGTGTCCGCGGCGGCGGTCAGCGGATCCCGCGCCATCGAGCAGATCAAGTCCCTCATCGCCGAGGGCCGGTTGCGGCCGGGGGAGCGGCTGCCCACCGAGCGCGAGTTCGCCGCCCGGCTCGGCATATCCCGCAGCTCCATGCGCGAGGCGATCCGCGCCCTGACCGTGCTGGGCGTGCTGGAGGCCCGGCACGGCTCGGGCATCTACGTGACCCGACTCGAGGCGGGCGAGCTGCTGGAGACCCTCGGCGTGGTGGCCGACCTGTCCCGTGGGCCGCAGCTCGTCGAACTGCTGGAGATCCGCCGCCTCCTGGAGTCCGCCGCCGCGGCGATCGCCGCCGCGCGGATCACTCCCGAGCAACTGGACGAGGTGCGGGTGCACCTCGACGCGATGTACGCGACCGAGGAACCGGGCGACATCCTGGCGCACGACCTCGCCTTCCACCGGGCGATCGCGGCGGCCACGGGCAACGCCACCCTCGTCGCGGTCCTCGAAGGGCTGTCCTCGCGCTCCTTCCGCGCCCGGGTGTGGCGTGGCTACCGGCAGGAGGGCGCCTTCGACCGCACCCGCCACGAGCACGCCCGGATCCACCAGGCCCGGGAGGATCGTGACCCCGAGGCGGCCAGGGCGGCCGCGGCCAGCCACGTGCGCGGTGTCGAGGACTGGCTGCGTTCCCAGCTGGACTGAGGCGCGGGTCCAGAAATCCACGAAAGGGAAAAGTCGTTCCGGCGCCGGACGCTCATACCGGAGGCTTCCCGGCGACGCGTCGGCCCTGGACACGCGAGAAATCCCAGCGCCGCCCCGTCCGGAAACTCGGGCAGCCAGAGGCGCTCTGGACAGCCCAGAGTCGCCCCGGCTATCCTTTGCGAGGCGAAGCGTCCGGTTAACCCCGTGGACACAGGGGGATGGATATGCGGTCCGAGAGTGCCGATCCAGAGTTCACCCACGAGGTCCTCAGCGGTGATCTAGGACCATATTCTTTATGGGCTGAATATCTGGCAGCGCCCCTCATGCGACGGCACGGCGCGAAGCCTTCGCGGAATCGCTGACAGCGATCGCGTTCTCGTTCCACGACCCGCCGGTCGGCCGACCGGCGGTGGTCGTTGGCGTCGTCGGTTCGTTCGCTGACCACCTGGTTCCGGAGTGACCTCCTCCACCCGTCCCCGAGTTTCGGGGATTCCACGGGTCGCGCCCCCGACCAGGCGAACGTTTCGGCCTCGTCTCCGCGAAGGACTCCTGTCACCCTTCGGTGACATCGCATGCACATGAGGTGAGAAAGGTGAAGGATGCAGGGCGCTGTTGACGGTCCGGAAACACCTGGTTATTGTGCTGAGCACATTAAGTTTCCTCGTCGTGTGGAACTCCGTTTGCCCTCGCTTGCGGAGTCGTCTCCTCATGTCCGTCTGCTGACACCCTCGAGTTAAATGACCACCGTCATCGACCACCTCGACCAGCAGTTTTCGATCCATGGGGAAACGTGGGGGAAATACGGGGAGTGATAATGGCCATGGCAAAAGGCGGGCGCAGGGCGACCTATGAGGAGAGGTTATCGATATGCCGCCTGATCGAGTCGGGAGAGTCTCCCAACCAGGTGGTGAAGAAGTCCGGATTCGGACGATCGACGGTCTTCGGCTGGTGGCAGGCGTACCGGCGGTCGGGCCCCGAGGCGCTGCGGACCAAGCGCACTCCGGGACCGGCGGCCAACCTGAACGAGCGCCAGCTCGCCGAGCTGCGCGCGTTGATCGTGGACGCCGGCCGCCGCGGGACGTACGACGGCGGGAGGCTGTGGAGCAGGAAGCGTGTCGGAGAGATCATCGACAGCGTCTTCGACGTGCGGCTCTCGCCGGTGAGCATCGGGCGGGTGCTGTCCCGGATCGGCATCTCGCTGGCCGATCCGCTCACTCGGTTCAAGGCGACCGAGCCGGCGGCCAGTTGGCCGGACGGCGTGCCGGCCGCCCTGGGGGCCGAGGCGCGCAGGGCGGGTGCGGCGGTCTACCACGTCTGGTTGGAGCCGCTGACACCCGAACGAGGGGCCGCGGCCGGGGACGCCGCGCCCTCGGCCGGTGACCCAGCCGGATTCCTGCTGTTCTGCGCCGGCGGGGCGCACCGCGAGGTGCGCTTCCGCTCGGTCATCGGCGGCACCGAGGACGACGCGTTCATCCAGATGTGTGAGGCGCTGCTCCGGGAGGAGAGCCGGCCGGTGGTCATCATCACCGAGAGCAGCGACGCCACCCGTTCGCAGAAGACGGTGCGGTTCTTCGCCTCGACCAACGGCCGGCTGTCGCTGCTGCTGCTGGCGACGAACACGGATATCCGCCGGGAGCGGACCGAGGGCCGGGAGGAGGATTTCTGGCGGCTCACCCTGCACGATCCGCGGCGTGCCGTCGAGGACGACAAGCTGGTGGTCGTCAGCAGTAACCAGGAGTTGGACGACATCGAGCACGAACTCGTGCTGCGGCTCTTCCGCCGACGGCTGGACGCCGTGTTGGGGTGGGATGTGGGGGCGGAGGTCTGACGCCCGCCGCCCGCAATCGTCACAGGGGTTCGAGTTCGAAGATGACCTCGCCGAACGTGATGTTGATCCAGTATTTCCTGAGCAGCCGCCAACCTCCCGGTTCGAAGACCGACTCCCAGTCGGTCACGGTGGGCAGGAAGGCGGCCGACGAGTCCTGATCCAGCTCGAAGTCGAGGGAGAACAGGGGCAGTTCCTGGTCGGTGGAGTCGGCGGCCCGCGTCGCGTCGCCGATCAGGAATCTGCGCGTTCCCGGAAACTGGTCGCGCAGTCGCTGAAGCGTGTCGACGCATCTGTCCCGCGGCCAGAATTCGTGACCCATCAGAAAGCAGGTGAGCAGGTCGACCTCGGCGAACTCGGAAATGTCCTCCACGGTCCGCACGTCCGCCTCCAGAAAGGCGGCACGGTGTGCCAGGCCGGCCTCCCGCACCCGGGTGGCGGCCACGGTGAGCGCCGGGCGGAGGGTGTCGATGCCCATGGCCCGGGCCCCGGGGTGGCGGCGAAGGATCTGCAGGATCCGGTCGCCGCTCCCGCAGCCCAGATCGGCGACGAGCCGGACGTCGAAGTCGAACCCGTCCACGGCCTCCCAGAACCACGGGTCGTAGCAGAACTCGCTGGTCTCCGGCCGGTGCGCCGCGCGGCCCTGGTCGTCGGCCGCCCGGTCCGCGGGCGTCGGAAGCGGTCCGCGAACGCGTCCTCCGGTCAGCCAGCGGAGCAGGGAACGGGTCCGGTACACATCGTCGAAGTGGGCCCCGGGGAGCGCCCTGTCGTCGTCACGTCGCACCACCTCGACGGCGGACAGGGCGCTCAGTAAGCCCGCCGTCGACATCTCGTCGAGCTTCCGCTCGGCGGCGAACCGGCGCACGTCCAGGGCCCCGACGTCCTTCAACTCGTCCAGCACGCCGAGTTCCCAGGCGGCGCCAATCGCCGACGCCGCCCCCGCGGAGTTGTAGATGCGTGCCACCGCGCTTCCGGCGTCATCCGCGGATCCGCTCATGTGTTTCCTTCCACCGGCCCCGTACCGGACGACATGTCCAGGACAGAGCGAAGGTAAAACTCCCGGTGAGCGGGTGTCAATGACGCCGCCGGAGGCTTCCCCCGGTGTCTTCCCGAGTCCAGGAGAAGCGAAAGCGGGGGGCGCGAGCGGGTCCCGATCCGAGGGAACGCGCGCCCCACCCGGGCCCGTTTCGCCGTTCGGCGGGGACGCTCGGCTCCGGACTCGCGGTCCGAAAAACCGCGTAATTTGATAGGTCGTCAGTAAGCTCGTCCGACGTCCTCCGGGAGAATGTGAAGAAGCGTACCCTCCGGTTTTCTCTCACACCTTCATCACAACGTGCGATTGCCAAGATTTTAACGCCACTTCCGAGATATCGCGTTGTCGATCAGGGAATCTATGGCCGCAGGTGTGTCTCGCCTCCAGGGAGTGTTCCATGCAAGAAAGACGGCAGAGCGGAGGGCTCCTGCGTGGCTGCGCGACAGCGGCGGTCACCGTGGCCCTGCTCGCCTCTCCCGCCGGGCCGGTCGGCGCGGCGGAGCCGCCGGCCGCCGGACAGCGGGCGGCGGCGCCGGTCGGGGACTTCCACTCCCGGCCGGACCTCGACGCCTCCGAACTGACGACGACCACGACGGGGCGGGAGGCGCCCGGACTGCTGCTCACCACCCCCGGACACTCGGACGGCAAGGACTTCCGGGCCGCCATCTACGACAACGAGGGCGAGCTCGTCTGGCTGGCCGAGCCCGAGGACGGCCGGTTCCACGTCAACCTGGAGCCCGTGACCTTCCTGGGGCAGCCGGCCCTGGCGATGTACAGCGGGGTGCGGGACGCCTCGGGCGAGTCCGGGCGCGGCGAATGGCTGATCCTGGACACCTCGTACCGCGAGGTCGCCTCGTTCCAGGTGGACGGCTACCCCACGGACGTTCATGACATCGCGTTCAGCCCCGACGGCAGCCGGGTGCTGCTGATGAGCCACCACTCGGTGAGCCACGACCTGAGCCCGTACGGCGGGCCGGCGGACGCCACCGTGGTCGACACCGTCGTCCAGGAGCTCGACGTCAGGACCGGCGAGGTCACCTTCGAGTGGAGCATCCTGGACCGGGTACCGCCCACGGAGACCAGCAGGTCCCTGGCGAACCCGGCGACGAAGAGCGGGGCCTACCCGCTCTATCACGTCAACTCGCTGGACTACGACACCGACGGCGACCTGCTGGTGAGCGCGCGGAACACCGACACCGTGTACAAGGTCGACCACGACACCGGGGAGATCGTCTGGCGATTCGGCGGCAGCGAGAGCGACTTCGCCTTCGCCGATCCCGCCGACGCGCCGCGCGGTCAGCACGACGTCCGACGCCTGCCGGACGGGCGGCTGTCGATGTTCGACAACGGCACCAACCGACTCCCCGAGGAGTACTCGCGCGGCGCCGTCTACGAGCTCGACGAGGACGCCATGACGGCCGAACTCGTCGCTGACCTTCAGCCGGAGACCACGGTCTACTCCCAGACCCTCGGGTCCAACCGGCAGCTGCCGGGCGGCCACCAGCTGGTGTCCTTCGGCAACACCGGCCAGGTGGTGGAGTTCGACGGCGACCAGCCCGTCTTCACCGCCACCCTCGAAGAGGGGGAGATGACCTACCGGACCGAGCGGGCGGACTGGCACGCCACGCCGGACGCCCCGCCCGACGCGGTCCTCGGCGAGCCCGCCGAGGACGGCGGCCGGACCGTGTACATGAGCTGGAACGGCGCCACCGACGTGGCGCTCTGGCGGGTCGAGGCGGGCCCCTCCGAGGAGGACCTGAGAACCCTGGCCGTCACCCCGCGGACGGGCTTCGAGACGGCGGCGGCCGTCACCCCGCCCGCGGACGCCGACGTCTACCGGATCACCGCCCTCGGCCCCTTCGGGGAGCCGCTGGGCAGCCGCACCGCCACCGCCACCGCCACCGCCGTGCCCGAAACCTCCACCCCCCACACCCCCACACACGTCGAGGGCTCCTGAGAGACGACGCGTATCCCCGTGGCCGGGCGGCTCACCAGGCCGTTCGGCCGCGGGACTCGTCGTCCCGCACCGTCCGGTCGCCTGCCCCCGCTCCATCCCCGCCCGGACGGGCCCTCGTTGACGCGGAGACAACTTTGCAAGTTAATGTCAACATGAACTCAGGCATCGACGAGGGCGCGACCGGCGGCGCGTCCATGCGCATCGGGGAGCTCGCCGGCCGCTTCGGGCTGGCCCCGCACGTGCTCCGGCACTGGGAGACGATGGGGCTGCTCACTCCGGCGGCCCGGGTGAACGGTCGGCGCCGCTACACCCGGGACCATCTGGTCAGGGTGGCCACCATCGTGCGCGGCAAGGCCGGTGGGCTGAGCCTGGACCAGCTGCGCGAACTGCTCAACGCCGCGGGTCCTGACGAGCGACGGGACCTGCTGCGGCGCCAGCTCGCCGAGCTGGACCGACGGCTGGCCGAGCTGCGCGGCTCCCGGGCGCTGGTCGAGCACGCGCTGTCCTGCCCGGCCGAGGACCTCACCCGGTGCGACGGCTTCCAGCGCATCGTCGCCGACCTCTCGGGGCTCCGCGACGAGGCGGCCGGCGACCGCGCCGTGCCCCCGGAGCGGACGCATCACGCGCCGGGGGCCCCGTGATCCTGACCGGTTCAGGCCGCGACGGCGCCGGCTCCGGCCAGCGTGGCGAGGCTGTTGCGGCCGAGGGCCGCGCGCACCGTGGCGCGGGCGTCCGCGAGCGTGGCGTCGGGACCCAGCACCTCGGCGATCGCGTCCGGATCGACGGCCACCGTGTGCCGCGCGGTGGCCACCGGGCCCTCGGGACCCTCGGCGAACGTCCACTCACCGGCGTGTCCGGTCAGCAGCCGCGGCGTCCTGGTCTGCTTGTAGGCGATCCACTCGGGCGCCCGGCAGACCCGCCAGGACCGGGTGGTGTGCGCGGCCCCGTCCGGGGTGACGGTGTCCATCTCCAGGTCCTGGATGCCCGGCGGGTCCTCCACCAGGCGCACCCGGCGCACGTGCGGCAGCCGTTCCTGCCACAGGTCGGCCCGGTCCACGAAGGCGTAGGCGTCGGCCGCGGTGCCGCGCAGCAACACCGTGTCGGTGAAGGAGAAGACCAGCTCCCCGACCGGACGCGGCTGCTCCGCGAGCCGGGCCAGCGCCGCCAGTTCGGACGGGCTGTTGCGGTCCAGCGCCTCCCGGACCTTCGCGACGGCCGCGGGGTCGTCCTGCACCGCGCTGAACCGGTGCCGCAGCACCACCTCCGTCTTGCCTCCCGGCAGCTCGCGGAACAGCCAGGCGCCCCCCATGGTGGCCACCGGGGGCTGGCTGTGCACCTGCTGGAAGCGCACGTACCGGCGGTCGGGGGCCAGTACGCGCCGCGAGGTCCAGTTCGCGACCGCGCCGTTCACCAGGGCCCAGATCTCGAACAGCTCCGTCGTCTTGCTGCGTTCCAGGTGCCGCACCGCGACGGTGGGGCCGAACACGGCCGGCCAGCGTGTGACGTCGGCCACAAGGTCGTAGAGCACTCCGGAGGGCGCCGAGACGATCAGGGAGTGCTCGGCCTTGTGCAGGGTCGGTTGCCGCATGTGGGTGTCCTTACCTCTCAGCCGGAACGTTCAGCCGGCGGCCCGGGAGACGCCGTTCGCCAGCTCGAGGAGGGCGCGGGGCGTACCCGCCTCGGTGACCTCCTCGTCCGGCAGGTCCAGCCCGTACTCCCGCTCGATGCGGGCGGCCGTCTCCATCAGGGCCAGCGAGTCGTATCCGAGGTCGTCGAAGGGGGTGTCGAGGATGTCGCCGTTCAGGTCGACGGCGTCGTCCTCGCCGGCGCAGGCCACGAGGATGCGACGCAGATCGTCGATGCCGAGAGCTGCCATAGCGGTTGTCTCCTTGCTCGGTGCCGTGTTCCGAGCGTGCGGACCGCGGCTAGAAGGTCGCTGGAAGGGGTCTCGAACATCGGGCGAGAACCCCACCCGGCTTCGAGTGGCGACGACCACCGTCGGGCGAACCACCCGTTCGCGACCCGAGGAGCGGCATGACCGCCACGCCCCTGACCAGCACCGACCTGTACCTCCGGGTGCAGCACTTCTACGCCCGGCAGATGCAGGCACTCGACGAAGGGAGGTTCGGAGAGTACGCCGCCACCTTCACCGGGGACGGCACCTTCCAGCACACGCCGGGAACCGAACCGGCCGTCGGCCCCGAGCGGATCGAGGCCGAGCTCCACCGCTTCCACGAGCGCTTCCGCGACGACCCCGTGCGGCGGCGGCACTACTTCAACCAGATCGTGCTGGACGAGCTCCCGGACGGCTCGGTCCGGTCCACCGTCTACGCGCTGATCGTGCGTGTACGGCCCGGCGACCGCGTCCCCGAGGTCTGGCCCAGCTGTGTGGTACACGACATTCTGGAGGTGAATGACGATCGCATCCTGTTGCGTTCACGTGTCATCGGTTATGACCACCTTGAGTAGTCCCGGTGGAATCTCCAGCCCATCCCCGCACGGCGAAGCACTCTGCACGCTTTACCCGTCAGCAAGTCCGCGGGACGACAGTGGTAAGGCCCACCGACCGTCTCTGCGCCCACCCACATCGGGGGATGGACGTTGCCACCCTTAGCGAATTCATCGACAGCGGTGAGCAATTCACCCGGGCGAGACCAAGAGCACGACGATCGCCTTTGCCGACATTCGCTTAACAACGGAGGGAAATCGCATGAGATTCAATCTTCTCGGCCAGTTCGAGATCGTGACCAGAGACGGTCGGCCCTACTTCCTCAGCAGATCCAAGGTGAGCCAGCTGCTCGGACTGCTGCTCCTGCTGAACGGCGAGACCGTCAGCGCCGACACGATGATCCAGGAACTGTGGGGGGAGAACGTCCCGCGTAGCGCGCTCACCACGCTGCAGACGTACATCTACCACGCGCGGAAGATCTTCGCGGGTCTGCCGGACGGCGAGGCCGTCCTGGTGACCCGGCCCACCGGCTACGTCATCCAGGTCCCCGACGAGAACATCGACGTCGCGCTCTTCGGGCACCACGTCAGGCAGGCGAGATCCCTGCTCGACGACGGGAGCCCCGAGCAGGCCCTGACGTCCCTCGACCAGGCCTTCGAGCTGTGGCGGGGACCGGTTCTCGCGGGCATGCGGACGGGTACCGTGCTCGCCGGACATCTCACGTACATCGACGAGCTCCGGTACACCGCGACGGACCTCCACGTGGAGGCCAGCAAACGCCTGGGACGCTACCGGGAGATCATCCCCCGGTTGCGCCTCATGGTGGCCGAGAATCCGCTCAACGAGAGTTTCCATGCCCAGCTGATCAAGGCGCTGCACAAGTGTGGGCGGCGTGCTGAGGCATTACAGGCCTATCGCAACCTGTGGCGGATTCTCGACGTGGAACTCGGCGTGGAGCCCGCGCCCGAACTCCAGTTGCTGCAACACCAACTTCTCGCCAGGCGCATTGTTCACGAAAGGAGCTGAGCGTCTCCTTCACACACCGAGTCCCCGGCGTAGCGCGGCCATCTGGTCGGCCACCATCCGCTGGGAGACGGCCGCGTGGGCCAACCCGATGGAGGCGTGGAAAGCGCCCACGTAGTGCGTCACCTCGGTCTTCACCCCCTGTTGGATCAACCGATGGGCGAAGGTGATCCCCTCATCCCGGAGCGGGTCGTACTCGCAGACGCCGACGAAGGTCGGCGGAAGTCCGGACAGGTCAGCGGCGCGGGCGGGCGCCGCATAACCGTCCGGCCGCCCGTCGCCGAGATAGTGGCGCCAGCTCAGCAGCAGATTGGCCCGGTCCAGCATGGGAGTGTCCACGAAGGACCGGGCTGACAGCGAGTCGAGCCGGTCGTCCAACTGGGGGAAGAGCAGGTACAGGTAACACGTCGGCGGTCCGCCGCGGTCCCGGGAGAGCAGCGCGAGCCCGGCCGCCAGGCCACCGCCCGCGCTCAGGCCACCCACCCCGATCCGGTTCGGGTCCACGCCCAGTTCCCCGGCGTGTGCGGCGGTCCACTCCAGGGCCGCGTAGCAGTCGTCGAGACCGGCCGGGTACGGATGCTCGGGCGCCAGCCGGTACTCCGGCGACACCACCACCGCGCCGACCAGGTCGGCGATGCGGGTGCACTGCGTCACCGAGGTGTCCAGATCGCCCGTCACGAACCCGCCCCAGTGCGGGAACACCAGCGCCGGCGCCGGTTCGGACCGCTCGCTCGGCCGGTACAACCGCACCGTCAGCTTGTCGCCGCCGGGCCCGGGGACGGCCCGCTCCTCGACCAGCACCTCGGAACTCGGCTGGTACGGCGGCTGTGCGGCCATCACCTCCCGCAGCCGGGCCCGGGCCGTGACCGGGTCCCCGTAGTCCAGCGGACGCATCCGCGGCGCGAACGGCGCCAGTTCGGGGTCGAAGTCGTACGGTGGGGCGTCGCTCATCGCGGTTCTCCGTCCGCTCGTCTCCACGTCAGTACTCCGCGGCGGACACCGTCCGCGGTGCGTGCCGACCCGGTGAGGGTCAGCACTTCGTCGTCGAGCACGCAGTCCCGCACCTGCCGGGTGCCCAGCAGATAGCTGTGCGAGCTGACGGCCACCGTGTGCACGACCTGCCGTCCCGCCAGCCGCCAGCCGCCCGCGTAGCCCATGAACCGGGTGCCGGCCCGCGGCTCGGCGCCCGGTTCCGCGTCGTCGGTGCGCATCATGCTCACGGACATCCGGTGGTCCGCGCCGTACAGCAGCAGGCCGGCGGGCGCGGGACCGAGCGGGCCCTCGGCGGTGGCGCCGTCGGGCCCGACCGTCAGATAGGACTCCAGCCGCCAGGTGCCCACCAGGTCCCCGGGCGTCAGGTCGGCGTGCGGCGGCTCCGCGGACGAGGCGGCGCCGGCGCTCGTGGCTGCCGTCATCCCCGTCAGACCTCGATGACCTGGTGGCCGTAGGCGGTCGCGGCGGACTCCACCTGGAGCGCCTGGTGGCCGGCCATCGAGTTGACGTCGCGCCAGAAGCGCTGCACCGGGTTCGCCCTGGCCTGCCCGCTCGTGCCCACGCCGCGGAACAGCCGGTTGACCACGGTGACCGCCATGTCCGTGGCCACCGCGCAGTCCCGCCAGCCCCGCATGGTCAGCAGCGGGGTCATCGGGGAGACGTCGTCGAGCGTCGCCGAGGCGCGCTCCAGCATCAGGTCGACGGCGTCCAGCTCCGCGGTGCTGCGCGCCAGCGTCACGTCCTGGGACGTCCGGTTGAACGTCGGCATGCCGGCCAACGCCGGCTTCGGCTGCTCGGCCGCCGCCCGTATCTTCGGGGTGACGTGGCCCAGCCAGGCGCGCAGCGCGCCGCGCGCCGCGCCCAGCGCCGGCGTGGCGAACATCATCGTGGTCGCCTGCATCGGCACCGTGTGGCAGCGCGCGTCGGAGTCCACGGCGCGACCGACGAACAGGTCGTGCCTGCTGACCGTGCGCGCCTCGGGCACCAGCACGTCCTCGACGATCACCGTGTTGCTGCCGGTCGCCGCCATGCCCACGTTCTCCCAGGTCTCCCGCACCCGCCAGGCCGAACGGGGCACGGCGAGCACCCGCGGTTCGGGGCCCGATTCGCGCGGGACCAGCGCCGTCAGCAGGGCCCAGTCCGCGTGGTCGATGGCGCTGACGAACGGCCAGGTGCCGGTCAGCCGGTAGCCGCCGGCCACCGGTTCGGCCCGGCCTATCGGCGACAGCGCGGCCACCAGGAGGGCGTCGGGGCCGTCGGCCCAGACCTCGCGGTGGCCCTCCGCCGGCAGGTGCGCGGCCATCCGCCCCACATGCGAGGCCAGCGAGGCGCACCACGCCGTGGAGGCGCAGCCCTCGGCGACGGCGGCGACCGCGTGGTGCAGCTCGACGAAGGTGCCGGCGGTGCCGCCGCAGTCGGTCGGCACGAAGTGCCGCGCGAACCCGGCCTCGACCAGGGCCTTGACCACGTCGGGATCCAGCCGGCGGTTGGCCTCGGCGGCGGGGGCGGCCTCGGCGGCAGCCTCGCCCACCCCTCGTGCCGCCGACGACAGCGTGGTTGACGTCGCGTCCATCCGCATCGCTCCTCGGCTCGCGGCCCGCTGGGTGGGCCGGCTCCCCAGGAACGCTGGTCCTCCCGCATCGAAGACCGCTTGATCCTCGCTTGGGTCCGACCGCGCCGGCCCCGCGCCGGCCCCGCGCCGGCCCTCTTCTGGCCCCGCGACGGCCCCGGAACAGGGCACCGGTGGTCCCCTCGTGGAACATCCGACCGGGCTCCTAGCGACGTTCGAGCGACGCTTCGCAGGCTGACGAGCGTTCCGCGTGGCGCGCCGACCTCCACACAGGCGCCGGTGACCCCCTCAGGCCCGACCGAAAGGTTCACACGATGTCCGACGCAATGGCCGTGACCACGGGCGGTAGGCGATGAGCCGACGCGTGGTGATCACGGGGATCGGGGTGCGCACCCCGGGCGGCAACGGGCTCAAGGCGTTCTGGGAGCTGTTGACCTCCGGCCGCACCGCGACCCGTCGCATCACCATGTTCGACCCGTCCCCCTACCGCTCGCGGGTGGCCGCCGAGGCCGACTTCGACCCGGCGCACGAGGGGCTGACACCGCTGCAGATCCGCCGGATGGACCGCGCCTCGCAGTTCGCGGTGGTCTGCGCGCGCGACGCCATACGGGACAGCGGCCTGGAGTTCGAGGAGTTCGACCCGACCCGGGTCGGCGTCAGCCTCGGCAGCGCGGTCGCCGCCGCCACCAGCCTGGAACAGGAGTACCTGGTGCTGTCCGACAGCGGCCGGGACTGGGTGGTGGACCACCGCAGTCTCTCGCCGCACATGTTCGACTACCTGGTGCCCAGCGTGATGCCGGCGGAGGTGGCCTGGACGGTCGCCGCCGAGGGGCCGGTCAGCCTGGTGTCCAACGGCTGCACCTCGGGCATCGACGCCGTCGGGCACGCCCGCCGGCTCATCCAGGAGGGCTCGGCCGACGTGATGCTGGCCGGGGCCACCGACACGCCGATCACGCCGATCGTCGTGGCCTGTTTCGACGCCATCAAGGCGACCACCCCGCGCGACGACGAGCCGGACCGCGCCTCGCGGCCGTTCGACCGGACCCGCAACGGCTTCGTGCTCGCCGAGGGCGCGGCCATGTTCGTGCTGGAGGAGTACGAGCACGCGACCCGGCGCGGCGCCCACGTCTACGCCGAGATCTCCGGCTACGCCGCCCGCTGCAACGCATACCACATGACCGGGCTCAAGACGGACGGCCGGGAGATGGCCGAGGCGATCCGGGTGGCGCTGGACGAGGCCAGGCTCGACCCCACCGGCGTGGACTACATCAACGCCCACGGCTCCGGCACCAAGCAGAACGACCGCCACGAGACGGCCGCCTACAAGCGCAGCCTGGGCGAGCACGCCTACCGCACGCCGGTCAGCTCCATCAAGTCCATGGTGGGGCACTCCCTGGGCGCGATCGGATCGATAGAGATCGCCGCCTGCGCGCTCGCGATCGAGAGCGGGGTCATCCCGCCCACGGCGAACCTGCGGGAGGCCGACCCGGAATGCGATCTGGACTACGTGCCGCTGACCGCCAGGGAGGCGCGGCTGCGGAACGTGCTCACCGTCGGCAGCGGCTTCGGCGGCTTCCAGAGCGCCATGCTGCTCCGCGGCGTGTCGAGCCCGACGAGCGGAGCCGTGGCATGACCGGGGGAGCGGCGGCGCGGGGCGCCGCGGTCTGCGTCACCGGCATCGGCATGCTGGTGCCCGGCGGTCCCGACCTGGACCGGTACTGGGCGGCGGTGTGCGCCGGCGACACCGGGATCGGCCCGCTGGACCGTTTCGACGTGTCCCGCTACCCGGTCCGGCTGGCCGGCCAGATCCGCGACTTCGACGCCGCCGAACTCCTGCCGGGGCGGCTGCTGCCGCAGACCGACGTCTCCACCCGGTACGCCCTGGTGGCCGCCGACCGGGCGCTGGCCGACGCGGCCCTGTCCGAGGGCGCCTTCGACGACTACCAGATGGGCGTGGTCACCTCGAACGCCTCGGGCGGCTTCGAGTTCACCCACCGCGAGTTCCAGAAGCTCTGGTCCCAGGGCCCGGGCACGGTCAGCGTCTACGAGTCCTTCGCCTGGTTCTACGCCGTCAACACCGGCCAGATCTCCATCCGCAACGCGCTGCGCGGCCCCAGCAGCGCGCTGGTCGCCGAGCAGGCGGGCGGCCTCGACGCCATCGGCCACGCCCGCCGCACCATCCACGACGGCACCGCGCTGATGGTCACCGGCGGCGTCGACTCGGCCCTCGACCCCTGGGGCTGGGTCTCCCAGATCGCCAGTGGCCGGCTCAGCACCGCCACCGACCCGGCCCGCGGCTACCTGCCGTTCGACGCGCGCGCGAACGGTTACCTGCCCGGCGAGGGCGGCGCCCTGCTGGTCCTGGAGACCGAGGAGACCGCCCTGGCCCGCGGCGCGCCCCGGATCCACGGCGAGATCGCCGGCTACGCCGCCACCTTCGACGCCCCGCCCGGCTCCCCGCGACCACCGGGGCTGCGCCGGGCCGCCGAACTGGCGCTCGCCGACGCCGGCCTGGCACCCGACCAGATCGACGTGGTGTTCGCCGACGCCGCCGGCGTTCCGGAGCTGGACCGGGCGGAGGCGGAGGCCATCAGCGGGCTGTTCGGACCGCGCGCCGTGCCGGTCACCGCGCCCAAGACGCTGACCGGTCGGCTGTACTCCGGCGGCGGCCCGGTCGACGTCGTCTGCGCCCTGCTGGCCATCCGGCACGGCGTGATACCACCCACGGCCGGCACCGCCGAGGTGCCCGAGGACTACCGGATCGACGTGGTCACCGGTGCGGCCAGGACCGCGCCCGTGGCGTCGGCCCTGGTGCTCGCCCGCGGCAAGTGGGGCTTCAACTCGGCGATCGTGGTGCGCGCCGTGGCCGGCTCGCGTCGCGCCGCGCCGGTCCCCGCCTCCGCCGCCCCCGCACCGAGGAGCCGCACATGAACCACCAAGCCGAGCCGGCCGGCCACCCGGCCGCCGCACCGGTCGGCCGGACCATGCCGGTCGACGGGGACGTGCTGGTCGACGGGGGCCTGCTGGTGAGCGGGGAGGTGCTGCTCACCGAATGGGCCGCCGGCCCGCCGGCGGAGGCCGTCCGCCCGGACCGGGAGGCGGGGGACGCGCGGCAGGCGCACCGCATGGCGGAGGCGTTCAGGAACGCCATGGCCCGATTCCCGACCGGCGTCGCCATCGTGACCACGGTCGACGAGCACGACACCCCGCACGGCCTGACCGTCAGCTCCTTCTGCTCGGTGTCCCTGGACCCGCCGCTGGTGCTGGTCTGCCTGGCCAGGTCGGCCAGGTGCTTCCCGGTCTTCGCCCGCACCGGCGACTTCGCGGTCAGCGTGCTGCGCCCGCGCCACGCCGAACTGGCGCTGCGGTTCGCCGACAGCACGGCCGAGAAGTTCGGCCGGGGCGGCTTCGCCCGGACCTCCAGGGGCGGGGTGGTCGTCGACGACGCGCTGGCCACCGTCGAATGCAGGGTGGACCGCCGGCACCCCGCCGGCGACCACGTCATCCTCGTCGGCGAGGTGGTGGGCCAGCCGCTGGCCGACACGGGGACCCCCGCCGTCTACTTCGACCGGCGCTTCGCCGCGATCAGCCCGGCCCCGTGAGCCTGAGCCCCCATCACGAAAGGTGACCCAGATGTCCCCGAGCCGGCCGCCGCGGCCGCCCGCCGTCGACGACGAGACGTTGCGCCGCCGCCTGGCCGGCGCCGAGATCCCGGCCCTGCTGATGACCGTCGCCCATCTCACCGGCGACCCCTCGGTGCTGCGCGAGGACCTGCGCGCGCCCGGCTGGCTGTTCGCGCCGCAGGGCGGACTGACCGCCGAGCAGCAGGCCGAGGCCAGGGAGACCGCGTTCCGGGCGCTGGCCCGGCTGCGCGACCAGCCCGCCGGGCCGCCGGCGCCACCCGACCGCGAGCTGCTCCGCGCGATCACCAGCTGGGCCATGGGCGGCGACACCGAGGACCTGCTGCCGCTGCTCGCCCAGGAGATCGCGCTCCCCGAGGACGATCCGAAGGCGCCAGGATGGTCGATGGCCGAACTGCGCCCGGGCGGCGGCTTCCACGTCGCGATCATCGGCGCCGGCTTCAGCGGCCTGCTCGCGGGCTACCGGCTCGCCCAGGCCGGCGTGCCGTACGTGATCTACGAGAAGAACGCCGACGTCGGCGGCACCTGGTTCGAGAACACCTACCCGGGCTGCCGCACCGACGTCGCCAGCCACCTCTACAACTACTCCTTCGCCCCCAAGGCCGACTGGCCCGAACACTTCTGCCGGCATGACGTGGTCCACGACTACCTGCGGACCTTCGCCAAGGAGTCGGGCGTCGCCGACCGGGTGCGCTTCGGCACCGAGGTGACGGAGCTGCGCTGGGACGACGAACAGCTGCGCTGGCAGATGACGCTGGACGGACCCGGCGGCCGGCGGACCGTCACCCACCACGCGGTGGTGAGCGCCGTGGGCCAGCTCAACCGCCCCCGGCTGCCGGACATCCCGGGCCGGGACGACTTCGCCGGCCCCGCCTTCCACTCCGCGGCCTGGGACCACACCGTGTCGCTGGCGGGCAAGCGGGTCGCCGTGATCGGCACCGGAGCCAGCGCCTACCAGCTCATCCCGGAGATCGTCGACACCGCCGCGGAACTCGTCGTCGTCCAGCGCAACCCGCCCTGGCTGCGGCCCACGCCGCACTACCGGCATGCCGTGTCCGAGGACGCCAGGTGGCTCTTCGCGCACCTGCCCTACTACACCCAGTGGTACCGGTTCTGGCTCTTCGCCCCGGGACTGCGCGGCATCCTGGAGGGCTGGGTCGTCGACCACGACTACCCGCCCACCGAACAGGCCGTGTCCCAGCTCAACGACCAGCTGCGGGCCACCCTCCGGGCGGCGATGGAGGCGCAGCTCGCCGACGCCCCGGAGGACCTGCGCGCGGAACTGCTGCCGGCGCTGATCCCGCGGTACCCGGTCGGCGCGAAGCGGGTGCTGCGCGACGACGGCCGCTGGATCGCCACGCTCCGGCGCGACGACGTGCGGCTGGTGACCGACCCCGTCGAGCGGATCGACGCGACCGGCCTGGTCGCCGGCGGCCGGCACCACGACGTCGACGTCATCGTCTACGCCACCGGCTTCGAGGCGTCGCGCTTCCTCACCCCGATGACGGTGCGCGGACGCGACGGCAGGGACCTGCACACGTACTGGAACGGCGTGCCGCGCGCCTACCTCGGCATCACCGTGCCGGGCTTCCCCAACCTCTTCACCCTCTACGGACCGAACACGAACCTGGTCGGGCAGGGCGGCAGCATCGTCAACTTCTCCGAATGCGCCACCGGATACGTGCTGGACGCCGTCCGGCTGCTGCTGGCCGGCGACCACCGCGCGCTCGACCTGCGCCAGGAGGTGCTCGACCGCTACCAGGAGCGGGTCGAGGACGGAAACGCGAACCGCGCCTGGGGCTGGACCTCGGTGTCCGGCTGGTACAACGAGGGCGGCCGCTCGGTCGTCAACTGGCCGTTCACCGCAAGGGAGTACTGGGAGCTCACCAGCACCGTCGACCCGGACCACTACGAGACGCTCTGAGGACCGTGAGGTGACAGCATGACCGAGTCCAGCCGGGCCGGCCGGGGCGGCGGGGACACACCGCTGCTGGCGGCCGCCCGCGAGATAGCCGCGTCCGCGGCGGCCCGCGCCGTCGACACGGACGGCGAACGCCGCCCCAGCGACGACGCGATCAAGGCGATGCGCGACGCCGGGTTCATGCGGCAGTTCGTCCCCGAACGGTTCGGCGGCCGGGCCGGCACGTTCCGCGAACTGCTCCCGGCGGTCACGGCCATCGGTGAGCGCTGCCCCGCGACCGCCTGGCTCGCCTCGCTGTTCGCCAGCACGCCGCGATGGATGCCGTTCTTCCCCGAGGCGGGCCTGAACGAGGTGTGGGCGGCCGGGCCCGACGCGGCCGTGGCCGGCTCGGTGATCCCGTTCGGCGAGGCCGTCGTCGACGGCGACGGGCTGCGGGTGTCAGGACGGTGGCCGTACATGAGCGGCATCGAGTTCTCCGACTGGGTCATCGTCTGCCCCAGGGTGGCCGGCGGCGAGGGGCCGCCCCGGCTGAGCCTGGTCCTGTTCGAGCGGTCGGCGTGCGAGATCGAGGACACCTGGCACACCGTCGGCATGCGCGCCACCGGCAGCCACTCCGTCGTGCTGAACGACGTCTTCGTGCCCGCCGAGCGCATCGTGGACCGCGCCACCGTCTTCGCCGGGCGCGGTTCACTGGCGCCGCTTCCCGCGGCCAACGGCCTGACGTTCGTGGTGCCCGCGCTCGGCGCGGCGCGCGGCGCGCTCGACCTGCTCACCGACTTCCTCGCGCGGCGCACCCGGGGCGTCTCGGCGACCCCCGGGCTGCCGGGACCCGGCGGCAACCTGGCCACGTACGACATGGTGCTCGCCAGGTCGGCCGCCGAGATCGACTCCGTCGCGCTGCTGCTCGACCGGGTCGCCGAGGTGGTCGACGGCGGCGAGATCACGCCGGCGCTGATCGCGCGCAACGCCAGGGACAGCGCGTACGCCCTGGAACTGCTGACCACCGCCACCAACCGGATCTTCCGCACCGCGGGCACCAGCGGCCAGGTCGCCGACGGCCCGCTCGGCCGGCTCTGGCGGGACGTCAACTCGATGGCGACGCACCAGGCGCTGCAGTTCGAACCGGTGGCCCGCGGCTACGTCAGGAGCCTCTTCGAGTCCAGGGACTGAGCGACGGGCGCGCCGACAGCGGACGCGACCTCGTCCGGATGCGTCAGCTGCGGATGATGGCCGGCGCCGGCTGTCACGGTCACCCGGGCCCGGGGGAGCGCGTCCAGCAGCGCGCGACCCTCGGCGCCGAGCGGATCGTCGGACCCGACGACGACGTGCACGGGTCCCGGGTAACGGCGCAGCGCGGCCCGCAGGTCGGCGCGCCACCGCGGTCTCGCCGTGGCGGCGAGGAGCCGGGCGGCGGTGGCCGCGACGGCGCCGCGCCGCAGGTCGGCCACGCTCGACGCGAGCTGCGCGGCGTGCGCGGGGTCTCCTGTGAGCCGTTCGGCCAGCACCGCGGCGGTCACCCGGCGCAGGTACCAGCGCGTCAGCGGCGACCACCGGACGATCCGCGCCGGGCGCTCCTGGAGGAAGAACGGCGCCACCAGCGTGAGGCGTTCCACCGCGCCGGGGTGGGCGGTCGCGGCCTCGACGGCGGCCGCCGCGCCGATCGAGTGGCCCACCAGATGCCGGGCACCGGTCTCGGCCACCAGCGCGGCCAGCCAGTCCGGCCAGTCGTCCGGGCTCCCGGCGCTCATCCCCAGACCCGGCAGGTCCACGGCCCGTGCGCGGCCCAGCGCCGCGACGACCGGCGCCCAGGTGTCGGCGTTGACCGGCAGGCCCGGTAGCACCACCGTGGGTCCCTCCGGCTCACCCAGCTCGAACGTCCGCACCCCGCCGGGCGCGGTGAACCGCCGCTCGCCGGCGGGCGCGTCCCCGAACCGACGGGCCGCCAGATGGTCGGCCCAGCGCCGGATCGTGGTGGCGGTGTCCGGCCTGGCCAGCCCGTGGCGGGCGGCGAACTCCCGCGCCGACGCCGTCGGATAGCGGTCGCTCGACAGGAAGGTCAACGTCTCAGGCTCCGCCCCGGTCAGCCGCCGGGGCAGACGCCTGATCAGTGACACCGGGACGCGCAACCTGGGTGCCCGCACCCGGTAGTGCCGGGCGACGAGCCCGATCAGGTCGGGCAGCACCGGCGTCTCGTCGTCGAGCAGCCAGAACGCGGCGCCCTCCGCGCCGCCGTCCTCGGGCAGCGCGACCATGAACCGGGCGAGATGGTCGGCCGCGACCACGGGGACGAACGTCCGGTCGTTCCCCGGCACCGCCGGTAGCTCGCCCCGCCAGAGGTCCCGCAGCATGGTGGCGAGCCCGAGGTACTGGTCGGACTCGCCGGTGACGCTGTCCCCGACGACGCTGGCCGGGTTGACGACGGACCAGGGCACGCCCGCCCGCTCGGCCGTCGTTCGGAACACGGCGTCCGCCTCGACCTTGGACGCCTCGTACGCGCCCAGGGCCTGGTAGGTCGCGCGCCGCCGTTCCTCGTCCCAGGGCGCGGGATCCTGCCCGCCGACGCGGTACCCGGAGACGTGGACCAGGCGGCGCAGCCGCGGCAGCCGCGCGGCCAGGGCGACGACCGCGCGGACGCTGTCGACGTTGGCGCGCCGGGCCTCGTCCGCCGACATCCCGAACCGGTAGGCCCCGGCGCAGTTGTAGATCTCGGTGACGTCGTCGCCGGCGTCGTCGAACGGCGACGTCCGGGCGAAGTCCACCCGGAGCTCGACCGGAGCCTCGTCGTGCCCGTGCTCGGCCAGCCACCCGACCAGCCGCTCGTACGACTCGCGGCTCCGGGAGGCCGCGCTCACCCGGACGCCGGCCCGGCCGAGCGCGAGCACCACGTGGCGTCCGACGAAACCGCTGGCGCCGAGCACCAGCGCGTGCCGATCCCCGGCGCTCATGCCGCGCCCCGGTCCAGCAGCACCGTGAGCGTCTCGGCGGCGCAGCGCAGCGGCTCGGTGGATCGCTGGGCACGCGACAGGATCACCGCGCCCTCCACCATGCTGACCGTGGCCGTCGCCAGAGCACGGGCGTCCTGACCCGGCCGGCCGTCCGCGACGAGCAGTTCGGTCACGGCCTCGATCCACGACCCGAACGCGTTCGCGCAGGCGTCCCGCAGCCGTGCGCTGCTGGCGCCCATCTCCAGCGTCACCACGGAGACGGGGCAGCCCAGTTCGAAGTCGCCGGCGTCGAGCAGCCCCGCCAGCGCGTCGATCACCCGCCGCACCACCTCGCCCGGCGTCGCGCCCTCGGCCGCCGCGTCGGCGACGAGGGCGCCGAACCGCTCGGCGGCGAGCCCCACGGCCCGCTCCCCGAGCGCCTCCTTCCCCTGCGGAAAGTGGAAGTACAACGACCCCTTCGGGGCGCCCGCGTGCTCCACCACCGTGTTCAGTCCGGTCCCGCTGTACCCGTGCCGCTGAACGAGCTCAAGCATCGAGTCCACCAGCCGCGCGCTGGTCCTGGCTCCCTTGGTTCCCACCATGGGCTAATAATAGACCGGTCTATATATTCTGGCGAATGCCAGGGGCTCGCCGGACCGGCCGTCACGGACCGTCAGGTCCACCGCCTTCCTCAGTAGGCGTCGTCGGGCGCCGGACGATGTGCGGGATACCGACGGGATTGCAGATCCAGTGGGCGTTCATTCCGGATGGAAGCGGCTCGAGTTCGTCCTGGGCGGCGATGCCGTGTGCGGCGAGGTGCGCGGTCGCCTGGTCGACGTCGTCGGTGAACAGCTCCAGCCACAGCTCGGCGCGGGAGTAGTTGTCGACACGGTCGAGCCACAAGGTCACCGGCCCGAACCGGACCGAGGCGCTCTGCGCGACGCCATCGGCGACGGCCTGACCGCTCGCGTCGGTCACCTCCATGCCCAGTACGTCCCGATAGAAGGCGAGGCTGCGGTCGAACTGGGCCTTGGGAAGCTTCATGGCGATGTTGTGGCCGCCACGGAACGTCGGGCTCATGATTCGTTCCCCTTTGTTCGGTCGAGATGGTCAACCAGGGCGGTCAGGTGGCTGTCCCAGTCGCGTGCGAGCGCGGCGAGGAACGACTGGGCCACGGCCACCGGTCCGGCTTGGAGGCGATAGCGGATCCGGCGCCGCTCCCCGGCCTCGGGCCGGACCAGTCCGGTGTCGGCCAGCAGGCCGAGGTGTTTGGCGATCGCCTGCCGGGAGATGGGCAGCCGGCCGGCCAGGTCGGTCGCGGTCGCCGGTCCGTGCCTGGCGAGTTCGGCGAGGATGCCGCGTCGGGTGGGGTCGGCCAGCGCGGTGAAGACGTCCTGGGCGATCGACTCGGCATCGGGGTGGTCAGGCGGCGGCATCGAGATACTCGGCCAGCTCGGCCAGCTCCGTGCGCCAGCCCGTGACATTGCCCTCGTAGGCGTCAGTCAGCTCGTCGGGCAGCTGGGCGAAGCCGGTCTCCACGACCGTGAGCCGGGTACCCGCGGGGGCCGCCTCCAACGTGAACTCCACGTGGGTGCGGCGCGGGTCGGACGGTGGCAGCCCTTCGATCGCCCATCGGTAGGAGAACCGACGGGGCGGATCGACGGCCTGGATCCACAGGGTGTGTTCCTCGCCGTCGTCCCACCGCACCCGGGCCTGGCCGC
This sequence comes from Streptomyces sp. B6B3, assembly GCF_039871525.1. NCBI lineage: Bacteria > Bacillati > Actinomycetota > Actinomycetes > Kitasatosporales > Streptomycetaceae > Streptomyces > Streptomyces sp. B6B3. The sequence continues at coordinate 17,270 of NZ_JBDPLU010000039.1, read as the reverse complement.
CGGGGCGCAGATCGTCGATCTCGGCGCTGGAGCCGAACCAACCACCGAGACCTTCGGGCGTGGTCAGTGCCGCCCAGACCTTCTCGGGCGGGTGATGAAGTTCGAGCACGCGCTCGATGCGATCCGGTACGGGCATTCGACTCTCCTGGTATAGCAACTAATCGATTGCTATACAGTAACGCAACTGCTGGGTTGCGGCAAGTTTCGAGGCCGAGAAGAGCCAGGTGGGCACAGTGGTGACGTGAACGGAGTCGAGAACCCCCCGGGCGTCAGGAGCTTGCGCATGCCGAACCGGTGACCGGCATCAGGGTCGAGCGTGAACCCGCCGCCGGGACGCTCCCGCTCTCGGACGCCGACGCACTCGGCGTGCCCGCCTGCGGCTCGGCGAGACCGAGGGCCGCGGCTACGTGCTCCAGCTCTTCGACTGCCACCCGCCGTGCATGCGGCACCCGCGCCCGGCAGCCGATGCCCGGGCCGGCCGCTCAGCCGGCCACGGCGCCGCCGTGGCCGGCTGCCGCGCTGGACGGCGGCCGGCTACACCCCGTATCCGCTGGCCGACAGCTACGACGATGATCCGCAGTCCGGGCACCGGGCGGTGGCCGACCGGTTCCGGGAGTGGGGCGAGCCGGTGCGCGGCCGGCGCGCCGTGCCGCGTGTCCGGATGGGCAGGACACTCGCCGCCTACCGTCGGAGCGTCAACCTGCGGTCCCGACCCGAACCGCTCCCCGCCACGACGGCGTGTGGCCACTCCGCCGGGCCGGGCCGGCAGGGCTTCGCTCAGTAGTTGCCCAGCCCGCCGCAGACGTTCAGGGCCTGGGCGGTGACCGCGGCGGCGCGGTCGCTGATCAGGTACTCGACCATGGCGGCCACCTCGTCCGACTCCACGTACCGCTTGATCGGCACCCGGGTGGTGATCCGGTCGAACGCCTCCTGCGTCGAGACGCCCCAGATGTCGGCGTAGTGCTCGCGGACCCGCTCCGCCATCGGCGTCTCCACGAACCCGGGGCAGACGGCGTTCACGGTGATGCCCGTCGTCGCCAGCTCCAGGCCGAGCGCCTTGCTCAGGCCCACCACCCCGTGCTTGGACGCCGAGTACGGCACCGCGTGGATCACGCCCTGCTTGCCGCCGGTGGACGCGATGTTGATGATCCGGCCCCAGGGCAGCTCGCTCATCCGACCGTCGGTCAGCACGGCCTTGGTCATCAGGAACACGCTGTTGAGGTTCGTGTTGATGACGTCGTACCAGAGCTCGTCCGGGATCTCCGCCGTGGTGCCGCCGCCGGGCCGGCCGGCGTTGTTCACCAGGATGTCGATCGGCCCGTAGCGGTCCACGGCCGCCCGCACGAAGTCCCGCACCCGCTCGGGCGAGGTGACGTCGCACGGCGTGCCGTCCACGTCGAGGCCCCGCTCCTGCAGGGACTTCACCGTCTCGGCGAGCACCGTCTCGTCCCGGGCGCACACGTACACCCGGGCGCCGCCCTCGGCGAGCCGCTCGGTGATGGTCAGGCCCATTCCGCTGGTGGCGCCGGTGACGATCGCCACGCGCTGCTCGGATCGCGTCATTGTTCTTGTCCTCTCGCCGGACCAAGGGATGTCCCCCAGGTTGGGCCGGGGCGCTCGAAGTCCGGTCGAAGGAGACTGGTGGCCGAGCGGCGGACAACGGGCTCAGGCGTGACAGGCCGGCAGGCCGCCGTGGTGGGTGACCATCTCCCCGAACATCAGCCGCATGTCCAGCGGTTCGCCGGCGGCCAGGCCCCGCTCCTCGGCGTAGGCGCGGTGCAGGTTGGGCACCAGCCGCTCCGCGTCCAGCAGTTCGGCGTACTCGCCGAGGTCCGCCTCGGCCGCCAGCTCCAGCGGGGTCAGGCCGGCCGCCAGGCCCTGGGCCGCCAACTCCCGCAGCCAGCGCAGGTACGCCTCGGTGGCGTCGAGCAGTTCCGGGCCCGCCACCGGGCCGTGGCCCGGCACCACCGTCCGCGCGCCCAGCTTCCGCAGCCGGGCCACCGCGGCCAGCGATCCGGACACCGAGCCCATCGGCACGAACGGCGTCACTCCGGCCATGGTCAGGTCGCCGGTGAACAGCACGGAGCGCTCCGGCAACCACACCACCGTGTCGTCCGTGCCGTGCGCCGGGCCGACGTGCAGCAGCTCGACGCGGAGCGAGCCGGCGTGCAGCGTCAGCCGGTCGGCGTAGGTGACGGTGGGCGGGCGCAGGCACAGCTCGCCCCACTCCACCTCGGGCCACAGCGTCGTCAGGTGCAGCCCGGTGGCGGCCACCAGGGTCCTGGTGTTCTCGTGCCCGACGACCACCGCCTCGGGGAAGACGAAGTTGCCGAAGGTGTGGTCGCCGTGGAAGTGGGTGTTGACCACCGTCCGCGGTGGCCCGCCGGCCACCCGGAGCACCGCCTCGCGCAGCCGCCGGGCCCGCCCCTCGGTGGCCGCGGTGTCCACCAGGACGGTGTCCCCGCCGTTCCCGCCGTTCCCGCGGGCCCCGTCGTCCACGACGATCCCGGCGTTGCTCAGGCACCAGCCACCCGGCGGCTGGACGTGCGCGAAGACGTTCTCCGCGACCTCGGTCAGGCGGGGCGGAAGGGCTGTCGTCGGATGCGTGCTCACGGGCCCTCCTGGGGATCGTCGACCGGCTCCCGGAGCGTGCCAGCCGCCGGTCGAGGACCGCTGGGAATCCGCCGGAAGCGGTCACCGGAAGCGGCCGGCGGAAGCGGAGGAGCTAGGCTCTGATCTCTATGGAGCACCGTCACCTGGGCCGCAGCGGCCTGCTGATCAGCGAGATCGCCTACGGCAACTGGCTCACCCACGGATCCCAGGTCGAGGAGGAAGCGGCGCTCGCGTGCGTGCGCGCGGCACTCGACCAGGGGATCACCACCTTCGACACCGCCGACGTCTACGCCGGAACCCGCGCCGAGTCCGTTCTCGGCCGCGCCCTCAAGGGGCAGCGCCGGGAGGGCCTGGAGATCTTCACCAAGGTCTTCTGGCCGACCGGGGAGGGACGCAACGACCGCGGGCTGTCCCGCAAGCACGTCATGGAGTCCATCGACGGCTCGCTGCGCCGGCTGCAGACCGACTACGTGGACCTCTACCAGGCGCACCGCTTCGACCGGTTCACCCCGCTGGAGGAGACGATGGAGGCGTTCGCCGACATCGTGCACTCCGGCAAGGCGCACTACATCGGCGTCTCCGAGTGGACCGCCGACCAGATCCGGCGCGCGCACTCGCTGGCCCGCGAGCTGCGCGTCCCGCTGGTGTCCAGCCAGCCGCAGTACTCCATCCTGTGGCGGATCATCGAGGGCGAGGTCGTCCCTACCTGCGAGGAGCTGGGCCTCGGCCAGATCGTCTGGTCCCCGATCGCCCAGGGCGTGCTCACGGGCAAGTACCGGCCGGGGGAGCAGCCGCCGGCCGGCTCGCGCGCCACGGACGAGAAGGGCGGCGCGAACATGATCAGCCGCTTCATGCGGGACGAGGTGCTGGACGCGGTGCAGAAGCTCCGTCCGCTGGCCGACGAGGCCGGGCTGAGCCTGGCGCAGCTGGCGATCGCCTGGGTGCTGCAGAACCCCAACGTGTCCGCGGCCATCATCGGCGCCTCCCGTCCCGAACAGGTCGAGGAGAACGTCAAGGCCGCGGGCGTGCGGCTGGACCCGGAGCTGATGCGGCGGATCGACGAGATCACCGCCGAGGTGGCCGTCACCGACCCGCAGCTGACCGCTCAGAGCGTGCCGGCCCAGCGGCCCTGACCGGTCACGTCCGGCGCCTCGGGGGCCGGGTCACGGGTCGTTCGCGACCCGGCCGGCCCCCGGCCGCGGCCCGCGGGCGGCGGCATCCGGCGCAACGGGGCGCCCTGCCACCGGCCGTGGTCCGGGACCGTCTCGGCGGCCATCACCAGTGAGCCGGCCCCGACGCTGCTGCCCGCCCCGATCCGGCTGCCCGGCAGGGCGATGCTGTGCGGGCCGAGCACCGCGCCAGGACCGAGGCTCACCGGGCCCAGGCGCATCACCCGGTCGTGGAAGAGATGCGTCTGCAACACGCAGCCGCGGTTCACGCAGGAGCCCTCGGCCACGCTGATCAGGTCCGGCTCCGGCAGCCAGTACGTCTCGCACCACACGCCGGGACCGACCCGGGCGCCGAGGCTGCGCAGCCACCAGGTGAGCACCGGCGTGCCGGTCGCCGTCCCGAGCAGCCACGGCGCGGCCAGCACCTCGACGAACGTGTCGTAGAGCTCGTTGCGCCACACGAACGCGCACCACAGCGGATGCCGTCCCGTCGTGAACCGGCCCACCAGCAGCCATTTCGCGGCGGTGGCGAGCCCGGCGGCGACCAGGCCGGCCAGGCACAGCACCGGACCGCACAGCAGCAGGGCGATCCAGCCGCCGAAGGTGTGCCACAGCACGGCCAGCGCGAACACCACGCCCCACCGCAGCAGCCCGCTGAGCAGCACCGGCACGGCGCGGCACAGCTCCACCGCGCCGCGGGCGGCCCGCAGCCGCCGGGACGGACGGAAGGTGCGGGCCTGGTCGTGCCGTTCCGCCACCCGGCGCAGCCGCACCGGCGGATTGCCCAGCCAGGAGGAGCCCTCGGGCACCACCGGCGGGGCGTCGGTGAGCACGCCGATCAGCGCCCGGTCGCCCACCGCGCGGTCGGGGCCGACGATCCCCGAGTTGCCCACGAACGCCGTGACGCCGACCCGGGACGGGCCGATCCGCAGCCAGCCGCCGCGTAGTTCGTACGGCGCGGCCAGCACATGGTCGGCGAGGAAGGCGGAGTCGGCGACCTCCAACAGTCCCGGCAGCGCCAGCACCGTGGAGACCTCGGCCGCGCGGCCCACCCGGGCGCCGAGCCAGCGCAGCCACACCGGCGTGAAGATGCTCGCGTACAGCGGGAAGAGCGTCCGGTGGCTGGTGTGCAGCAGGTCCTGGACCACCCACGCGGACCAGCCGGGCAGGCTGTGCGCGGGATGCGTGCCGGGCCGCAGCGCCCGCCCGACCAGCCGGACCAGGCCGGCGACGAGCAGCGCGTGCCCGGCCGTGCCGAGCAGCACCAGCGCGACGATGCGCGTCGCCATCGCGGACAGGGTGGGGGAGCCGCCCTCGAACGGCACCGCGAGCAGCAGCAGCGCGGCCGGCAGCACGGTGACCCAGGGCAGCAGCGCGCCGGCGGCCGGGGTGCACAGGTAGACCAGGTCCCAGCGGCGGGACCTGGGCGCCGGCGTGCCCGGCCAGCGCGCCGGCGCGGGCTGCCGGGCGGCGGGGGAGCCGCCCCAGCACTCGCCCGCCGGCACCGCGCCGGCCACGCAGGCGCCGGGCAGCAGCTCCGCGCCGTCCCCGACGTCCGCGCCGGGCAGCAGCACGCCGCGCGCCCCGATCCGGGAGCCCGCGCCAACGTGCACCGGGCCGAGGTGCAGCGTGTCGCCGTCGAGCCACCATCCGGCCAGGTCCGCCTCCGGCTCCACGGCGCAGCCGTCGCCGAACGCGGCGAGGCCGGTGACCGGCGGCAACGCCCGCAGGTCGACGCCGCGGCCGACCCGGCAGCCCAGCAGCCGGGCGTACCAGGCGGCCAGCGGCGTCCCGGTGACGGCCGCGACGTCGAGCGCGGCGACCAGGCGCTCGGCCGCCCACAGCCGCAGATGCGCGACGCCGCCGTGCCGGTGCTCGCCGGGGGTCAGCGGGCCGCGCAGCAGCCGGGCGCCGCCGGCGGCCAGCAGCACCCGACCCGGCAACGTGAAGAGCGCCAGCGCGGCGGGCAGCAGCACCCACAGGGACGGGGTCGGCAACCAGGGCCGGCTCCCGTCGGGGAACCCGACCCCGAACGCGGCCAGGGCGTGCCCGGCCAGGGCGAGCGCGAGCAGCCAGCGCAGCCCCGCGACGCCGTGCAGCAGCGGCTGGGCGGCGGTCTGCACCCAGCCGGTCCACCGCGGCCGGCCGCCGCCGGCCGCCGGGCGGGCGGTGCCGGCGGTGGCCATCGCCCGCAGCCGCTCGGCCAGCGCCGCCGGCGTGGGGTGGCGGTAGAGGTCCGCGACCGACGCCTCCGGATGGCGCGCGCGCACCGCGGACACCAGGCGGGCGGCGGCGATGCTGGTGCCGCCCAGGTCGAAGAAGTCGTCGCCGGGGCCCACCCTCCCCCAGGCCCTGCCGGCCTGGGAGGTGCCCCCATAGCCCAACAGGTCCGCCCAGAGGCCGCGCAGCCAGCGGACCGTCTCGTCGCCGCGGTCCTGGTCGGGCCGCTCCGCACCGGGGAGCCGCGGGCCCGCGGGGTGCCCGCGCGGCGGCCAGGGCAGGGCGCGGCGATCGACCTTGCCCGACGGGGCGGCGGGGAGGTCGGGGAGCACCACGAGCCGGGGCACCAGCGCGGCGGGCAGCCGGTCCCGCAGCCGCCGCAGCGCGGCGCCCCGGTCGAAGCGCGCCGGATCGCCGTCCACCGGCACCAGGTAGCCGGCCAGCACCTCGCCGCCGGCCGGCGTCCGGCGCACCGCCGCCACGGCCGCGGCGACCCCGGGCAGCGCCAGCAGCGCGGCCTCGATCTCGCCGAGCTCCACCCGCCGGCCGCCGATCTTCACCTGGTCGTCGCCGCGCCCCAGGAACGTCAGACCCTCCGGATCCGCGCGCACCAGGTCGCCGGTCCGGTAGGCGCGCGCCCAGCCGACGGCGGGCAGCGCCGCGTACCGTTCCGCGTCCCTGGTCGGGTCGAGGTAGCGGCCGAGGCCCACCCCGCCGACCACCAGCTCGCCGACCTCGCCGAACCGCACCGGGCAGCCGTCGCCGTCCACCACGGCCAGCCGCCAGCCGGCCAGCGGCAGCCCGATCCGCACCGGCTCGCCGGCCCGCAGCCGCGACGCGCAGGCCACCACCGTCGTCTCGGTGGGCCCGTAGGTGTTCCACACCTCCCGGCCGTCGCGGGCGAAGCGCCGCACCACCTCGGGCGGGCACGCCTCGCCGCCGACGACCAGCAGCCGGACCCCGGCCAGCAGGTCGGGCGACCAGCAGGCGGCCAGCGTCGGCACCGTCGAGACCACCGTGATCCGCTGGTCGCGCAGCCACGGGCCGAGCTCCGCGCCGCCCCGCACCAGGGCCCGCGGCGCCGGCACCAGGCAGGCGCCGTGCCGCCAGGCCAGCCACATCTCCTCGCAGGACGCGTCGAACGCCACCGAGAGGCCGGCCAGCACCCGGTCCCCCGGGCCGATCGGGGCGTCGGGGACGAACAGCCGGGCCTCCGCGTCCACGAAGGCCGCCGCGGCGCGGTGGGTGACGGCGACCCCCTTGGGGCGCCCGGTGGATCCCGAGGTGAAGATGACCCAGGCGTCGTCGTCCGGCCCCGGCGCGCCCGGGCGCCCGGCCGGCGGCACCCCGGCGACCGGCCGGATCCGCCGGTCCTCCGGGTCCGCGCCGGTGCCGAGCACCGCGCAGACGCCCGCGTCGTCGAACACCAACGCGGCGCGCTCGTCCGGATCGTCGGCGTCCGCCGGCACGTAGGCGGCGCCCACGGCCAGCACGGCGAGGATCCCCAGGTACAGTCCCGCGGTCCCCGACGGCAGGCGCACCCCGACCCGGTCGCCGACACCGACGCCCGCGGCGCGCAGCGCACCGGCCAGCCGCGTCACCTCGCGGTCGAGCTCCCGGTAGCTGAGGACGACCCGGCCGTCGTCCAGGGCGAGGGCGTCGGGGACGCCGGAGACGGTGGCGCGCAGCACGTCGAGCAGCGTGCGCGGCGGCGCGGCCGGCACGCCGGGGTACACGGCCGGGCCCGCCGCGTCCCCGGACGCGGGGGGAGGCGGACGGTCCGCGTCGGGAAGTTCGAACGGGTGAGACGTACCGGCTACCACCGATCTCCCTCCGGGACCTCAGGACGTGGGGCACACGCGCGCTCCGGTGAATCCATCGGCGCGTTCGGTGCCGGCCCAAGGCCGGACGCGGTCGGTTCATCCGAAGGAGGGAGGCGTCGAAAACGAGGTCCCCGCTCAGTCCCGGCGCGCCACCACCAGGCGGGCCCGCGGCGCCCCGTCGGGCCGTCGGCCGAACTCGGCGAGCGGCAGCGTCCGGACCGAGAAGCCGGCCCGGATCAGGTCCGCGCGGACTCCGGAGAGCGGGAAGGTGCGGTAGTACATGACGAACGGGGGGCGCCACACCGCGTTGCGCACCCGCATCGCGGCGTCGAAGCCCCACAGCGCCCAGTACAGCCGGGAGCCGACCGGCGGCGGCGCGGCGACGGGGAAGGCGAAGCGGCCGCCCGGCCGCAGCGCGGCATGGGCCTGGGCGAACAGCGCGGGCCGCTCGGCCGGCAGGAAGTGGCCGAACGCGCCGAAGCTGACGACCAGGTCGAAGGCCGCGGCGAACGGCAGCGCCCGGGCGTCGGCCCGCACCCACCGCACCTCGGGCGCCCGGTCGGCCCCGGGCGCCGCGTCCGGCCCGGCGGGGAGCGCGCCGCGCGCCACCGCGAGCATGCCCGCGCTGACGTCGACGCCGACCACCCGCCGGGCGCAGACCCGCCGGAGCACCTCGACGCCGGCCCCGGTGCCGGTGCACAGGTCGAGCCCCGCGTCGAACGGGCCGAGGTCGCGCAGCGCCTCGGCCGTGGCGTCGAGCACCCGGTCCGGGGTGCGGAACGGCGTGTGGTCGAACTTGGGCGCGAGCAGGTCGTAGCCGCGCTCCACGGACGAGAGCGCCTGGACCGCGAGCTCCCGCAGGCTGGGCCCCGGTGCTCCGGACCTCATGGCGGGCCTCGATCTGGACATCGGGGCAGCCTAACGGAGCGTGCGACGCGCCCCGCCGGGCGGGCTCAGGCGCCGCCGCGCCGGGTGGTGGCCGGGCGGGCGGTGGGGGCGGCGGAGACGTCGCGGATCTCGTGCCCGCCGTCGGCGCGGCCGATCACCATCTCGTCGGCGATCCCGGTGAACAGGCCGTTCTCGACCACGCCGGGGATCCAGTTGAGCTGTCCGTCCAACGCCAACGGGTCGTGGATGGCGCCCAGCCGGGCGTCGATCAGCACGTTGCCGCTGTCGGTGCGCACCGGCTCGCCGTCCCGCTCGCGCAGCACCAGTTCGGGCTCGTCGTAGCCGAGCCGCCGCAGCAGCCGGGCGATCGAGCGGCGCGTGGACTCCCAGGCGTAGGGCACCACCTCGACGGGCAGCGGGAACGCGCCCAGCACGTCCACCACCTTGCCGTCGTCGACCACGGCCACCATCCGGTCGGAGGCGTCGGCGACGATCCGTTCCCACAGCAGGCAGGCGCCGCCGCCCTTGATCATGGCGCCCTCGCGGTCGATCTCGTCGGCCCCGTCCACGGTCAGGTCGAGCCGCTCCACGTCGGCCAGCGTGGTCAGCGGCACGCCCACCTCGAGGGCGAGGTCCCGGGTGCCGGTCGAGGTCGGCACGCCGACCACGTCCAGGCCACCGGCCACGGCCTCGCCGAGCGCCCGCACGAACCAGTGCGAGGTGGTGCCCGAGCCCAGGCCGAGCCGCATGCCGTCGCGGACGTAGGCGTCGATCGCGGCGGTGCCGGCGGCCCATTTGGCCCGGTCCTGCTCCGTGCTCGGCTCCGTGGACGGCTGGGTGGGCGGCATGACTCACTCCTGGTTGGTCTCGGTGGGGGGTGTGGGCGTGGGGGCGGTCAGGTCGGCCTGCCGCAGCCTCGGGTAGAGGGCGCGGTGCTCGGAGAAGATCGTGTCGTACGCGTCGGCCGCGCCGGCGTCCGGGGTGAAGGTGTGCTCCACCCGCACGGCGGCCAGCGACTCCTCCAGGTCCCGCCACTGCCCGGAGCCGACGCCGGCGACCAGCGCCGCGCCGTACGCGCCGCCCTCCGCCGCGCCGGTGACGGTGACGGTCTCCCGGCCGAGCACGTCGGCGAGCATCTGCAGCCAGAGCGGCTCGTTGGCGGCGCCGCCCGAGGCGACCACCCGGTCGCAGGGCACGCCGGCCTGCCGGCAGACCTCCAGGATCTCCCGCAGGTTCAGCAGCACGCCCTCCATCACGCTTCTCGTCAGATGCCCCAGATGGTGCAGCGGGGTGAGCCCGAGCCAGGCGGCGGTGGCGTCCGGCGCCAGGTGCGGGGAGCGCTCGCCCAGCAGGTACGGCAGGAAGCGCAGCCCCTGGGCGCCGGGTTCGACGTCCCTCGCGAGTTCGATGAGCCGCTGGTAGCGGATCGGCTCGTCCGGGTCGGCCGGGCCGAGGGCGTCCCGGAACCACTGGAGCGCGCCGCCGGCGGCGAGCGAGACGCCCATGATGTGCCAGCGGCCCGGGGCGTTGCCGCAGGACACCTGGACCCGCCCGTCGGGGTTGTCCGGGCATTGGGAGGTGCCGCCGGCGACGATGCCGGCGGTGCCGATGGTGAAGCCGACGGGCCCGGGGTCGACCAGCCCCATCGCCGTGGTCTGCAGCACAGCGTCGCCGCCGCCCCCGTAGACCTGGACGTCGGCCGGCAGCCGCCAGCGCTCGGCGAGTTCGGGGCGCAGCGCGCCGGTGGGCTCGCCGGACTCCACCACGTCGGGCAGCAGCGTCCGGTCGATGCCGAGCAGCGCCAGCAGCTCCACCGACCACTCGCGGGCCGCGACGTGGAACAGGCCGGTGCCCGAGGCGTCCGAGACGTCGGTCAGGTACTCGCCGGTCATCAGCAGCCGCAGGTAGTCCTTCGGGTTCAGGATCCGCGCGGTCCGCTGGTACACCTCGGGCTCGTTCTCCCGCAGCCAGACGATCTTGCCGCCGGTGAAACCGGGCAGCATCCGGTTCTGCGTCATCCGCAGCAGGCCGTCGAGGCCGCCCGCCCGTTCGGTGATCCAGTCGCACTGCGGGGCGGACCGCTGGTCGTTCCACAGGATCGCCCGGCGCAGCGGGTTGCCGGCGGCGTCCAGGGCGGTCAGGCCGTGCATCTGGCCGCACAGCCCGATGCCGGTGACCTCCCGGCCGCCGCGGGGCAGGCCGGCCGTGAGCGCGCGGACCGCCTCGTCGGTGGCGGCCCACCAGTCGTCGGGATCCTGTTCCGCCCAGCCCTGCCGCAGGTTGGTCATCGGGTACCCGCGCAACTCGCGGGCCACCACGTCGCCCGCGGCGTCCACCGCGATGACCTTGCAGGCCGAGGTCCCCAGGTCGATGCCGATCAGCATGGCTCGTCTCCTTCCGCGTCTCCGTCGTCGCGTCGTGCTCGTGCCCCCCGCTGGTCCCGCCCCGGCCGCCCGCCCGGGTCAGGTCGCTCCGTGCCGGAGCCTGATGTGCTTCAGCTGGAGGAACGAGGTCAGGCCCTCGTGGCCGTGCTCGGAGCCGAAGCCGCTCTCCCGGCGCCCGCCGTAGGGGGCGTTCATGATTCCGGCGTCGACGTTGTTGACGGCGACGTTGCCGAAGTCGAGGCCGCGGGCCAGCGTGAAGGTCTCCCGGGTGTCGTCCGTGTACGCGTAGGCGGCGAGGCCGCCGGGCGCGCCGTTGGCGCGGGTCACGGCCTCGTCGAGGTCGGTGAAGGGGGCGACGCCGACCAGCGGGCCGAAGGTCTCCTCGTGCATCACCAGGGCCTCGTCCGGTGCGTCGGCGACCACCGTGGGGCGCAGGAAGAGGCCGGGCGCCAGGTCGGCGACCGGGCCGCCGCCGGCCACCACGGACGCGCCGCGGTCCCGGGCGTCCGCGATGTGGTCGAGGGTGCGCCGGTGGGTCTCGTCCATGGTGAGCGCGCCGACGTCGGCGTCCGGCACCGCCATGCCGTCGGCGACCCGCAGCGCGTCGGCCGCGGCGCCGAGCCGCTCGACGAACTCCCGGTACACCCCGCGCTGGGCGTAGATCCGGTTGATGGCGATGCAGATCTGGCCGGCGTTGCGGAACGAGCGCCGGGTCGCGCCGGCCACCGCCGCGTCGAGGTCGGCCCGGTCCGTGACGACCATCGGGCAGCTGCCGCCGAGCTCCAGGGACAGCCCGGTGACGCCGGTGACGGTGCGCAGCAGCGCCTGCCCGGTGCGCATCGAGCCGGTGAACGCGACCTTGGCGACCGCCGGGTGGGCGGCCAGCGCCCGGCCGGTCTCGCCGTCGCCGTAGACGAGGTTCACCACGCCGGGCGGCAGCACGGCGGCCACGCATTCGGAGAGCACCTGGGCGCAGCCGGGGGTGTATTCGGAGGGCTTGATGACGATGGTGCAGCCGGCCGCGGTGGCGCCGGCCAGCTTCCAGCCGATCAGCTCGATCGGGTAGTTCCACGGGACGATGCCGGCCACCGGGCCGACGGGCTCCTGCTCGACGATGCTGGTGAAGCCGTGCGCGTCGTTGGGCACGGTGCGGCCGAAGACCCGCACCGCCTCCTCGGCGTAGTAGTGCAGCGCGGTGACGAACTTCCGCACCTCGCCCGTGGCCTCGTCCAGGGGCTTGCCCTGTTCCCGGGTGATCGCGGCGGCCAGGTCGGGCACCCGCTCGGCGCAGGCGTCGGCCAGCCGGTGCAGCAGCCGGGAGCGTTCGGCGGGCAGCGCCCGGCTCCAGGCGGGGAACGCGTCGACGGCGGCGCGCACGGCGCGGTCCACGTCCTCGGCGGTGTTCCGGGGGGCGAGGGCGACCAGCTCTCCGGTCGCGGGGTTGTGCCGCGGGACCGGTTCGCCGGCGGTGTCGTGCCAGTCGCCGCCGACGAAGGTGCGGCAGCTGAGGGGGAGGGGATGTGCCATGCGGTCGATGCTCCGCTTCCGTGCGTCGTCGTCCACGTCGCCACGTCGCAGGGTGACCGGGTCGATGGGCGGATCGGTGGCCGGTCGGTGGTGGCTAGGCCGGTGGCCGGGTCGGTGGCCGGGTCCGGGTCCCGGCCGGTGGTCGGTCCCCCGGGCCCGGCTCCGGCAGCGCGACCGGGGAGCGCAGCGGCTCGCCGAGCAGCGCCCGGCGCGCCTCGTCGGCGGCCAGTTCCTGGAGGCGCCGGACCGACTGCTCCGAGTAGAACGCCGCGTGCGGGGTGAGCTGGACGTTCGGCAGGGTGCGCAGCTCGCTGTCGGCGGGCAGCGGCTCCTCCTCCACCACGTCGAGACCCGCGCCGGCGAGCCGTCCCTCGCGCAGCGCCTCGACCACCGCCGCGGTCTCCACCAGGGAGCCGCGCGCCGTGTTCACCAGCACGGCGCCCCACGGCAGCCGGGCCAGGGCGTCCCGGTCGATCAGGTGATGGGTCTCCGGTGTGGCGGGCGCGTGCAGCGATATCGCGTGGGAGCGCCGCAGCACCTCGTCCAGCGGGCGGACCCGGATGCCGGCCGCGGCCAGCTCGGCCGGGTCCGCGTACGGATCGTGGCCCAGCACGGTGACGCCGAACGGGATCAGCCGGGCGGCGAGCGCGCGCCCGATGCGGCCGGTGCCGACCAGCCCGACGGTGGTCGCGGACAGCGCGCGCACCGGGGCCAGGTCGGACGGCGCTCCCCAGCCGCCGCCGGCGATGACCCCGTGGTACTCGGGCAGCCGGCGCAGCAGGGACAGCAAGAGCGCGGCGGCGTGGTCGGCGACGGTGTCCGAACCGTAGTCGGGCACGTTGGCCACCCGGACGCCGCGCCGCGCGGCGGCGTCGAGGTCGACGTTGTCCACCCCGATGCCGTAGCGCACGACGGTGGCGCCTGGGGCCATCGCGGCCAGCACGGCCTCCGTGACCGGCGCGAAGTTGACCAGCACGACGTCGGCCCCGCGCACCGCGCGGGCCGTCTCGGCCTCGTCGGTGCAGCGACACAGCCGGTAGTGGGCGCCCGCGGCGGCGGCCGCCCGCCGCTCCGCCGCGTCGTCGGGGAAGGTCATGTCGGTCACCACCAGGCGCCGGCCGGTGGGACGTTCGCCTTCGGGTCGGGCGGGCCGAGCGGGGCGGGCGCCGGTCATGTGGCCGCCCGGAGCAGCCCGCGTCGCATGAGACTGGCGTACAGCGCGCGTATGCCGGTGTCCCACTCGGGGGCCTGCTCGCTGGTGGTGACGACGTTGCGCAGCGCCCCCAGCCGCGGGGTGGCGATCTCCACCAGATCGCCCTCGTGGTGGGTGAAGCCGCTGCCCGGCTCGCCGCGGTCGGCGGTCGGCGCGAAGAGCGTGCCGGTGAACAGCACCACGCCGTCGGGATAGGGGTGGCGCCGGTTCACCGCCTGAGCCACCAGGGACTCCAACGGGCGGCTGATCTGGCCCATGTCCGACGCGTCGCGCAGCTCGAAACCGTCCCGGCCGAGCACCGTCAGCGTGATCCGGGCGTCGCGCACGTCGTCGATGCCGAAGCCCTCGTCGAACAGCCGGAGGAACGGGCCGAGCGCGGTGGCGGCGTTGTTGTCCTTCGCCTGCGGCAGCAGCAGCGCGCTGCGGCCCTCGACGTCGCGGAGGTTGACGTCGTTGCCGAGGGTGGCGCCGACGATCCGCGCGTCGGAGGTGACGGCGAGCACCAGCTCGGGCTCGGGGTTGTTCCACTCGGAGACGGCGGCCACGCCGACCGGCGCGCCGTAGCCGACCGCGGAGAGCACCGGACCCTTGGTGAAGATCTCGGCGTCCGGGCCGAGCCCGACCTCCAGGTACTGCGACCACATGCCCTGCTCGCGCAGCCACAGCAGCAGCTCGATGGCCTCCGGGCTGCCGGCCCGCACCGACTCCAGGCGCTCCCCGACGCGGGACGTGACCCGGCGCCTGATCTCCTCCGCGTCCTCGGCGACTCCGCCGGCGCGCTCCTCGATGACCCGCTCCAGCATGCTGTTGGCGAACGTGACGCCGGCGGCCTTGATCACCTGGAGGTCCACCGGGGCCAGCAGCCTGGGCTGCTCGACGCGGTGCGCGGCGGTGGCCTCCAGCACCTCGGCCAGCGGCCAGCTGCGGCGTTCCGCGGCGTCCCGGAGCAGCGTCACCGCGTCCGGGCGCTCCAGCAGGTCCGCCATGGTGGGGCCGAGGTCGGTGACGTCGACCAGCGCGTCGCCGCGCACGAGGACCAGGCTCGGGCCGCCCGCCTCGGGGTCGAGGAGGCGCCCGACCAGAAGCGCGTCGGTGTCCCTGGGCAGGACGTCGGCGGGGGACGAGGAGATCTGGCTGACAGCGGCCATGCGACTCAGCGGGCCCTTCCGTACGATGGTGCTTCTTCGTATGATGATCGGACGATAGGACGCCCATGGACGCATCGCAAGACCCCGAGGGTTTCCGGCGCGGTGGCACCCGGGCGCGAGGCGGGGTGCCCGCCCGGCCACCGCGGCTCTCGGAGCTGGTGGCCGAGCAGATCCAGCACGACCTGCTCACCCAGGGCCGGCGTCCCGGCGACCGGCTGCCGACCGAACCGCAGCTGGTCGAGCGCTACGGGGTGAGCCGGACGGTCATCAGGGAGGCCGGGCGGATCCTGGACCAGCGCGGCCTGGTGGACATCCGTCCCGGCCGGGGCATGGTGGTCGCCCAGCCGGACGGCTCGGCCGTCGCCCGGCACTACACGCTGATGCTCGGCATGCACGCGGCCACCTTCCCGCAGCTCATGGAGACCCGGCTGATCATCGAGGTCGAGGTGGCGGCGCTGGCGGCCGAGCGCCGCACCGAGGTCGACCTGCGGGACCTGCGCGCCTCGGTGGCGCGCGCCGAGCGGGCCGCGGGCGACTTCGCCACCTGCCTGGAGGCGGACATCGAGTTCCACGAGGTCGTCACCCGGGCCAGCGGCAACCCCTTCTTCTCCTGGTTCGTCGACCCGGTCAACGCCTGTCTGCGCGCGTCCTACCGGGACTCGCTCGCCTACCTCGCCAGCCTCCCGCGGACCCTCGACGAACACGGCGCCATCGTGGCAGCCGTCGCCGACCGGGACGCGGACGCGGCCCGCGTCGCCGCCCGCCGGCATCTGGAGCGCGTCGCCGCGGAGGGCGGCAAGCTCGTCGCCCCGGCGGCCGACGCGGCGGACGACGACGCGGGGGCCGCGCCAACCCGCCAATAACTCATATGATTACGGCCACAGGTTCGGCGGATGATTCGGTAATGCGCGGGAAGGAACTGTTCCGTGACAGCTTCAGTGGCCAGGCCGATGCCCAGAGCCGACCAGCGGATCGTGTTTGTCGGCGGTCTACACCGCAGCGGCACGACCCCATTGACCCGGGCGCTGGCCGCCCATCCCCAGGTGAGCGGCTTTCACGACACCGGGGTGATGGAGGACGAGGGCCAATATCTCCAGACGGTCTATCCGACGGCCGCGCGGCGTACACGTTCCGGACCGGGCCGGTTCGCCCTCTCGCCCGCGGCGCACATGACCGAGAATTCCCCGCTGGCCGAACCGGGCAACGGCGACCGGCTGTTCGCGGAATGGGGGAAATACTGGGACCTGGAACGCCCGTTCCTGGTGGAGAAGTCCCCGGCCAACCTCGTCATGACGCGGTTCCTGCAACGGCTGTTCCCCGAGGCCCGTTTCCTGGTCATCATGCGCCACCCCGTGATCGTCACACTTTCCACCAAGAAGTGGGCGCCGCGTACCCGACTTTCCACGCTGTTCGAGAACTGGTTCCGCGCGCACGACACGCTGCGTGCCGACGCCCGCCACGTGACGCGGCTGCACGTGCTCAGCTACGAGCGGCTGGTGACCAGCCCGCGGGAGACCCTGGACGGCGTGCGTGACTTCCTCGACCTGCCGGGCGACATCCCCGCCGACTCGGTGCGGGACCGCAGCAACGCCTACCGATCGCGCTGGCTGCGGCTGGCCCAGGCGACCGACCCGGTGAACCGGCGCCGCTTCCGCCGCCTCTGCGAGCGCTACGAGGCCCGCGCCAACGCCTACGGCTACAGCCTCCTCGACATCGACGAACTCCCCCCACCCGACCTCACCCTCCACCCCGCCTGACCCCGCCGCGCGGCGGGCGGTGCCCGGTGGTGGGGTGGCGCGGTGGGGCCGTGTCGGTCTGCAGCTGTCGCGTGGTGCGGCGGGTGGTTGGTGGTGCGGTTTGCCTGGGGCCGGGGCGCGTGCGGCGGGCGGTGCCCGGTGTTGGGGCGCGAAGAGGCGGCGCTGTGGGGCCGCGCCTGGCTTGCGGCAGGGGCAGCGCCCGCCGGGAGCGGCCAGCGCGTTGCTAGCGCGGACTGCTTGCGCCCACAGGCTCGTGCCGGCCCGCGGCCGAGACACGTGCGCCTGGTGGCGGGTGGTTGGCGGTGCTGGGCGCAGCCAGGCGATGCCGCGAGGTTGGGACAGCCCTCGTCCGGGGGGCGGTTGGCGGTGTCGGGGGGCCTGCGGCCGAGGCGCGTGCGCCGTGCGGTGCCCGGGGCTGGGGGCGCCGCGGAGCGGGCCGGGGCAGCATGCCCCGTGCGGTGGGCCGCTGGGCGGGGGCGTTCGCGGCGCTGGGGCCGGGGGGGGGGGGGGGGGGGGCGGGGCGGCGGG
>NZ_JBDPLU010000038.1:0-44724 GCF_039871525.1 Streptomyces sp. B6B3 | reverse complement strand
CTGCTCGGCCAGCTCTACCACTGCCTGCAAACCCGGCAGCACTTCGACGAGCATCGCGCATTCACCTCCTTCTCAGCAGTTCCAGCCGTCGCGGCTTGACTTCTTAGGCACGTGAGATGTCTCTCAGCCCGGCGCCCGCACCGCGTGCCGGGTCGCGTACGCCGTCACCGCCGCCGCCGCGGACAGCGCCGCGACCGTGGTCAGCGCCGTGGCCAGCGACCACCACTCCGCCAGGAAGCCGATCGCCACGGGCCCGACGAGCATCCCGCCGTAGCCGAGGGTGGACGCCGCGGCCACCCCCGGGGCACCCGCGAGCGCGCCGGCCTGGCCGATCGCGACGGGGAAGATGTTGGCCAGTCCCAGGCCCGTCACCGCGAACCCCACGAGCGCCAGCCACAGCACGGGCGCCAGCGAGGCCACCAGCATGCCGACCGCCGCCGTCGCCCCGCCGGCGACCAACGCGGGGGTCTGGCCCACCCGTTCCAGCACCGTCGAGCCGGTGAGCCGGCCCACGGTCATGGCCAGCGCGAACACCGAGTAGCCGGAGGCCGCCACCCCCGGGCTCGCGTCGAGCGTCTCGCGCAGGTGCAGCGCGCTCCAGTCCGCCAGCGCACCCTCCCCGTACGCCGTGCACAGCGCGACGAAGCCGAGCACGGCCACCAGCCAACGCGCCCGTCGCCGTCCCGGACCGGCCGCGGCCGCCCCGCCCTCACCCGGCTCGCGCTCCGGTGACCCCGCGCCGTCCGCGCCCGGCGCCTCGGGGTCCGCCGCGTCCCGCGCCGCGCCCGCCGCCTCCCGGGGCGGGACCGGGGAGCCCAGCAGCGCACGCCCGGCGACCGCCGCCACCACCAGACCCACCACGCACAGCCCCGCCAGATGCCACGCCGCGCTCAGCCGGCCCGCCACCAGTCCACCCAGCCCCGCCCCGAGCATCCCGCCCAGGCTGAACGCCGCGTGGAAGCTCGGCATCACCGGCCGTCCCAGCGCCGCGATCAGGTCCACCGCGGCGCTGTTGGCCGACACGTTGACCGCGCCGAACGCCGTCCCGAACACCAGCAGCATCCCGCCGAGCACCAGCGCCGAGTCGGCGTGCGGCGGCAACGAGACGCTCAGCGCCAGCAGCACCCCGGAGACCACCGTCACCGGATGGTTCCCGAACCGCTGACACAGCCTGCCGGTCACCACCATGGTCACCACGGCCCCCGCCGAGACTCCCAGCAGCGCCAGCCCCAGCGCGCTCGGCGAGGCGCCGGTCTGCTCCTTGACCGCCGGAATGCGCACCACCCAGCCCGCGAAGACGAAGCCGTCCAGCGCGAAGAAGGCGGTGATGGCGACGCGGAGCCGACGCAGCCCGTCCGCGGTCGGGGCTCGCGCCCCGCCACGCCGCGGACTCGGAACCCGCCCCGCCCGGAGTTTGTTTATCGGTGGCACAAAGGAAGAATAGGGGTGTGACCCGCACCCGTACCAGGCTCGAGAGAGGCCGGAACGCCCTCGGACCCGCGCTCGAACTCGTCCACACCGGCCGCGCCCCCACCCGCGCCGTCCTCACCACCGAACTCGGCGTCACCCGGGCCACCGCGGGCGCGGTCGCGGCGGAGCTCCAGACCCTCGGCCTCATCACCGTGGACGCCCGGCCCGCCGCCGCGGGCAGCCAGGGCCGCCCCTCCCACCGCCTCGCCATCGCCGACAACGGCCCCGTCGCCCTCGCCGCCCAGGTGCACGCCGACGGATTCCGCGCCGCCCTCGTCGGACTCGGCGGCCGCATCGTGGCCACCGCGCCCGGCTGCGTGACCGTGCCCGCCGACCCCGCCCGGGTGCTCCGCCAGGTCGTCGACGCCGGCGCGCAACTGCTCCGCGACACCGGGCGGCAGTGCGTCGGCGCCGGCCTCGCCGTGCCCTCCGCCGTGGCCGAACCCGAGGGCACCGCACTCAACCCGCTCCACCTCGCCTGGCCCGCCGGCGCGCCCGTACGCGACATCTTCACCGACTGCCTCGCCGCGGCCGGCCTCGACGTCCCCGGCTTCTGCGGCAACGACATCAACCTCGCCGCGCTCGCCGAGCACCGCCACGGAGCCGGCCAGGGCTCACCCCACCTGCTGTGCGTCGCCACCGGCCACCGCGGCGTCGGCGGCGCCCTGGTCCTGGACGGCCGGCTGCACACCGGCAGCGCCGGCCTCGCCCTGGAGGTCGGCCACCTCACCGTGGACCCCCAGGGCCGCCCGTGCCACTGCGGCGGCCGCGGCTGCCTCGACGTCGAGACCGACCCCCTCGCCCTGCTCGCCGCCGCCGGCCGCCGACCGGGCCCGGAGGGCTCGCTGCTGCACCAGGCCGGGGAGATGCTGCGCACCGAACACGCGACCGACCCGGCCGTCCGCGCCGCCACCGGCACCGTCATCGACCGCCTCGGCCTCGGCCTCGCCGGCCTGGTGAACATCCTCAACCCCGACCGCATCATCCTCGGCGGCCTGCACCGCCACCTGCTGGCGGCCGACCCCGACCGGCTCCGCGCCACCGTCGAACGGCACAGCCTGTGGGGGAGAAGCGGCAGCGTCCCCGTCCTGCCCTGCACCCTCGACCACGACAGCCTGGTCGGCGCCGGCGAACTCGCCTGGCAGCCGGTGCTCGACGATCCGCTGGCCGTCCTGGCCGCCTGACCCCGGCCACCGGTCCAGACCGCCCACCAGCGACCGGCGGACAGTCAGAACGGGATGCCGTCCAGCAACCGCGCCAGGCTCTCCCCGCTCGCCTGGATGCTCGGGGCCACCGCCGTGCCCGCGAGATAGAACCCGAACAGGCCGCACACCACCGCGTGCGAGATCTTCAACCCGTCCTTCCGGAAGAACAGGAACACGATGACTCCCAGCAGCAGGAGCCCGGAGACCGACAAGACCATGAGCACTCCCGACGACGCCCCCCGATCTTCACTCTGGGTACTCTAAGTCTGACAAACGGTGACCGACACGGGATGCGGGCATTCGGGTGACCGCGGCCACCCGGTCGCCCACGACCCACACCCGGGGTGACGCGACGGACACCCCGTCGGACCTCGATAGGCTGGTCCCCGGCCACGACGGGCCCGGGGCAAGGAGGAACACACACGATGGCAGACAGCACGCAACCGCTGTCCGCGCGCGCCAAGCTGGCCGTGACCGCCGGACGCGCGGCCGCGGCGGTGTCGCGGGCGGCGGGACGCGGCAGCGGATCCGTGATCGGCGGGCGGGTCGCCCTCAAGCTCGACCCCGACCTGCTGTCCCGGCTGGCCGGCCACCTGGACGTGGTCCTGATCTCCGCCACCAACGGCAAGACCACGACCACCCGCCTGGTCGCCGAGGCCCTGCGCGCCGGCGGCGAGGTCGTCTCCAACGCGCTCGGCGCCAACATGCCGGCCGGCATCACCTCCGCCCTGTCCGGCGGCGCCAACGCCCGCTACGGAGTGCTCGAGGTCGACGAGAAGTACCTCACCGGCGTCGCCCGTGCCGTCTCGCCCAAGGCCATCGCCCTGCTCAACCTCTCGCGCGACCAGCTCGACCGCGCCGCCGAGACCCGCATGCTCGCCGAGCGCTGGCGCGAGGGCCTGGAGGGCACCAAGGCCACCGTCATCGCCAACGCCGACGACCCGCTGATCGTGTGGGCCGCGGCCTCCGCCGGCAACGTCGTCTGGGTGGCCGCCGGACAGGAGTGGAAGGACGACGCCTGGTCCTGCCCCTCCTGCGGAGGCGTCCTCCAACGCCCCGACGACAGCTGGCAGTGCGGCAGCTGCGGCTTCGCCCGCCCCACCCCCACCTGGGTGCTGTCCGGGGACCACGTGCTCGACCCGCACGGCTCCGCCTGGCCCATCCAGCTGCAGCTCCCCGGGCGGGCCAACAAGGCCAACGCCGCCACCGCCACCGCCACCGCCGCCGTGTTCGGGATCGCCCCGCAGCTGGCACTACAGCGCATGCAGTCCGTCGCCGCCGTCGCCGGCCGGTACGACGTCGTCCAGTACGACGGACGCGCGATCCGCCTGCTGCTGGCGAAGAACCCAGCCGGCTGGCTGGAGACGTTCTCCCTCATCGACCCGCCCCCCACCCCCGTGGTCCTGTCCGTCAACGCCCGCAGCGCGGACGGCACCGACACCTCCTGGCTGTGGGACGTGGACTACACCCGGCTGGCCGGCCACCCCATCGCCGTGGTCGGCGACCGCCGCCTCGACCTCGCGGTGCGCCTGGAGGTCGCCGGCCTCGACTTCCGCGTCCACCCCGACCTCCGTCAGGCCGTCGCCGGCCTCCCACCCGGCCGCATCGAAGCCATCGCCAACTACACCGCCTTCCAGGACCTGCGCCGCGTCGTCGGCAACTGAAGGCCCGCCAGCACGCTCAAGGACGGCACGCATGACTAACCCCCAGACCTCAGGACTGCGGCTGATCTGGGTCTACCCCGACCTCCTCAGCACCTACGGCGACCAGGGCAACGTCCTGGTGGTCAAGCGCCGCGCCGAACAGCGCGGCCTGCACGTGGAGCGCCAGGACGTCCGCTCCGACCAGCCCATCCCCGCCACCGGGCACATCTACCTGATCGGCGGCGGCGAGGACCGCCCACAGCGGCTCGCCGCCGAGCGGCTGCGCCGCGACGGCGGCCTGACCCACGCCGCGAACAACGGCGCCGTCATCTTCTCCGTGTGCGCCGGCTACCAGATCCTCGGCCACGAGTTCGTCAACGACCTCGGCCAGCGCGAGGCCGGCCTCGGCCTGCTGGACGTCACCAGCGTCCGCGGCGGCGCCGAACGCTGCGTCGGCGACGTGCTCGCCGACGTCGACGACCACCTCGGCCTGCCCCAGCTGACCGGCTTCGAGAACCACCAGGGCGTCACCCACCTCGGACCCGGCGTCCGCCCCTTCGCCCGCGTCCGGATGGGCAACGGCAACGGCACCGGAGACGGCACCGAGGGCGCCTGGCGCGACAGGGTCTTCGGCACCTACATGCACGGCCCGGTGCTCGCCCGCAACCCGCAGATCGCCGACCTCCTGCTGCGGCTCGCCCTGGGCGCCGGCGCCCTGTCCCCCCTGAACGACCAGTGGTTCGACGCCCTCCGCACCGAGCGGATCGCCGCCGCCACCCGCGAGGCCTGAGCCCCGACGGCGGCACCGGCGAGCGGCGGGCGAGAAAGCGAGCACGACATGGGCCAGCACGACCACGGCGATGAGCTGCCCCCCTTCACGGTGGGCCGCGCACTGGAGTTCGGCGGAGACCCCGTCTTCCTGATCCTCTGCGTCGCCCTGTGCCTCCTGTACGGGTGGGGCGTCGCCCGACTCGTCCGCCGCGGCGACCGCTGGGGCACCGGACGGACCGTCTCCTTCGGCCTCGGCGTGCTCTCCATCGCCCTGGTCACCTGCACCGGCGTCCACGACTACGGCATGGTCCTGTTCAGCGCCCACATGATCCAGCACATGGTGCTCAGCATGCTCACGCCCGTGGCACTGCTGCTCGGCGCGCCGGTGACCCTGCTGCTGCGCGCCCTGCGCCCCGCCGGAGGCGGCCGCCGCGGACCGCGCGAACTGCTGGTCGCCGCGCTGCACTCCCGGTACGTGCGGATCGTGACCAGCCCGCTGTTCACCATCCCCCTGTTCATCGCCAGCCTCTACGGCCTCTACTTCACCCCCCTGTTCGACACGCTGATGGAGACCCGCGCCGGACACCTCGCGATGATGTGCCACTTCCTCGTCGTCGGGCTGGTCTTCTTCTGGCCGATCATGGGCGTCGACCCCGGCCCGCACCGCACCGGCTACCCCCTGCGCATGCTGGAGCTCTTCGCCACCATGCCCTTCCACGCCTTCTTCGGCATCGCGCTGATGATGGCCACCGAACCCATGGTCGACACCTTCGCCGACCCGCCCGACTCCCTGGGCGTCGAGGCGCTCGCCGAGCAGTCCGCCGCCGGCGGCCTGGCCTGGGCCTTCAGCGAGATCCCCACCGTCATCGTGCTGGTCGCCCTGCTGGTCCAGTGGTACCTGTCCGAACAGCGCCAGGCACGCCGTCGCGACCGCGCCGCCAACCGGGACGGCGACCGCGAGCTCGCCGCCTACAACGCCTTCCTCGCCTCCCTCGAATCCCGCGACCCCGCCCCCGGGCGCGGCAACCGCTGACGACGACCAGGACCCCGAGTGCTCGGCGACCCACCCGACCACCGACACCGACCCGACGCACCCCACCGCGGGCCGCGGGCCCGGCACCCCCGCCCGAGGGCCGACCGCACCCCCGAGCACGTCACCGCTATCGTCCTGGGTGGCGTTCCGCCGGCCCGCCCCCTCCCGCGCGCCCCCGGCGCCGGACACCGCGAGAGGGACCAGGGCCATTCCTGAGACGGGTGGAGTGGAGATGGGAACGGGCGAGCTGCTGCGGCTGACGATCGCGGCCGTACGGGCGCACACCGGCGAGAGCCAGCGCGACCTCGCGGCCGGCCTGGGGCTCACCCCGGGGCAGCTCAGCCGCCGCCTCTCCTCAGCGCGGGGTGTCGAGTGGAACCTCGGAGACGTCGACCGGCTCGCCGCCCACTGGGGCATGCGCCCCCTCGACGTCCTCGCCGGTCCCTCCCACGCCGTCGCGCACCTCGGCACGTCCGCCACCGCGAGCGGCGTCCCCGAGGCCGACATCCCGCCCCCGCGCCCCGCAGCCCCGCCACCGCCGCCCCCCGCACACCCCAACCCCAACCCCAGCCCTGACCCCGCACCGCCGCCGGCGGCCGAGGCGGACCGGGGCCCGGACGGCGAACTCCTCCGGAGCGAGCCGGCCCCGTGCGTCCTCTGCGGACAACCCACCCCGCTGCGGGCGGGCGGCCACCCCCAGCACATGGGCGGCTTCTGCACCACCACGGCCCCGGCGACCAGCCCCACCACCACGGCGACGCCGGAGCCCAGCACCCCGGCCCCACGCCCGCCCGCCGCACCCGAACGGCGCGACACCTCCACCCCGATCGCCCGCGCCGTCGCCCAGGCACTCGCCGACAACGACGACGACCCCGAGGCCGCGACCACCGTCCTCGTCAGACGCGCCATCCCGGACGGCATGGCCCTCCTCAACGCGACCCGGGTCGGCTCCACATACGACTTCACCCACTACGTCGACACCGACGACGTCACCATCCTGAGGAAGCCCAGCCGCGACGGGGCCGACCAGATCTGGGAGGGCCGCCCCAAGTGGATCAACCCCCGGATCGGACGAAGCGGACCCCGACACACGGTCACCGCCCTGGACGTCAACGGCGCCTACCTGAGCGCACTCAAGACACACCTGCCGATCGGCAGGCCCCGCCATTCCGACAGCGGCGAGTACGACAGGAAACGCTCGGGCCTGTACCTGGTCACCCCGCCGGAATGGCCCCACGACGACCTGCCGAACCCCCTCGGCAACCGGGAACAGGCCGGCCCGCTGTGGATCACCGACCCCACGCTGCGCCTCCTGCTGCGCCTGGCCGGCCCCAAGCACCGGCTGTGCGAGGCACCCGTCATCCACGAGTCCTGGACCTCGGGCTCCAGCGAGGCCCTGCTGGAGCGGTTCCGCCGGGAGCTGGCCGCCGCCAGGGATCAGGCCGTCGAGGACGGCGACGCCGTCACCTTCGAGTACGTCAAGGCCATGTACAGCAAGTTCGTCTCGACGATCGGGGAGTCCTCCGCCAACCGCGAGATGCGCCGCCCCGACTGGATGCACATCATCCGCTCGCAGGCGTTCACCAACCTCTGGTGGAAGGCGTGGAAGGCCCACGAGGCCGGTCTGACCCTGGTCCGGATGATGGGCACCGACGAACTGCACGTCATCGGCGACTGGCGCCGGGTCTTCCCCGAGGGCCGGCGGCTGACCGAGGTGAAGCTCAAGGACGAGTACACCGTCGGCGGCGGTGACTGATGGCCGGACGCTGGACGCGGTTCGGCCTCTACAGTGCCCGCGGCGTCCCCGGCTGGGCCGCCCTCGGCCGGGAGATGGACCGTCAGGTCACCGGCGTGGCCTCGCCCGTGGACACCGAACGCGGCCTCGCCGCCCGGCTGCGGTACCTCACCGCCTCGGCCGCCGGCTACGCCGCCATGGAACGCGCCGGCATCAGCGTGAGCCGGAGAACCCTCTTCGCCTGGCTCGCGGAGGACCGCATCCCCAGCCGGCGCAACCTGGAGCGCATCGACGACGCTTACTGGGACCTGCGCCGCCGCAATCTCGGGGCCGAATGGAAACGGCGCCTCAGGGACCGCGGCGCCCGCATCGAGATCCATCCCGTCGACCAGCGTCAGGTGCAGCGGGATCATCCCGGCCGCGTCCGGGAGTTGGCCGTGCGCCGCATCACGGTCCGCGGCCACCGCATCTGGGACGACATCATCGACGCCTGGATCGTCGAGAACGTCGAGCTTCTCGACGTCATCTGGGACGAGATCATCACCGACCTCGGCTCCGACTACGACGCCTACTCCTACGTCTCCAGCGTCGGCTTCGGCATCTGACGGCCCACCGGCCGGCCACCGGCCACCGGCGCCGCCTCGTCGCGGGCACCCGGCCGGTGAGACACCTGTCGCGTTCCGCCCCATTCGACCGGCGTCTCGCGCAGGCCGACCCTGTCACGACTCGACGCCTCACGTCAGGAGGACCGTCATGACCACGAACCTGCGCGGCCACGTCCTCCGGCAGCTCGATCCGGACAACCGACGGTGGCTGGAGTACCCCCAGGACAAGCAGCAGGCCCTCGCCGAGCAGTGGCACGGCACGGAGGGGAAGGCGTCGTCCGCACTCAGCTCCGTCGACTTCATCCCGATCTGGTGGACGAGGGCGCCTCCGCCAACGCCTTCGTCCGGGACGTGCGGGACACCGAGAGCTACTGAACCCCACCAGAGGGCACCGTCGTGCGGCGGCCCCGCCACCCACACCCTGAACGGGGGAGGGGCGGGGCCGGCCGGGTGCCGGTGCCGTGCCGGTCAGGGACCGACCACCGGAGCGTCCACGGAACTGCCGGCCGCGGCCAGCTGTTGCCGGGCGGTGGCCAACGCGGCTCCGACATCCCGCGTGCCCGTGGACACGCACAGCGTGTAGACGACGTCCTCCATCCGCTGCCGCGCCTCCCTGGTGCCCTGCTCGGCGTGGAGCAACTCCAGCGTCTCGTACTGCTCGACCAGTCTCGACAGCACCGCGGGATGGGCCATCAGCATCGTCGTGCTCCTCTCGACCTGCCCGGTCACCGAGCCGGGGTCTCGGGAAGTACCCCCTCCGGTTGAGCCCATGCCCCACCCGGAGGCGATCCCCGGGAGCCGCACGGCGGCCAGGTCACGAGCGGGTGCCCGGCGGCCACGTGCGACCTCCGGGCACCCGCCGTGTCTCAGTCCTCGATGATGCAGGCGGAATGCGTGGCACAGATGATGACTTCGTGCTCGCCTTCGTCGGTGGCGTGTGCGGTGCCGGCGAAGCCGAAGGCCCCCAGGGCGGCGAAGGAAAGAGTGGCAATGGCCATGCGGATGCGCATCGATATCTCCCGATTGCTTGAGGCAGCCCCGGACGTCGGTGTCCGGCGGCGCGCTCATACTTCGCCGCCGGGCCGGCACGGTGGGTGCGACGCGCCCGGCCGGCGAAGCGGCATCACTCTCGTGGAGGTCGTTGCACCTCCCGCGTCGGCCACCGGCGGCGGGCCACTCGGCCGACCGCCGGCGGTACCCGGCGCGATCCCTCGCCGCCCCGACAGCACCGCCGTTGAAGGCGCCGACGCGCAATCGGGCGCAACACGCGGGCGCCCGATCGATCATGGCCGTTTCGGGCCATACATCGTCCACTCCTGATCGGACGCCTTCCTGCTCAGCCCATATCCCCCGTGCCGCCACCCTGTTCGCCTTCCGGCGATTCCCCCCGTGGCCGATCTCCCGGA
Source organism: Streptomyces sp. B6B3 (assembly GCF_039871525.1). NCBI lineage: Bacteria > Bacillati > Actinomycetota > Actinomycetes > Kitasatosporales > Streptomycetaceae > Streptomyces > Streptomyces sp. B6B3. Next base: position 34,856 of record NZ_JBDPLU010000038.1, on the reverse strand, counting down.
GGCGACGATGCCCGGCGCCACCCGCCGTGCCGTCCTGACCGGAGCCGCCGGGCTGGCGGCCGCCCGTTCCTGGACCCGGCGGGCAGCCCGGTGGATCCCGACGTCGAGCCGCTGTGCGAGCCGATGAGCGAACGGCTCGTGGAACGGGTGCGGGCGCCGGGCGGCGACGTCACCAGCCGCCTCCACGGCGCGGGCCGCCACACCTGGCCCTACTGGGAGCGGGAGTTGCACGCGGCGTTCCCGATGCTGGTGGACACGGCGACCGCCGACCGGCGAGGTGCCTGAGCCCTCCCGTGGCCGCTCGCCGCCCACGCCGCGCGCCCCCGACCCAGCGGTGTCCTCGGTCAGGCTCCGTTCGGGGCCGGGAGGCCCAGCAGACTCTCCGCGGTTCCCGCCTCGGCGGACAGCGCGTTCAGCGCCGTGACGATGCGGCGCTCCTCGAAGGCGAAATGCGACTCGAGGATGGCGGTCAGCCCGTCGAGAGCGCTCAGCACCCGCGCGACCTCGGCCGCGTCGGGCTCGGCCGCCATGCCTTCGAGCAGGCGCTCCAGATCGTGCTGGACGACGCTGATCAGCTCGTGGTCCTCCTCCAGCTTGGCGATGGTGGGCGCCAACTCGGGGAAGCTGCCGGCCAGTGCCGGAAACGCGCCGCCGTCCTCGCCGGTGTGGTGTCGGGTCAACGCCGAGCAGAACGACAGGCAGTGCGCCTTCAACCGGCGCGGCCGCTCACCACGCCCGTCGAGCTGGCGTTCGACGTCCGCGCGCAGCCCGGCCAGTTCCTCCCGAAGCCAGGTGTGGATCTCGATCAACTCGTCGCCGAGGGCCGCGAGCCGCTCTCCCGGACCGTCGGGGATGCTCATGGGATCATGCTACGACTCGGGCCGCGGCGCCCCAGGAGGGCCCCGGCCGGGGAGGGCGCTCAGCCGGTCTCCGGCCTCCGCCGGGTACGACCGCCACCGCCCTCCCCGCCACGCTCGCCCTTGGGGCCGTAGCCCCGCTCGGTGCGCGGGCCGCGGGAGCGCCAGTGGGGATCCCGCCGCAGCTCGCGCTTGGCCCGCTCGTTGGCCTGCTGGTCCGGGACGCCCTGGTTCTCCGCACGCTTCCGCCCGTGGGCGCGGTGGATGTCGTACTTCTTGCTCCCCGGTTCGGGCATCACTATCACCTCGGAGCTGTCACCTCGGATCCTCCGGGTCCCCGGGCCGGCCCGAGCCCAAACGCCCCGGTGCGGCCCGGACCCGCCCACGAGTGACCGGGTCACGACGTCCCAGGTCCCGAGCGGCCCGATCGGCGCCGGCGGCCTGGCCCTCGTCCCCGATCAGGACGGCACCGCCACGGGAAACGGCAGCCCGGTTCGGTGACCCGCGAGGCGGGCCCGCGCCTCGGCGCGCCGCGCGTCCGCTCCGCCGGTCCCGGTGACGCAGGTGAGGGCGGGAAGGGGACGCTGACGCGCCTCAGCAGGTCTCGCGGACGTACCCGTCCTCGTCGGGGGTGACGACGAGCGAGTCCCGTCGCACGATGCTCAGCCGGTCCCCGTACTCCCGGCAGGCCGCCGCCAGCCCCTCGGGGGTGTACTCGATGACGATCACGTCGTCGCCGTACGCCGCCGTGAACTCGTGACAGTTGCCCTGCTCGCCGCACTCCTCGGCGATCGCGAAGTCCAGCCCGGTGCGCGCGCGCTCCCCGGACAGCTCGGAGGTGTTCTTCTGGGCGATGGCCAGCCCCTGGGCGTGGGCGTGCTCGGAGAGCAGCGCGATGTACGCCATGGCCGCCTCGTCGTCGAACCGCCCGCCCGAGCGGGTGAAGCTGTCGAAGTTGTCCGGCTCGACGGCCTGGTAGCCCGCCTCGGCACAGCCGTCGATCCAGCCGTTCACGGTGGCCGCGATCCGCTCGCGCCTGTCCGCGGTGCTGATGTCGAGGAGCGCCTCCTGCCACTCCTCGTCGATGATGACCTCGCCGTTCCCGTCCCTGAGCAGCAGGTCGTCGTCCCAGTCCGCCAGCTCGCCGGGCTGGACCTGGAAGGCGTTGACGTAGCAGATGCTGTACACGTCCGCGCCCTGCGGCTCCCCGGGCTCGGCCGGGGGATCCTCGCGGTCGCGGCTGACGACCGTGGCGCCCTCGGGCAGGGCGTACGCGCCGCCGATCTGGTAGTCGAACCCGGCGCCGGTCGGGGGAGGGGACACCGCCTCGGGCGAGGCACCCGCCGTGGCGATGACGAGCAGCGAGGCGATCACCGCCGCCGCGGCGGCCGCGACGGCGGCCAGCCGCCAGCGAGAGCGGTCTCGAGTGATGGGCATCATCGCGCTCCGGAGAAGGGGGCGCGTCCCCGCCTCGGAAGCCGCTGAGAAGCGGTCCTGGCGACTCGGTCCGGACTCGCGACGACTGACCGCCGCATACCGGCTGGGCGCACCTCTGGCGCAGGGTGCTCGGCCCTGGCGATTTCCGGAGTCAAACGAATCGGTGCCGGTATGTCAAGTGATCAGTTCTGGTGTACCCGTGGCTCGGACGCGACCGGTACCGCGACCCGGTCGGCCGAATGCGAGCCTGTCAGATAGTGAACGGCTGTTGGCCGGCGAACGCGGTTCCGTTGGCGCCGACCTGGAAGAGGTTGGGCGTCTGGTACGGCGGCATCTGGTCGACGATCTGACGGTGCAGCGTGGTGTACGACCCCTGGAAGCCGCCGCTCCTCCACGTCTTCAGCAGCGTTTCGGTGAACAGCCCGTTGACCCCGCTGCCGTCGCTCGAGGTCTGGTTGTCCTGGCAGCCCGAGACCAGCAGGACGCTGGCGGCGATCTCCTGCTGGTCTCCCGAGGGCAGATCGCGCTGGATGCCGTCGTAGACGTCCTGATCCCGCTGGTAGTTCAACAGCTGGTACTGGCTCGGCAGGGTCCTGACCCGGAGCCGCACGTCGGCGGGATCGCTGCTGTCGAACGACCGCTGCAGCTCCGAGGAGTCCAGCAGCAGGGGGATCTCTCGGGCGACCGTGCCGCTGTGGCAGCTGTCGGAGAGGACCAGGATGCGCACGCCGCCGGCGAACTGGGAATAGAGGTTGTACAGCTCGTCGTCGACGAACTGCCGGTCATAGAGGACCCAGGTCTCGTCCTTACGGTCGAGTTCGTCGCTGTTCCGGTCGGTCACCTGCGCACCGTGCCCGGCGTAGGTCAGCAGCAGGATGTCGCCGTCGGTCAGCTCGGTCGCCGCCTGGCCCAGCAGTTCGGTCACCTTCTGGCTCGTCGCCTCGCTGGTGAGAAGAGTCGACACCACCGAGAAGGACGCCGACTCCGCGAGCGAGGCCATCGCCCTGGCGTCGTTCTCGCAGTTCTTCAGCTCGCCTTTCGTGCCGTACTTGCTCTCGTCGATTTCGTTGAGGCCGATGTGAATGGAGATGCCTTTGGCCATGGTGGGCTCCTTGTCCCCTGCGGACGACGCGTGTGACCGGAAAGTTCTGGGGCGGACGGATCGCGGCAGGCGTCCCGAGGTGGCGCCTGGTGCGCGTGCGTCGTGATGGGTGATGCCCTCAACTCCGTACCCCGGGCTCACCTGAATGCCGCGTCGCCTTTCATAAACCCCCCACAAGCATGATTCCGGCGACGGATAACTTTCGGAATTAACCCCTTAGGGATCGAATACCCCGTCGCGAGGCGCGTCAGCCGCGGCCCACCACAGACTCTCGTGAACGCCCGCGCCCCGGCCGTTCACCGGCCCGGAACAACGCGATCCGCGCCCCGTGGACTCGACCCTCCGGAGGGCACCGCACCGCCCGGCTACCCGGCCGCGTCGTCGGACGCCCGCTCCGGCCTCGCGGGCGGGTACGTGGTGGTGTGGCCGGGCGTCAGCGGCGGATCGAACAGGATGCCGGCGGGCGGACTGGCGGGCTGGTGCGTGGGGGTGGCGTTCAGCGCCGTGATCAGGTGGCGCGTCGCGGTGGTGGCGAGATCGTGGGTGGGCAGCTCGATGACGGTCACGGGCGGCCGGGTGAGTTGGGCGGCACGGGTGGGGCCGATGACCGCGACCAGTGAGACATCGTCGGGGACACCGCGACCGGTGGCGTGGAGGGCGGAGATCAGGCCCGCGACGGCGTCGTCGTTGTTGGTGAGGAGGGCGGTGGTGGCGGGGCGTTGGCTGAGGAGGAGGTCCACACATGCGGCGGTGGCGTCCAGGGTGGTGTCGCAGCCGGCCGCCCAGGGAGTGAGGCCGTGGGTGGCGCAGGCACTGCGGTACGCGTTCAGGGCGCGTACGGCCGGGGCGTAGCCGATCTCCAGGAGGTGATCGGGGAGGTTGACCAGGGCGACGTCGCGGTGGCCCAGGTCGACCAGATGGCGGACCGCACGGTGGACCATCGCGTCGGTGTCGGCGTCCACGTAGCGCAGCCCGGCGGTGTCGGCGGGCCGGCCGACCAGGACGAACGGCACGTCCTGACGGCGGAGGAGTTCGACGCGGGGGTCCTCCAGGAGGACCTCCATCACGATGAGGCCGTCGACCACGCCCTCCTGGATCAACCGGGTCATGTTCTCCGTGCCGTCGCCGCTGACCGCGAGCAGCAGGTCGTGGTCGTGCTGGCTCGCCTCCTCGGCGACGGCGGAGACGAACTCCAGCTGCGTCGCCACCAGACCGCGCCCGAGGGGCGGTACGACCAGCGCGATGGTCCGGCTGCGGCGGCTGGCCAGAGCCCGGGCAGCGGCATGGGGGCGGTAGCCCAGCTCCTGGACGGCCTGCATGACGCGCCGGCGGGCCTCGACGGAGACTGACTTCTTGCCACTCAACGCGTACGACACGGTCGTCGCGGAGACGCCGGCGCGGGCCGCGATGTCGGCCATGGAGACTGCCACGCGGACATGGTAGCCAGTGAGTGAAGCGCTTCACCATTCTCTCGCGAAGAGGGCCAGAAATCGCTGGACACCTATGGTGATTCGCTTCACTCCACGGTTAGCTGGGAGTCGTCAGGCTCGTCAGGCCCGCCAGCCGAAGGAGTTCACCCATGGGACGGACCGCTGCCCCTGCCCTGTCTCGTCGCGCGCTGCTGATGGCCACGGCCGGCGGACTGGCCGCCGGTGCGCTGGCCACGCGCACCGCGCGCGCCCAGTCCGCCGCCCCCGCACTGGCCGTGACGTCGGCGAACGCCGACCTGGTCGCCGACTTCGCCTGGGCGCGGGACCAGGCCCTGGCCTGGGTGCAGACCGGCAAGGACCCCTCCTACATCCCCTCCTACTGGGCCGGACTGACGAACCGTCCCGCCTTCTACTCCCGCGACGTCGCGCACCAGGCGCTCGGCGCGCACCTGCTGGGGCTGGACCTGGAGAACCGCAGCATGCTCGCCACCTTCGCCGCCTCCGCAACGGAGGCGCGGCTCTGGTACCCGCTGTGGTCGTTCGCCTTCGACGGCAGCATCTACCGGCTCGACTACCGCGGCGACACCAACTTCGTCCGCGAGATCCCCGCCGTCTTCGAGCTCACCCAGAAGGGCGTGGAACAGTACCTGTGGACCGGCGACCGGGCGTACGTCGACGACCCGACACTGTGGGCGTACTACACCAACTCGCTCGACGCCTTCGTCACCTCCCACGACCGCAACGGCAACGGCGTCGCCGACGAGGCCGGAACGGGCAACATCTTCCAGGGCGTCGCCACCTACAACGAGGGCGGCGAGAAGCTGCTCGAGGCGGGCGACGCCATCGGTTCCCAGTACCAGGCGCTGCTGGCCTACGCCACCGCCCAGAAGGCGCGCAACGACCCCGCCGGAGCCGCCGCAACCCTGCAGCGGGCGGCAGACCTGCGCTCGCACTTCGAGGCGACCTGGTGGTCCGCGTCCGCCGGGCGGTACATCCGTGGCTTCAACGCGACCGGGCCACTGACCGACTTCGGCAAGGAGAACTCCTGGTTCATGCCCATGAAGGGCATCACCGCGCCAGGCCCGCGCACCGACGACTACCTCGACTTCGTCGACGACTCCGTCACCGCCCTGCCGCCGTTCAACATCGAGGCGTACACCTACCTCCCCGAGACGTTCTTCCGCTGGGGGCGGCTCGACCAGGCATGGAAGTGGCTGCGCTACGTGGCGGACAGCAGGGCCGGCTACCCCGAGGTGTCCTACACGGTCATCGGCAACATCGCCGAAGGACTGCTCGGCATCCGCCCCAACGCCCCCGCCGCCGCCCTGTCGACCCTGCCGAACCTGCCATCCGCCGTGCCGTGGCTGGAGATGGACCACATCCCGCTCGGCGGGCACGACCTCGCCGTCCGGCACGACGGTGCGGCCAGCAGCACCGTCACCCACCACGCCGGGCCACGAGCCCTCAAGTGGACGGCACGGTTCGCCGGCGAACACCCCTCGGTCCGGGTGAACGGACGGCTGCTGCCCAGCACGATCGTCACCGACGAGTCGGGCCGGACCCTGTCCCAGGCCGTCGCCACGATCCCGGCAGGAGGCCAGGCGACCGCGGAGGTCGCGGACTGAGGACGAACACCGCCGAGGCCCGTCGCGTGCGGCACGCGTGCGCACCGCACGCGACGGGCAGCAGTTACCTGTCGCGGCCGCACCCCACCACGGTCGCGTCGACGCTTCTTCTCCCTCACCCCACGCCGGAGGCGAGCAGCATGGACCAACCCAGGGACTCGGAGGAGCCCGGGGCACGGCCGAACTCCGCCCGCATCTGGGGCTGGTGGCTGGGCAACGAGGGATACGCCCTGGAGGCGGACCGGGTCGCCGGTCGGCTGATCGCGGAGCAGTACCCGGTGATCCCGGAACTGGCCCGCGCGGCCCGGGCGTTCCACGAGCGGGTGGTACGGCACATGGCGACGTCCGGCCTCCGGCAGATCCTCGACATCGGCGTCGGCATGCCCCTGCCCGGGCACAACACGCACGAACTGGCACAGGCGATCGCGCCGGACACGCGAGTCGTCTACGTGGACAACGACGACGCCGTCCTCGCCCACCACCGGGAGCTGTCCGTCTCCACCCCCCAGGGAGCCGCCGCCTACGTCCACGAGGACGTCCGCGACGTGGACGCCGTCCTGGCCAGGGCCGGCGAGACGCTGGACCTCTCCCGGCCGGTGGGCCTCACGCTGATGTCGATGCTCGGACACCTCTGGGACGTGGCCAACGACGTGGTCCGCGCCTACGTCCACAGGCTCCCGAGCGGCAGCTGGCTCGCCCTGTGCGACACCCGCCACACCGCCGCGTCGGTCGAGATGCAGGAGTCGTACGCCGCCTCGGAGGCCGATCCGTACATCGCCCGCACTCTCGACGAGATCCAGGCCCCGGTCCGGACGGAGGGCCTGGAACTGCTCGGCAACGGCTTCCTGCCCGTCAGCCTCTGGCAGCCGACCGACGAGATCCCGGCCGACGCCGACCCGGACACCGAGCCACCCCAGTGGGGCTTCGTCGCACGTAAACCCTGAGCCCCACGAAACGACCGACCGCCACCCTCCCCCGGAGCACCGGGGGAGCAGCCGCTTGCGTGCGGCGGTCGCGACCACCGGCCCCGGGGCGGCGTGCCGAACCACCGCTGATCGTCGCCAGGTTCCTCCGCGCCGATCGGCGCCCCGGGCGGGGCAGGGAACGGTTTCGGCACGACTGGGAGACGGCCGGGCCGCGGCGGTTGATCATGTCGCATCCTGATGTCTCGCGACCTGCGATCACCGCCCCGCACGCCTGGAGAAACCCCCGTGGCCCTGACCGGCTCCGCGTTCGAGACCGCGCATCCCGCCCGCGTCTACGACCACTTCCTGGGCGGCAAGACCAACTACGCCATCGACCGCGCGGCCGGCGACCAGGTCCTGGCCGTGTGGCCGGGTGCCCGGCAGGCGGCCCGCGCCAACCGGGCGTTCATGCACCGGGCGGTGCGCATCCTGGCCCAGGCCGGCGTCCACCAGTTCCTCGACATCGGCACCGGCATCCCCACGGAGCCGAACCTGCACCAGATCGCCCAGCAGACAGCCCCGAAGGCTCGCGTCGTCTACGTGGACAAGGACCCCCTCGTCCTCGCTCACGCCGACGCCTGGATGCGCAGCACCCCCGAAGGCCGCACCGGCTACGTCGAGGCGGACATCACCACGGACGTCGACCGGATTCTCACCGAGGCCGCCGACTTCCTCGACTTCGGCCAACCGGTGGCAGTGTCCCTGATCGCGCTACTCCACTTCGTTCCGGACGACCACGACGCGCACGGCATCGTCGCGCGCCTCCTCGCGCCGCTGCCCCCGGGCTCCGCTCTGGTGATCTCCCACGGTACCGAGGACTTCGACCCCGAGGTGATGCGCCGGGTCGCGGCCGTCTACCGCAACAGCGGAATCGCCACCCAGGCCCGCTCCTGGACCGAGCTGTCCCGCTTCTTCACGGGCCTGACGTTGGTGACCCCGCCCGGCATCGAGGCACCCCACCGCTGGTGTCCCGACCCCACCGACACTCCCCAGCGCGCCCCCGACCTCGACGCCCAGATCGCCATGTGGGCCGGCGTGGGCGTGAAGCGGCCTCAGCTGCGCGGCCGACCGCGGCGCGGATGAGCCGTCGGCCCCTGGAGATGGGAGAAGGCGGGTCAGTGCGCCAGTTTCAAGCCCGCGATGCAGCCGATGAGTCCCGCCAGGAGCAGCACCTTCAGCACGCTGACAGGCTCCTCCTCGAAGATCATTCCGTAGGCGGCGGTGAGCACCGCGCCGATGCCCACCCAGATCGCGTAGCCGGTCCCCACGGGAAGCGTGCGCAGGGCGTAGGCCAGCCCCGCCATGCTCGCTGCGAGGCCGACGACGAACACCGCGGTCGGCAGGGGGCGGCTGAAGCCCTGCGTCTTGCCCAGGGCCGTGGCCCACACCGCCTCGAGCACCCCGGACAGCACCAGAACGATCCATGCCATGACAAACCCCTCGCGCCGTCTTGTCGTGGGCTGGGTACGGCGCGCCTCGTCCAGGAGCCGTTCGGGCTCTGCCCACCATCCTCGCACGTCCACGCATAACAGGCCGTGACCTCTCGCATTCGCGCCGTTGACGCCCCGTGACCGCTCTTCCCGCAGATCGGTAATCGGCAGGGGCCTCGGCCTACGAGGTCACGCGGTAGGTGTGGGTGCGTGCGTAGGGGACGAATCCCATGGACGCATAGAAGCCCCCTGGGGACGGGGTAGGCGGCGTCGCCTCGGCAGCAGACGACGGGACGCCGCCCCCCGGCGCGAGCGAAGGCGTGCAGCGCCGCGGTGCAGACGGCCCGTGCCGGGCCGCGCCCACGGTGCTCGGGATGGGTGCCGACCGGCTCGAACCCTCCGGCGCGGTTGGTCTCGTCGTACCAGCCCTGGCAGTAGGCGACGGCATCACCGCGGGAGGAGGTGACGACAAGGTCGAACTCCGGCTGGTAGGGCCAGTTCATCGTCATGCGGGCATAGCGTTCGGTGGTCATACGAGTGGAGCCGAACGCCGCGCCGTGTGCCGCGACTCGCCCAGCGATGTCGCCGTGCGCCTGCTGGATTCGCATCGTGTAGCCCGGGGCAGCGACGGCATGTTCGGCAGACCCGTGAACCCGCGACCCATCGCGACCACGAAGGTGTGCTCAACAGCGGTAGGTGGGCGCGGCGCCCGAGAGCGGCCACCAGGTGGCGCTCCGTCCCGGCGACATCGACCCTCACCGGCCCGGAGGCCGTCAGCAGAGCCCAGTCGAGCACCTCGTCGACCAGATCGGGGAAGGCCGGATCGACTTGGAGCAGGAGGTTGTCGGATCGGTCGAGCCAGGCCCAGGCGACGGTCCGGTCCTGATGGGCCCAGAAGGCCGTGGGGTGCTCGTCGTTCCGGTCGCGGAGAAGAGACCAGGTCCACGTGAGGTCGTCGACGTGCCGGTAACCGGTCTCGGGGAAGATCCGCACGGCCAGGTCCAGCATGGCTCGCGGCGAGGTCATGACGCCGCATGGGCACATGCTGTCGAGGGTATCCGTCGGCGGGCAACAGGCACTCACGCTCCTCGAACAGCGCGTCAACCCTGGCTGACGCGCCTGACGGCTCGGTCGCCGAGTGCGTCGCCGGGCTGCTGGCGTCACCGGGCTGCTGTACGCCGACTCGCTCGCACCAGGCAAGATCGGCCCTGACGCCCCTGGGCGAACTCCTCCATCAGGCCCGACACGTGCCGCCGGACAAGCCGCGGCCCGCCACCCCAACCTCGGGTTCGAACTGCTCGGCCACGCCCTCGCCCACGCCGCCGGAACGCCCCACGCGGAACTACCCCACCAGTGGATCGCCACCCCACCCGCACGCGACCACTCCTACGCCCCCGCGACGACGGACCAACTCCGCCCGGGGCGCTATCGGCATCCGGCCTGCACGGCGCACCGGGACAGCGCGCCACCAACCGCGTCAGGCGTCCGCGGCACGCTCGCTGGCCACCAGGTCGTCGGCCGAGGAGGCGTTCTCTCCCACATCCGGGGTGTGAAGCCCGACGGCCGTCTCCAGAGTTCCCCCCAGCGACTGCCCCCACCGGTTCGCCACGCCCTGCTGCACCTCCTGCGATTGGCTCTCCATCCATCGCCGATTCTCCGGACTGAGTTGTTCGAGGAAGAACGCAAGATCCATCGTCTTCTCCTGATACTCCCGAGACGCGGCCGGACGGCGGCGAGCGCACACGCTCGCGTTCGACGCCATGGGTAACCAGCGTGCGGGCGAACCTCACGACAACGCATCCCGGCCACGCCCAGCCCGCACCCAACGGAGTACGCCGAATCGGTTCTGCCGCGGTCGATCAGTAGGCCGATCGTGACCGGGACACCGGCACGGGCCCGGCGTGAGGCACACCGGCGAGCCGGTGACAGGTGCGTGGAGCGTCGGTCGTGTTCCAACCGGCTGCTCGTGCGTCTTCGGAGATGCCGCACCGTGCTCCAAGATCCCTGACGCAGCCGACCGGCGCCGTTGGCACCTGGCCACCCCGCACCGCGCCCATCATGGACGCGCCCGTCTTCTCAGCCTGCGACGTGCTCCACGATGACCGCATTCGCCCCTGCGAGCGGAACCGCCAGCCCGGCCTCGACGCGACGCTTGGTTCGGTGAGTGGACGCGGTGCGCGTCGACGACCCACCCGGAGCCCGCACGAGAGCGGCAGAGCTGGTCGGTGTCTGATCCCGGCGGCGCAGGTAACGCCACCAGGCCGGCCGCACCACCAACCTGGACGCGCGGTCGCCGGGCGGTGCGCGGTCGTCCCGATGGCCACGCACCTGGGCTCCGCGGTCCGCCCCGACCGTCGGGCGAGTTGCCTAGCCCCGCGAGTGCGGCTTCCAGTCCTGTACGAGGAGCCCGAGCAGCACCTCGTCCAGAAACTCACCCATCACCCAGGCCGACGAGCGCAGCAGGCCCTCCCTGACGAAGCCGTTGCGCTCGGCGGAACGCAACATCGCGGCGTTGTCCGACAGCGTCTCGATCTGCAGCCGCTGCAGGCCGCGCACGACGAAACCGTAGTGGCACAGCACCGCGACCACGTCGGTGCCGTAACCCTTGCCTCGGGCCGACGGCAACAGACCGAGCCCGATGTGCGCGGACCGGTTGTGGTTGTCGATGTTCCACAGCGTCGCAGTGCCGACCAGGGCGCCGCCGCCGTCCAACTCCACCACGGAGAACGGAACGTGTCCCTGCTCCTTGTCATCCACCACGAGCCGCGGATCCTTCGAGCCGGGCGTGATCGGCCGCCACGGCCGCCCGCCTTCGGCCCGCGAGGCGTTGACCACGTCGTCGTAGAGCTCGGCCCGCAGGATCGGGATGTCGTCCTCGTGCCGGGCCCTGAGCCCGACCTTGTCGCCCTTCAGCATGCAGGCTTCCTATCCGACCGGGCTGGACGGCGGCAAACCCATAGGACCTGGTGGCGGTCCCTCGCCAGAGCGGCGTGTTGCCAGGACCCCCGTGCCGGATGGGGCGCCGTTCACACTGCGACGCCAACCCCGTCAGAGACCGCCGCCCGCGCCGGGTTGCACAGCCCGGACGCGGGCGGCGGCGAGTTACGGCCGGGCGGCGAGTGCCTCGACCTCGAACAGCAGGTCGGGCGTGGCCAGGCTCGCGACACCGATGAGGGTCTGCGTGGGCGGTTTCGTACCCCAGACCTCCCGCACGGCCCCGGCGATCGGCCCAAGCTTGCTGACGTCATGGTTCACCACGTACGTCCTGAGCTGGACGACGTGGCTGAGGTCGAGCCCATGGGCGGCAAGAGCGACGCCGACGTTGCGGAATGCCTGCTCCACCTGCTCGGCGAAGTCGGTCGACTTCACTGCGCCGTCCGGGCCGGATCCGTACTGACCCGCGACGAGCACCAGATCCGTACCCGCGGGGACAGCGGCGGTGTGGCTGTAGCCCAGCGGGACCGGGTCGTGCAAACCATCCGGGTTGACAATGGCGTGTGCTATGTGGATCACCTCTCGCATGCGATGGGTCTGTGTGCTGCGAGTAAGCCTCCCAACGAATCACGACACCGAGTGTCATGTATTCGGTAGGGTTCGCGTATGCGCGCCGACCGGTTGGTATCGCTGGTCTTGCTGCTGCGGCAGCACGGCCGGCTGTCCGCGGCCGTGCTGGCCCGCGAACTGGAGGTGTCCACCCGCACCGTGCTGCGCGACATTGAGGCGCTGTCCGCGGCCGGGGTCCCGGTCTACGCCGAACGCGGTCGGCACGGTGGGTTCGCGTTGCTGCCCGGGCTCCGGACCGAGCTCACCGGCCTGAACCACGACGAGGCGCTCGCCCTGCTGGTCGCCGGATCCCGGCGCGGCGCGCAGGCGTTCGGCCTCGGCTCGGCGCTCGCCTCGGCCATGCGCAAGGTGGTCGACGCATTGCCCGAGAGCTACCGGGCCACGGCCGCCGGCGCGGCTCAGCGACTGCTCATCGACCCGGAGACCGACCTCCTCTCACGACGGCTCGTCGCCGAGGAACTGCCCGACGCCATCGTGACCGCGGTCCGGCGCGCGGTGTTCGCCGGCCACAAACTGCGCATCCACTACGCGGCCGTCGACCAGCCCCCGAAATGGCGCACGGTGGACCCGATCGGCCTGGTCACCGCACGCGGCCAGGGCTACCTGCTGGCCATGAGGTCTGGTGCGGACCGCACCTACCGGCTGTCCCGAATCCAGGCGGCCGAGGAACTCGCCGAACCGGCACAGCGGCCGGACCGGGTGGATCTGGACCGGGCCTGGCAGGAACGCAGCACGCGGTTTCGGACCGGCGGCGACCAGGTCACCGTGCTGGTGCGGGTGGACCCGGCGCGGAGAGAGGACCTGGCGGACACCGCGCTGGCCATCCGCGCCGAAGAAACCGACGCAGACGGCTGGCTGCGGCTTGAGGCGACCTTCCAGGATCCGAGACACGCCGAATGGGCACTGTGGCAGCTCGCCACGAACGCGGAAGCCCTGGCCCCGCAGTGGTTGCGTGACTCCCTGCACAACCGCGCCGCCGCGATCGCCAGCAGCTACGGAGCGTCCTCCCGCGGGGAGCCGGCCGACCTCGCCGGGTCCGACCTACCACGACACGTGTCCGAACGGCTCGACTGACCCCGCCGAACCCACGGCCACCCCCCACGGCCCGGGCGTGACCCGCTTCTGACCGGGAGGTCAGCGGGAATCCGTCGTGGACGCACCTGGCGTCGTGTGCAGCGTTCCCGGTGCCGACGACCGTGGTGGCCGACGCGCCCACGGGAGACCCCACACTCGCCAACACAACAGGTGTACCGAGCCCAGAAATGGTAGACGCGACGGGGGGAGAGTCGGCCGAGGCTCAGGAGCGGGACCGGCGCGGCTGCTCGGCGCGCGCCGCACCCTTCCCGCCGGCCTGCTCCCCGTCCTTCTCCTTGACGCGCGCGGCTTCCCTGCGGACCTCGGCCTGGGTGGCGCGTTCCCGACGCAACCACTCGGGACACTCCTGCTTCAGGGCCTCGATCTGCTCGGTGCTGAGTGGATCGGTGACGCCGCCGCGAGCGAGCCCGGAGATGGACACGCCCAGCTTCGCCGCCACCACCGGCCGGGGGTGGGGCCCATCGCGCCGTAGCTCCCGCAGCCACTCCGGTGGATCAGCCTGCATCGCGCCCAGTTCCTCGCGCGAGACGACGCCCTCCTGGAACGCGGCGGGGGTGGCCTGGAGATACACACCCAGCTTCTTCGCCGCGGTCGCGGGCTTCATCGTCTGGGAGGTCTGGCGCGACTTCATGATGCCCACACTATCGGGCACGCGGAAGTCCGGCTGCAGGCGACCGGATAGCCTGGCACGGTGACAGGCCAGGAAGCACCCGACCCCTTCCGGCTCGCCTACGTCCCCGGCGTGACGCCCACGAAATGGGTGCGCATCTGGAACGAGCGGCTGCCCGACATTCCCCTCACCCTCACCATGGTGACCGCCGCCGAGGCACCCGGCATCCTGCGGGACCGAGGTGCCGACGCCGCTCTCCTGCGCCTGCCGATCGACCGCACGGACCTTCATGCGATCCCCCTCTACACCGAGACCACGGTCGTCGTGGTCCCCAAGGATCACGTGACGACCGCGGCAGACGAGATCTCGGCAGCGGACCTCGACGACGAGATCGTGCTGCAGCCGCTCGACGACACCCTCGCGTGGGAACGCCACCCGGGGCGGCCCGCGCTCGAGCGACCCGCCACGACGCGCGACGCGGTCGAGCTGGTCGCGGCCGGGGTCGGCCTGCTCGTCGTCCCGCAATCGCTTGCCCGACTCCATCACCGCAGAGACCTCACCTACCGGCCGGTCACCGACGCCCCCGAGTCCCGCGTCGCCCTGTCCTGGCCCGAGGCCGCGACCACTGACCTGGTCGAGGAGTTCATCGGGATCGTCCGCGGGCGGACGGTCAACAGCTGGCGGGGACGTCCGACCCCGCCCCAGCCGAAGCGCGAGCGCTCCGAACCGGAAGACCGGCGGCGGACCTCCACGGGAAGACGCGTACGGCGCGGCGCGGGCGGCCCCAGGAACGGCCGGCGCGGCAGGCCCGGCCGCAGGTCGTAGCCCCACCCGCACCCCCATCGCCCTCCGGCGAGCGGGAGGGCGTGACTGGACGCTCTGCGTTCGACCGGCGATCATGCTGGGTTTATGTGGGACAGAGAGACGCTGCCGCTGTCCACGCCGGACTCGTCATTGCCTGGGGTGATCGTCTCGATCTTCCAGAGTCGGCCCGCGATTCCCACGGTGTCGCCCTCGCGAACTCCGGAGTAGAAGGCGTCCTCGGCGCCGCGGACGGAGATGTCCGCGTGGGTCGGGCCGGTCTGGATGTCCGTCACGATGACGGTGAGCGGGTGGTCGCCGCGGCGGCGGTCGGGGATGCGTGCGGGCAGCGTCCACTGCCCGTCCTGGGTGAGTGGCCAGTCCATGCTGTCGCCCTCCTCCGGCGTCGGCGTCAGGGTGTCGGCGAGGTCGTCGGGGGCGATGAGCACCACGCGGTAGGTGCAGACCTCGGCGACGGTGTAGGTGTGGCCGGCCACGGTGAACTCGTCGTCGGGGTCGACCGTCCAGGTCGCGTTCTCGCGCTGGTCGCTGGGCTCGCGTCCGGCGAAGACGACGGCCTGACGGTGCTGGCCGTCCGTGCTGGTCGGGTCGTAGAAGAGAGCGCCACCGCCAGGCAGGTCGATGGCACCTCCGAACAGCACGTGCGTGCCGGCGTTCTGGTCTGGCCGTCGCACTCGGGGCCGGCGTCGGCCGGGGGAGTGCCGGCCGAGCCGCAGGCGAGAAGAGTCGCTAGCAGGAGCACGGTGCCCGCGGCCGTCGTCAGGGAGGTGTCGCGTGGACGCATACGGGTGTTCACTCCCGGGAGGTTCAGGGCGCGGGGGGTTTCGAAGTACTGCTCGAACTCGTCCGGCGTGACGCGGAGGTCGCGCTCGGGGCCCCAGGGGTTGCCGATCATCAGGTCGCCGTTCTCGGCGATCCCCTCGACGTAGTACGCGTGGTTGGTGGCATAGGAGCCCTGCCAGTCAGAGGAGGGCTCTCCGTCCGACGGGGTGTCCGCCACGACGGGACGACCGGACTCGAACGTCTCGCGCACCGCGTCATAGCCCTCCAACTCGGTGGCGGTCGACCCGGTGAGGTAGGGCGGGGCCTGCTCCTCATAGTCCCCCTCGATGGCGCCGTAGGACCCGGCCGGCAGGCCGGACTCGTCATCGCCGTACACCATGGAGAACGCCTTCTCGTAGTAGGCCGCCCAGGACGAGTCGGTGCCCATGGCGGAGATGGGGCTGCCGTCCTCCCGCACGGGCAGGTCCCGGGTGACGGTGACCCACTGCGCGTTGCCCACCTCGTCCCAGATTCGCACTGACAACGTCCCGTTGGCGTTCTCCCGGATGCCCTCGCGGACGAACGGCGGATTTGTCTCGGCCATCGCGGCCAGCGATGCGAGGAACCAGCAGTCCCCGAGCCGGCCCTGGGTGACGTCGTCGCCGGAGATCCCCTCCCCGAACAGCGGGGCCGGGGGCACCGCCCAGTGCGAGACCTCGCCCCGTTCCGCGGCGGAGCTGTCGAGGATACTGGGCTCCACCTCCAACCAGGCACCCCGGAGCTTTTTCACGTTGGCAGGCGTCACGCGGGCGAGGATGCCACTGAAGTGCTCGCGACGCTCGGGGTAGGGCAGGCCGCTCTCCATGCCCATGAACTCGAAGTCCGCACCCACCAGGTCGGCGCAGCGCAGGTCTGGTTCCGGGACCGCGGTGATCACGGCGTCCAGCTCGGCGTCGGTCAGCCCGTCGAGCCGCTCCTGCAGCTCGCGCAGGTCTTCCCGGTTGCCCTCCGATCCGACCTCGGCGAGCGCGCCGAGGGCCTCCACGGCGTCGTCGATTGCTTCCGCGTCCGGAGGGTCCTCGCCGGCGAAGACCACCGCTGGGTCGATGGTGTAGCCCTGCTCGACCAGTTCACGGCAGCCCTCCAGCTGGGCCACGCGACGCTCCATCTCATCGGCCGTGTCCGCCAGCTCACCGTGGAGGGACCCCGGCAGGTCGGTCGGGTCGGTCGGCACCAAGAGCACGCCTTCCCACCAGGCGTCACCGGCGGTGCCCACCAGCTTCTCCAACTGGGGGTGGGTGGTGGCCGGCGCACCGTCCAGGCGCGCCTCCGCGTCGGTGAGCACGGTGGCCAGCCGGCCGTGCAGCCCGCGCGCGGACTCCCCGCAGGCCCGCGACTCTCCAGCCAGGTCCCGAATGCGGCCGGCGTCGAACCCCCGCCACGTCACCCGCCCGCCCCCTCCGCGTTGCCGCGGCCGGCTGCCTGGTCGTCCAGGCCGTCGGCGTGGGAGTCCCACCTGCCGGCGTCCGCGTTCAGCGCCTCGGCCATCTCCCGCAGCGTGCGGCGCAGCTCCCCGAGCTGGGCCCGATCGCCCTCGTCCTGGTCGAGCGGAACACCCTGGCCGACGCCCCCCTCATGGCGGGCGACACCCGGCGGCCCAGGAGCCGGTCGTCGCGCCGTAGCGGCTCACGCGTCCCGCGAGCCCAGCGAACGCCCAGCGGCGTCCCAGCCTCCTCACAGCTCTCTCCCAGCAACCGCCCCTGGAATGACCCCCGTTGCCGCAACGGCGGTGGCGTGTCGGACGGATGGAGAGACACGTGAAACGGGTGTGCCAGGTGAGGCGGATCGTCTGGGTGGTGGCGATCCTGGCGCAGGTGCTGCTGGGACCGATCGGGGCCGCGAGCGCGGACGCGCCGGTGAGTCCGGTGAACGGGGCCGTGGGCGCGGCGGCGACGACCGCCGGCGGCGAGGCGCAGCTTGAGGGCGCCACGGCCGTCGCGGGCGGCCGGGGCCACACCTGCGCGGTGGTCACCGGCGGCAAGGTCTACTGCTGGGGTGCGGGCGGCTCGGGGGAGCTGGGCAACGGCACGACCGCGCGCAGCCTCTCCCCGGTCGCCGTGCCGGGGCTGTCGGACGTCGTCGCGGTGCGCGTCGGCGGCGACCACTCCTGCGCCCTCACCACCGCGGGCCGGGTCTACTGCTGGGGCGCGAACGACCGGGGCCAGCTGGGCGACGGCACCACGACCGACCGGCACCTGCCGGTCGCGGTAACCGGGCTCGACGGCGCCACGGCGATCGCCGCGGGCCGCGGCCACACCTGCGCGGTGGTCACCGGCGGCAGGGTCTACTGCTGGGGCGCGAACGACCGGGGCCAGCTGGGCGACGGCACCACGACCGACCGGCACCTGCCGGTCGCGGTAACCGGGCTCGACGGCGTCACCGCGGTCGAGGCGGCAGACGCGTTCCACACCTGCGCCCTCGGCGGGGACGGCACGGCGCACTGCTGGGGCTGGGACCAGCTCGGCCAGCTCGGCAGCGGTGTGCAGAACGAGCCGCACGACCCCGACCGTGCCAGCGCGACCCCGGTGCCCGTCGCCGGCGTGACCGGCGCCACGGCCATCGCGGTCGCGGGCGCGGGCAACTCCTGCGCACTGCTCGCCGGCGGCGAGGTCCGCTGCTGGGGCTGGGGGGCGTTCGGCCAGCTCGGCGACGGCCAGGAGCCGCCCGGCTCCATCTTCAGCGACCTGCACAGCGCGACTCCCCTGCGCGTCCAGGGGCTGCCGCCCGCCACCGCGATCAGCACCGCCTCGGGAACGGGCCAGATGTGCGCGGTGGTGGCCGCCGGGCCGCTGCGCTGCTGGGGGCACAACGGCCTCGGCCAGCTCGGCGACGGCAGCCACCGGCACCAGCCGCTGCCCGTCGAGGTCGCGGGCACGGCCGGGGCGGTGAGCGTCAGCGGCGGAGCGGACCACACCTGCGCGGTGGGCGACGGCGGCGCCGTCACCTGCTGGGGGTTCAACAACGAGGGGCAGCTCGGCGACGGCACCACCACGATCCGCCCCACCCCCGTCCCCGTTCTGCTGGGTGGTGGAACCCCCGTCACCTCGCCCCGCGCGGTGCCCGGCGTCTCCGGCGCCACCACGCTCGCCGCCGGCTCGGCCCACACCTGCGCGCTGGTGGGCGGCGGCGAGGTCCGCTGCTGGGGCGACAACACGCGCGGACAGCTCGGCGACGGCACGTTCGCGCCCCGCGAGCAGCCGGTCACGGTCGCCGGGCTGCCGCCCGCCGTGTCCCTGACCGCGGGCGGCGACCACACCTGCGCCGTCACCCAGGACAAGCAGCTGTGGTGCTGGGGCTGGAACCAGCTCGGCCAGCTCGGCGACGCCACCTGGACCGACCGCCCCGCGCCCGTCCGGGTCGAGGGCCTGACCGGCATCGCCGCCGCCTCGGCGGGCCGCCATCACACGTGCGCCGCCGCGGGCGCGGACGCCCAGGTCTTCTGCTGGGGCCACAACTTCGTGGGCGGCCCGCTCGGCGTGCCGGGCGGCGTCGGCGGCGGGGCCATCGCCCACGCGCAGCCGGTCGCCGTCGCAGGGCTGACCTCGGTCGGCGCCCTCGCCACCCGCGGCGGCCACACCTGCGCCACGGCCGCCGACGGCGGCGAGGTCAGCTGCTGGGGCTGGGGCGGCGAGGGCCAGCTCGGCAACGGCGCGGCGGGCGCAGGCCCCGAGCCCGTCCCGGTCACCGGCCTGGCGGGCGTCACCGCGACGGCCGCGGGCGCCGACCACACCTGCGCGGCGGTGGCCGGCGGCGAGGTCCGCTGCTGGGGCGTGAACGCCCACGGCCAGCTCGGCGACGGCACGACGACCGCGCGCCCCGCCCCGGTCGCGGTCACCGGCCTCGCGGGGGTCGGCTCGTTGACCGCGGGCGGCGACCACACCTGCGCCCTCGGCGCGGACGCCCGGGTGCGGTGCTGGGGCGCGGGCGCCCACGGTCAACTCGGCGACCACACCACCACTGACCGCCACACACCCACCCTCGTCCCGGGCCTCCCACCGGTGAACGCCGTGGCAGCCGGCTGGCAGCACACCTGCGCGGTGGTCACCGGCGGCGAGGTCCACTGCTGGGGCGACCTCGGCTGATCCGCCTCCGGGACCGCACCCCGGCACGACGGACGCCGTGGTTCGTTCGGGGGGAGGTTCTCCTCGGCCCCGCCGAGCGTGTGCTCGATGGGGCCGAATGCCGCGGAGCGGCACCGGTTCTATCCGGCGATTCGCTGCCATCTGGGTGATCACCAGGAGTACCGACTGTAGGCCCCGCGGCAGGGGCACCGCCTTCTCTCACGCGAGCAACTCCGCGAAGCCGCGCCACCCAATCATCGTGAAGCCTCAGATCAGGGCCTGCGATGTCACGGCTTGGTGTTGCCGAAGGGCTCGGCGTCGGAGCCGGGACCAGGCTTTTGCCTGTCGGCCACGGCCGGGGTAGCGATGGCGCCTACGAGGCCAAGGGCAAGGCAGAGCGCTGCGATGAACTTCTTCGTACGTGTCACGATGACTCCCCGAGAAACTAGAGGAACGGCCCTTTGCGGGTCGCTGCATTTCTGTCTCACCCTTCTGACAACGCGGCGCCTCGGAATGTGACAGGTAGGCATCCTCAAAATCGGTGACCTAGACCTTGAGGGCAGGGTGGTGGGTGTGGTGGTGCGGATTCCGCGTGAGCCGATATTGGCTGCGCCTGTGGCGGACCTGCCGCGTGCTGGTGTTGGTGAGGGTGTGGCGTGGGAGCCGAAGTGGGATGGCTACCGGGCATTCGTGGCCCGATCAGTTGGTGGTGGGGTGGTCGTGCGTTCGCGGCACGGTACGGACCTGACGACAGGGTTCCCGGATATTGCCGCGGCGGCCGGTGCGCTGCCGGATGTCGATCTGGTGCTGGATGGTGAGCTGGTCATCTGGCAGGAGGGCCGGTTGGCGTTCGAGCGGCTCGGGGAACGCCTGGGACGCCGGCCGGACACCGCACGGCGGTTGGCTGCGGCGGTGCCGGCGCACTTCGTGGTCTTCGACCTCCTGCACCACGCCGGCGTCGACTACCTCCCGCGGCCCTACTCCGAGCGCCGCGCCGCCCTCGAGGAACTGTTCGCCGGGTACGACCTGGGACCGCCGTGGACGCTGTGCCCGTCCACGACGGACCCGGCCATCGCGCGGAGGTGGTTGGAGTGGGCGGCCGTGGGTGTCGAAGGCCTCGTGGCCAAGCCGCTCAGCGCGCCCTACAGGCCCGGTACACGCGGCTGGCGGAAGTACCGAGTGCGGCACACCACCGAGGCCGTCATCGGCGCCGTCACCGGCTCTCTGACCCGCCCCAGCTCGGTGCTCCTCGGCCGCCTCCAAGACGGCGGCAGCGGCGGTGTGGGTCGGCTGCGGTACGCCGGCCGCACGACCACCGTGAACGCGTCGCTCGCCGAGCAGCTCGCTGCCGTGCTGGCCCCGGCCGGGCCGGGCCACCCCTGGCAGGGCGTCAGGTTCTCCGTCGGCTGGGGCAGCCACGAATCCCTGCGCGCCGTGCTGGTCGACCCGCAGCTGGTCGCCGAGATCAGCGCGGACGTCGCGCTGGACAGGGCCGGCCGCTGGCGCCACCCAGTCCGTCTCCAGAGACTGCGCCCCGACCTCGCCCCGGTCGACGTGCCGGTGTTCGGCGCCGGCAACCACCCCGCGGCCGGCTAGCGTTCGCCCGCCCCTCGTCCCTGCCGCGCCCGGGACTCCTGGCTGCATCCCGTTGAACCTCGCCCGTCCTCGGCTGATTCAGCTGTCGTCGGAGTCGTCTGGATTCTCAGGGTCAGATTCTTGCTCGCCCTCTTCCTTCTCCTCGTCGTCGGAGATGCTCACACCCTAGGAACCAGCATCTCGAAGCGTAGGCGGTGGGATCGCGATGTCGAGTCACGGTTGGTTGGGGGCGATCGCCAGCCGCTACGAAGCGTCAGGCCACGGATAGGCGGCCGAGCTCGCCGAGCCGGCCTCACCCCGCGGCACCCGTCACCGTTCGTGGAGGTCGACACCTGTCGAGAACACCGTCCCGACGGACCTGTGCAGGACCGCGTTCGACCTCTACCGCACCGGTTGGGGCGATCATCCGGGATCACTCCCGGAGCCAGCGCTCCGGGGTACGCGCAGGGCGTGCTTCTGGGTATGCGCAGGGTCTACTCCACAGAGCAGACCCTGCGCACCCACCGACCTGCGGCGACACCGGCCACCCGACGTGACGCCTACCTTGTCATCTCCTGCGGCGTGTGCCCGACGACCATGCCCGCACCAGGGCCCCCGCGGTGCCGGTAGCCCGGCCGCAGCTCTCGTGATGGCCTTCAAACTCGTCGAGTCCGCCCAGGCCCGCTGGCGCGCGGTCACCTCCGTCGGGGCCCTCATCCCCCCACGGGGCACCATAAACAAGGGACAGCCAAAGCCGGACCAAGTCAGCCACAATCGCATGGACGAACGTGACCGAAAGGAGCTCGGGCATGCCTGTCGTTCAGCGTCGTGGACCGCTCGGCGCAAGCCAGGAGGGCCGCTGGTTCGTGTGCGCCCTCCATCCGCCCATGTATTACACAATCGTTCTTGACGTGGCGGATGACGTGACGGTCGAGGAGATGAAGCTGGACCTTTCCGTTCTCCTGGAGCGGCATGAGAGTCTGCGGACCCGCTTCGCCTCCGACGCGTTCGGCACCCCTTACCAGGAGGTGCTGGAGTTCTCCGGCCTCGATCCCTTCGTCGTCGGCACGACCGAGGCCACGTCCGGCACCGCCTTGATGCCGCGCCTCGCGGAGAAGCTGGCACAGACCTCGGCTGTGGTGGTGCTGTCCGTGGCGGGACAGCGCGTGACCGACGCCGTTATCTGCCTTCACAAGGCAGCATCGGACGGCTACTCCACCACGATCATCAGGTCCGAACTGGCGGAAATTTTCGCCGCCCGGCTGGAAGGCCGACAGGCCAGGCTTCCCGAGATCGACTGGCACCCGATCGACCAGGCGACGGAAGAACTGGCACGATCGCGCTCGGATCGGGGCCGGAAGGTCTCGGAACACTGGCGGCAGGCCGTTTCCAGCGGGCCCGGTGTGATGGTCCCGTTCGTCTACCATCCCAACGGCGAGGAAGACGATGCCGTCGACACGACCATGCAAGACGCCGAGATGGAGCGCTCCTGCTGGGAAGCCGCGGGTGCGTCACGGGTGCCCGTCTCCTCCGTTTTCCTTGCGGCCCTGCTCGTGGTGGTCGCTTCCTGGACCGAGAACGACCACACCGCCGTGCGGTCGGCGTTCGCGCGACGGCTCTCTAAAAAGCTCGCCCGGAGCGTCGGGCACTATTCGACGGACACCGAGGTCTACCTAGACCTCGACAGGTCCTGGACCTCCGCGGAACTGCTCAGGCAAACGTACAAGGCCACCCTACGGTCCTACGAGATGAGCGAGATCCGGTGGTCCGACCTGACGGCGACGAGAGCCCGGGAATCCGCGTCCCGGGGAGCCCTGGTCGAGAGCTCGATCCACCTCAACTACCGAGGCGACCTCTCGGGCCCCGAGCGAAGGGGCCGGCCGGCGGAGTCAGGCCAGAGATTTGAGCAGCGCAACAGCGCGGGGCGTATTCCCATCCCATTCATCGACATAGAGCCTGACGACACCCAATGCGTAGTCAGTTTCAAGGCCCCGGCGAAACTCGTCTCTGGCGGCGAGGCGATCCGATTCCTGGAATCCTACTCCCGAGTCGCCAAAGCCATGGCGGAATCGCCCAGCACCGAGGTCGGGGAGCTGGCCAGGATGGTGCATGTGGCACGACCATGGCACCGGCCCGGATGGGGCAGGCACCACGGTTCCTGGGTCAACCTGAACTCCCTGCGTCACATACTGGAACAACCTCCGGCAGTGGCCACCGCCAGGGCCTTCGTTTCCAACGGAGACCTGATCGCATGCGTGGCGACCACGACCGATGCGTGGGACGTGAACGACGTTCGCGGGCACGTCCGGATGCGAGCCTCCTGGAATGCTGCCGTCGCGACGCCTGATCGCATCATCGTCTGCCCAAAGGCACCGCCCTGTCCGGAAAAACTCTCGTCGTGGCTGGACCGACAATCGTTTACCGGTGACACGAGAGCGCCTACTCCGAACCCTTCCGACGAGCGCGAAATACTGCTGGCCGATGCGTTCCTGAGATTCCATCCCGAGAGCACGGTGGACATGTCCGCCACCTATGCCGAATTGGGCGGGGACTTTCTGAAGATACCCGCGATACTCCGCTATCTGACCGAGCTTGGCTACGCCGGTCTGCACTGGCGGGACTGCGCCGGCCTGGCACCCCTCCGCAGCCTGGCCGCGAACTTGCGCCCAGGAGGCGAAGAGTGAGAGGAGATCGAGGTAGGACACCAGCGGCCGTCAGCAGGCTGCCGCGCGGGCCATGCTGTACCACAGCTAAGGGGTGACGAGTGAGGAAACTGTGACGTAGCGCCGTAGTCGCTGTGTGATCTTGTTTTGAGCTTGGGGTTTGCTGGTCTTTTGGGATGTGGGGTGGCTATGTCGGTGTTTCCGCCTACGGCGGCACCTCCGACCATCGGCCTCTCAACCCGTACGGCGCCCCATCGAGGGCAGGTGTACTGCGCCGCGTCGTGCTCCTGGTCGTCGTCGACCTCGTCCTAGTCGAGGTGGTGGTCGTCGCGGTGGGCGGGTGGACGGCGTGGATTTTTCAGTGGAGTTCGGCGGTTGGTTTCAGTGGTATGGGGATCGGCGATGGAATCTGATCACGCCCCTTCCTGCCGGCCGCTCGTGTGAATTCCAGCGACGGTTTTCTGATCATTCATCGCGCCAGTTTCCATTCCCGCGAAGCCGGTTAGGATATTTCCTGCCATTCGCGATATCGCGTCTTCCCGGGTTTTCCCTACCACAGTTTTTCTGTGTCGAATCACAATTCCGGGCACCATCGCTTTTCGTCGCGTTTTCCTATTCGGGAAATGACTACAGGTACAGACCATATGTTGACGGGGCGTCGGTTCTGACGCCTGGTTTCTGACGGGGTGTATGCGATGGGGCGGGTTGATGTCAGTGATGGGTGGTCGTTTGTGTGTCAGTGGTGGTGTGTCAGGGGTGGTCTGCTCTTTCGGGGTTGCGGGGGAGGGGGTGGCTCTGGGGTGACTGACGTGGCAGTGGCGTTTCGCTGTCATGAGGCGGTGGTGACGGGGTGGGTTGCTGTCGTGTGGGGGGTGGATTTGGTGTTTGTGGGTCGCTGCGGTGTGATCGGTGAGGTACGGCCGGTGATGTTGTAGGTGGAGGGGTGGCGTGGCGGGCGGGATAGCCAGGGAAGCCGGTGCCGGTGCCGGTGCGGTTGCGGGTGTGGGGCGGGTTGCTCTGGTGGAACGGCTCCTTGAGCTTGACCGCTCGGGGGTGTTGACGACGGCGCATGCGCGGGCTGGGGCGGAGCTGGCGGGGGTGCATGTGCGGACGGTGTGGCGGTGGCTGGACGCGGCTCGTTCGGAGGGTCGTACCGGGCCGCGGTCGCGGTCGCGTTTTGAGATTCCGGACGAGGCGTGGGAGGTGCTGGCCGCTTCGGGTGGGAATGTCGCGGCGCTGTGTCGGCATCTGGAAAGGGCCGCTTCGGACCGGGTGTCGGTGCCGTCGCGGGAGACGGTGTATCGGGCGGTGAAGCGGGATCGGGCGGTGGGGCGGTTGTTGCCGCCGCGCAGGGTGGTGCGTCAGGCCACGGCCGCGCGGCAGCGCCGTCAGGCGCTGGAGGACCTGGGTGGGCCCCTGCCGGCGCAGGAGAGCACGCGGGCCGGCGGGCGGCGGCATGACCCGGCGAGTGCCGGTGCCGTGCGGCAGGTGGCCAGCGGTGACGCGGTGGTGGGGGAGGGGATGCCGCCGGGCGGCCGGATGGTGGAGACCGCGCCGGTGGCTCGGGTGCGTGCCGTGGTGACGGGAGCGGCGGCCATGGGCGGGATCGTGGTGGTGTTCGGGGATCCGGGGCGGGGCAAGACGGTGGCGATGCGTGCCGCGCTGGCCGGTGATTTGGGCGCGCGGGCCGCGTGGGTGGTGGCGCCGGTGGGCTGTTCGGTGGCACAGCTGCGCCGGGCGGTCTTCGACGCCCTGGGTGTGCGGGGCCGGTTCCCCCATGCCTCGGCGCGGGCGGACGAAGCGATCACGGCGGCGCTGGCCGGGCCGCGGGTGCTGGCGGTGGATGAGGCGCAGCGGCTTTCGGGGCCGTGTCTGGAGTATCTGCGAAGCCTGTGGGACCACCCCGGTACGGGGATGGCGCTGGTGTTGTGCGGGGCGGGTAGTGACCGCACGGTGCGTCGGGTGCCGTCGCTGGCCTCCCGAGTGGGTGACTGGGAGGAGGTCGGCCGGCTCGGCCCCGAGGAGGTCCCCGGGGTGATGGCCGCGATCCACCCGCTGTGGGAAGCCGTGGGCGCTGCAGACGTCGCGTGGGCGGACGAGCAGGCGGCGCGGGGGGATTTCCGTACGTGGTCGACGCTGACCTGGCACCTGCACACGGCGTTGCACGACGCCCGGCACGCGGTGGCCGACCGGAGCTTGCTGGCTGGCCTGCTGACCCGGCTGGCCCCATCCGTCTGACCGTGTGTGCCTGCCTGCGGGAGCCGTGACCGCGTCCCCCGCAATCTCACGCTTACGCCGAGGAGTTGCCGCCTGTGTCGTCTCACTCGTTCATGCCGCCTGACTTCCCGTCTGGCTCTCCCAGCGTGCCGGTTGTGGAGGGCTTGGCGCTGCGCTCGCTGCGCGGGCCTGCGGTACGGCGGTTGCTGGCGCTGCGGGAACGCGGGCCACTGTCGACGGGGCAGGTGCGGCTGGTCGCTGAGTGCCTGGCGGTGTCGGAGCGAACGGTGTGGCGCTGGCTGGCCGCTGCCGAGAAGAACCCCACGGCTGCGGTGGAGCCGGGTTCGCGCACCCGGAACACGAGCCGGTTCACCGTCACTCCCGAGGTGCGGCAGCTGCTGGCGCTGTGGGGCGGGAATGTCACCGCTGTGCATCGCGAGCTCACCGCGCGTGCCCGGTCCGACCGCGAGGGCACGCATGCCCCGGAGAACGACGCCCGAGACGGCCACACCGAGTCACCGTCGCGGCCGGCCGCTGGCGGGTCGGTCTCGGGTGTGCCGTCGCTGACGACGCTGCGCCGGGCGATACGCCGGGATCTGACGGCGGGGGAGCGGGCTGCGCGGAAGAAGGACGTCTTCCTGGCCCGCCCGGCCCGCTGGCGCAACGCCTGCTGGGAGGGCGACCACGTCCGGGCCCCGGTCCTGGTCGATGTCGACGGCACGGCGTGCCGGCCGTGGATCACCTGGTTCATCGACTGCGCGACCCGTGCGGTCATGGGCGTGGCCGTCACCCCGCACACACCGTCGCGGGATGCGGTGCTGGCCGCACTGCGGGCGGCCGTGTTGCGGGAGGACCCGTACGGCCCGTTTGGCGGCCTGCCCGAGCAGGTGCCGATCGATCGGGGGAAAGACTTCCTGGCGAAGACTGTCACCGCCGCGCTGGGTGCCTTGAAGGCGACCCAGGATGACCTTCCCGCGTACACCCCGCACCTGAAGGGCACGGTCGAGTCGCTGAACCGGTCGGTGGAGCGCATGCATCTGGTTGCCCTGCCCGGCTACGTCCGCGCTCCCGCCCCGGGCAAGCGCCCCCGCAAGAACCCGGGCCGCGCCCGGCTGATGGATTTCGCCACCTTCACCGCGGACCTGCTGGGCTGGGTGGAGTGGTGGAACACCGAACACCGGCCCGTCCCCCTGGGCGGGCGCACACCGCTGGAGGCGTGGCAGGCCGACCCCACCCCGCTGGACGACCTGTGGGCGCTGACCCTGGAGGACGACGGCCGGGTGCGGAAACTCACCACACGCGGAATCCGCTGGCGCGGCCGCGACTACGCCGCGGCATGGATGACCGGCCAGGCCGGCCGGAAGATCCGCGTGCGCTGGATGCCCCACCACGACCACGCCATCGAGGTCACGACCCGGCCACCGGCCGCCATCTGGGCAGCGCCCACCTCGCGGACGCCGCCACCGGGGAACAGACCACCGCCGTGCGCCGCGCCCGCGCCACCCGGGCCCGCCGCCTGAAAGCCGACTTGGAGGCGGTCGAGAAACTACGCCGCCCCCGCTACGCCGCCACCACCAACCCCAGCGCGCCCAGGCGCCTGGGCGCGCTCACCGCGGCGCAGGCGGACAGCGAACTGGCGGCGCAGGAGGGGGCCGATCTGTCCGCGCTCGCCCTGCCCGATCTGATCCCGCCCACCCCTCACCCGCCACCTGGCGCACCCCGAACCCCTCCCCGTCCCGAGCCTCGGACCGTCTTCCGGGAACCCGCACGCCGCACCGGACCGGCCCGAACACTGGGGAAGGAACCACATGACCGGCACGCTCCCGTCCCCCGCCGCCGACCAGTACCTGGCGCTGCCCGGCGCCCAGATCGTCGCCACCCGCGCACTGCTCGCCGCCCGGGACAACCTCACCGACACCATCACCTCCCGGGCGATGATGTGCGTCCACGGAGGAACCGGCCTGGGCAAGACCCTGGCGGTCAACGCAAGCCTGCGCGAACTGGAGGACACCGGCGAGGAGGTACGCCGCATCACCTTCCGCTCCCGCCCCACCGCCCGCGCAGTGCGCCACGAACTGTTCACCGCACTCGACCTGCCAGGCGAACCACCCCGCCACCCCAGCGAGTTCGACCACCTACTCAAGACCGCTCTCGCACGCAGCCACGCACCGTCGTCGTGGATGAGGCCCAGTGGCTGAACGGGGAAACATTCGAGTACTTCCGCTACCTGTGGGACGAGCCCGCCACCCGACTCGCGATCGTCTTCGTCGGCGGCGACGGCGCCCACACCGTGCTGCGCCGCGAGCCGATGCTCTCCTCCCGGATCTTCATCTGGCAGCACTTCTCCCGCCTCACCCCCGACGAGGTGCTGCAGGTCATCCCACTGTTCCACGGTGTGTGGGAACACGCCGAACCTGAGGACATCGCCTTCGCCGACCGGCACGCCGCCCACGGCAACTTCCGCAACTGGGCCCCGATCACGGCCCATGTCCGCATCGGCCTGGACCGCATCGGCCGCACCCGCGTCGACCAGGAGGTCCTGCGCTGGGCCTTCAGCCGGCTGGGCACCTCCGGACCCCCGGGCGCCCGTGGCGCCCGGAGCGACGACCGGTTCCGGCAGGCCCTCGGCACGCCGTGCGAGTGGCGCGCCACCCGCCACCGCGACGGCAGCACCGCCGCTGGAGCGTCTCAACGCCGCCGACCAGATGCCCCGCCGACCAGATGCCCCAGGCGACCCGGAGGACGGCGTACGGAGGCATCAGTGATGAGCATTACTCATCACTGATGAGAGAATAGAGCTGTGCTGATGGGGACTTCGGAGTTGTTGCGGTTGACGGTCGCGGCGGTGCGGGCGCACACGGGGGAGAGCCAGCGGGAGCTGGCGGTGGGTCTGGGCATCAGTCAGGGCCAGCTCAGTCGGCGGTTGTCCGCGACACAGGGTGCGGAGTGGACGCTGGGCGATGTGGACCGGCTGGCCGCGCACTGGGAGATCCGACCGCTGGACCTGCTCGCGGGTCCGACGCACGCGGTGGCGCACCTGGGCACCACGGCGACCGCCTCGGGCGTGCCCGCGGCCCCGGAAACCGGACTGGCGACCAGGCCAGCGAGAGACCCGGCGAGAGGGCCGGTGGTCGCCGCGCCGCGGCAGGCCCTGCCGGGCAGTCGCGAGCCCGCCCTCCAGCCGCCCGTCGATGCGCCGCCGGCTCGCGGGGCCGACGCACCGGTTTCCGGCGCGCCAGCGGCCCCTGACGGGCCGTTCGCACCCGCCGCGGCCGCGCCCTCACCGTCCCCGTCCGTGTCGGAGGCGGTGGAGCTGGAGGCGGACCGTGCGGCCGACGGGGAACTGGTGCGCGGGCCGGCGGCGGCGCGTGTGCTGTGCGGGCAGCCCACCCCGCTGCGCGCGGCGGGGCGGCCGCAGCACATCGGCGGCTTCTGCGTCAGCGCGCCGGCGTCCGCCCCGGCACCCGGGCCGGCGGCCGACCACGAAAGGCCCACGCGCGTGAGCCACTGCGGAGGCACCGACTGCCGTGCCGCCCACCGCCTGCCGGAACCCTGGGACGAGGTGGTGTGCCGCCCGGAGGGGGGGCCCCGCTGGACGGGCCCTGCCCCTTCGGGGAGTTGCCTCAGAGGATGGGGAGGTTGTCGCTCACTACACGTTGTTCTGCACGGGCCGCCCCAGAATCGTGTACTCGTCGGGGTTGCCTGACAGGACGATGCCCACGTTCCTGTGGTTGCCGCCTTCCGCGGCCCCGCCGGGCATCTTCGCCCTACTGGAATAATCCAGTTTGGGGCAGTAGTACAGGTCGTAGTTTTTGTGGTCATCTCCCCAGAAGCTGAAGAGGAAATCACCTTGCGAATTGGTGATCTCCATGTGATGGCTGGCGAAGTACTTCTCGTCGCTGCAATCGGGGATGTCAAAGTGGTTCTGTGTTCGGAACATGCTGCGTGGCTGGACCGTTTGGTTGTCGCCCGGGGTCTCCGTGTTCCTGAACTGAATCACTTGATCCGTGTCGTTGTAGAACACGACCAAATACAGCATGGCTCTCTCCCTCTAAGCTCAGATCTGTCTCTAGCCCAATACTTTGGGTGCGGGCCCGGGGCACGTCATCTGTGCCCGGGTATCGGTACCCGTCCGGAATATTCGGTAATCAATTCATGGGTCAGATTGCAGGGCTTTTTGAAGCGGGAGGGGGGCGGTGGTTGGTGTATGGGGTGGTGAAGGCGGCGGATGACGACGTGCCTCTTCCACGCGCGCCGGGTGGCGGCAGATCACCAAAGGCCACGCGCGTGAACCATTGCGGAGGCACCGACTGCCGAAGCGCCCACCGACTCCCGGAACCCTGGGACGAGGTGGTGCGCCGCCGTAGCGCGGAACGACCCTGCATCAGCCACGACCCCGGCGACGACTCCCAGCGCCGGCCGGTTACCGGGTGGCGGCCCGAGCCCGGCTCCCGCTACCGCGACGACCTCGACGACGACCACGCCGGCCCGGCCCTCGACGTCGGCCTGGTCCGCCGCAGGCGGTTCCCGGAGGGCTGGTGGGTGGAGATCGAGCTCCCGCTGTACGCGAGGACCGAGCTCGGGCCCGGCCGGACGGTTGCCGAGCCGGCGCCGCTGCGCTGCTGGGTCCCGATGGAGGTCTGCACCCCGATCGGTGGCGAGGACTTCTCCGCAGTGCCCACCGAGCGTCCGGGCCGGCGGCCGGCGTGGCTGCTGGAGGAACGCCTCGACGCCGCCTGCGGGCTGGTGGCCCACCGGGGGGACTGCGCGGCCGCGACCGGCCGCACGACGCCGGCCAGCGCCGAGCAGGTACGCCGCGCCCGGGAAGCCCGCGGCGTGGTCGCCTGCGCGGTGTGTCGCCCGCCCGCGCCGGGCTGACCATTCCGTGGTTCATTCCGTGGTCGAATCGGTGGTCCATTCCGTGGTTCCACTAAGAACGGACCACCCTCGCCACGGTGTCGCTGCTGGTCAAAGCGAGGTTCGCCACGCCGGGCGAGGTGCGACTGTATACGGGATCGTTGAGAATCGGACCCGCTACCACCACGGCGGCCCGGGCCCTGGCCGGAGGCCCGCTGATGATCACGGTGACGGCCGCCCTCGTCGGCGTCTCCGTGGAGACCTCGAATCAGGGGTGGCCGATCAGCCAGACGATCTCGACATGGACGACCGCCTCGTAGACGCGGTAGCCGATCGACACCCGGGCCTTCTCCAAGACCAGGCGGCGCAGCGCGTTCGGGCCGCGTCCCTCGATGACCTCGCCCACCTGGTTGGGGCGGGTGGCCAGCACGCCCCGCTCGGCGGCCATGACGGCGTGGCGCTGCGCCTGGGTGAGGGCGCCGATGCCGCGGCGGGCGTCCGGGAGGTAGGTGACCTTGTAGCTCACCGCGTCGGGTCACCGAGAACGGCGCGGATCACGGCGTCGGGGCGCAGCTCGAAGTCGTCGTCGTAGTCGGCCCACACCTCGTCCGAGAACACGCCCTCGGGGTCCGGCCCGTCCCGCTCGGCGGCAGCGTTCTCGGCGGCGCGGATGGCGGGGTGGGTGCGGGAGAGCCACACCATGCGGTACTCCGCGACCAGGTCCCGGATCCGCTCCAGATGCTGGACTACCGGTACCGCCTCCAGCCGGGCGGTGAACGCCGCGAGCTCCTGGGGCCAGGGCCCCAGCGCGGTCTTGAGTTCCGCGATGCTCTGCGGCCCTTCGTCCGGCTCGATCCGGTACGGCGAGCGGGTCGGCCACGCCGGCCGTACCGGCTCCGCGGGCTGCGCGCACATCCCCTGACCACCTCCGACTCCAGCCGCTCTGGATCGTCTACGGTACGCGCCACGCCGTCCCCGAGGCCATGTCTCACCCCGTATCGGGGCCGCACGTGGGTGCACGCCTCGGAGCACGACGAACCAACACACGCCCCTCCCGACCTCGCCACCGGCCCACCACGCCGCGCCCGCCCGGGCGTCGCCGAACGACACCACAGCTGGGAGCCCCCCCGTGACCGACCGCCGTCCACCTCACCGTTGGCCCCGCCGCGCCCCGCGAGGGCCGCCTCCGAGCCGCGTGACGCCTCGCCGGACCCTCGGCGGCCGGTCGGGGTTACGACCCCCCGCGGTGTACGCAGAGGATCTGGTCCTCCTCGGTGTCGGGGTCGTAGCGGGTGATCAGGCCGGGGCCTTGGGCGCTGACCTGGTCGAGCTTCCGGGCGTAGCTCCAGGTGCCTTCGTAGGACATGTGGTAGAGGTTTTCGCTTGAGTCGGACGAGCGGAAGACGCAGTGGAGCTTGTCGCGGTACACGACCAGTGCGGGGCCGTCGTCGGATTTGTTCTTGCCCTCGATTTTGAAGCCTTCGTCCCAGGTCGTGCCGTCGAATCGCGTGTGGTACAGATCCCGCGAGTCCTGGTTGGTCCGGTAGACGCAGTGGAGCTCGTCGCGGTAGACCGCGAGCGCGGGCTCGCGGAAGCATTTCTGGTACTTTCCCGGCTTGCCGTCCATCAGATGACCTTCGCTCCAGGACTCGCCGTCGAAGGTGGTCCAGTACATCTCCGGGTCCATGTCGGAGGCCTGGTAGACGCAGTACAGGGTGTCGTTGAACACCGCCAGACCGGGCCCGGTGCTGGTCTTCTGCCCGGGGATCTTCTCGGACTTGCTCCAGCTGGTGCCGTCGAAGCTGATGCAGCGCAGCTCGGGGCCGTCGGAGGCCTTATAGAGGCAGTACAAGCGGTCGTTGAACACCGCGATGGCCGGTGCGGCTTTGCTGGATTGGTTGGGGATCCGCATGGGATCGCTCCAGCCGCTGCCGTCGGACGCGTTCACCGCGTACCACAGCTCGCCATCCTGGGTGTCGTCCCGGTACACGCAGTACATCGTGTCCTGGAACCTTCCCTCCACCAGAGATGTTCACTTTCTGTAGACATTTGACCACGAAATGCAGCCAAGTGTTGCGCCTGCCCGTCCCCGTCGCCCCGCCGGCCTGCCCTCGTCTCGACGGTCCTGGCCGCCTCCGCCTCCGCCCGTGCCGCCTCGTCCTGGCCGCAGGCATGCCGCCGGCCGCTTCCCTGGCGCGCGAGCCCGCGGCCCGCGCTCGGGTCTGCCCGGTGTCTGCTGGCTCGGCCGTCGGCTCGCCGTGGGTGCCGCTGTGGTCCGGGGCTGGGCCTGTCCTGGTGGGTGTCTGTGTGTCGGTCGCCGGGTCTGTCTGGTGGGTGTGGTTGGTGTCGTGGCTGTGCCCGTCTGGTGGGTGTGGGTGTGTTTCCTGGGTGGGGGTCTGTGGTGGGCGGGGGTTTGGCTCCGTTCCACGGAGTGGGTGGCACCGAGGCACCTCTGGCACTTTTGGCGTCGGGTCTGGTGGTGTGGGGTGGGGTTCCGGGTGGGGGGATGGGTGGGTGTGCGGTTTGGGGTGGTTTGGCCGTGTGCTTGTCGAGGTGTTTCTCGTTCGGGTGTGTTTTTGGGGTTGGTCTCGTCGTTGGGCTGGTGTTGTGGCTGGTGGGGTGGGGTGGGGTGGGGGTGTGCTTGGGGAAGCAGGCCCTGCGCATACCTGGGAGCAGACCCTGAGCACACCCTGGAGCGGGTTCTGCGTGCTGTGGTGGGCAGGGGCGCCGGTGGGGGCGGTTGCGGGCTGCTGTGGGCTGTTGAGGGTCTGTGAGAAGGGCTCGGGGCCGGTTCCCGGTCCTCGGAGCTGTGGTGTCTGGCTGGTGTGGTTCTCGGGTGGCTGGTGCGCGGCCGCGGGGCCGGCCGGCTCGTCCGGCTCGCCACCGGCCCGCGGGTCGTGCTCGTGCTCCTGGTCGTCGACGTCGGCCAGGACGTCGTGGACGACGTCGACGAGGTGGCCGTCGACGTCGTCCTGGTGGTGCTCGTGGTGGTGGGCGAGCTGCTGCGCGCCGGCACGGTCGTCGCCGGCGTCATGGTCCTGGTCGTCGTCGACGTCCTCGTCCTGGCCGTGGCCCTGGTGGTGGGCGGCGTGGGTTTTTCAGCGGTGGGGCGTCAGTTGTTCTCAGTAGCATCCGAGTTGGCGTTCGGCGTCGAATCACCCCCCTTCCTACGGGCCGCGCTCGTGGATTCCAGCGGCGATTTTCCGACCATTCATCGCGCCAGTTACCATTCCCGCGAACCCGGTCGGGCGATTTCCCAACACGAATATCGCGCCTTCCCAGTTTCCTCCATCACCGTTTTTCCGTGCCGAATCTCAATTTCGGGCGTCATCGCTTTTCACCGCGTTTTCCTATTCTGGAAATGGTCTACAGGTACAGACCACGCGCTGACGTGGCGTCGGTTCTGGTGCTCGTCCCCTGACGGGGTGTACGCTGGTCTCATGTCGGGCACCCCCACCTCGTAGCCAGCACTCCCCGTCACCACGGGCGAGGGCTGGAAGCGCGGAGCGCGACCAGCCCGACCCGCACCACCACCGAAAGCCCCAGCTCAACACCGAAGTTGGCACCCCGCACGGCCTCCAGCGAGGAGGGCCAGGCCGGAGGCCGGCCCTCCCAACCGAGCACCGCCCGTGAGCGGAGCGAACGGGCCCGCCCGAGCCGGGCCGCGGAGCGGCCGGCGGCTCTCCGCCCCGTAGGGGCGGCGCGTCGTGTCTCCGGAGGAGAC
>NZ_JBDPLU010000037.1:0-45210 GCF_039871525.1 Streptomyces sp. B6B3 | reverse complement strand
TCACCCTCGCCCGCGGCGAACAACCACCCCTCGAACACGTCGAACTCGCCACCCAACTCATCACCCGCGCCAGCACCGCCCCACCCCACCACCCACACCCCTGAACCCCACCGAGAACGGCCTGCCGGAAACGGCGGTCCCGGCCCGCGCGGAAACGGTGGGCGAAACCAGGCGACGTTGTTCGTCGACCCCACCCTGTCGGCTCCAACCGGCCCCGGTTCGGGGAGCTTCGAGGCGTGCCGGGACGTGGGGAAGGGGCCCCGGCTTCTGGCGTGTTGTGACCCCCTCGCTGTCTTGCAGCGGGCCAGAGGCATGCCGTACGTTCCCTCCCGAAGAACACCCGAGGCGATAGGACGTAAGCGCGCGATCAGGGCTGCGGAGAACCGCTGCGGAGAACCGGAGGAACGATGAGGAAAGTGCTCGTGCTCGTCGGCGACGCAGCCGAGGAGTTGGACGCGATGTACCCGATCTTCCGCATGCGCGAGGCGGGCTACCAGGCGGACGTCGCCGCGTTGACGCGTCGGGCCGTGCAACTGGTGATCCACGACTTCGAGCCGGAGTCGGACGCCTACACGGAGAAGAACGGACGCAAGCTTCCCGTCGACCTGGCCTTCTCCGAGGTCGATCCGACGGAGTACGCGGGCTTGATCATCCCCGGTGGTCGCGCCCCTGAGTACATCCGCCTCGACGCCGACGTCCGTCGCATCACGGAGTACTTCTTCGCCCAGAACCTGCCCGTGGGCACGGTGTGCCACGGACCGCAGGTGCCCGCCGCCTACGGCCTCCTCAAGGGCCGCAAGACGGCCGCGTTCGGGCCTCTGGCCGTGGACATGGAGACCGCCGGCGCGACGGTCGTCGACGAGCCCGACGTCGTCGACGGGAACATGGTCTCCTGCCGAGGCTGGCCGGACCTGCCCGAATGGTCGCGGGCGTTCGTATCGGTCCTCGAACGCTCCAACGCCCCCACCTGACCACCGCCCCGTGAGCTCTCCCGCGGGTGGCGCACGCCCGTACGGCGCGAGGACGACGCGCCCCGACATCGAGGGACGGACGGTCCGGGTCGCCGGGCGGGAGACCTTCGTGCGCGAGGCGGGTTCCGGCCCGGCCGTCGTCCTGCTGCACGGCTCAGGACCGGGCACCACGGGCGCGGCCTGGGAGCCTCTCATGGCCGCGATGGCGCCCGACTTCCGCGTCATCGCGCCCGACTTCGTCGGCTTCGGCCGGAGCAGGCCGCTCCCAGGTTCGGGGTCCGACGGGGAGCGCTCCTACGGCCGCCGCGCGTGGACGGCGCAGGTCCTGGAGCTCCTGGACGAGCTGGCGCTGGACCGCTGCGCCGTCGTTGGCAACTCCATGGGCGGCGCCATCGCGCTGTCGGTGGCCCATGCCCGGCCGCGGACGGTCACCCGGCTGGTGGGGATCGGCACCCTCGGGCTCGACATGCCGCTACCGCCGGGGCTGGACCAGCTCTGGGCGTACCGGCCGGGGCGCGCGGCGGCCCGTGGGCTCCTGGAGCTGCTGCACGTCGACGAGGCGTTCCGCACCGAGGAGGCCGTCGACGCGCGGCTGGCCGCCACGCTCGAGCCGGGTCCGCTCGAGGCGTTCGCCGACATGTTCCGGCCACCGCGCGAGCGATGGGTTCGTGACCTCGCGCTGACCACCGACGAGCTGGCGCGGATCCGGGCGCCCACGCTCCTGGTGCACGGCACGGAGGACCGCGTCGTGCCGCTGGAGTCCAGCACCCTGCGACTCCTCCACCTGCTGCCCGATGTGAGGGCGCACCTGTTCGGGGCGTGCGGACACGCCTCACCGGCCGAACGACCGACGGAGCTGCACCGGCTCCTGACGACCTTCCTGGAGGAGCCGTAGACGACTTCGCGATCCTGCGCACACCCGCCCAGGTGATCTTCGGCACCGGGATGGCCGCGGCGGCAGGCCAACTCGCCGCCGGATACGGCGACCGGGCGCTGGTCGTCACCGATCCGAACATCGCCGGATCGCCCGGGTTCACCTCGGTGCGCGCCTCGCTGCACGAGGCGGGCGTCGACGTACGCGTCTTCGCCGAAGCGGTCGTTGACGTGCCGGAGAGCACCATCACGGAAGCGGTCGAGTGCGCCGCGGAGTACCGGCCAGACGTGGTCGTCGCCGTCGGGGGCGGGAGCACCATCGACCTCGCGAAGGTCACCGCGCTGTTGGCGAGCCACCCGGGCCCGCTGAGCACCTACTACCCCGTGGAGTCGGTGCCGGGCCCCGTGCTGCCGCTGATCGCGGTGCCCACCACCGCCGGGACGGGTTCGGAGGTCACGCCGGTCTCGGTGATCACCGATGCGACGACGCGGATGAAGGTCGGCGTCGCCAGTCGGCACCTCATCCCGCGGCACGCGCTCTGCGACCCGCTGCTGACCGTGGGCGCACCGCGCACGGTGACCGCTCATTCGGGGATGGACGCGCTGGCCCACGCCGTGGAGTCCTTCATGGCGATCCGCCAGCCCCCGACCGCGTCCTCGGTGCTCGCCCGACCGCAGGTCGGCAAGAACCTGCTCTCCGACACCCTCGCCCTGACCGCGGCCGGCGGCATCTCCGCGAACCTGGCCCGCGCCGTCGACGACGGCGACGACCTGGACGCCCGGTCGGCGATGCTCTACGGCAGCCTGCTCGCCGGCATCGCCTTCGGCAACGCCGGCGTCACCGCGGCGCACGCCCTCCAGTTCGCGGTCGGAGCGGCGACCCACACCTCGCACGGGCTCGGGACCGGCCTCCTGCTCCCCTACGTCATGGAGTTCAACCGACCGGCGCGCCGCGCCGAGATGGCCGCTCTGGCCGGGGCGATGGAGTGCACCGACCCCGTGGTCGCGGTCCACGAGCTGGGGCTGCGGGTCGGACTGCCCGCGTCGTTGGCCGAGATCGGGGTCGAGGTCGGTCAGGTCCGCGGACTGGCCGAGGCCTCGATCGGCATCAGGAGACTCATCGACAACAACCCCGTGCGGCTCGACGTGGACGCGCTGGAACAGATCCTGATGGCGGCCTGGCACGGCGAGCCGAATCGGCTCGGCGCGGCACGCGGGTGAGGTCGCGGACCGCGCGCTCGAGGTGTGCGGTCATCCGCGGGACGCTGGCCCGACATCACCCGCCTCGATGACGTCGAGTCGCTCACCCCACGCGCGAATCCCTCGCCAGATCGCACTCGGACTCGGACCGCCGCCCGGCCGGTCGTCTGTGTGGGGCCGCGCGTGAGCGGGAACCACCGGGCTCGTGCACCGCCGACCGCGAGCAGCCGACCGGACCGACGCGTGGGGTGGGAAAGCGGGCCACCGGAGCGCGCTTCATGGTCACCGGAACC
Organism: Streptomyces sp. B6B3; assembly: GCF_039871525.1. Lineage (NCBI taxonomy): Bacteria > Bacillati > Actinomycetota > Actinomycetes > Kitasatosporales > Streptomycetaceae > Streptomyces > Streptomyces sp. B6B3. Next base: position 41,873 of record NZ_JBDPLU010000037.1, on the reverse strand, counting down.
ACCGGGCTCAACACCGACATCTCCGACAGGTTCAGCGCGGCCGTCGTGCCCTACCTCACCCTCGTCGTGGGGCTTGCCTTCCTGGTCCTCGTCCTCGTCTTCCGCTCCCTCCTCGTGCCCCTGAAGGCCGCCCTCGGCTTCCTGCTGTCGGTCCTGGCGTCCCTCGGCACGCTCGTCGCGGTCTTCCAGTGGGGCTGGCTGAAGGACCTGGTCGGCCTCCACCAGGCCGGACCGGCCACCGTACTGACCCTCCGCCGCACCGCCGCGGTGGCGGCCTGCTCAGCCTCTTGTTGACGCATGCCGATATAGGCATATGATGAGCCCATGGCACGAGCGGCGACGACCTCGGACGCGTTCAACGCGATAGCCGAGCCGCAGCGGCGGGAGATCCTGACGCTGCTGCGCGGCGGCGAGCGACCCGTGACCGCACTGGCGCGGGACCTGGGGATGACCCAGCCGCAGGCGTCCAAGCACCTGCGGGTGCTCCGCGAGGTCGGGCTGGTGCGGGTCCGCGGGGCGGGCAAGCAGCGGCTGTACGGCCTGGACGCCCGCGGGCTGCGGCCGATCCACGAGTGGGTGGGCGGCTTCGAAGAGTTCTGGAACGAGGCCTTCGACCGGCTGGACGAGTACGTGCAGGACCTGAAACAGGCAAGGCAGGAGGAACCACACGATGGCGACGACCAGTAGCGGCGGCGAGCCCGACCACACGACCGCGGACCGCGAGATCGTGATCTCCCGGGCCATCGACGCCCCGCGGGAGCTGGTGTTCGAGGCGTTCACGCACGTCCGGCACCTGTCGCGGTGGTGGGGACCGGAGGGCTTCACCACCACGACGCGGTCCTTCGAGTTCCGCGTCGGCGGGGCCTGGGACTTCGTGATGCACGGGCCGGACGGCACCGACTACCAGGAGTGGATCACCTGGCGGGAGATCGCCCCGCCGGAGCGGATCGCGCTGCTGCACGGCGAGTCCCGCGACGACCCCAACGCCTTCGAGTCGGTCCTGACCTTCGAGCCGGCCGGCGAGCAGACCCGGCTCGTGATGCGCACGGTGTTCCCGACCAAGGAGCTGCGCGACGAGGCGGCTGAGAAGTACCAAGCGATCGAGGGCGGCGAGCAGACGCTGGCCAACCTGGCGGCCTACGTCGCCGAACTCACCCGGGACCGGACCGCCCGGAACCGGACCACGCCGAACGGAGCGGAGGACTGATGGCCGGGAAGGTGTTCTTCAGCGTGACGATGTCGCTCGACGGCTTCATGGCGCCGGAGGCCGTGCCCGTCGAGGACGTCTTCTCGCCCGAAGGCCAGAACGACCCGAGGGTCCAGCACTGGCTGGCGAAGTGGTCGAAGCTGCAGGCATGGCTGTTCCCGCAGCGGTTCTTCCGGGAGAACCTCAAGCTCGGCGAGGGCGGCGAGGAGGGACTCGACAACGACATCGCCCGGGCGACGTACGAGCGCACCGGCGCCAGCGTCATGGGCAGGCGGATGTTCGACGCCGGCGAGCTGGCGTGGCCGGAGGAAGCGCCGTTCCACACCCCGGTGTTCGTCGTCACCCACACCCAGCGCGACCCGTGGGAGCGGCCGGGCGGCACCACGTTCCACTTCGTCAACGACGGCATCTCCAGCGCCCTGGACCAGGCCCGCGCGGCCGCCGGCGACCGCGACGTCCGCATCGCCGGCGGCGCCGAAACGATCCAGCAGTACCTGGGCGCCGGCCTGATCGACGAGTTCTCGATCGCCCTCGCGCCCGTGCTGTTCGGCACCGGCATCCCCCTCTTCGACCGCGTGGACCCCGCCCGCCTCACCCTCGACCAGACCCGCAGCGACCCATCGCCCCGGGTGACCCACCTGACCTACACCGTCACCAAGCCCTAGCCAACACCCCACCCCGCGCCCCCGATCGCACGGGGCGCGGCACTGCCCCAGCCGAACACGAGCACCGCCGCACCCTTGCGAACAACCGGAATGCCACGCCGTCGCCGACCTCGATCGCCTGGAAAGTCATGCGCCGTTGCCCCATGGCTGGGCCACTCCCCGGGTGAGAATCGGACAAGGTGCGGGCAACCTGGCTAATTGGCGCCCGCCGTCGTGACCGCGCGCCTCGTCCGCCACGACGAGGACCCGATCCGGCTCCGGCGGCGCGGGCCACACGGACAGCGCGTGCTCCTCCAATCCGCTTCCACCCCGCCCTTCCGAGCGACCCCCCGCGCCTGCACACGAACCCGATACCACCCCACACCGGCCACCGCGAAGTTCCCCGCCTCCTCGATGGCGTCCCCGTAGACCGGGGTGAGCCACAACTCACCCGTCGCGCTGCGCACGCTGACCTCGACGGCGGCCTGCCACGCGTCCCCCGGCGGTGGCGGCGCCTCCAGGCATTGCTCGGCCGTCAGCCGTATCGCACCATCCCCCGTCCCGGACACGCATGTCGTCGGCCGTCCATCGCGTGAGGCGCATGGTGGTCATCCTGCACCTCGCCACTGACACACCGACCGAAGCGACCTGCGGTCTGCGATCCATCGCTCTGTCACGGCAGTTGTGGTTCCAGCTGCCGTGCTGGTCAGCGTCGTGTGGGGGCCGAGTTCCGGCATGGGTACGGCCACCGCGATCACGAACGTTCATGACGGTGTATCAGGAACCCTCGGCTTGAGACAGAAAGCCGCGAAAGATATGCGTCACCTGATCCAGGAACTTGAACCCAGTCGACGTGTACGTATCAGAATTTTCGTTAGCGCAGCCCGCCATCATCACATTTGACGAATTCGGAAGATCGGTGGTTGATATATTCCATATCACAACCCCGAATACAGCACAGATCAATCCGACCCAGGCCCAACGGGGCAGCATGGGTCGCCGGACCGGTAGAACCATGATAAAAGCCGTAGCAATCAGCAGAATTCCCGATGTCACCTTGCCACCGCCGAGCAGCACAACGCCACACAAGCCGGTGAAAACAATTCCTGCCCACTTCGCTATCTTCTTGAGGTTGTCCATCAGAAGTTGCTCCTTGTTCGCAATCAGGCCGTTCGGCGGGCTCGGCCGAAAATCCGGATGTCGTCGGTGACGGTGAGGTCGTCGAGCAGGTCGAAGAACTGGAAGACGGTGCCGATCTGCTCGCGGTGAACCGGGCCGGACCGTGCTCGCTCAGCTGGTCGACATGCCGGCCGGACGCGGTCACCGAGCCTGGGCGCGACGCTGAGGTCGATCAATCCGAGCGCCGGTGCGCTTGCGCTGTCGTAGCGCTTGGCCACGCCGGCCAGTTCGATCACACGGGTTCTGGAATCGTCCGTCCTTGGGGTCACGAGGGGATGCCGGTGCCGTCCCCAGCGAACCTAGGGTTGGGCCGTGCCACGGCGCGTCGGCCGCGGCAACGACATCCGGCCGTCCTCGCGGAGGACGCGGCGGCGGGTCATCCTTGCGGCGTACGCCCCCGGACAACTCCCGTGGTCACGCAGGCGGACACGGCAGCCGAGAACACCGGGAACGAGTAGGCCGGGTGGCCCCGGATCGGGAGCATCGACCGATTCCTCAATCGCGGTGACCGCTCTGTCCGAGGCGTCCGTCGTCGCGACGGACCCGGCACCGTCCGGAAATCCCTTTGGCCGACGAGGCGTTCGCGGCCTAGCATGCGGACGCGTGAGCAGAAGACTGCGGGGGATCGCGGCCGCCAACGCGCAGATCGTCGCCGATGGCCAGTACACGACCGACGACGGTGCGGTAGTCGTCGTGGGCCCGGCACTGGAGACAGCGATATCGAGTACCGTCAGCTATTCACCCGACGGGCCGATCGATGTGCCCGACAGAGCGACCAGTCACCAGACGTCGTTCGAGGTGACCGCTGAGGGCAGCCTCCAGGCCGCGCGACGGCTGTATCTCGAAGGGGCCGACCGCATCGCCGTCCTGAACTTCGCCTCCGCCCGCAATCCCGGAGGCGGCTACCTCGGTGGCGCCAAGGCCCAGGAGGAAGACCTCTGCCGCAACGCCCTGCTGTTTCCCTGCCTCCTCCAGGCCCCCGACTACTACGCCGCCCACCGCGACTCCCCGGACCTGTTCTACAGTCACCGCGTCATCTGGTCCCCCGACGTCCCCGTGCACCGCGACGACGACGGCCGACTGCTGGCCGAGCCCTACCCCGTCTCGTTCCTGACCTCTCCCGCGCCCAACGCCGGCGAGGCACAGCGCCGCGATCCCAGCGCGCGGAACCGGATCCCGCGTGTCCTCCAGCAACGCGCGGAACGGGTACTGGCCGTGGCCGCCCACCACGGCGCGCGCCAACTGGTTCTCGGCGCCTGGGGATGTGGAGTCTTCCGCAACGACCCCCACGAGGTCGCCGAGGCATTCCACTCCCACCTCACCGCCGGCGGCGCGTTCTCCACAGCGTTCGAGCGGGTGACCTTCGCGATCTGGGACCGCTCACCCGACTCCGCCAACCGAGCCGCGTTCAGTGAATGCTTCGCCCCGGACGGACAGGACGGTCTCCGGCGTATCAGCGACGAGCCCTGGCACCAGACCGGCTGAACGGTTGCGAAACGCCCCGGTGGGGTGGGGCCGTCGGGGCCGACCGCTACGTGGCGGCGCGGGTGGCGCGCACCCCGCTTCGCGGGGCCTGCCGCGGCGCCCGCGCCGTCGTGGCGTGACACGCCACCGGGCGACTGGAAGGGGTGGTCAGGCCCAGTCGCCCGCTTCCCGACTCCGATGGTGCGGGAGAGGATGTCGAGAACGGGCGGATAGCGGGGGAAGAGTAGGCCCATCCGGGACCACCGGCCCGCAGCAGCCGCTCACCGCTACCGGAGCCGTCGGATGTCAGGACGGGCTCCTCATATGGCGAGCCACTGTCTGCCGTCGAGGAGTTCCCGTGCGGCGTCCAGGTGCCCGGCGTGACAGGCGGTCTCGGTGATCGCGTGCAGGAGCACCTCTCGATGGGTGTGCATCCGCCAGTCGCCGAACTGGTCACCCGGCCACCAGGCCGGCGCGGCGTCCTCGGCCGTGGTGGTGATGACGGCGTTCGCGAGGTCGATCTGCCGCCGGTAGTCGTCGAGCACACGGTGAGCGGGCATGTCCGTACCGACCTTCCAGGCATCGCCGGACGCGTCGAGCTCGGCTATCGCGGTTCGCTGGCCGGCGACCACCGCGCGGAACCAGAATCGCTCGACGTCGAGCGCCAAGTGGTTGATGAGCCCGAGGAAGGTCCAGCCGGACGGCAGCACCGGCCGGTGCAGAGCCTCCTCGTCCAGTCCCTCCACGATGCCCAGCACGTGCCTGCGCTGGGCATCGAGTGCGGCGAGCAGTTCCACGGTTCTCCCCCCTCCTGTTGGGTCTCGACTACATCTCGTCGGCGCGGTCGAGCAGCGCGCGGCGCTGGGACTCGCCCTGGGTGCGAGCGGCGGCCTCCCGGAAGAGGTGGGCGGCGCGGTCGCGGTCGCCGGCGCGGGCGGTGAGGTCCGCCTCGGCGGCGACGGCCAGCGGGTAGTCGTCGAGCGCACCGCCCGCGCGGGCCTTGGCCAGCAGTTCGAGCCCCGCCGCGGACCCGTGCGCGTACCCGTGCGCCACGGCGCGGTTCAGCTCGATCACCGGGCTCGGCTGAAGCCGGACGAGTTGGTCGTAGCAGTCGGCGATCCGCCGCCAGTCGGTGTCCTCGACGGACGGGGCGGCGGCGTGGCAGGCGGCGATCCGTGCCTGAAGCGCGTACGGCCCGGCAGGCCCGGCACGCGGCGCATGCCGCAGGTCGGACAGGATGGCCATGGCCTCGTCGATGGCGGTGTGATCCCAACGGGACCGGTCCTGCCTGTCGAGGGAGACCAGGCGTCCTTCGGTGTCCCGGCGTGCCTCGCGCCGGGAGTGTTGCAGCAGCAGGAGGGCGAGCAGCGCGGACGCCTCGGACTGGCCGGGCATGAGGCGCGCCAGCAGCCGGGCCAGCCGGATCGCCTCCTGGGCGAACGCCGGCTCCCCGTCCGCGTTGTAGCCCTGCGTGAACAGCACGTAGATCACCGCCAGGACGCCCGGAAGCCGCTCGTCGAGGGCGTCGCCGGCCGGCACCCGGTAGGGGATGCCGGCCTGCGCGATCTTCGCCTTCGCCCGCGTCAGCCGACGGGTCATCGCGGACTCGCTGACCAGGAACGCCCGGGCGATGTCCGCGGTCGGGACCGCGCAGATCGCGCGCAGCGTCAGCGCCACCCGGGTCTGAAGCGCCAGCGCGGGGTGGCAGCAGGTGAAGATCAGCCGCAACCGGTCGTCCGCGATGTCCTCCCGCTCCCCCGGCGCGGGTTCCTCCGAGGCGATGGCCGGCTCCAGCACTGCCAGATCGGCCAGCTTCCGCCGCTCGACGGAGGCTCGGCGCAGCACGTCGAGCACCCGGTTGCGGGCCACCGTCATCAGCCAGCCGCCCGGGTTCGCCGGCACGCCGTCCGCGGGCCAGCGTTCCAGCGCGAGCACCAGCGCCTCCTGCGCGCAGTCCTCGGCCAGGGTCCAGTCGCCCGTGGTGCGGATCAGCGTCGCGACGACCCGCGGGTAGGCGTCGGCGGCGGCCGACGCGGCGGCGTCCCACGCGGGCCCGCGCCCGGGGCCGGTCACTGTTCGAGGTCGGCCAGCGGGCGGATCTCGATGCGGCCCGCGCGCGCCATGGGGTGGGCGCGGGCGACCTCGATCGCCTCGTCCAGGTCGGCGCACTCGAGGAGGTCGAAGCCCGCGATCACCTCCTTGGTCTCCGCGAAGGGGCCGTCGGAGACCAGCAGCTCGCCGTCGCGCACGCGCACGGTCGTCGCCGAGGACGTGGGGCCCAGCGCCGAGCCCTGGAGGCGCCGGCCGGCGGCGTCGTTCTCCGCGACCCACTCCTCGATGTCGGGCCAGTTCGAGGTGTCGGCGTCCGGTTCGGAATCCGTGCAGACGAACATCAGGTACTTCATCGCGGGCACTCCTGTCTCTGTTGTTGTCCCTCGTCGCACCCTGATGACGATCGACGGTTCCCGGTCCGGACATTCTCGCGAAAAGAAGCGGGAAAGTGTGGCGCACGCCACACCGACGGTGGCCGCCTGCTCGGCCCCGGACGTCCGATGTCAACGGCCCGCCGGGCGGCTCACTCCGTCCGGTCCGCCGGCAGGCGCACCTGCACGACCGCCCCGTACCGGGGCCTCACCAGCGCCACGGAGACGTTGACCTGGTCGGCGATCACGCCGGGGCCCGGCTCGCTAAGCTCAAGCGCATCATTCGCGAGCACGAGGAGAGGAGCCTCGTCCGGCCATCCGAGACGTGCACCGTTGAGGAGGCCGCGGCAAGGACCCGGCCACCGTCGAGAACTACGCCATCCTCTGCCGCACCCACGTCATCCCCGCCCTGGGCAGACGACGGCTGACCGACCTCACCGTCGACGACGTCGACAGGTGGCTGGCCGCGAAGGCAAAACGGCTCAGCACCCGCAGCCTGCAGTCCATCCACTCCTGCCTCAACCGAGCCGTACAACGCGCCGTCGTCCGCGACAAGGTGCGGCGCAACGTCGTGGCGCTGCGACGGCGTCGCCTGGCGCAGAACGCCGAGCGTCAGGCCGCGGGCGAACGATGGCGGGAGCACGGGCTCGTCTTCACCACCGCGGTGGGGACGCCACTCGACGCCGCCCTCCTGACCTCTTGCATGCCCTGCAATCCACCACCCCCGGCCATCAGCCTCATCAGCCTCCCCACGCCTCTGACCTGCGCCGACAGTCCATCTACGTCCATGGCGGTGCACCCTCGTCCACCCCCGTTGTCACTCAGTTGGTCACTCATCCCGCAGCCGGTCCCCAGGGAGGGACGCGGGACCGGGGCGGCAGGCTACGGAGTCGGGCCCGAGCGGGGCTCGTGTCGGGATTGCAGGCGAGGTCAGTCCACGCGTCCCCAGAGGTCGTACGGGTTCGGCCCGGGGCGGAACCCATGGGCCTCTGCCATCTCTGCCGCCTCACGGAAGCCGCGGGCGATGGCTGAGGGTTCGTGGGCGTCGCTCCCGAACGTCACCGCGTTTCCGCCTTCTTCGTGCCACCACCGCAGGATGGTCGCGTGCAGCGGTATGCGGGTGCTGATCTCCAGCGCCCTGCCCGACCGGGCAGTCGCCCGCAGCGCGTAACGGAACTCCTCCTCGAACGCCGCAAGTTCGAACGGCCCGGCCTGCTGCTGCGGCCAGTAGCGGATCGGGTAGTCGACGTGGGCCAGCACGGAGAACGCGTCGCTTTCGCTGACCAGCCTGGTCACTTCGGTCAGATACCCCCGAACGACCTCCGCCGCCTCCCGGTGCTCGTACAGGCCCGGCGGCTCGGCGAATCCGTCCCCACCCGGAAGGGGAAGGCAGTGCAGGGAGCCGAGCACCCGGTCGAACCGGCCAGCGCCGAGCACCTTCGCGATGGCCGCTGCGTGCCAATGCGGTTCTCCCAGCTCCAGGCCGCTGAGGATCCGAAGCTGCGGGAACCGTTCGCGGCACTCCTCGATCGCCTCCAGATACCCGGAGGCGTCAAAGGTCGGGGGAGTCAGCTGCCCGTCCGGCGTGGCCAGGGCGGAGAGATGGTCGCTGGCATGCGGGCCGTCGAGGGCGACGGTCCAGACCGTGTGGTCGAGGTGTTCAGTGAAGGCGATCGCCGGCAGACCCAGGTCCACCGCCTGCGCACAGGAGAGCTCCATCGAGCCCTTCGGTGCGTCCCAGGACCACTCGCTGTGCACGTGACTGTCCGCCGGCAACGTCATGAGTCCCCCGTTCCTCAAGCGCATGAACCAGCACCACGTCCGAGATCAGATTCTTGAGACAGTCTGCCTGTACGCCGGGTTCACCTGCGCGCGGCAGTCCTGACGTCCGCTGCTGGCGTTCGTCGGTGTCTGTGGTGCTCAGAGCCAGACGTGAGCGTGGCGTTGCCTCGGGCCGTGCCCGAGGAAACGCCTGACCGAACGGGGTGGGCTCACTGGTAGCCGGCGGCGACGATGTTGGCCTGCACCGCGTTCTCGGTCTCGTCGGACGGGAAGCCCGTGACCATGGCTCCCTCGTAGAACGTTCCGGCGCTGATGTTCTGGTTGTCGATGCAGCAGTCTCCCCCGCTGCCCAGGATGATGGCGCCCTGCTTCTTCATGGGGCTGTATCCGTCGGGAAGCGAGCCGTCGTACACGGTGTACAGCTCGCCGGCCTGCGCGTCGCTGCCCTTGAACGCCATGCGCGAGGTCCCGTCGTTCTTCAGCGTCGCCGTGACGAACGGGCTGGTGAAGTCCCGCTGGTTCGGGTTCCAGGACTGGCTGCCGCCGGAGTAGAGGCCCCATTCGAGGTCCGCCTGGACCCAGGGGCCGGATCCGACGCACCCGCCGAACCAGCACTGGTTGCTGAAGTTGATCGCGTCCATGGTGCCGGCGCCATCAGCCCGCCGAGTGGTCTCGCTGTTGCCGTAGTCGAAGCAGCAGCCATCGTTGAAGTGCGTGCCACTGGTCACCATGTACATGCCTTCGGGCTCGCTGCCGGTGGGGACTCCGGTCTCGTGGCCGTCTCGCCAGTAGCTGCTCGAACCGTTGATGACCAGCGAGTATGCCTTCTCGCCGCCGACGGTCAGCGACTCGCTCGTCGCGTCGGCCGGGTTGACGGCGCCACCGACGCCGCCCTCGCCCTGGTAGCCGAGGTCGTTGCCGTTCCCTGACTGGTCGAAGATCCAGGTGATGACGCAGTCGGTGCCGGCGCAGAACTCGTCCTGGGCGGCGGCGTTGGCAACCCCGCCTGCCGTCAGGACGCCGATGTCCAGTGTCGTGTCGTCCGACGAGCGCCGCACCTGGTACAGGGCGCCGTCGTAGGATCCGTAGAGCGCTCGCGTCGTGCTGTGTGCGGCGATGCACGGCGTGCCGCCCGATGCGTAGATGTCACACGGGCCGCTCGCGGCCGCCGTCGACAGCGACGCCGGCCACAGTGACACGGTGGCCAGCACCGTGGCCAGCACCATCACCAAGCGGGCGGCGACGGCCGCCGGTGAACGTCGCCCACGAGCCGTACGGCCCGCCGGGGTGAAGGTCGGAAGCTGCATTGGTTCTTCCTCCTTGGGTGAAGGTCAGCCGGGAGTAGCCGGTCCGATGCACGTGCTCACCCGTCGGCAGTCGGCCGACAGCCGCTGAACCAGGTCTCCCTCCACGGTTCCGACCCCCTACACGGTCCAGTAGACGGTGTAGTTCTGGTGGTGGTTGTCGTGGAACGGGATGAGGGTGACGGTGGTGCCGTTGGCTGTCGCTGTGAACGTCAGCGGGGTGTCGGTCGGCGAGATCGAGTCGGCGGCCAGCGCTGGGAGTTCTCCGCCCAGGTCGGTGTCGCCGTAGGCGCCGGAGAGCACGACCGGCCCGTAGACGGCCGCCTGGACCTGCTCGTTGTCTGGCGTGGGAAGCAGCCGGACACTCATGGGCAGTTGGACGGTGACCGTGTCGCCGTCGGCCCAGGCGCGCTCCAGGATGGCGTAGCTGCCGGGTTCGGCGGCGATGTCCTGTGCTTCGCCGTTGACGCTGATGGTGGCGCCGCTGGTCCAGCCGGGGATGCGGATGCGCAACGCCCACTCTCCGCCGGTGCCGGTGATCCGCAGGGTGGTGGTGTCCGAGGCCGGGAAGTCGGTGGTCTGTTCCACGGTGACGTCGCGGTCGGTCCAGGTGAGGAGGGAGGGGATGAACAGGTTGACGTACAGGCCGGTGTCGTCGTGGAAGTAGATGGAGTCCATCAGTTGGGTGTGCATCTCCAGGCCGGTGCCCTGGCAGCACCAGAAGCTGTCGTAGTCGGTGCTCCAGGTGCCGCCGCCCCACGCCGGGCCCACCCCGCGTCGGCCACCGGGGTTGAGCGGGGTGAAGTAGGTGACGTGGCCGTGGGGGTCCTGCGGGTCCTGCTGGCCGAGCATCTGGTTCAGCAGTGCGTTCTCGTAGTAGTCGGCGTACGCGAGGCGCCCCGGGTCGAGTGTGAACAGTTCCCGGGTCAGCCGAAGCATGTTGTAGGTGTTGCAGCTCTCGCAGGTGTCCTGGTTGAGGTAGCCGGCGATGGCGTTCGGCGGGCGGAAGTGCTCCGCCTGGCTGTTGCCGCCGATGACATAGGAGTGGGCCTCGGTGACGATGGTCCAGGCGTTGGTGGCGATGTCCCGGTAGCGGGTGGTGCCGGTGGCCTTGTACTCCTTGGCGGCGCCGATCCACTTGGGCACCTGGGTGTTGGCGTGCAGCCCGTCGAGCTGGTCCTGGTTGGACGCCAGCGGGTCGAACACCGCGGCGTGGTCGAAGCGTTGTGCGGCGGTGAGCCAACGGGAGTCGCCGGTCTGCTGGTAGAGGTCGGCCAGCACGGCGTTCATGCCGCCGAACTCGGTCCCCATCATCGCCTGCATCTGGCTGCCGCTGAGCCGGCCGGTCCGCCAGTCCACCCACCCCGCGAGCGCCAGCAGCACGTCACGGGCCTGGGTGCTGCCCATCAGCCGCCACACGTCGAGCAACCCGACCAGCGTCTTGTGGATGGTGTAGTACGGCACGTTGCCGTTGGACAGGGTCCGGTCCTCCAGGGCGGTGAAGTCGGACTCGGGATAGCCGCACAGGTAGCCGTCGCTGAACCCGACGGCGGCGTTGTTGGCCTGGCACTCGGCCAACCCGGCCACCATGGCGTTCGCCTTGTCCTGGCAGGTGGTGTCCCCCGTCACCGCGGACACCTGCGCCCACGCGGTGAGGAAGTGCCCCTGCACGTGGCTGCGGAACGGGAACGACGGGTCGTCCCACCCCCCGTTGGAGGAGGCGCCGTTGGTCGACACCCCGTGGTTGGAGCGGAAGACGTACAGCAACCGGTCGACGTCGACGAACCGCAGGTACTCCAGCGTGCGGTTCTGGTTGTCCAGCCACCGGCTCGCGGTCAACCGCACCTGACCGAACGCGAACGGGTGCGCGGACACCCCGATCTCGTCCAGCGTGCCGATCGCGCCGCTCGCGGTCGGTGCGGTCGCGGCGGCGCGGTCACCCAAGGGCCCGAACCGGGACGCTCCGACGGCCAACGCGGCGGCTCCGGCGGCGGTGGTGAACAGGTGCCTGCGGCTGATGTGAGAAGGCATGTGTGGGGGTGTCCTTTCCGGCTCAGGGACGGGTCGCGGCGGCCGTGGCGCCTGTCCTGGGCATCCGGTGAACTGGCGTGTGGGGGGACCTCACCGGAACAGAAACGGATGGTGCGCGTGCTGTCGTGCGACGACCGTGGGGCAGGGCACAAGCCGCCCAGTCGGCCAGTCGTTCGTAATCCCGAACGATGACCGTAGATTCAGACACGGAGGATCCTAGGCGGCGACCCCGATGAAGGGTCAATACCTTGATGAGTTTTTTTTCGTTACTGATGACGAAAACAATCTCCCCACCGGACCGGGCGCGACACGTCATCACTCGGGCACATCGCCCGCAATCCCATCAACCACGTGACCTCCAACAGAGACGAACAGCGCCAGTAACGGCAAGGCGACGACGCGGAAGCCTGACCGACGGCCGGCGGCGACCCCCGGATCTCGCGGCCCACAGACAACCTCCCCAGACCTTCATTTTCGGACTTCAAAATGAAAAGAAGTCGTGCCCGAAGTGTTGACGCCGCATGTACCCGATCTATCATTCTTAGTGCCGAGCCACCGATCAGCGTTCGGTAATTCGAACGAACTCTGATGCGGTCCGTCACCGCTCAGAGCAGTACGGCTGGCCCGCGTCCGCTCTGGCCACCGATCCCGCGCCCTCCGCGGGACAAACCCGGCACGGAGATCACCGTTCGCGGACCACCCGTGCGCCCCGCGCCCGAGGCGACCACCCACGCACCAGCCCGTCGGCGCACCCTTCCACGACAGAAGGAGAGTGGCTTAAACATGTCATGGTTCCGTCAGAACCTGAGCCGCCGAAGAGTCCTGGCGACCACCGCCGGCCTCACCCTCGCGTCCACCCCGCTGGCACGCGCCGCCGCGACGCCCCGCCCACTGGCGACGTACACGAACCCGGTGATCTGGCAGGACTTCGCCGACATCGACATCATCCGGGTCGGCGACACCTACTACTACTCCGCCTCGACCATGCACTACTCGCCGGGCGCCCCGATCCTGCGCTCCTACGACCTGGTCAACTGGGAGTTCGCCGGCCACTCGGTGCCGAGCCTGGACTTCGGCTCCAAGTACGACCTCAACGGCGGGAGAGGATACGTCCGAGGGATCTGGGCCTCCTCCCTCGCCTACCGCCCCAGCAACGGCACGTTCTACTGGCTCGGCCAGATCGACTTCGCCCAGACCTACATCTACACCGCCACCGCGGTCGAGGGCCCCTGGAGCCGGCACACCACGATCCCCACCGCCTACTACGACGCCGGCCTGCTCGTCGACACCGACAACACCATGTACGTGGCCTACGGCAACACCCAGATCAGCGTCGCCCAACTCTCGTCCGACGCGCGCAGCCAGGTTCGGACACAGCAGGTGTTCAGCACGCCCTCCAGCATCGGAACCCTGGAGGGCGCTCGCTTCTACAAGATCAACGGCAACTACTACATCTTCCTGACCCGCCCGGCCAACGGCCAGTACATCCTCAAGTCCTCCTCCCCCTTCGGCCCCTACGAGCTGCGCCAGCTCCTCCTCGACCTGCCAGGACCGATCTCCGGCGGCGGGGTCCCCCACCAGGGCGGACTCGTGCAGACCCAGAACGGCGACTGGTACTACCTGGCCTTCGTCGACGCCTACCCCGGCGGCCGCGTCCCCGCCCTGGCCCCGATCACCTGGACCGGCGACGGCTGGCCCCAACTCCAACTCGTCAACGGCGCCTGGGGCACCTCCTACACCATGCCGAACCTTCCGACGCCGCCGAGGGAGGTCACACCGCTCACCGGCGTCGACACCTTCGACGGCACCACCCTCAAACCGCAGTGGGAGTGGAACCACAACCCCGACACCACCAGGTACTCGGTGAACAACGGGCTGCGGCTGCAGACGGCCACGGTGACCAACGACCTCTACTCCGCCCGCAACACCCTCACCCACCGCATCCAGGGGCCCTCCTCCACCGCGACCATCGAGCTCGACTACTCTGGAATGCGGGACGGCGACCGGGCCGGGCTGGCGCTCCTGCGCGACTCCTCCGCGTGGATCGGCATCAAACGCGACAGCGGCGCGAACAGAGTGGTGATGGTCACCGGCCTCACCATGGACAACAACTGGAACACCACGGGCACCGGCTCCGAACAGGGCAGCGCCACCGTCTCCGGCGGCCGGATCTGGCTGCGCGCCGACGCCGACATCCGCCCGGGCGCCGGGCGTCAGGGGCACTTCTCCTACAGCACGGACGGCACCACCTTCACCGGTCTCGGCCCCGGGTTCACGCTGAAGAACGACTGGCAGTTCTTCATGGGCTACCGGTTCGGCATCTTCCACCACGCCACCCAGGCCCTCGGTGGCAGCGTCACCGTGGCACGTTTCGAGCTGGCGGCCGAGCCCACCCCCACCCCCACGGCCGTGATCAGCCTGCGTGCGCGGGCGAACAACCAGTACGTCTGTGCCGAGGACGCCGGCGCCTCCGCGCTCATCGCCAACCGCACGGCGATCGGCCTCTGGGAACAGTTCGAGCTGTTCGAGCTCGGCGACGACACCATCGCGCTGCGCGCCATGGCCAACGGTCAGTACGTCTGTGCCGAGGACGCCGGCGCCTCCGCACTCATCGCCAACCGCACGGCGATCGGCCCCTGGGAATCCTTCCGGCGCATCGACAACGCCGACGGCAGCATCAGCCTGCGCGCCCTGGCGAACGACCTGTACGTCACGGCCGGAGACGGCGGCGCCTCCGCGCTCATCGCCAACGGCACCAGCATCGGCTCCGGGCAGTCGTTCGACCTGATCACCGACTGACCTGCCGGAGCCGTACGCGATCCGGGCCCACTTTTTCCCCTGATATTGGAGCCGACATGTCTCCCCGCACGAATCGAAGAAACTTCCTGGCCCTCTCCGCCACGGGCGTCGCGGCAGGTGGCCTGAGCGGTACGGTGACCGCCCCGGTCGCGCATGCCGCCGCCCCGGCGAAGGGCGGAGACACCAGTACCCTCGCCGAGAATCCGATGCGCCTCTGGTATCGCGGCGCCGCCGCCGAATGGCTGCAGGCGTTGCCGATTGGGAACGGCCGGTTGGGTGCCATGGTCTTCGGCGGCGCCGGATCGGAACAACTCCAGCTCAACGAGGACACAGTCTGGGGTGGTGGTCCTTACGACCCGGCCAACTCGGCGGGTCGGGCCAACCTGGCGGAGATCAGGCGGCGTGTGTTCGCCGGCGACTGGTCGGGGGCCCAGTCGCTGATCGACAGCAGCTTCATGGGCAGCCCGCTGGGCGAGATGCCCTACCAGACGGTCGGCAACCTGCGGCTGACGTTTCCCTCCGGATCGGCCACGGACTACTACCGTGAGTTGGACCTGTCCACGGCGGTCGCCCTGACGCGCTACGCCCAGGGCGGCGTCACCTTCACGCGTGAAGTGTTCGCCAGCGCGCCGGACCAGGTCATCGTCGTTCGGCTGACGGCTTCGGCTTCCGGTCGGATCTCGTTCTCCGCCGCCTTCGACAGCCCGCAGGCGAACTCGCGGCACTCGCCCGACCCGCTGACGATCGGCCTGGACGGATCCGGGGAGACCGTGAGCGGCCTCACCGGCCGGATCCGGTTCCGCGCCCTGGCCACCGTCCGCTCCGAGGGCGGCTCGGTGACCAGCCAGAACGGCACCCTCACGGTCAACGGCGCCAACGCGGTGACCTTGCTGGTCTCGATCGGCACCAACTACACCAGCTACCGCGACCTGAACGGCGACCAGAACTCCCGCGCCCTCACCCCACTGGGCAACGCGGGCAGCCGGCCGTATGACGAGCTGCGGTCCCGCCATGTGGCGGACCACCAGCAGTACTTCGACAGGACCTCGCTGGACGTCGGCTCCACCTCCGCGGTGGACCTGCCCACGGACCAGCGGGTGTCGGGCTTCGCCGGTGGGAACGATCCGCAGCTGGTGTCGCTGTTCTTCCAGTTCGGTCGGTACCTGCTGATCTCCTCCTCCCGCCCGGGCACCCAGCCGGCCAACCTCCAGGGCATCTGGAACGACGCCCTACGTCCACCGTGGAGCTCCAAGTACACGGTGAACATCAACACGGAGATGAACTACTGGCCCGCCGGACCGGCCAACCTGATCGAGATGCTGGACCCGGTCCTGGACCTGGTCGACGACCTCGCCGTCGCCGGCGCCCGAACCGCGAGTGTCCAGTACGGCGCCGGCGGGTGGGTGTGTCACCACAACACCGACGGCTGGCGCGGCACCGCGCCGGTGGACGGCGCGCTGTGGGGCATGTGGCAGACCGGGGGCGCCTGGCTGGCGCTGCACATCTGGGAGCACTACCGCTTCACCGGCGACCTCGACACCCTCCGCGCCCGCTACCCCGCGCTGAAGGGGGCGGCGCAGTTCTTCGTCGACTCGCTCGTCCAGGACCCCGGCACGGGCCACATGGTGACCTGCCCGTCCAACTCCCCCGAGAACCCCCACCACTCCGGCGTCTCGGTCTGCGCCGGCCCCACCATGGACATGCAGATCATCCGCGACCTGTTCGCAGCGGTCGCCGAAGCCTCCGCCCTCCTGAACACCGACACCGACTTCCGAAACACCGTGCAGTCACTGGCCGGCCGCCTGGCGCCCACCAAGATCGGCGCCCAGGGCCAGATCCAGGAATGGCAGGCCGACTGGGACGCGGGCGCCCCCGAACAGGGCCACCGCCACGTCTCCCACCTCTACGGCCTGCACCCCAGCAACCAGATCACCCCCACCGGCACCCCCGAGCTGGCCCAGGCCGCCCGGGTCACCCTGGAACGACGCGGCGACGCCGGCACCGGCTGGTCCCTCGCCTGGAAGATCAACTTCTGGGCCCGGCTCGCGGACGGCAGCCGCTCCTACAAGCTCCTACGCGACCAGCTCACCCCCGACCGCACCGCCCCGAACCTGTTCTGCCTGCACCCGCCGTTCCAGATCGACGGCAACTTCGGCGCCACCGCCGGCATCACCGAATGGCTCCTGCAGTCCCACACCGACGAACTCCACCTCCTGCCCGCCCTCCCACCCGAACTCCCCAACGGCACCGTCACCGGACTACGCGCCCGCGGCGGCGACACCATCGACATCACCTGGGACAACGGTCAGATCACCCACGCCACCCTCCACACCCACCACGCCCACACCATTCGCGTGCGTGCCAGGACGCCGATGGACGTGACCACCGAGAGCGGGGAGCAGGTAACCGTCGAACGGCCCGAGGCCACCATCGTCTCGTTCACCGGCACGGCCGGCACCTCCTACCGCCTCACCGCTCGCCCCACCCCGGTGATCAGCCTCCGTTCCCGCGCCAACGACCAGTACGTGTGCGCGGAGAACGCCGGGGCCGAACCGCTCATCGCCAACCGCACCGCCATCGGCCTCTGGGAACAGTTCGACCTGATCGACCTCGGTGGTGACGCCCTCGCGCTGCGGGCCCGCGCCAACGACCAGTACGTGTGCGCGGAGAACGCGGGCGCCGAACCGCTCATCGCCAACCGCACGGCCATCGGCCTCTGGGAGACCTTCCAGCGCGTGAACAACGCCGACGGCAGCATCAGCCTCCGCGCCCAGGCCAACAACATGTACGTCGCCGCCGACAACGCCGGAGCCAACCCCCTGGTCGCGAACAGCTCCGCGGTCGGCCCCGAGGAATCGTTCGACCTGATCACCGAGTGATATCCGACCCCACGACCGGACGGGGGCTCGCGGTCGACCGACGTGGAATCAGCGTTGGAGGCACCGTCCTCAGTGGACGGTCACCGCGGTCCCCCGGTCCGGTGGCACCGGCCAGCAGGTCGAGCGCGGCCGCGGCGATCTGGTCGAAGGGCACCCGCACGGACGTCAGGGGAGTCGAGAGACGACTGACGATGAGGATGTCGTTGTACCCGACCAGCGAGACGTCTCCCGGCACCTCCAGGCCCAGGGTCTGGAGGGCCGACAGCGCGCCGATCGCCGTGTTGTCGTTGATGGCGAACAGCGCCGTCGGCCGCGGCTCGAGGTTCATCAACGTCCGCGCCGCGTCCGAAGCCCGACTCGATGCCGAAGGTCGACTCGACGACCCGCGTAGCGTCGTACTGACCACGGCCGGTGCGGCTTTGGCAGAGTCCGCGCCGCCCGCGCTGGCGGCGCTGGACCGGGCATGGGACACCGCCGGAACAGCGCGGCGGCCGGTGAACTGGGCACGATGCGCCTCGGTGCCGCCGTCGACACGGACAACGTCGTAGCCGGAAGGCCCCCACGTTGTCCGTGGACACGGCCCAACTCAGTGTCGCCGACGGATCGTCACACCCGAGGCGGAAGGCGTGCCGGGGATGGTGGGCGGCTCGCTGTCATCGCCGGCCGCCCGGGTTCTGGCTGAGCAGGTGCTCCCTGAATCCTTCGCCGTAGGTGCTGGTCGGCGTGCCGTTCCAGTCCTCGATGAGCACGCTGCCGCCGCCGCAGCCCCACGGGTTCCACGTCCAGGCCGTGTACCCGATTTCGTTGGCGTCCGCCCAGGTCATCACCTGGTCGATATAGTCGTGGGCGCAGGTGTCCTGACCGGTCTCACCGATGTGGACCGGCGCTTCGTCGGCGACCGCGCCGATGGTGCTGTTCCAGCACGCGGTGTCCACGCAGGCGTTGAAGTTGTAGGAGTGCCACGAGGCCATCAGATTGCCGGTGGGGTCGGACGGCTTGAACTCCAGCCATCGGCTGAGGTTGTTGGTCCACTCCAGCCCGCCGGCCATGATCACGTTGGTGGCGCCGGTGTCGCGCACCGCGTCGACGAGGTCCTGCATGCCTGCGACCTCGTAGCCGATGCCGGCGCAGGAGCCGCCGTCGCGCAGGCAGGTCCACGCGGCGGTGGGATCCGCCCAGTTGTTGGCCGCGTCGGGGTAGGGCTCGTTGAACAGGTCGAAGATGACCGCGTCGTTCCCCTTGAACGTCGCGGCGACCTCGGACCAGAAGGTCGGGGTGTAGCGCATGTTCGGCATGGGCTTCTGGCAGGTGGCCGCGACGTCCGGACAGCCCGCGCCGGGACCTGTGTACTCGCCCCAGGTCCAGTGCAGGTCCAGGATCACGTTGATGCCGTTGGCCACCAGGAGGTCCACGTAGTCCCTGACCTCCCGCTGGTACTCCGCCGCGCTGGGCGCTGTCGCGGGCAGGTTCTCGGTGCCCAGCCAGCACTCCTCGTTCAGCGGAACCCGCACCGTGTTGACGTTCCAGGTCAGCATCGCGTCGACGGCCGCCTGATCCACCGGTCCGTCGAAGATCTCCTTGCCCTGGACACAGCCGAACTCACCGCCGGACCGGTTCACACCCAGTGGGCGGAACGTGGAACCGGCCTCGGTGACCAAGCGGTTGCCCGAGACCTGCAGCTGGGGCGCCGCGGCTGCCGCATGTACCTGGT
The DNA here is from genome assembly GCF_039871525.1 of Streptomyces sp. B6B3. Classification (NCBI taxonomy): domain Bacteria; kingdom Bacillati; phylum Actinomycetota; class Actinomycetes; order Kitasatosporales; family Streptomycetaceae; genus Streptomyces; species Streptomyces sp. B6B3. The sequence goes on along the minus strand of NZ_JBDPLU010000037.1, from coordinate 22,450 downwards.
CGTCCGCGGCGGCCCCGGCGGCCGCCGGTGAGGCGACCACCGGGGCCGGGACGCCGAGTCCGGTCACCGAACCCGTCACCAGCGCTCCGACGACGCCGAAGGCCCGCAACGCCCTTCGCATGCTCATTGCACTCTCCCTCGATACATGTGGATGACTGATCACGCCCACGCGGGCGCCCTCCTGACACCCGCCGACCGCCGAACCGATCAGCCGTGGGGGCGGCGGGTCCCGGTCAGCCAGTGAAGTTGACGTCACTGCAGAAGTAGTAGGACTGGTCGAGGTGGCTGGCCTGCCAGATGGTGTAGACGATGTGGTGGCCGGTGCGTCCGGGCGCGTTGACCTGGACGGTCGTGGAGGAGCCGGTGGGCATGGGGCCCGTCTCGGTGACCAGTTCCAGGTCACCCCAGCCCAGGCGTTCGGTGGTGGGATCGAAGCCCTGTTCGGTGACGTACACGCGGATGTAGTCGGCGCCGTGGGAGGAGGTGTCGTTCAGGTTCAGCGTGAAGTTGTTGGGGCGGTCGACGGCCTGCCAGGGACCCGGCTCGTCGAAGGCGGCGAAACGCCCGTTGTGGGTCAGGCCAGCGCTGCAGAGCTGCCCGTCGGGGATGGCGCCCTGGTGGTCGCCGCCGACGCCGTCGCGGTGCAGGCCGTTCCAGCCCCACATGGCGTCCGCATCGGCGCGCCACGCCTGATAGCACATGGGGTCCTCCTCGGCCCAGGTGTCCTGCCAGAAGACGGGCGCCCACCGCTCGTAGCAGCTGAAGTGGCGGGCGGGCGGGTCGTTGACCGCGCCGTGGGCAGAGGCGCTTCCGGTCGCCATGGTGGCCAGAAGGGCCAGGGAGGCCGCCGACGCGCTCAGCGCCCGGCGGAGGGTGGGGGTGGTCAAGGAGGGCATCCTCATCTCCTGTTCCTGGATGGAGGACAGCGTGGGTGACAGCGCTGGTTGCCCGGCAGTCCCGGGGAAGCGGTGACGGTCCGGGAGCGGCGTCGAGCCGGGCGTGGTCGTACCGGGGGCCGTGGCGTGGCGGTGGCCGCCACCGGGAACTGCATTTGGGAGCGCTCCCAAGCTGGGAGCCTAGCGGGAGGGCGTCGGCGAACGGAACCGCCTTGCACCCAATTTCTGTTCTGAAGCAGAACTATTCAACGTGCAATTGGGACGATTTGACGGTCAATGACGCCCATTTGACCCTCAGATGCTTCTGTTTGAAGGGCCTCGGCGTGCCGCGCCTGCCATTCCGCAGCCGCTCACGTCCCGGAGTTCGGCAGGCAGCGCCCACTCCGTGGAGCCCGCGTCATCGGCTGCCGCCGCAGTATGCTGCTCGGGTGGGAGCGGTGCGGGGGCGAGGCGGTCATGACTCGGCGCTCGACGTATGGTTCGACGCATGGCGGTCGGTTCCCCGGGCGGCCCAGCCGGTGCTGCGGGAGCTGGTGATCCGCGGACCGCAGTCGCGCACGGCGCTCGCCCGCAGGCTGGGGCTGTCGCCCGGGAGCCTGACCCGGCTGGCGAAGCCGCTCGTGGAAACCGGGCTGGTGGTGGAGCGCGGCGTTGCCCACGACCCGGTTCACGGCCGGCCCACCCGCCCCCTGGAAGTGGTGGCCGAGGGACTGCACTTCCTGGGCTTCAAGATCACGTCCGACGCTGTGTACGGAGTCCTCACCGACCTGCGAGCCCGTGTGGTGGCACAGCGGAGCACACCCTTGATGGACTTCTCCCCGGCCACGGTGATCGCGCAGATCGGCGAGTTGGCGGACGCCCTCGTCGTCGCCGGCGGCAGGCCACCCGTGGCCGCCGGCCTCGCCCTGGGCGGCGACGGCCACGCACCAACGCCGGTCGGCGAGAGCGAGCTGCTCGACTCCGGACTGCTGGGATGGGAGCAGGTGCCGCTGCGGCGCCTGGCGAGCGAGCGCCTCGGGATCTCCTGCGTGCTGGAGAACGACGTCACCGCGCTCGCCCACCTGCGGTGGTTCGGCGACGCCGGCGACACCCCCGACTTCGCGCTGCTCAGCATCGGCGACGGCATCGGGTACGCCCTGACGATCCACGGCCGACCCGTGCGGATCACCGAGGCGGACATCGGCCTGTTCGGCCATCAGCGCCTGGCTCAGGACGGGCCGCTGTGCCCCGCCGGGCACCGCGGCTGCGCAGTCTCCTACATCACCACACGCGCGGTGGTCATGGCGGCGGCCCAGGGTCTGGGACGCTTCCCCGCCTACGAGGAGGTTCTCGACCTGGCAGCCACCGGAGACCCCGTCTGTTCCCAGGCGGTACGGCAAGCGGCATGGGCCCTTGGTGTGCTGATCGCCACCATCTCCGCCACCACCATGGTCAAGACCGTGACTCTCGCCGGGGAGTCCGCGGGCATCGCCGACGCGGCCCGGGAGGACCTGGAAAGCGGCATCACCGCCCGACGCGGGAGCCCCGAGGGCATCACCATCACCGTCATGCGGCACGACTTCCACGAATGGGCCCGCGGCGCAGCCGTGGTCGCCATCCGTGATCACGTCTCAGCCCTCTGACCACCCGGACACCGGCTCGGGCCGTCGCCCGTCACTCCGGCCACTTCGTCGACGTCACACCGACTCGGCGGCGTTCCCAGGGCCTGGCACGCGGCTTCGCTGCGGCGTCCTCCTGAGCGCTCGCGCGAGCAGGGAGTAGGGGCCCGGCGCCCGCACGAGGGCAACGCCGCCGAGGCGCAGGTGAACGCGGGCACTGGGGAGTGGCCTGCCCCCTGAGCCTCTCGCTGTGAACCGGCCCGACCAAGTGGCTCGATACCGCCAAGCATCCGCCGCCCGGGCGGGCCTTCCCTCACCCGAACCTGAGCGATTCGAGAAGGAAGTCCACACCATGCCACCCTGCTCGAACTGCGGCGGCTTCCGCGCCGTCGCCATCACCACCGGCCAGCGGCTCCCGGACACCTCGCGGGAGACCGCCGTCGTCCACTGCACCGCGCACCATCCCGACCAACCGGGCAACGCCCCCGCCCTCTACCGGATCCCGGACGCCGCGCTCCTGCTCAACCTCAGCCGCAGCGTCATCTACGACCTGATGCGCACCGGGCGGCTGCGGACCGTCAGCGAGGGACGTTCGCGCCGCATTCCGGCTTCGGCGATCCACGAGTACGTCGCGCTCCTAGAGCGCGAGGCGGAGGCGTGCGATGCCCCAGCGCCGCACTAGAGGAGACGACGGAATCCACTGGGACCCCAAACGGCAACGGTGGATGGCGACCGCCAACCTCGGATTCGACGAGAACGGCAAGCGCATCAAGAAGCGTGCGAGTGGGCGGACGAAAACCGAAGCCAACGCGAAGCACAAGAAACTGCTTCGCGAGCACGAGGAGGGCAACAGCGCTCCCGCGCCCGACTACACGGTGGAGGAGGCCGTACTCAACTGGCTGGCTCACGGCCTGGCTGGTAAGGCCGCCAGCACGGTGGAGGACTACGAGATTCTGTGCCGCACGCACGTGATCCCCGCCTTGGGCAAGCGGGCGTTGGCCAGCCTGACGGTCGACGATGTGGACAGGTGGCTGGTCCTCAAGGCCAGGACGCTCAGCACACGGACGCTCCAGGCGATCCACTCCTGTCTGAGTCGCTCGGTCCAGCGGGCCATGGTGCGGGAGAAGGTGCACCGCAACGTCGTTACCCTGTGCGAGGTGCCGACCGGCCGGCCAGGACGTCCCTCGAAAGCGCTGACGCTGGCCCAGGCCGAGGCGGTGCTCAACGCCCTCGAAGGCGATCCGCTGCACGCCTACGTCGTCGTCTCGCTCCTCACCGGCGCGAGGACCGAGGAACTGCGTCCGCTCGCCTGGGATCACGTCGACCTCGTAGGTCGTCCGGACACCAGGCCGCCCGTGCCGCCGCACATCGCGGTGTGGCGTTCGGTTCGGGACGGCGGTGAGACCAAGACAAGGAAGTCCCGCCGGACACTGGCACTCCCCGCGCGAGCCACCGCGGCGCTCCGGGCGCAGCTCAGGCGGCAACAGCAGCAGCGGAAGGCCGCGGGAGACGGATGGAATGAGAACGGGCTCGTCTTCACCTCGGAGGTGGGAACCGCGCTGGACGCTGCCAATGTACGCAGAGCCTTCCGGCGGGCGCTGGGGAAGGCGGAGGGCATCGATCCGGCGGAGTGGACGCCTCGGGAGCTGCGGCACAGCTTCGTGTCGCTGCTGTCCGATCACGACGTTCCGGTGGAGGAGATCGCCCGGCTCGTGGGGCATGCGGCCACGGCGACGACGGAGAAGGTGTACCGGAAGCAGATCCGGCCCGTCATCCAGTCGGGGGCAGTGGCGATAGACCGCATCTTCGGGGCCTGAGCCCCGAAACGGGATCCGTAGACACTCAGAGGCCCTCTCCCGATCGGGAGAGGGCCTCTGACCTGTGGAGCTAAGGAGAATCGAACTCCTGACCTCTTGCATGCCATGCAATCCACGGCCCTCCACCACCAGCCGTCCCACCCCGCTGACCAGCCCGAACAGTCCACCCACGTCCCCGGCCGTCCACCCCCATCCACCCCCGTTGTCACTCAGTTAGTCACTCACCCCGCTTCCGGGTCGTCGAGCTAGGACCGCGTGAGGACCACCGTCCACGCAGCTCGCGGTGATCACTGGTGGCGGTTCGCGTTGTGATCCGGGCGACCCGACACGAGAGCGCGACGTCGAGCTGGAGTCAGGAGTCGTTCTGTGCGCCCTCCGGGAGCGTTCTCGTTTGTGCTCTGGCGGCATGCGATGGGGCCGTCGATCTGCCTGCCCGGGATTGAGATCGCCCGGTCGACAGGTCGGGGTCGCCTCGCGAAGCATCCGGAGGCGATCTTCCCTCGACCGTCTGAGCGGTGCCTCGTGTTCACGCTGACAGCACGAGGGCCACCGCGGACCGGGGCCGGAGGATTAGGTCACGGATCACGGCCGATCCGCGGACCATTGACACCTCTCGCCGTGTGGGAGTCGGGGGTGCGTCGTGGGTGGCCTGGGCGTCGGCTGTGTGGACGGCGACCGACACCGTTCGGGCAGGGGCGGCCAGGTGCACGAACCGGACTTCCACCGGCTGTGCGGCTGGTGATCCGTTGATGAGGATCGCCCCCTGAGTGCCGCTCGTGTTGACGAAGCCGGCGGCGTTCGCGAGGCCGTCGTGGCTGGCCGCGCAGACGGCGAACGGTCCGGCTCCCAGCCCGGCGTCCACGCTGAGCAGGCGGAACGCGCGGGTCTGGGGCCAGAGGGTCGCGTGGGAGCCGTGCCAGTCGTAGATGGCCTGTCTGATGACGGCTCCGCGGGCGTTCTGGTCGGGGTGGAGGGGCACGTTGCCCGGCAGGGCCGACATGAACGCGGCGCCGGCGATCGAGGGGTCGCGGGCCAGCCGGAGGAGGGTGTCCGCGACGAAAGACACCGCGGCTTCTCCCATCACCTCGGGGGCCGAGGTGTCCGCGGCGTAGTTGTGGTTCCACTCGTTGACGTAGACGGGCAATGCCCCGCGTCCGGCATCGCTCAGCAGACGTCGCAGTCCGGGCAGCCGAAGCTGCCCCACGGGCTCGGCGCCGTAGCTGTGGATGGAGACGAACTGGAGGTCCGTGGGTGACAGCCGGCTGTCGCGGAGAATCGTCCCGATCGCACCGAAGTCTCCGCCGTGCCGGTCCTCCCCCGGGCCGCCGACGAGCACCTCGGAGTCGGCCTCCCGGATGGCGCGGACGGTCTGCGCGTACATCTGGACCGCGGCGGCCGCCTGGGACGGGAACGGACTGTCGGTGATGTCGACCATGGCGTCGGTCATCGGCTCGTTGAGGATGTCGATGGAGTCGATCTTCGAGGCGTAGCGCCGCACCACCGTGGTGATGATGTGCCGCCAGACGGTCCAGTCGACGGGGATTCCGTTCACGGCGCCGTTGTGGGTGAGCCAGCCGGGAACCTGGAGCAGGTTGAGCTGGGTGGTGATCCCGTGAGCCTTCGCGTGGTCGAGCCAGGAAAGCGCTCCCCAGTCCCAGGTGTCGGGGTCTCGCACGCCCCCGGTGCCGTCGCGGTATTCCTGGAGAGTGAGTGCGGGATACGGGGTGTCGAAGAGCCGGTTGAGGTGCAACGTGCCGCGCTGAAAGGTCACGCCGGATGCGGCGAGTTGCGGGTAGACCGCCGCCTGGTGGTCGCGGGAGGGCTCGTTGGACAGGCCGAAGAGCAACGGGGAGGCGGCCGGGTTGAGGACCGCCGCGATGTCCACCGTGACGACTGCCGGGGCCGCGTCGGGACGCCGCGTGGCGCGCCGGTGGGAGGTCATGGCAGTTCCAGGGAGCGGTGGTCGCCTGCTGGCGGGCCGAGGCGTACCGGGTCGGGCGTGACGCCGGTGAGGGTGAGCGTGTCCGAGAGGAGGCAGGCGTCCCGGTGTGTCCCGTTGTCGCCGTCGGCCGGGGCGAGGCTGGGATCTTCCTGGGAGCACCGCGGCTGGGCGTAGGGGCAGCGGGTGTGGAAGCGGCAGCCAGGGGGTGGGGAGGCAGGATCGGGCAGGTGGTCGGGGACGCGGATGCGGTCGGTGGGGCTGTGCCGGGGGTCGGGGTTGGGCACGGCGGAGAGCAGCGCTTCGGTGTACGGGTGCCGGGGGTTTCGGTAGAGCTCGTCGACGGTGGCCTGTTCGATGAGCCTGCCGAGGTACATGACAGCGACGCGGTCGCACAGATGCTCGACGACCGAGAGGTCGTGGGAGATGAACAGGTACGTCAGGCCGAGTTCGTCCTGCAGGTCACTGAGGAGGTTGAGGATCTGGGCGCGGACGGACAGGTCGAGCGCGGAGACCGCCTCGTCGGCGATGACGAGGCGAGGCCGGGTGATGAGAGCGCGCGCGATGTTGACGCGCTGGCGTTGGCCGCCGGAGAACGCGTGCGGGTAGCGGCGCATGTACTCCGGACGCAGGCCGACGCGGCGCAGCATGTCCGCGACCCGGTCTTCGAGTTCGGAGCCCTTGGCGAGTTTGTTGACCAGGAGAGGCTCGCCGACGAGTTGGAGCAGGGTCATGCGGGGGTTGAGCGAGGAGTAGGGATCCTGGAAGACGACGCGGATGTCCCGCCGTAGGGGGCGTAGGGCCTTGTTGCCGAGGGCCGCGACGTCGACGTCGGTCCCGTCGTCACGGGTGTAAGTGACGCTGCCGGTGGTGGGCCGCTGGGCACCCGCGATGATGCGTCCGAGGGTGGACTTGCCGCAGCCGGACTCGCCGACCAGCCCGAGGGTCTCCCCGGGCCGGATGACGAGGTCGACGCCGTCCACCGCGCGCACCGGCCGCCCGGCCCCCCTGAGTAGGCTGCGGCGGGCCGCGTAGTGCATGGTGACCCCACTCACCCGCACCAGCGTCCCCTCGGCGGGCGCGCGTGGCGGCATGGCAGCCTGCCGAACCGAAGGGCTGAGCGGCGCGGTGGGCGGGTCCGGTTCCGGCCGGGGCGTCGCCGTCCGGGTCGGGAGGACACAGCGGACGTGGTGGTCGTCGCGGATGGCGACGACGGGGGGTGAGTCCTGGTCGCAGACGCCGGGGACGGCCAGGTCGCAGCGGGTGTGGAAGGGGCAGCCGGCGGGGCGGTTGGCGGGAGCCGGTACAGCGCCACTGATGGCGGCCAGGCGGTGCCTGCGCTGCTGGCCGAGGCGGGGGACGGATCTCAGCAGTGCCTGGGTGTAGGGGTGTTGCGGATGGTGGAAGATCTGGTCCACCGGTCCGTGTTCGACGACCGTCCCCAGGTACATCACCGCGACCTCGTCGGCGATCTCGGCGACCACCGCGAGATCGTGGGTGATGAACAACATGGACATCCCGGTCTGTTCCTGCAACTCCCCCAGCAGGTCCAGGATGTGGGCCTGGGTGGTGACGTCGAGGGCGGTGGTCGGCTCGTCGGCTATCAGCAGTTCGGGACGGCAGGCCAGGGCGAGGGCGATCATGGCGCGTTGGCACAGGCCGCCGGAGAGCTGGAATGAGTGGGCGTTCATCCGCGCTTCCGGCTGTGGGACGCCCACCCGGCGCAGTGCGTCGATGCCGGCCTGCCAGGCTTCGTTCCGGCTCATGTCGGTGTGCAGCCTGATGCTTTCCACCAGATGGGAGCCGATGGTGTGCATCGGGGAAAGCGAGGCCATTGGTTCCTGAAAGACCATGGATATCTCGCCACCACGCACCGCACGGAGTTCCTTGCCGCCGGGATCCAGGCTCATCAGGTCGACCGGAGCCTGGCGCCCGCCGCCGTGCCAGAGCGCCTGACCATCGACGATCTTTCCGGGCGGATCGATCAGCCGCAGGACGCTGCGGGCGGTGATGCTCTTGCCGCAGCCCGACTCGCCGACGACCGCCACGGTACGCCCGCGGGGCAGGTCGAGATCGACGCCGTCGACGGCCCTGACGGTGCCTTCGTGGGTGGTGAAGTGGGTCCTGAGGTTCCGCAGGCGCAGCAGGGGTGAGGGGTCTTCGGTCCGGTGCATGAGGTCTCCCGACGGGACGGCTCGCGTGGTCATGTGCGGTACGGGTCGGCGGCGTCGCGCAACCCGTCGCCGAGGAAGTTCATGGAGAGGACGACGATCACGACGGCGACGCCTGGGAAGAGCAACCACGGTGCGGTGGAGACGGCGCGGACGTTCTGCGCCTCCTGCAGCAGGGCTCCCCAGCTGACCTCGGGAGCCTGTATCCCCAGGCCGAGGAAGGACAGCGCGGTCTCGGCGAGGATCATGCCGGGGATGGACAGGGTGAGCGACGCGATGAGATGGCTGCTGAACGACGGCAGCATGTGTCGGAAGATCACCCGTGGTGCCGACGAGCCGTCCAGCCGGGCGGCGGTGACGAACTCCTCCTGTCTCAGGGACAGGAAGCGCCCACGAACCACCCGCGCGAGGTCGGTCCAACCGATGATGGAGACGATGACGGTGATGGCGAAGTAGCGTTGCAGCGCATCCCAGTTCCCGGGGAGGGCAGCAGCGAGCCCGAGCCACAGCGGCAGGGTGGGGATGGACATGAAGAACTCGACGATGCGCTGGATGACGGTGTCGGTCTTGCCGCCGACGTAGCCGGAGATGCCGCCCAGCGTGACCCCGATGAGGAACGCCACGGCCACGCCGAGCAGACCGATGGACAGCGAGATCTTCGCCCCGTGGATGATCAGCGAGAGCACGTCGCGTCCGGTGCTGTCGGAACCGAGCAGGAACATGGGCTGATCAGGGTCTGCGGGACCGATGAGATGAATGTCCGTCTCGAACAGCCCCAGGAAGTTGTAGGGCTCACCGCGGACGAACAGGTGCACCGGGATGCGGGTGTCCTCGTCCTCCGTCCACGTGATCTCGAAGGTCTCGGGGTCCTGCTCGCTCTCGAGGCCGTTCACGTACAGGCCCAGGTCGATGTCCCCGTCTTCGTCGCGGGAGAAGAAGTGGAGTTGCTGGGGCGGGGCGTAGGTGTGGGGGGCGTTGCGGTAGTCGCTGGAGAATGGGGCGAGGAAGCTGCCGAAGAGCGCCACGAGGTAGAACAGGCCGGTGACCACGAGCCCGGCCATGGCCAGTCGGTGGCGGCGGAACGCCCGCCACACCAGCGCGCGCTGCGGGACGGCCGCCAGGTGCTCGGCGTCCGGGGCCGGGGTTTCGGTCGGCGTGCGCCTGCGGAGGATTCGTCCGGTGATGGTCATCGAGGCCTCCTCACGCCAGCCCGTAGCGGACTCGTGGGTCCAGCCAGGCGAGCGCGATGTCCGAGATGAGCGTGCCGACCACGGTCAGCGTGCTCACGATGAGAATGATCGAGCCGGCCAGGAACATGTCCTGGCTGGTCAGGGCGCGCACGAGCAGCGGCCCGGTGGTGGGCAGAGCGAGCACCTGGGCCACGATGACCTCGCCGGAGACCAGACCGGGGAGGACCCACCCGATGGTGGAGAAGAAGGGGTTGAGTGCGACCCGCAGTGGATACTTCAGCAGCAGTTTCCGCTCCGGAACGCCGCGCGCGCGGGCGGCGACGACGTAGGGCCGGCGGAGTTCGTCCAGCAGGTTGGCCCGCATGATCCGGATGAGGCCGGCCGTCCCGGAGGCGCCCAGCACGATGACCGGGACCCAGAGGTGCTGCAGCAGGTCCAGCAGCTTGCCGAGGTTCCATCCCGCGTCGGCGAACTCGGCGGAGAACAGTCCGCCGACGGGCTGGTCGAAGAAGGTGGCGCCAAGCCAGATCAGGATCAGGGCCAGCATGAAACTGGGGATGGCGAGGCCGAGGAAGCCGATGAAGGTGACCAGGTAGTCCCCGACCGAGTACTGCCGGACCGCGGAGTAGACGCCGATGGGCAGTGCGACGATCCAGGTGAACAGCAGGGTCGCGACCGCCAGGATCACTGTGGCCGGCAGCCGGTCGGCCAGCAGCTCGGACACCGGCTGGTTCCACTCGAAGGAGGTGCCGAAGTCTCCGTGGAGCAGGATGTTGCTCATCCACTTCCCGTACTGGACGACGAAGGGGTCGCCCAGGCCGTAACGTTCGCTGAGTGCGTCGACCTGGGCCTGGCTGACCGCCTGTCCGGACTGGGTGAGCCCCTGGACGTAGGTGGTCAGGTAGTCGCCCGGTGGCAGCTGGATGATCCAGAAGGCCACCACGGAGATCCCGAACAGCACGGGGATCATGTACAGGACGCGGCGCAGCAGATATCCGAGCATGCCCTCACGCCTCCTCGTAGTAGAACTGCTCGGGCCGCATCGGGCCGGGCGTGGGGTAGTAGAACGACACCGGGTAGTCCGCCGGGAAGTTCCGCAGCCGGTCGCTGATGATCGTGTAGGCCCGGGCTGGCAGGGCGACGCCGAAGTTGTAGAAGTCGTCCCTGGCGATGGCCAGGATGTCCCGCAACAGCGTGTACTGCCGTTCCGGGTCCAGCGTGGTCCGGATGCGGTCGTAGATCTCCATCTGGCGGCGCACCGAACGGGGTGGTTCCTCGCCCTCCGCACCGCCGGTCAGGTACCAGGTGGCCCACAGCGGTGCCCAGCTCGCCTCGTCGTTGAAGGGGAAGAAGAGCCTCGGGTCGTACAGGGCGTCCAGGAGCCCTCCGCCGGCGGTCCGCGCCGTCACGTCCAGCTCGTTGACGCCCTTGAGCTGGTAGAACAGCGAGCGGTCCATGACGCGCACCCGCATGTCGACCCCGATCCGGCGCCAGTAGCCGGCGATGAGGTCCAGTGTGTTGGCCTGGTCGGGCTGCTGGGTGACCACCGCGATCTCGAAGCGGAGGGCCCGGCCCGCGGCGGAGCGCCGGGTCCCTGAACCCGACCGCCGCAGCCCTGCCGCATCCAGCAGTTCCTCGGCCCTGGCCGGGTCGTACTCGGTGTACTGCTTGGCCATCTGCTCGTCGAAGAAGGGCGATTCCCGCCGGGGAGCGAGCTGCCATGGCTCCCCCTGGCGCTGGAACACCGCGGTGATGATCTCCTCACGGTTGATGGCGTGCGACAGCGCCACGCGGAAGTCCTTCAGGGCGAAGATCTCCCGAAGGCCGGCGTCCTTGGTGTTCTGGTTGAGGCAGATGGAGATCTGGTTCATCTCCGCGGTGACCGCGTCGACGAAGTGGTAGCCGCCCCGCTCGCGGCCGGCGGCCAGGACCGGCTTGTTGCGGATGGTGTAGATGTCGGACTGCGGGAACTCCACCTCCCCGTTGGCGGCCTTGATGAGCATGACCTCCGGGTCGCCGACGACATCGAACGTCACGCGGTCGATGTAGGGCAGTTGGCTGCCCTCCGGATCGACCTTCCAGTAGTACGGGTTGCGCTCCAGCACGACCTGGGCCCCTGTACCGAAAGGGCTCGTCACACACCAGGCACTCAGCGTGGGCAGATCCGGGTTCTGCCAGCGCGGCAGATCCCAGTAGCCCTGGCCCACCTTGGAGAAGAAGTAGTTGCCCCAGCTCGCGAAGCCGGCCTCCTCCGCCTCAGCGGCGACATCGGGGTTGTAGTCGGCGTGGTAGCGGGACAGATGGTGCTTGGGGTAAAGGGTGAACACATAGCCTTCGGGCGAGGCCAGGGACGACAGGAGCAGCCCGTTCGGCTGGGCGAAGGTCCACTGGAAGGTGTGGTCGTCCAGCTTCTCCAACTCGGCCGGGGCGCCCTCGCTCAGCATGAACGGCGGAGGAGCACCCATCAGGTCCGGGTTGCTCATCACGTCGTGGTAGGCGAAGAGGATGTCATCGGCCGTGAATGGGTGCCCGTCCGACCAGCGGGTACCGGGCCGCAGCCGGAAGGTGAACCGTCGTCCGCCGTCGCCGACCTCGACGCTCCGCGCGAGATCCGGCATGGGCCGGGTCCACTCGGGGTCCCACATCATCAGCGCGTCGTACGCGGTGTGGGTGTAGGCCTGGTAGATCGAGATGGCGCCGATCATCGCGGACCGGAACGTACCGCCGTAGCGGCCGATCCCCTCGACGGGCTCGACCACCGTCGGGCGCTCCGGCAGCCGCTCGCCCACCGGAGGCAGGTCGCCGGCGGCGACGCGTTCCGCGAGCATGGGCGCCTCGGGGCCCTTCGGCCCACGCTGAACAGGCGTCTGCGGCACATCGGGCTCGAGCGAGAGAGCCCCGCAACCGCTCAGGCCGCCCGCGGCCAACGTCGCCGCCGCGGCGCCTCCCCACCGCAGGACCGTTCTCCGATCCGTCATGTCTGCCCCTCCGATTCCGGTGCCGCACCTCGGCCCGGACGACGGGCGAGCCAGGACCTATTGAAACGATTCACAACGCCGAGAGCGAGGACGCCGTCGCGCCCAGACGCGTTCGATGTCGTGGAAATCTGTTTGAACCCGGAGTGTTACGCCGCGCCGGAGTCCACGTCAAGAGCCGTGAACGAAACCCGCGAGTCACTTCGTTGGCGAATCAATCGGACATTACCCATCGATATGGGCATTCGAGCCCGGTCCGCAGGCCCGTCCACCGTTGACAGGGTGCTAAAACCGGTTTAAGCATACTGACCGCACGACGGCAGCGGACGGCGCAGGACATCGAACCCCTAAGGACATCCCTCACATGACAGGCCTTGAGCCGACGACCACGGTCAACGACCCGCTGCGCATCCGGGTACCCCGCCCCGTTCCCGCGGTGCCGCTGGCTCTCCCCGACGCCCGGCAGGACGAGCGCTTCCGCGTGTTCGACCGATACGTAGCCCGTGACGGGCGGCCCTGGCTGCCCACCTTCGGCGAGTTCCACTACAGCCGCTACCGCGCGGACCTGTGGGAGCGCGAGCTACGGGCCATGGCCACGGCCGGGCTCACCGGCGTATCCAGCTACGTGTTCTGGAACCACCACCAGTCCGCCGAAGGCCCGCCGTGCTTCCAGGGCCGCTACGACCTGCGGCGGTTCGTATGTCAAGCGGCTGACGCGGGCCTTGTGGTCGCCGTCCGGATCGGCCCCTTCGTCCATGCCGAAGCCCGCTACGGAGGACTGCCCGACTGGATCGTCACCCGGCACGGCGCCGGGGTGCGGACCAACGCCCCGGCCTATCTCGCGGACGTCACGGCCTGGTACCGGGACATCGCCGACCAACTTGTCGGCCTCTACGCCGATGACGGCGGCCCCGTGGTGAGCATCCAGATCGACAACGAACTTCCGGGCGACGCACCGCATCTGCTGGCCCTGAAGCGGATCGCCCAGGGCGCCGGCATGACCACGCGGCTATGGACGGTCACCGGGTGGGGTGGAGTCGACCTGCCCGGCGACGAACTCATACCCATGTTCGGCGGCTACCCGGAGGCCGCATGGGAGGAGGCAGAGACGGGTCTGCCCCCCGGTTGCCTCATGCACTACTACTTCTCCCCCGCCCGCAACGACGACGGGATCGGCGCCGACCTACGCCCTCACACCCCTGCCGGCGTCGACGACGACGCCGCCCGGTTCCCGTTCCTCACCTGCGAGCTGGGCGCCGGCATGTCCCAGTCCTACCACCGGCGCCCGGTCGTGGACCCCCGCGACATCGGTGCGCTGGCGACCACGAAGCTCGGCAGCGGTGCCAACTGGCTGGGCTACTACATGTTCCACGGCGGCACGAACCCGGCCGAGGGCGGCTCTCCCGGGCTGCAGGAGTCGCACGCGACGGGCTACCCCAACGACGTGCCGGTGCTGTGCTACGACTTCCAGGCCCCCTTCGGCGAGACCGGCCATCCCCACCCCAGCCTCGGGGAACTTCGGCTGATCAACCTCTTCGCCCGGTACTACGGGCACCTGCTGGCGCCCCTGCCTCTGGTGCCGCCCGACACCGACGCCCCCTACAGCCACCGGCGGCTGCGCTGGGGGCTGCGGTCCGACGGTGTCCGCGGCTTCCTTTTCTTCAACAATCACGAGCCGCGGACGAGCCTGCCCGGCAGGACCGGCGTCACCTTCACCCTGGCTCTGCCGGACGGCGACGAGGTGTCCTTTCCGGACCGGCCCCTCACCATCCCGCCCCACGCCTACGGGATCTGGCCGATTCGCCTGCCACTCAGCGACGCGGTCCGGCTTGAGTGGGCGACGGTCCAGCCCGTGGCCGACGTGGTGCTCGCGGGGCGCAGGACGCACGTGTTCGCGGCCAGTCCCGGCATCCCCGCGTTGCTGGCCGTCACCCTCTCCGATGCGGCCGCACCGGGCGGGCGAGGGCCCGCGGTCGTCCACGAGGTCGCCCCGGGCCTTGAGTCGGTCACCACCATCCGGTCGCCAGACGGTTCTGAGCTCGATCTGCGAGTGCTCGGCGCCGACCAGGCCCGTCGCCTGTCCGTCGTCACGCTGCGGGGCCACGACCATCTCGTCCTCACCGGCGACAAGGTCATCACCGACCCGGCGGGGGCGTGGATCGAGCGCGACGGCAGCAGGACCGTCGCCCCGAAGCTCCTTCCGCCCCTGTCAGCGCCGCATCCGCCGACGGCGGCCGGCCCGCCCCGCTGGGACGCCGAGCAGCTGCCCGCACAGTGCCCCCCGGTGACACCCGGCGCAACCCGCAGCCGGGTCTCGCCCGGGCTCCCGCCGGCTCGGCGCGGCGGCCCGCACCGCAGGGCCAGTGCCCCGACCGCCGAGGACATGGAGACCTACGCGGCACGCTACGACGTGGCCCTCGACGCGCCCGACGCGCCCGAGGACGTGAAACTCACCATCATCTGGAACGGCGACGTGGGCTGGTTCCTCGTCGACGGAGACGTCGTCGCCGACCAGTTCTGGCACGGCCAGCCCTGGCGCGTCCGCATCCCCCATGCCCGGCTGCGGGACGGAAGCCGCTTCGAGCTGTGGCTGCTCCCACGCCCCGCCGGTCCCCAGACGTTCACCGTGCCGGGGCTCGGCCAGCAGCCGCACGACGCCGATCTGCTCACCTCGCTGGCCGCGACGCCGCTGGTCCTCACCCGAATCGGGAGCCTCTCCCCTCATGGCCGCTGACCGCCCCGCGCTCCGGGTCTACGCACTGCACGCGGACGGACGCACCGATCCGGTCGGGGTGGCGAGCCCTCGCCCGGTCCTGAGCTGGAAGCTCCGCGCCACCGATCGCGTGCCCGCCGCCGTTCATCTCGAACTCGCCAGCACCCGGGAGCTGCTGATCACAGAGCAGCCCGACGTCGGCCGGTTCTCCTTCCCCTTCACCAGCCTGGCACGGCTGCCCTGGCCGACCGATCCCCTGGCCAGCCGGGAGCGGCGCTGGTGGCGACTGCGGGCGGTCGACACCGAGGACCGGGCCGGCCCATGGAGCCCTCCCGCGGTGGTGGAGGCACCGTTGTGGAATACCGAGGACTGGCGCGCCCGCTGGATCACGCACCCCGCCTGGGCCGCGGGGCCCGGCACACCGCCGCCTGCGGCGCTGCCGGTCCTGCGCCACGATTTCCGCCTCGACGCGCCAGTACGCTCGGCACGCCTCTACCTGACCGGAGCCGGTGTCGTCGTGCCGTCGCTGAACGGCACGGACGCCATCGCGGGCCGTCTCGAACCCGGCCACTCCAGCCAGAGCAAACGGCTCCCGGCCAGCGCATGGGACGTGACCCGCGCACTCCGCCCGGGCGTGAACGTCCTAGCCCTCCAGCTCGGAACGGGCACCGCGTTCATCGAGCCGATCCCCGGCCGGTACACCAAACTCACCCGGGATGTCCTGCGGCCCCAGGTCCTGGCCCAGCTGGAAATCGTGACGGCGGACGGCGGCTCGGTGTGCGTGGGCACAGGCCCGCAGTGGCTGGCCACACTCGGCGGCACCACGGTCGGGCACTGGTACGGCGGCGAGGATCACGACGCCCGTGTCCTCGCCCCGGGCTGGGACGAACCCGGATTCGACACGTCCTCCTGGGTCCCGGCGGCGCCGCTTCCGGCCCCGCAGGCCAGCCCCTGGTGGCGGCGAAGCCCTGCGGTGACGGTCACCGAAACGCTCGCCCCGACCGCGGTGACACGGCTTCCGGACGGGGCGACCGTGGTCGACTTCGGTGTCAACGCGGCCGGCTGGCCCGTGCTCCGCGTCGACCCGGCCCCGGCGGGGCGCACCATCACCCTCACGCCGTCGGAACTACTCACCGACGACGGCCGTGCGGACCAGTCGACGACAGGCGGGCCGACCTGGGACAGCTACACGACCGACGGCGACAATGCCCAGTGGCATCCGCGCTTCGGCTACCACGGATGCCGATACGTCCAGGCGAAGGGTCTGTCGGCCGACGAGGCGGCCCGGATGCGCTTTGAGGTGCTGCGGGCCGGCAACGAGAGGGTCGGATCGTTCACCACGGATGACCACTTCCTCGCGGCGCTCCACCGTGTCATCGACAGAGCGGTGCAGAGCAACATGTCCAGTGTCTTCACCGACTGTCCGCATCGGGAGAAACTCGGCTGGCTCGAACAGCTCTACCTCAACTTCGAGGTCCTAGCGCGCAACTACGACGTCCAGGCCCACCTCACCGACGCTGTGCTGCAGATGATCGACGCGCAGACGGACAGCGGTCTGGTGCCGAGCATCGCCCCGGAATACGTCGTCTTCGACATCGATGAGGTCGACGGCGACCGGACCGCCTTCCGCGACGACCCCAACTGGGGCCGGGCTCTCATCGAAGTGCCCTGGCGGCTGTACCGGACCTACGGGGACGAGGAGGTGCTGCGGGCGGTCTGGCCGGCGATCCAGCGCTACCTGGGGTATCTCGGCAGCCGGGCCAGCGGCCACCTGCTCGACCATGGCCTGGGAGACTGGATCGCCCTGGACCGTTCCACCCCTCGCGCGTTGGTCGCCACCTCCGGCTACGCCGACGCCGTCGGCACCGCCGCCCGGATCGCCACCGTCCTCGGGGAAAACGACAGGACCACGGAACTCCTGGCGCACGAAACCGCCGTGCGCCGTGCACTCCGGCGGCGCTTCCACGACGCCGCGACCGGAACCTGGGGCAGCGGCAGCCAGGGCAGCTTCGCACTGGGCCTCGCCTCGCAGACACTCAGCACCCACGAGTACGCATGCTCCTTCGCCGGGCTGCTGGCCTCCGTGGAGGCCGCCCAGGGGCACATCACCGTGGGCGAGAACACACTGCCCGCCCTGATCCGCGCCCTCACCGACAACGGCCACGCGGATCTGCTCAACGAGATGATCCGGCGCGTCGACGGACCGGGATACGGGCATCAGATCGCCTCGGGGGTGACCGCGCTCACCGAGTCCTGGCAGGGCCCGGCCGGACCTGCCGGACAGGGTTCGCAGAACCACTTCATGCTCGGCATGATCGACGAATGGATCCTGGGTGACGTCGTGGGCCTACGCCAGGCACCCGACTCCGTCGGCTGGCGGCGGGTCGCGATCCAACCCCGTTTCCTCGCCGGTGTCGGGGCCGCACGGGCCACGTTCGACTCGCCACAGGGTCTGGTCACCGTCGCCTGGGCCACGGGTCCGGACGCCGCGGTCGAGGTCGAACTCCCGGCCGGTGTCACCGGCACGCTGCGGCTCCCGGGTAACCTCGTCTCGCCTGGTAACCGTCCGAACGTCGACCTCAGCGGGGGAAGGGTGCGGATCCCGTTCCAGGACGCGGCGGCGCTCCGCTCAGCAGGATGACCGCGCGACGACCATCTCGGCGCCGACGGACGGGAAACATGGCAGACCCCGAGGGCTACACGAAGCCACGCCCGAGGCGACGCGGCACCGCGCCCACCATCGCCGACGTCGCCCGTGCCGCCGGCGTCTCGAAAGGCACCGTTTCCCGTGTGCTCAACGGCCGGGACTGGGTGAGCCCTTCGACCCGTGCCCGAGTACACCAGGCAATGACGGACATCGGCTTCGTCGCCAACGCCACCGCTCGCTCCCTCGCCACCCGACGCACCGGCAACATCGCCTTCATCCTCGGTACCGCCCCCACCCACCTCTTCGAGGACCCCAACTACGCGGTGCTGCTCCAGGTCGCCTCCGAGGAACTGGCCAGGCAGGACCACGCACTCATCCTGCTCACCGCCGGGACGGCCGCCGAACGGCACCGCGCCGCCCGCTTCGTGTGCGGCGGCCACGTCGACGGCGTCCTGTTCGTTTCTCCTCGCGAGGAGCAGGCGGACGACCTGATCGCTCTGCTGCGGACGCAGCCGGTGCCCGTGATCGTCTGCGGCCGGCCCTTCGTCCACGGCGATCCACTGCCGTTCGTGGCCACGAACGACCGGAGCGGTGCGGCAGATCTCGGCCGGCACTTCCGCACCCGCGGCTACCGGCGCGTCGGGGTCATCGCGGGCCACCTGAACACCGTCGGGGCGCAGGCTCGTGTCCAGGCGTTCACCGAGGCGGCCGACGGGATCACCCGGCCCGAGTGGCTGGTGGAGGCCGGCGAGTACTCCCGACAGGCCGGCGCGAACGCCATGCTGCAACTCCTCGCCCAGGCCCCAGGGCTGGACGCGGTTTTCGCCACGTCCGATCTGCTCGCCGAGGGAGCCATCGACGTGATCAAGCAGGCGCAACTCCGCATTCCCGACGACATCGCCGTGGCCGGGTTCGACGACTCGGCCATCGCCCAGCGCGTCTCGCCCCCGCTCACCACGGTGCGCCAGTCCGTCACAGCCGTGGCCAGGGAAATGGTCAGGCAGCTGGCCGCCGGAATACGCGGCGAACCGCCGCGCACGGTCTGGGTCGACACCGAACTCATCGTCCGCGCCTCCGCGTGACGCGGATCCGGCAGCAGATGACTCCCCTGTGTCACTGACGCCGCTACGTCCCCGGGCGAGGGCCGGCCAGGCGACGCACGTTGCCTGCGAGCCGAACAGCACCCGATCAGGGCCGAAGAACTCCAGCGTGCAGCACAAGGCCTGCGCGGCGCCAAGGAGCGCGAGGTCGACTGAGGACATCCGGAGGTAGTCCAGCGGGTGCCTGGGGAGCCGGCGACGTCCTCGCGCTGGTGGTCGAGGTCCAGCGGTCGGGTCAGGGAGGTGACGGAGGGCACGGCCGAGACGGCCGAGTCCCGACACAGCGCGCGCCCCGCGGAGCCGAGCCGGATCGCCGCGGCGACCAGGTCCGGATCGTCGTCGACGAACAGACGCTGTCGTCGGAGGCAGGCCCAGCGCGGTGCTGGCGTGGTGGTCCCATGCATCCCGAGTCCGGCAGGTAGGTGGGGCAGGTCGGGCCGGACACGTCTCCTTCATTGTCAGGAACGGGTCATGTCGCTACGCTTGCAACGTTGCAATACCTCTCGCCTGCCCGCTCCGAGGCGGCCCCGATGAGCCGCATTTCCCCCCCGTCCAAGGAGACACGATGACTTCTGGCACGCCTGCACGAGAACGAAGACGGTCAACAAGAGGCCCTCGTACCGGCCGTGGGAGGCTGTCCTTGGCCGGGGCCGCGATGGCGGCCCTGACGATGCTCCTGAGTCTGGTCAGTGCCGCGCCGGCCAGCGCCGCGCCGGCCACGCTCGTCAGCGCGGCCTCCGGCCGCTGCCTGGACGTCGTCGGCAACAGCCAGACGCCCGGCACCGAGGTCGGCATCTACGACTGCAACAGCCAGGCCAACCAGCAATGGGAGTTCGTGGGCGGCTCACTGCGCACGTTCGGCGGCACCCGCTGCCTGGACGCGGTGAACGGCGGTACCGCGGCCGGCACACAGCTGGTCATCTGGAACTGCAACGGGCAGGCCAACCAGCGCTTCACCCTGCGCGGCGACGGAAGCATCCTGAGCGAACAATCCGGCCTGTGTGTGGACGTGGTCGGCGGGGCAACCGCCAACAGCACCCGCGTCGCCCTGTGGGGCTGCAACGGCCAGGCCAACCAACGGTGGACGGTCGGCGGTGGCGGCACGCCGGGCGACTGCACCGTATCGCCCGTCAATCCCGACGCCACTCCTCAAGCCCGTGCGGTGCTGTGCTACATCCGCAGCCAGTACGGCAACCACATCCTCTCCGGCCAGCAGGAATCGACCTGGATCGGCGGACCGGAGTACGAGATGAACCACATCTACAACAACACCGGCAGGTACCCCGCGATCCGCAGTCTGGACCGCGGTGACTCCCCCGACTTCGCCTCGCGGGCCATCGCCTGGTGGAACGCGGGCGGCATCCCCATGGTCGGCTACCACATGGGCGCTCCCACCTTCCCCGACGGCTACGACGGCTCCCGCCAGCGGGTCGACATCAACCGGGTACTGACCCCCGGCACGGCCGAGTACCAGTCGTTCATCAGCCGTCTGGACGGCGTCTCGGCCCAGCTCCAGCAGTTGGAGAACGCCGGTGCGGCCGTGATCTGGCGGCCCTATCACGAGGCCGGTGGCACCTGGTTCTGGTGGAGCATGGAGGGCGGCAGCCAGTACAACCGGCTGTGGCGCTTCACCTACGACTACATGACCAACGTCAAGGGCCTGGACAACCTCATCTGGCTGCACGGCTTCAACGGCGAGCCCAACAGCGCCTTCTACCCCGGCAGCCAGTACGTGGACATCGGCGGCGCCGACACCTACGCCGGTGACGGCAACTACGACCCCCTGAAGGCGATGTTCGACCGGACGTACGCCGTCGTCGGGCCCTCCCGGCCGATCGCCCTGCACGAGAACGGCCCGATCCCCGATCCGGCGCGGCTGCAGTCCTCCGGGGCCAGGTGGGTGCTGTTCAACACCTGGCACGGCAACCACCTGACGGTGAGCAACTCCACCAGCCACCTGCGGTACGTCTACAACCACGCCTACGTCATCACCCGCGACGAACTGCCCGACTTCGGCTGACCACCGGCGTACGGCCGATCGGTGGGCGACGTGTGCGGCCCCCTGCCCCGAGCCGGGCAGGGGGCCGCACACACGCCACCGTGCCGGGCCGGGCGGGCCGCGGCCCCCGTGGGCAGGGGGAATCGTGGCCACCGTCGGCTAGGCTGATCGCGCTGCCGCGTGCCACACCTGCGGCGGAGGGCGAGGAGGAGAGATCCAGTGCAGGCGGGCGAGGGTATCCGTCGGGCCAGCATCCGGCAGGTCGCCGCGGCAGCGGGCGTGTCGATGTCCACCGTCAGCAACGTGCTGAACAATCCACACCGCGTGCTCGCGTCGACCCGGCGGCGGGTCGAGGAGGCGATGGAGCAGGTCGGCTACGTGCGCAACAGCGCGGCCAGGCAACTCCGCGGTGCCCGCAGTCGGGTGATCGGCTGCATCGTGCCCAACACCGCCAACCCCTTCTACGCGGCGCTGGCCCGTGGCATGGAGGACCGCCTGGCCGAAGCCGGATGCGTCCTGATCCAGTGCAGCACGGACGCGCAGAGTGAGCGCGAGGCCCGCTACCTGCACATCCTCCAGGAACAGGATGTCGGCGGCATCATGGTCAGCCCGGTGAGCGTCGGACTGGAACGTCTGCTGAAGGTCCGCGGGCGCGGCACCCCCATCGTGCTGTTGGACCGCGAACGCGACCACACCGACCTCTGCGCCGCCAGCGTCGACAACGTCGCGGGCGGCGAGCTGGCCGCTCAGCACCTGCTCGGTCTCGGCCACCGGCGGCTTGCCTACATACGCGCGGAGAAGACGGTGCCCAGCATCAGTGACCGTGCCAAGGGCATCGACAAGGCCCTGCGGTCCGCCGGCCTGGACCCGGCCACCGCCCTGATGGAGGTGCGCGTCACGCCGGCCGCCGCCGCCGTCGTCGCCTCCGAGGCGATGGCCGGCATCCTGGCGCGCGAGGAGCGCCCCACGGGTGTCATCTGTTTCAACGACGACACCGCGCTGGCGCTTCTTCGGGGCCTTAGGCAGCATGGCATCCGCGTGCCCTCGGAGATGTCCGTCGTCGGCTATGACGACGTGGACTTCGCGGCCGAACTCTCCCCGAGCCTGACCACCGTTCGGCAGCCTACCTATCAGCTCGGGCACGCGGCCGCGGATCTGCTGCTCTCCGAGTACCGCTCCGCTCACACGCATCAGCAGTTGCTCTTCAGACCCGAGTTGGTCGTCCGCGACTCCACGCGGGCGCCGCGGGAGTGAGGAGGCCCGCCGCCCGCCTGGCGGGCTCCTAATTCGTGAGTAGGCGGTTCCAGGCCGACCTCGTCAGGGGCCGCTGGATTGACTGATGTAGACGGGTTTCGCGGTGGCCGCGTGGGCGCCGGATGGACTCCTGAGTTCTCCCGGCCCGCTG
>NZ_JBDPLU010000036.1:0-45870 GCF_039871525.1 Streptomyces sp. B6B3 | reverse complement strand
ACGCGGGCGGACCTGGCACCGAGACCGGGGCCGGGCCGGGGCCGGGCGGCGCCCCGCGCTGACGGTGGACCCGGCCGGCCGGGAGCTCTACCTGGCCCTGGAGTCCGGGCGCCTCTCCCAAGCGGAGTGGAACCTCCGCACCGCCCAGACGCTCGGTCTGACCGAGGCCGAGAACCTCATGGGCCGGGCCTGGGCAGACGTCCAACCGGCGCAGGACGTCATCGCGCTGGCCAAGGCCGCTCGGGAAGCGGGCCTGGTCGTTGGAATGCTCTCCAACAGCTTCGGCCTGGATCCCTACGACCCCTACGCCCATATCGGGGTGTGGGACCTGTTCGACGTCACCGTGATCTCCGAACGCGTCGGGATCGCCAAACCGGACCCGGCGATCTACCAGCTGGCGCTGGATCGCATGGGCCTGGCCGGCCCGGAGTGCGTGTTCGTCGACGACCAGGCGGTCAACCTCCTCCCGGCCGCGGCGCTGGGCCTCACCACCGTCCACGCCGACCCCGCCACCAACTACCTACCCCACCTCACCCGGCTCCTCGACCTGCCGCCGGCGGTCGGACGGCGTCCAGCCGACGCGGTGCCGGCGGTCGGGAGCCGATGCGCCCCCACTCCCGGACAGGAGCAGCAGCCCGCTTCGCACTGAGAACGGGCCGCCGGTGGGAGAGTGCTCATCATCGGACAGGCCGTGCGGAACGCTTCCGCTGAAGCGCCCCCACTGGGCTGCGCTGTTCCCGCAGCGGGCTCCCTTCCCGAGTCACGCGTGCTCAGCGCCCGGCGAACTCCGGTGACCGCCACTTTCGTCAGTGAGCGGGCACCGACACGCAGACCATGGTGGTGTCCTCAAGGGCCTCGACGACCCCGGGCGCCTGCTCCGGAACGTGCACGAAATCGCCTGCGCGCACCGTCACGGCGTCGCTCTCGGCGCCCACTCGCAGCGCTCCGCTGAGCACCACCCAGACCTCCGCCCAGGGGGCCGGCAGGTCGGCACGCGCCCCCGCGTAGAGGAACGATGTATAGGCGCTCATCGATCCGCCCGCCTCTCTGCCCAGAGCGGGCGCCATGAGGATCCGGTCGCCGAAACGGACGGCGTCGTCACCGATCACCGAGCTGAACCTCTGGGCCCGCGAAGGCGTGACCGCCATGTCGAAACTCCTCTTCCTGCAGACGGGTCAGGCGTCGAGCTCGGTCGCGGCGACGGCATGCACGGGCGGCGCCTGGATCCCGAGTTCTCGTGCGATGGCCGGGATCTCCGGGTCCGTGAGGAACCCGTCGTAGTCCTTCGCGTCCCAGTCGAAGACCGACCACACCCGGTGCTCGTCGTCGGGATCGAAATAGACCCGGGCGCCCCGGCAGCCGTGCTCCCGCCGCTTCTGCGCGCCGATGGTCTCGAAGACCTCCAGGAACCGATCGGGGTCGGCAACCCTGGCGATGGTGACGATCATTACCCGCTCCCAAGTCCCGTGGACGGCTCCCCGCCAGTCGATCCGGATCGTAGAACTTCAACGCTGGTTGAAGTCAACTGACTGACGGCGGCGACCCCGACAGGGGCCGCTGGTTGTCAGGAGCGGCGTAGGAGGCGCACGAAGCGGCTGGGCGGCCCGTAGTAGGGGTTCAGCTCGCGGCGACAGGCGACGCAGTGGCCTCCGCCCAGGGGTGGGTGCTGCGGTTTTCTGGGATGTCGCAGTACTGGTCGTCCTGGCGGAGGCGGCCGAGCGGGCACGCTGCCCGCCTGGTGACGGGGCATCATCAATGGCGCCGGCGCCGTCTCCCTCGGCCCGCCCCGCCCGATCCTGGCCGGACGAGGGCAGGTTCGCGATCTCACCGGAGCCTGGGCAGATCAACGCGCCGGTGAGCCGACGGCGGCAGATCATGCGGTAGTCCACGACGACACGCTCTCTGCGCCGTGATCCATGCGAAGGGACGTGCGATACGGCGAACACCAACGTCGCGCGGACGCGAGCGGAGTGAAGTCCGGGAGCGGTCACGCCCCGGGAGTTCGCCCCGGGTGAGGAAGGTATGTGGACCGCGTGAGGTTGGTGGTCACCGGAGAACAGTCAGTGGGAGCGCTCCCAATATGTGTCTAAGTCGCGCACATGTCAAGACTTTTGGCGTGAGTTCATGCTGATTAAGTATCAACGCAGGGATATCTGGGAAGGTCGGTCATCACATCTTCACAGTTCTTGAACATATGTCTGGCGGATGTGGAGACTAGGCGCTACCTTCCTTCCAGTCAGTGGGAGCGCTTCCAAGAGTTCGTCCGCCCAGCGGAACGCCGTGCTCGGTCGCCACGGCACCGCCTCACCGCGAGGGCGGCGGGCTCGACGATCTTCCCGAAAGGACTGGCAACTCCATGAGCCGCACACGCGGACACAGACGTGGGCGCCCCGCACGCGGGCGCCTGGCGCTGCTGGCTGCCGGAACCATGGCCGTCTCGGCGCTGGGGACCGGCGGGATGCTCCAGGGCACGGCCAACGCCGCCGCCGTCGCCTGTTCGGTGGACTACACCACCAACGACTGGGGCTCCGGCTTCACGGCCAACGTCTCCATCTCCAACGAGGGCACCACCGCCCTCGACGGATGGACCCTCACCTATTCCTACACCGGCAACCAGCGCCTGTCCGGCTCGGGCTGGAACGGCGTGTGGTCGCAGTCCGGCAGGAACGTCACCGTCCAGGGCAACGGCTGGAACGCGAACATCCCCGCCGGCCGGTCGGCCTCCACCGGCGCCAACTTCAGCTACTCCGGCACCAACGCCGCCCCGACCAGCTTCTCCGTCAACGGCACGGTCTGCGGCGACGAGGGCGGCGGCCCCGGCGATCCGGGTGACCCGCCCGGCGATCGCGTGGACAACCCGTACGTCGGCGCCGGCGTCTACGTGAACCCCGACTGGTCCGCCAAGGCCGCCGCCGAGCCCGGCGGTTCGGCGATCGCCGACGAGCCGACCGCCGTGTGGCTGGACTCGATCGGCGCGATCACGGGCGGCTCGGCCGGCAACAGCACCGGTCTGGCGGACCACCTGGACAACGCCGTGGAGCAGGCGAACGGCCAGCCCTTCGTCTTCCAGATGGTCACCTACAACCTGCCCGGCCGTGACTGCGCCGCCCTCGCCTCCAACGGCCAGCTCGGCCCGGACGAGATCGACCGGTACAAGAACGAGTTCATCGATCCGATCGCGGACATCCTGCAGGAGTACTCGGCTGCCCATCCGAACCTGCGGATCGTCAACATCATCGAGATCGACTCGCTGCCGAACCTCGTCACCAACGTCAGCCCGCGCGAGACGTTCACGCCCGAATGCGACGAGATGAAGGCCAACGGCAACTACGTCGAGGGCGTCTCCTACGCGCTGTCGCAGTTCGGCGCGATCGGCACCGTCTACAACTACGTGGACGCCGGCCACTACGGCTGGATCGGCTGGGACGACAACCTCACCGCCTCGGCGCAGCTGTTCCACCAGGCCGCGACCACCAACGGGGCGTCCGTGGACGACGTGCACGGCTTCATCGTCAACACGGCCAACTACGGCCCGACTACCGAGCCGTACTACACCATCAACGACTCCATCAACGGCACCTCGGTCCGCCAGTCCGACTGGGTGGACTGGAACCGCTACGTCGACAACCAGTCCTTCGCGCTCGGCTTCCGCCAGGAGCTGATCAGCCAGGGCTTCGACTCGGGCATCGGGATGCTGATCGACACCTCTCGCAACGGCTGGGGCGGCCCCGACCGGCCCACCGGCCCGGGCCCGCAGACCGACGTCAACGCGTACGTCGAAGGCAGCCGCCTCGACGGCCGCTTCCAGGCCGGCAACTGGTGCAACCAGTCCGGCGCCGGCCTCGGCGAACGCCCGACCGCCGCTCCCGTCTCCGGGATCGACGCCTACGCGTGGATCAAGCCTCCGGGGGAGTCCGACGGGGCCAGCCAGTACATCGAGAACCCCGAGGGCAAGGGCTTCGACCGGATGTGCGACCCGACCTACGAGGGCAACCCGCGCAACAACTACAACATGTCCGGGGCGCTGCCCAACGCCCCGCTTGCCGGTCACTGGTTCTCCGCACAGTTCCAGGAGCTGCTGGACAACGCCTATCCTCCCCTGTAACCGGCTGATTCCGTCGCCCTGACCCCGTCCCGTTCCGGAGCTGTGAGGGCTCCGGAACGGGACAGCACTTTCCTTACTTTCCTACGGGACTGTCATCAGCAGGCGCCGGTACGCTCACTGGCACGTCCGGACGGTATGCGGCGAGCAGGCGGCCCGAGGACCTGACAGGCTCTTCGACATCCAGCAGTGGGACCCCGAGCAGGCCACGGCCAGCCACAACCGCACCGCGGCATCCTCCACGCTGGGGTCAGTGTCCTCGGTCAAGGGGGCAGGGTCAGCGGGTGCGGTAGGCGTCGATGATGGTCTGGGTCAGGGTGTTGCCGTCCTGGTCTGCGACCTCGGCCCGGAACGAGACGCTGCCTCCGGCCGACGGGTTGTCGACGGTGATCTGCCCGTCGCGGACGGGCGTTTCCGTCCACGTCGCGCCGCCGTCGAGGGAGGTGGAGACGGTGACGTCCAGCGACGCGGGGTCCGCGCCGGCGGGCGAGCCCTGGACGGTGACCGGGACCTCGACGCTCTCGCCGGCGGGCGAGGTGTTGTCCACTGCCAGCTCGGGCGCGAACCTGACGGCGTACGCCGGCACAGGCACCGGCCCGTCCTCCGGGCCGGCGGCGGAGGCGAAGGTGTACTCGGCGACCACCTCGGTGCTCACCGTGGAGACCGTGGTGTCCCGGGCGATCGAGGTGACCAGCCGGTACTCCGCCTCCTCGGCCGGCACCTCGAACTCCACGTGGTCGATGGGTCCTTCGGCCGTGGCGTACTCCTGGCCGTCGCGGTAGAGCGTGGTGACGGCGCCGTCGTAGAGCGCGTCGCCCTCGCCGGTAGGGTCCCAGGTGCGGTGCCCGGCGCCGTCGGCGAGCAGGTTGACCGCGCCGTGGAGGGTGTTCCCCGACCGGAACAGGCCGTCATCCGCGGTGGAGATCACCGGTCCGAAGACGCCGGTGTTGAACGTCTCGTGGCGCTCCTCGCCCGGACGGTGGCGTATCTCGCCCGTGGTGTACGCCCCGTGGGCATCGTTGCTGGCATTGAAGCTGTGCTCCCAGAGGATGTCGTCCGCCCGGACGTACACCTCGCTGGTCAGCGGCAACAGCGCGTCCTCGCTCCAGACGGAGAAGTTGACGGACGGCGTGGTGAGCAGGAAGCCCCTGTCGCCCTTGAGGGTCTTCCCCGCCTCGACGGTGATCCTGGCCATGTCCTGCCAGTCGGTGTGCAGGGTCAGGCCGGTGTAGAACCCCTCCGACCGGGAGTCGGCGGCGTGGAACTCGCGCTCGCCGTCGTCCACGGTCCTGTAGACCTCCCCGCTGAGCTCGTACGCTTCGGAGGGCTCGCCGAGCTGCGCGGTGCCAACCCCGCCCGGCAGTTGGCCGGGCGTACTCAACGAGGCGCCGAACCCCGTGTCGGCGCCCGGCGGCAGCATCTCCCAAGCCATCGTCATCTGCGGCCACCCGACGGGCTCGTCCTCGAAGGTGAGGTCCATCTCCTTCGTGGCGGCGGCCGGAAGGTCCAGCGTGGTGTCCCCGGTGACCGACACGTGCGGCATCAGCAACCAGTCGTACCCCACGGTCTCACCGCCCTCCAGACGGTCGACCAGGGCGTACACCGCGTACTCCCCGACGGGAAGCTCGATGTCGACCGTGACGTCGTCCGGGCCCGTGGGTTCCACGTAGGTGCGCTCCCACGTCTCCAGATCCATGACCCTGGCGTACCAGGACGCGGTCGCCTCGCCCGCGCGGTCGGTGGGCGCGACGGTCACCGTCGCCGTCTCCGCCGCAGCGTCCCGCCCGACAGAAGACGACAGGTCATGGCCCGGACTGGTGACGTTGAACGCCCCCGGATCCAGCGTCCCGTCCTCGATACCGCCCCAGGCCGACTGGGGAATGACCTCGGTCTCCCCGTCACGGGTGAGCGTGTCGTACCCGCCGACACCCACCCCCTGGCCACCGGCGCGGTCCGTGCCGGAACCCGCATCGCTGATCACACCAGCGACCCCGCCCCCCTCGTCCACCACCACACGCTCACCCGTCGGCAGGGTGACCTGCCGCGCCACCGACGCCGCGCCCGCCGCGTCGGGCTCGCTCGGGACGGCCTGAGCCCCGGCCGGACCCCAGGCCGGACCCCAGGCCGTCAGCGCCGTCAGCGCCGTCACCGCCGTCACCGTCGCGCAGACCGCGACGCCGACCATCCCACGCCGCCTTCGCCTCGCTCGCGTTCCTCGTAGTGCCACGTGCGCTCCCTTCGATGGGACGGCCCGGCGGCCGCCTCACCGAACAGACGTGTCGAGCACCCAGGAACTATTCCGACCCACCCCGGTCATCGAACCGTCACCTCGGGTGATCAGTCGGCTAGGGAAGCAGGATCTGCTGCTGCCGCCGCGCCAGCGCTGCGGTTCCCTGGGGTCTTCTCAAGGTTGGGGTCCGGGTCTGTGGGCAACCCGTGATACCGCGTGCTGCCACGAGAGGAGCGATCACAATGGACCGTGAACAGCTGCACGAGGAACCCGTCTCCGTCCAGCTCAGCGGATGCAGCAAGGAGGACGCCCGGATCGTGTTCGAGGTGCTGGGCGCGTGCTTCGAGTCCGACCGCTCCCCCGACGACGTACCGCAGCAGTTGCATGAGACCCGGCCCATGGTGTGGCTCGGCACGTTCGAGGTCTCGCACGCGCGGGAAGTCCCGCCTTCCGCTCCGCCTGCCCGGCTCTCGTCCTCGGTCGAGGCCGACGCGCAAGGCGGCTACTGGGCCATCGAACGGCTGCGCGCGACGTTGGACTCCCTGTTCACCGTGCACGACCTGGGCTCGGCCTCGGGCGACCAGGAACGGGAGCTGCACCTGCTGCTGGAGAGCCGTCCCGGCCTCCCCTGACCCCGGCCGGACCTCTCGGGCGACAACGTGCCGCCGGTAGGGAACACCGGCGGCCGCCGTGCTCGCCCGGCGAGGACGGTGGGCTCACCCCCGGGCATCACTTCGCGGCGGACGTGGCGGGCTGTCCCAGCCAATCCGATGCGCACGTCGGCCCGGCAGGGCGTGAGCTGCGGCGCGCGGAGCACGACGGTTGTTCCGTCCCGACACCGAGCGCGGAGTCGCACCACACGGTCGCGCGGATGCCGTGAAGGTGCGCCTGTGGCCGCACGAGCTGGTCCGGAAGCGGGCCGCAGGTGGCCGCATCGACGACAGCGTGGTGCGGCGGAGCATGGCCGGCGAGACGGAGACCGCGGCCGACTACGCCGCGGCCCTGCCCCACCCTTCCGGGCCAGGCCGCGGGTAGTCGGTTTCCACCCGGCGGCGGGCGCGGGTCCTGGTCAGTCGGTCCGGCGCAGGGCCGCGCGGGCCGGGAGGACGCTGGCGGCCAGTCCCAGCAGCAGGCAGGCGCCTGCCGCGCCCGACGCCCAGGGCCAGTCGACCGACAGTTCGACGGGCACGCCGAGGTTCGCGCGCAACCCGTGGACGATGCCGAACAGGGCCGGTGTGGCCACGGCCAGTCCCAGAGCCGCGCCGAGGGCGATGACGCAGCATGTCTCGACGGCGATGGCCCGGAGCACCTGGCGGGGCGTCGCGCCGGACAGGCGCAGGGTGCGGAGGTCGCGGGCCCGGTCGGCGGTGGCCGCCAGCAGGGTGGAGGCGACGGCGATCGCGGTGTACCCCGCGGTCATGGCGACGAGGATCAGAGTGAAGGTCCAGACCAGCCGGTCCTCCTGGGCGTCGGCCGAGCCCGCGTACGCGGCCACCGAGACCTCGCGCGCGCCGAGTTCGGCGGTGGGCGGTGCCGGGGCGCCGCCGGTGCGGTAGGCGACGTCCGCCAGCGCCGAGGGGTCGTGGGCGCGCACCAGGTCGCTGGTGAGGAAGACCTGGTAGGGCATGGAGTCCGCCACCACGGCAGTCACGCGCAACCGTTCCGTGCGGCCGTCCTCGAGGGTCAGGGTGGCGGTCCGGCCTTCCTGCCAGCCGTGGGCGGCGGCCGCGGCGGCCGTGACGATCGCGGTGTCGTCGCGGGGCGAGGGCTCGCCGTAGAGCTCCGCGAAGCCGGCGGACACCCCTGCCCCCGAAAGGGCCGCCCTGCCGTCGCCGGCGTAGACGGTTGTCGACAGCAACGCGGTGTCCGCGAGCCCGGCGACCGCGGCGGCGGACAGACCGGGGGTGTCCTGGGGCGCGATCGCCGCCTCGGCCCGTACGCTCGCGGCCTGTTTCGCGGTGTCGGCGTTCGCGGTCGTCTGCACGGCGCTGGTGATCAGCACGGTGAAGGCGACGGTGGCCAGTACCGGTGCGACGGTGGCGGACGTCCGGCGGACGGCGGTGAGCATGCCCTCGCGGACGAGTATGCCCGTGGCCCCGGGGCGCCGCGCCAGGGGGCGGGTCAGCGCTCGGGTCACGGGTCCGAGCAGTGCCGGGATGAGGAGGGTGAGGCCGGCGGTCAGGCCCATGGCGGTGCCGAGGCCAAGGAGCACCATGGCGTCGGTCCCCGCCACGGCGGTGCCCGCCGCACAGGCCAGGCCCGCGGCCGTGGCCGTCAGCCCGGCGAGCCATCGCGGCCGCGTCATCGTCCGCTCCTCCACCACAGCCTCGCGCATGGCCTCGAGCGGCGAAACGCGCGATGCGCGGCGGGACGCCGACCAGGCGCCGGCCAGCGCGACCAGTGGGCCCACGGCGAAGGCCACGGCCGGGATCCATGGCCGTATCCGGAGTTCGAAGCCCACCGGCTGGAAGCCGGCCTCGACCAGGATCCCGGCCATCGCGGGCGCCAGCAGCGTTCCGAGTGCGGCACCGGACGCCGCGCCGGCGGCGCCGACGGCCAGCGCCTCCCCCTTCGTGATCCGCCGTAGCTGTCGCGGCGTCGCGCCGATCGTGCGCAGCAGACCCAGCTCCCGGCGCCGCTGGGCGACGGTGAAGGCGAAGGTCGAGGACACGATGAGGACGGTGACGAAGGCGGAGAGCAGCGCCATCGCGGTGAGCACCTGGTTGCCGATCCACCGGATCATTTCGTCCTGCTTCGGCGTGAGGGCGTCGCGTGCGGCGCCGACGAGGACCCGGCCGTCGTCGCGGACGACGGGTTCGGCCGCGGCCGCGACCTCGGCGGGGTCGGCATCCGGTTCGAGGACCAGGCCGATGACCCGGACTCCGCCGGCCAGCTCCGCGGCCCGCCGATCGGTGACGTGGTACCCGGGCCCGTCCAGGGTCCCCGTCACGGTGAACCGTTCAGGCCCGTGAGCGGTGAGGATCGTGACCGGCTCGCCCGGTGCGAGGCCGAGCGCCCGGTCGACGGCGATGTCGTCGTCGGCGACCGGTGGTGTCCCGGCGCTCAGGCCGTAGGACGCCAGCGCCGCGCTGGACCAGCCGTGCCCCTGGCGCTCCCCCTTCTCCTGTTCGCTTCCCACGGCCTGCGCGTAGAACGACCGGTCGGCCACCGCCGCCTCGACCCCGGGCAGGCCAGCCAGCTCCCGCCGCAACGCTTCGGCCCGCTCGGGCGCCCAGGGGGGGTTCTCCGTGAACTCGCCTGCGATCTGTTCGCCGGCCGGGCTCTGCACCAGCACCGGCGCCCCCGCCAGCCGCTCCGGCACTCCTGTTCCGCCCGACAGCAGGACCAG
Source organism: Streptomyces sp. B6B3 (assembly GCF_039871525.1). Lineage (NCBI taxonomy): Bacteria > Bacillati > Actinomycetota > Actinomycetes > Kitasatosporales > Streptomycetaceae > Streptomyces > Streptomyces sp. B6B3. The sequence continues at coordinate 36,189 of NZ_JBDPLU010000036.1, read as the reverse complement.
CGCGCTGATCGTCACCACCGCCACACCCACCGCCACGGCCACGAAGGAACCCAGGAAGGACGCCCAACGCTCCCGCACCGTCGCCACGCCGATCACGCCCGCACCTCCAGCGCGGCCATCCGCCCCGCGATCGCCTCGGCGCCGCCGCCCGGCAGTTCGTCCGCGATCCGCCCGTCGGCGAGCAGCATCACCCGGTCCGCGTACGCCGCGGCCGCCGGGTCGTGGGTCACCATCACCACCGTCTGACCGCGTCGGTCCACCAGGTCCCGCAGCAGCCGCAGCACCGTGCGCGACGTTCGGGCGTCCAGCGCGCCGGTCGGCTCGTCCGCGAAGAGGACGGCGGGCCGCGAGATCATCGCCCGGGCGATCGCGACCCGCTGCTGCTGCCCGCCCGACAGCTCGTTCGGCCGGTGGTCGGCGCGGTCCGCGAGCCCGACCTCCGCCAGCGCCGCCGCCACCTCGCCCGCCGCCGGGCGGCGGCGGGCCAGCCGCAGCGGCAGTTCGACGTTCTGCGCGGCGGTCAGTGCCGACACGAGGTTGAAGGCCTGGAAGACGAACCCCACCCGCTCGCGCCGCAGCAGCGTCAACGCGTCCTCGTCCAGTCCGCCCAGTCCGGTGCCGCCGATCAGCACCTCCCCGGCCGTCGGTCGGTCGATGCCCGCCGCGCAGTGCAGCAGCGTTGACTTGCCGGAGCCGGAGGGTCCCATGACGGCGGTCATGGTTCCCGCCCGGAATGCGGTCGTCACACCGGCGAGGGCGGCGACGGTCTGCCCGCCGTCCCCGTAGTGCCTGGTCACCGAGCGCAGCTCGACGGGCGCTGCCGCGGGGTTCGTTCGTTGCGTGGTCATGCCGTCAAGGCAACGGCAGCCGGCCCGCCGGGCGCATTGGCTCCAGGGCGAGAGCGAATACTCCACCTGGCACTACTGCCGCCGAACCGTGGTGCGGCTACGGTCGGCGGCGTGAAACCCCGCACCGTCCTGGAGGCCCTCGCTCGCAGTCCGCTGGGCTACCTCCGCACCGCGTGGCCCTGGCGCGCGGTGGTCTACCTCCTGTCCGGGGGCCTGTTCGCGGTTGCCGTCTACCTCGGTGTCGGCGGGCTGCTCGCGGCCCCGTTCGGTCTCGTCACCGGGGTGCTGTGCGCTCTCGTCCTCGTGGCCTTCGCCATCGGCGTCACCGGCCGCTTCGAATGTCGGCGGCTCGCCCTGGTCGACCGTGCCCCGGCGGAGCCGTCGCGCGGCCGGAGGGCGATCGGCTACGGCGCCGTCTCCGTTCTGGCCGTCGGGTGGGTGGACCTCGCCGTGGTCCTCGTCTCGCTGGGCATCCCCGGGTTTCTGCTCCTCGCTCCCCTTCAGCCCACCGCCGACGAGTGGCAGACGGTCGCCGGCCCGTTCGCGGGGGCGCTGCTCCTGCCGATAGCGCCGTATCCGATCGGCGCCTGGGCGGGCGCCCGGGGCACCATCGCCCGCGCCGTCCTGGAACCCCGGGACCGGGAGCTGCGGGAAGTCGCGCGCTCGCGGGCTCGGCTGGTCGACGCCTTCGACACGGAACGGCGCCGGATCGAACGGGATCTTCACGACGGGGCCCAGCAGCGTCTCGTCGCGCTCCACATGAAGCTGGGCCTCGCCACGCTCGACCTGCCGCCGGACAGCGCGGCGGCGAAGGAGGTCCGGGAGGCGCACGCCCTCGCCGGTGAGGCTCTCGTCGAGCTGCGCGAGTTGATCCGCGGCGTGCACCCGCAGATCCTCACCGAGCGTGGGCTGTCCGCCGCGGTGCGGGACATCGCGGGCCGTTCCACGGTCCCGGTGGACCTGGACCTCGACGTGCCCGGCCGGCTGCCGCCCCTCGTCGAGGAGACGGCCTACTTCGTGGCCGCCGAGGCCCTCACCAACATCGGCAGGCACAGTGGTGCCGACCGCTGCCGTATCACCGCCCGCCTGCACGGCGAGGTACTCCGACTCGACGTCGAGGACGACGGCAGCGGTGGCGCCGACCCCGCGCTCGGCACCGGCCTCACCGGGCTCGCCGACCGGATCGCCGCCGCGGACGGCAGAATGTTGCTGTCCAGCCCGCCCGGCGGACGCACTCTCCTGAGAGCCGACATCCCGTGCAACGACCCGTCCGCATCGTGATCGCCGAGGACGCCGTCCTCCTGCGTGAGGGCCTCGTACACCTCCTGGAGCGTTTCGGCCACCGGGTGCTCGCCGCCGTCGGCGACGGCCCGTCGCTTCTCGCCGCCGCCCGGGAACACCGTCCTGATTTGGTCGTCGCCGACGTCCGCATGCCGCCGGGGCACACGGACGAGGGCCTGCGGGCGGCGCGCCGGCTCCGGGCCGAACAGCCCGGCCTGGCCGTCCTCGTGCTCAGCCAGTACGTGGAGCAGACCTTCGCCGAGGAGCTTCTCCTGGAACGAGACGAGAGCGCGGGCATGGGTTATCTCCTCAAGGAGCGCGTCGGTCAGGTCGAGGAGTTCACCGACGCCGTCGCGCGGGTCGCCGCCGGCGCCACCGTCGTCGACCCCGAGGTCGTACGCCAGCTCCTGGCCCGGCGCCGCGATCCCCTGGAGCGCCTGACCCCTCGGGAGCGCGAGGTCCTCGCGTTCATGGCCGAGGGCCGCTCCAACGCCGCCATCGCCCGCCGGCTGGTCGTCACGGAGGCCGCCGTCGCCAAGCACATCGCGAGCATTCTGCTGAAGCTCGACCTCCCCCCGGCGGCCCCCGACGACCACCGCCGCGTCCTGGCCGTGCTCGCCTATCTGCGGGCCTGAGGGGAGACGGTTCGATCTATCCGTGGCGGTCGGGTCCGCCTGGTGTTTCGGTTTCGGGGCCGTCGGGTGGCGTCGTGAGGTGTCTGGTCCACCACGTCCTGTGCGGGCTGGTGAATCGGCCCTGCCGGGTGAGGAGTTCGTCGGGCGGGCCGTCTTCCACCAGGTGTCCGTCGTCCATCACCAGCACCCGGTCCGCCAGATGGACGGTCGAGAGGCGGTGGGCGATGAGCAGCGCCGTTCGCCCCCGCAGCACGGTGCGCATCGCGTGGTGCACGGCTCGTTCGGTGGGGATGTCGAGGGAGGACGTCGCCTCGTCGAGGATCACGATGGCGGGTTCGGCGAGCAGGGCGCGGGCCAGGGCGATGAGCTGCCGCTGGCCCGCCGAGAGCCGGGTGCCGCGCGCCCGGACGTCGGTGTCGTAGCCGTCCGGCAGCGCCGCGATGATGTCGTGTGCCCCGATGGTCCGCGCCGCGCGGGCGATGGCCTCGGTGTCCGCGTCGGGCCGGCCGATCGCGATGTTCTCGGCGACCGATCCGGAGAAGAGGAACGCGTCCTGCGGCACCATGGTCACGGTGCGGCGCAGCTCCGGTGTGGACAGGTGGCGCAGGTCCGTGCCGTCGACGAGGACGCGGCCGGCCGTGGGGTCGTAGAAGCGGGCCAGCAGTTTGGCCAGCGTGGACTTGCCGGCGCCGGTGGGTCCGACCACGGCGACGGTCTGACCGGCGGGTATGTGGAGGTCGACGCCGGACAGCGCTGCTCCTCCGGCGGGGTAGGCGAAGGTCACGTCCTCGAAGGTCACCGAGCGGCTGAGGGTTTCCGCGGCGAGCGGCGGGAGGGGCCTGGGGGCGGGCGGTTCGGGCACGGTGGGCCGCTGGGCGAGCAGGCCGGCGATCTTCTCCAGGGAGGCGGCCGCCGACTGGTAGGCGTCGGCGACTCCGCCGAGCCTGAGGGGGTTGTCGTAGAGCTGCCGCAGGTAGAGGACGGCCGCGGCGAACACGCCCAGCTCCAGTCCGCCGGAGACGACCCGGGAGGCACCCCACATCACCAGGGCGGCGACGGCGACGTTGGCGACCAGCCGCGACGAGGTGACGTAGCGCGCCATTTCCAGGGCGGCGTCGCCGTTCCTCCGCTGGTGTTCCCCGTTGAGGACGGCGAACGCGGCGCCTTCGGACCGCTCTCGCCGGAACGCCTGGACCGTGCGGATGCCTCCCAGGGTTTCGGCGAGTCTCGCGAGGACGAGCGCCATCGCGCTCGACCGCCTCCGGTAGACGCGCGTCGAACGGCGTCGGAAGGAGCGCATGGTCCAGGCGAGCGGTCCCATGACGAGTACCGCGGCCAGGCCCAGCGGCCAGTCGAGGTACAGCAGTGCCGCCGTGATGTAGGCGGTGGACAGGGCGGCGGTGACGATCGCTGCCAGCCCTTCGTCGAGCAGGCCGCGCAGTGCCTCGACGTCGGTGGTGAGCCGGGAGGTGAGGCGGCCCGAGGCGTAGCGCTCGTGGAAGTCCAGGCTCAGTCTCTGCGCGTGCCCGAAGACGCGGACGCGGAGGTCGAGCAGCACGTCCTGGCCGATGCGGGCGGAGAGCGTGACGAAGGCGTACTGCAGGGCACCGGAGGCCACCACGCACAGCAGGTAGCCGATCGCGACGGCGGTCATCGGCCCGCGGTCGCCCGTTCGCCAGGCCGGCGCCGCCCGGTCGATCGTGTAGGCCACCAGCAGCGGGCCCGTCAGCGCCGTGCCGCGCTGCAGCAGCACGAGGGCGCCGGCCAGCCAGAGGCGGCGCACGTGGGGGCGGAGCAGGGACGCGAGCAGCGACCGGGCGGCTCGTCTGGGGGCGGGGAGCGAGTCCGTCCTGTGGGGGTCGCCGTTGTGGTCGGCGTGTGGCTGGCCGGCGCTCGTTCGGTTCATCGCGCACCGTGCCCGTCGGCCGCGAACGCGCTCATGAGGGAGGCGTACTCGGTGCAGGTGCGGAGGAGATCGTCGTGGGTTCCGACGGCGGTGATCCGGCCGCCGGACAGCAGGGCGACCCGGTCGGCGAGCAGCACGGTGGATGGCCGGTGCGCGACGACCAGGGCCGTGGTGGTGGCCAGGACCCGTCGCAGCGCCGCCTCGACGAGCGATTCCGTGTGAATGTCCAGGGCGGAGAGCGGATCGTCCAGGATGAGCAGGCGGGGCCGGCCGACGATGGCGCGAGCCAGCGCCAACCGCTGGCGCTGGCCGCCGGACAGGCTCATGCCCTGCTCGCCGACGTGGGTCAGCGCACCGTCCGGGAGCGCCTGGACGAAGCCGTCGGCCTGGGCGATGCCCAGGGCCGTGGCGAGATCCGCTTCGTCGGCGTGCTCGGCTCCCAGCAGGACGTTCTCGGCGACCGTCGTGGAGAAGAGCGTGGGCTCCTCGAAGGCGACGGAGACCTGAGCCCGCAACTGGGCGCGCGTCAGTGCCGTGACGTCCACGCCGTCGAGCAGGATCCGGCCGCCGGTCGGCTCGTGCAGCCGGGGCACCAGGGCGACCAGGGTGCTCTTGCCGCTGCCGGTGGAGCCCACCAGGGCCACGGTCTCGCCGGGCGCGATCCGCAGGCTGACGCCCCGCAGCACGGCCGGCTCGCCCGGCGGGGCGTCCGGGTAGCGGAACTCCACGCCCTCGAAGACCAGGTCGGCCGCGGCCGCCTCGTGCCCGACCCTCGTGGCTGCCTCTCTTGGAGCCGGGAGGTGATGTGCCCGGGCGTCGTCGGCGGGGGTGGGCTCGTCCATCACCTCGAAGTAGCGGTCGGCGGCGGTCGCCGCGTCGCTGCTCATCGCCAGCAGCGATCCGGTCGATACCACCGCGGGACGCAACTCCATCGCGATGGCGAGGAAGGCCAGGAGCGTCCCGGCCGACAGATCGCCGTCCGCCACCTCCACCGCGCCCAGCACCAGCACGGTCCCGAACGACGCGTCCGGCAGCACCGCGACCAGTGCGGACAGGGCCGCCAGCAGGCGCGCCTTGGCCAGTTCCGTGTCGCGCGTCCGGAGCGCCCGCTGCCGGAAGGCCCGGGTCAGGCCGCGGTGATGGCCGAAGCTCTTGACGACGCGGACGCCCAGCACCGACTCCCCCGCCATCGTCGTCAGGTCGCCGGTCTGCTCCCGCACCTGGCGCGCCGCGAGCGCGAACCGCGTCTCGAGAAAGGAACACAGCGCCAGCAGCGGCACCACGGGGGCCAGCAGTACCAGGCCGAGCGTCCAGTGCTGGGCCAGCAGGAGCCCGTAGCCGACCAGCAGCGTCACGCCGTTGACCACCAGGAACGGCAGCGCCACCGCCAGGAACCCCTGCACGGACCTGAGGTCCGCGGTGCCCCGCGACACGAGCTGGCCCGACGGCCAGCGGTCGTGGAACGCGACGGGCAGGCGCAGCATGTGGTCGTGGAGCGACGCACGCATCGATGCCTCCACGGCGGCCAGTGGTCGCGCCGTCAGCCAACGCCGCACGCCGAAGATGCCCGCCTCGACGACGCCCAGCAGCAGGAGGACTCCCCCGCCCAGCCACACCCCCGCCGCATGACCGTCGCTGACCGGACCGTCGACCATCCACTTCAGCACCAGCGGCATCACCAGAGCGAGACACGAAGCGACGATCGCCAGCAGCGCCCCCGGGAACACTCGACCCCGCACCGGCCTCACGTACGGCCACAGCCGCACCAGCGAACGCACGGTGGAGCGTCGGAGAGTGTCAGGGAGCAATTCCACCACCAGAGCAGGCGTCAGCAGAGGAGGCTAGCGACGCCCGTTACGGCGGGCACCCGTTTTTCCGCGGCGCCGGTCACCGGGCCGCGCGCTTCCGAGACGGCCGCGGTTTCGTGGCGGAGGCGGCTGCGACGGCCGTGGCCAGCGGGTCGTGGGCCGGGCGGCCGAGGAGCTCCGCGAGGTCGGGGGTGGTGTCGTCCAGGAAGCCGTGCCGGATGCCGGTGGCGATCGAGGCGAGCATGGGCGGCTGGAACGGCAGGAGTCCCGGCGTCTCGTCGAGAAGCCTGCGCCGGTACTCCCCCAGGCCGATGGTGCGGTGCGGCACCCCGAGGCGATGGGCCACCTGCCCCGCCGTGATCGGCGTGCCGACGAGGTCGTGGACGCGTCCGCTGTGCCGTACCGGGTCTGCCGCGACGATCGCCGCGGCCTCGGCGAGGTCCTGCCGGGAGACCGCGGCCAGGGCGCCGTCGCCGAACGGGGACTCCACACCGTTGTCGGCCCACATCAGCAGACCGCCGAAGAGTTCGGCGTAGAGGCCGTTGCGCAGGATCGTCCACGGCAGCCCGCTCGCCCGCACCAGGCGTTCGGTCGCACGGTGCGCGAGCGCGAAACCGAGATGGTCGCCGGCGCCGGTCAGGCTCGTGTAGACGACGTGGTCAACGCCGGCGCGGACGGCGGCGTCCAGGACCGCCGTGTGCCGCCCGACGACCTGGTCGTCCTCCGCATAGCCGGCGGAGACCAGCACCAGGGTCGACACACCGGCGAGGTCGACGCCCGCGTGGTCGTCGAAGTCGAGATGCCGCATCCCCCCGCCGGGGGTACGGCTGCCGCCCGTGGCGGCTATGCCGCGGGCGCGCAGCGCCGCGAGCGTGGTCGAGCCGAGGTTCCCGCTCGCTCCGGTCACCAGGATCATGTCAGTCGCAGTCTTCCGTCGTGGTTCTCATCGGTAACTACGCTTGATCCTCGACCGCACGCCCACCGGCCACAAGAAGGCAGTTTGATGTCAGTCACGCACACCGGGGTAACCACCACCCCCGCCGACCTTGACCCCTGCGGACGCGCGGACCATCCCGACTGCGGCATCCGCGACGTCCTGGACCGCATCGGGGACAAGTGGTCGGTGCTCGTGATCGTCGAACTCGCCAGCGGGCCACGCCGCTTCCGCGAACTGCAGCGCGCCGTCGAGGGCATCTCCCAACGCATGCTCACCCTCACCGTGCGCCGGCTCGAACGCGACGGCCTCGTGCTGCGCACCGTGTACGCGACCGTCCCGGCCCAGGTCGACTACCGCCTGGCCGAGACCGGGGCCGGCCTGACCCACCTGGTCAAGACGCTCGCCGACTGGTCCCTCGCCCACCGTCCCGCCATCGCCGAGGCACGCCGCGCGTACGACCGGGCCCATCCCGACCACGACATCCGCTGACGGGTACCGCCCTGGAGGACGAGACGGGTCGCGGCGGCCGCCGGCCCGTCCCTGGCACACGCCTCCGGCGTGCCGTGGTGCGGATGGTCGACTCGGGATGCGGTAGCCGTCGGGGGCGGCTGTCTGGGAGCCGGTCAGGAGGTCTGGCGTTCACTTCGCCGCGCCGTGCCGTTCGGCCGCTGGTCAGCGGGTGTCCGTAGGTTCTGCCTCCGTCAATGGCACGATCGCCCTGGAGGCACCGGTATGGCCCCGAGATCCCGAAAGTCCTGGCTCCCCGCTCCGGCTCTGTCCGCCGCGGCCGCCGCGGCCGTCCTCGCCTCCGCCCAGTTCGCGCTCGCCCCGGCGGCCGCGGCCGCGCTGGACGAGCCCGCGTCCAGCGCGTGCCGCGCCGCCGGGGAGGCGCGGGTCGCCACGGGGGCAGTGTTCAACGATCCGGTCGCGGGCAGCCCGACCGCGGTGGTGGAGCACCTGTGTTCGCTGATCAAGCGGGCCCCGGCAGGCTCGACGATCGAGATGGCGCAGTTCGTGATCTCCGGCGACGCGGGGGCCGACTTCGTCGAGGTGCTGCTGGACGCGCACCGGCGCGGGGTCAACGTGCGGGTGGTGATGGACGGCTACCAGATCGACAACCCGGCCTCGCAGGCCATGCTGGCGGCGTTGGGCGAGGACCGCTCGGCGCGCTCCTGGGTGCATGTGTGCTCGCACATGTCGCCCGAGGGCAACACCACGTCCTGTCAGGGCACCAAGGGCCAGCACAACAAGTTCTACCTGTTCTCCGAGACGGGGGGCCGCAGGGACGTGGTGGTGCAGGCGTCCAACAACCTCACGGACGTCAACTCCACGACGTACTGGAACAACGCCGTGGTGCTCCCCGGCAACGGGAGGCTGTTCGACGCCTACCGCACGTACTTCGCCGATCTGGTGGCCGAGGTCCAGAACCCGGACTACTACCGCACGGTCACCACGGGCATGGCGGGCGGCAAGGTCACCGCGCATTTCTTCCCCAGCGCCGTCGTGGACCCGGTCGTGGAGCGCCTGGAGGGTGTCGGCTGCAGGTCGGGCGGCCGCACTCGGGTGGACATCGGCATGTCCGAATGGGACGCCGAGCGCCGGGAGATCGCCGAGTCGCTGGCCGAGTTGGCCGCCGACGGCTGCCGGGTGCGGGTGGTGCACGGCCCGGTGGCGGAGGAGATCTCCGCCGTGCTGGACGAGGCCGGCGTCGAGCGGCGCCTGCTGGACGGTTCCACGGCGGCCGGCCGTGTCCACTCCAAGTTCACGGTGGTCACGGGCGCGACGGGCGGCGGCCCGGGGCACGGCTTCGTGCTGACGGGTAGCCACAACTTCAACGCCACGTCGCTGCACCGGAACGACGAGGCGCTGGTCGACGTCGCCGTCCCCGAGGTCGTCGACGCGTACGAGGACAACTTCGAGCGGCTGTGGCGGGTTGGGGCGGTGCCGCGGGTGTGAGCGCCCGGGTCTGAGACCCTGGCTGCTCGAGGCGTGTCCACGGGCCGACCGGCTGGACCCTCGTGCCTCGCTCCGTGCCCCCGCCGGCGCTCGGAAGTCCGGCTGGTGGGACGTGACCGTGACGGGTAGGGAGGAGAATGACGGTCGCGGGCGGCTCCACGGCAGTGCGCCGGGAGGCCCGCGACAGGGCCTTGCGGCGGTCGCTGGTGTTGGGCGGCGACGTGGAGACGACGACAGTGGTGGCCGCGGTCGGCATCAGCACACTTTCACGTCTGGAGGGGCCAGCTTGCTGCGGGTGCACTTCACGTCCGAGGACCTGGCGCGGGTGCGGGTGGCCGCGGGGCCCGACTTCCTCTGGGAGATCAGCAACAGCGTGCAGACCCTGCAACGACGTGACGGCACCAGGGTGTTCGGGGAGTGGCGCCGGTGGGCGCGGGAGCGGCTGCCGGGGAGCGGCCGGCTGTTGTCCAACCTGTTGCCCTCGTACGGCTACTCGCCGGACTTCCTCACGCCGACATCCGGCGACTGCGGCACGCTGGGCGCTGCGGTGGACACCCTGATGCGCACGCCGCGCTCGCGGCTGCGCGGCGATCTGGCGCTGCTCGCCGGCTCGCGTCAACCGTCCGGCTGGACACGTTCCCTGGCGGCGGGTGACGCGGCGACGCTCCGGCGGCTGGGCCGGGCCGTGCACTCCTACCACGTGGAGGTGCTCGCGCCGTTCTGGCAGCGCGTCCACGCCCACATCGACGCCGACCGGGCCGTCCGGCTGCTCAGCCTGCTCGACGGCGGCGTGGAGGGGCTGCTCGCCGGTCTCGGGCCGCAGTTCCGTTGGCGGCCGCCCGTGCTGGACGTGGCGTATCCCGTCGACCAGCAGTTGCGCCTGCGTGGCCGGGGCCTCACGCTGCAGCCGTCGTTCTTCTGCTGGCCGACGCCGATCACCCTCGCCGACGCGGAGTTGCCGCCCGTTCTCGTCTACCCCATCCAGCACGCCGCCGGCTGGGCCAGGCGGGTGCCCGGCGACGGTGCCGCGAACGGCTCCGGGCCTCTGGGGGCGCTCCTCGGGCACACCCGGGCGGCCATCCTGCACGCCACCCTGACCGGCTGTTCCACCGTCGAGGTCGCCCGCCGCCTGAACGTCACCCACCCCGCCGTGAGCCAGCACGTGAAGGTGCTCCGCGCGGCGGGCCTGGTGACCACCGTCCGCAGGGCCGGGCGGTCCTGCCACGTCGCCACGGCGGAGGGGCGGGCCCTGATCCGCGCCGCGGGAGGGGCGGGTCCGGAGTAGCGGGGGGTGCGACGGGTGGGTGGGCCGCGGCTGGTCGTAAGCCTGAGCTTTCGCCGATTGCGGCGCCCGCGGGCCGGCACCACCCTTGCCTGCTGACGTACACGGCCGTGCACGCGGGGTGCACGCGGGAGCGATCTCGGTGTGCCTGAGCTTCCCCACACAGCAGGGAGATTGATCGGTGTCCACTTCATCCCGGCCGGTCCGGCCCTCGGCCGCCCGCCGTTCCGTGCTGAAGGGTGGTACGGGCCTGGCGCTGGGCGCGGGCCTGCTCGGCGCCGCTCAGGCCGCGGCCACCCCGACGGGTGGCGGCGTGACGCGGCCGGGATCCGGGGACCGGACAGCCGCGCGGCCGATGCAGAGCGGCGCGCCCCTGTGCGAGCAGCCCGGCGACTCGGCGAGCCAGCAGGGACTGGGCTCGGGTGACCTGGCCATTCCGTACCACCGGGAGCACGACGACTCGTGGGGCTACGTCTTCGGCGACGCGTGGCGGGGAATCGGGCAGAGCGGTGACTACATCGGCTCCCCCGTCATGCTGAACCAGGACGACTTCGACTCCTCCGGCGCGACGCCCATTTCGTTCACCTGGGCCATGCCCACCGGGGGCCGGGCGGGACAGCTGTTCACCTACGCGCACGACCAGGACAACGGGCACGGCGTGGAGGTCAGCCGCATCCCGAACGACTGCATCGAGTTCGGCGGCCGCACCTACCTCCAGTACACCTCCGTCGCCGTGTGGCAACCGCCCGCCGGCTACGACGGTTCGCTGATGTCCGGCGTCGCCTATTCGGACGACAACGGCGTGACCTGGCAGGACTACCCCTACCACTGGGCCGGCGACCTCCAGGGGGTGAACCAGTCCCTGTACGGGATGTGGTCGTTCGCGGGCATCGACCCGGACGGCTGGCTGTACATCTTCTCGAAGCGCTGGAACGGCTCGCACCGGAACACCGCCGACGGTGGGGCCATCCAGTTGTTCCGGATCCGGCCGGAGGAGTTCCGCGCCGGGAACTTCGGTGCTCAGGAGAACTGGGCGTTCCTCGACGGCTCCTGGCGGTGGACGACCGCGGCTCCCCCGTCGGTCATGCTGTCCGGCAACAACATCGGCGAGTTCTCCGTGAAGCGGATCGGCGACACCTACTGCATGAGCTACTTCGACGTGACCGGCTACTGCATCGCCACCCGCACTGCGGCTCGGCCGGATCTCCCCTGGACCGCTCCGGTCCGGCAGATCACCGGCGGGCAGTTGCCGAACCTCTACGGCGGGTACATCCATCCGGGCAGCGCGAGCGCGACGTCCCTCACGCTGATCGTGTCGCAGTGGCCCGGCGTGGTGGGCCAGTCGCCCTACCGGGTGCTGCAGTACGACGGCATCAGGCCCTGACCGTGCCGGCCCGCCGGACCAGGAAGAGAGGGCGCGGTCGATCCGTCACCGGCCGCGTGGTCTGACGCCGCGCGCGAAGCCGAGGTCGAGGAGGTCGGGCGGGCGCAGCCGGAGCTGTTCGGCGGTGGCCGACGCCTCCTCGGGTGTCCGTTTGAGGATGGCGGCGGCCTGTTCGGGTGCGATGACGGAGAAGTAGCTGTCCGGCGTGACCCAGGTGTCGCCGGGGGCGGCCAGGGCCAGGGCCCCGCCGGAGCCGCCCTCGCCGATGACGAGGGTGGTGACCGGCACGCGGGCGGTGGCGACCGCGTCGAAGAGGTCGGCCAGGGCCGCGCCCGCTCCGGTCCGCTCGGCCTCGGCGTCGTTGGCGGCGCCGGGGGTGTCGACGAGGGTCAGCACGGGGATGGCGAGCCGGTCGGCGAGGCGGATCAGCCGGGCGGCGGTGCGGTAGCCGGCGGGCCGGGTCGCGGTGCCGCGCTGGGCGGCGTAGGCGATGGTGCGGTCCTCGCGTCGCCCGAAGCCGCACAGCATCCCGGGGTCGGTGCCGCCGCAGCGGTCGCCGCTGATCTGCTGCCGGAAGGCGAAGTAGGCGTCCAGGTACGTTTCGGCGCGCGGCCGCGCCGGCGAACGCGCCCGCCGGACCGTCTCCCAGCCGCCGGCGGCCGGTGTCGCGGCGCCCAGTGCCTCCGGCGGCTCGGGCCGCCCGGGACCCTCGGGGCTCCGGGTCGGTGGCCTGTTCAGCAGGGTGAGCCAGCGCGCCAGTGTCGTGCGCAGTTCGGCGTGTGGCACGACGGCGTCCAGCTGCCCGGCGGCGAGTTGGGCCTCGGCCGTGTACGCCGCCGGGTCGGCGCCGGGCGGGCGGACGCGGGAGCCCGCGAAGCCCACCTGGGCGCCGGGCAGCGCGAGGATCACGTCCGCGCCCGCGCCCAGCGTGGCCCAGCCGCCGCCTGTCGTCGGGTCGCGCACCACGGCGAGTTGCGGCAGCCCGGCCGCGCGGGTCAGGGCGGACTGCCGGGCGACGCGCTGGAGCTGGGTGAGGGCGCGCATCCCCTCCTGCATTCGGCTGCCGCCCGTCGCGGTCAGGGACACCACCGGCAGGCGGCGTTCGCGGGCCGTCTCGTGCGCGGTCTGGAGCCGGTCGCCGGTGCGTTCGCCGAGGGAGCCACCGAAGAAGCCGAACTCGAAGGCGATGACCACGGCCCGTACGCCGCCGATGGTGGCGATGCCGGCCACGACCGACTCGGTCTCGCCGGTCCGTTCCTCGGCGCGGGCGCGCGCCGCGTCGTAGCCGTGCCAGCCCAGGGGGCCGTCGGGCGGCTGGGCGCGGTGGGGCGTGGGGAGTTCGGCGAAGCCGGCGGGGTCGTCGGCGACGAGCCCGATGACCTCGCGTGCCGACTCAGCCATGGGCAAGGTCCTGCTTCACGACCTTGCCCATGGCGTTGCGCGGCAGCGCGTCGAGGTAGCGGACGGCGCGTGGGCTCTTGTGCGGGGCGAGTTGCCGCGCGACGTGGCCCGCCAGGTCCCGCGGGGCGGGGGGACGGTCCGGGTCGGCGGGCACGACCCAGGCGACGACTCGTTCGCCCAGGTCCGCGTCCGGCTCGCCCGTGACGGCGGCCTCGAGCACGCCCGGGTGTTCCAGCAGGGCGTTCTCGATCTCGCCCGCGCCGATCTTGTATCCGCCGCTCTTGATGAGGTCGGTGGCCCTGCGGCCGACGATGCGCACGGCGCCGTCGGGGTCGCGGTTGGCCATGTCTCCGGTGCGGAACCAGCCGTCGTCGGCGAACGTCGCCTCGGTCGCCTCCGGGCGGCCGAGGTATCCGGTGAACAGGTTCGGCCCGCGCACCTGGATCTCGCCGACGTCGCCGGGGGTGGTCTCCCGGCCGTCCTCGCCGACCAGGCGTAGCTCGACGCCGCGCAGCGGCACGCCGACGGTTCCCGCCCGGGGCCGGTCGTCGGCGCGGACGGCGGTGATCATCAGGGTCTCGGTCATGCCGTAGCGCTCGATCACGCCCCGACCCGTCGCCTCGGCGATCCGGCGGTGGTCGTGGAGGGGCAACGCCGCCGAGCCGGAGACCAGCAGTCGCGCCCCCGCGAGGGCGTCCGCGAGCAGCCGCCGGTCGTCGCCCGGATCGGGGCCGGGGTCCGGGCCCAGGGCCTCGGCGAGGCGGTGGTACATCGTCGGCACGCCGAAGAGCATCGTGCCGCCGCCCTCCCCGAGCCCGCGCGCCACGCCGTCGACGGTGAAGCGGCCCAGGTGGTGCACGGCGCCGCCGAGGCGCAGCGGGCCGAGGGCGCCGAGGATCAGGCCGTGGACGTGGAAGAGCGGCAGGGCGTGGACGAGCACGTCGTCGGCGGTCCACCGCCAGGCGTCGGCGAGGGCGTCCACGGTGGCCGCGATGGCCCGGCGGGGCAGGACCGCGCCCTTGGGCGGCCCGGTGGTGCCCGAGGTGTAGACGACCAGGGCCGGGGACTCCGGCGCGGGTTCCGGGAGCCGTTCCGGAGGGGGCCCGGGGGCGCGGAGCGTGATGTCCCGGCGGGGCAACGCCGCCGGCGCGGGTGGCAGTTCGGCCCCGGGCTCGGCCAGGAGCAGCGTGGGCGCGCTGTCGGAGACGATGTGTGCCGCCTCCCGCTCGCCGGACCTGGGGTTGAGCGGCACGGCGGGAACGCCGGCCAGCAGCGCGGCCACCACTCCGACGGCGGTCTCGGGGGTGGGCGTGGCCCACACCGCGACCAGCCGCTGTCCGCGCAGCGACGCCGCCAGCCGCCCGGCGGCGGCGGTCAGGTCGGCGTAGCTGAGCGGCTCACGGTCCGTGAAGCGCAGCGCGGGTCGTCGGTCGTGTGTCGTGGGGCGATCGAATGCCGGGAAGAGAGAGCTCACGCCGGGTCCCCTCGTCATCCGAGTCCCGGGACGACGACCAGGGCGAGCCACACCGCGGCCGGCACCACCGCGACGACGATGCCGCCGTAGATCATCAGTTGTCGGAAGAAGTGCTCCCGGTCCACGTCGGGCGCGGCGGCCAGGACGAGGGCGCCGTTGGTGGAGAAGGGGCTGACGTCCACGACGGTGGCGGAGACGGCGAACGCGGCGATCATGCCGACCGCGCCGATCTCGCCCTCGGCGAGGAACGGCACGGCGAGCGGGATCAGCGCGCCCATGATGCCGACGGAGGAGGCGAACGCGGAGATGAGGCCGCCGATGTAGCAGAGCAGCAGGGCGGCGAGCAGCGGCGAGCCGATGTCGCTGACGCCCTCGCCCGCCCACTCGATGGTGCCCATCTCCTCCAGGACGCCGACGTACGTGAGCATCCCGCAGATGAGCAGCACGGTGGGCCAGGCGATCTGGCCGGTGGCGCGGCGGCTGTCGTCCGGCCACAGCACGCTCAGGGCCACGGCCAGGGTGATGGCGCTCAGGCCGGCGTCGAGGTCGAAGCCGAGGACCGCGACGACGAGGGCGACAAGCGCGAGGAGCGTGGCGCTCCGGGCCGGGTCCAGGCGGGTGGCAGCGGCCGCCGTGCCCTTCCCGCCGCCCTGCCCGCCGTTCTTCCCGCCGCCCTTCCGGAGGTTCTCCCCGCCGGTCTTCTCCTGGGCGTCCCGTCGGCTCCCTCCCCCGGCTGGGTCCTCCGCGGGTGCCACGGCGCCAGCCCGCCACAGCTTCAGGCCGCCGAGGACGACGAACAGCACGGCCGCGATGACGACGTTGACGACGAGGCTGGCGAGGAAGAGCGCGAGT
Source organism: Streptomyces sp. B6B3 (assembly GCF_039871525.1). NCBI lineage: Bacteria > Bacillati > Actinomycetota > Actinomycetes > Kitasatosporales > Streptomycetaceae > Streptomyces > Streptomyces sp. B6B3. The sequence continues at coordinate 20,425 of NZ_JBDPLU010000036.1, read as the reverse complement.
TCGTTGCCCGGCAGGTTCTCGCGCTCGACGATGCCGTTGACGATGGAGCCGTAGATGCTGATCGGCGAGAAGCCGCCGCCCTGCGCGCCGTGCACCACCATCGCGCCCATCAGCAGCGGGTTGATGCCGTGCTGGGTCGCGAAGCTGAGCGCGATGGGGGCGACGATCGCCACCGCGGCCGGGCTGACCGCGCCGATCGCGGTGAGCGCGGCGGTGAGCGCGAACATCACCCAGGGGATGAGCGCGATCCGGCCACGGACCAGTCGGATCGCGGCGTGGACCAGCCAGTCGGTGGTGCCGTTGGCGCGGGCGATGGCGAAAAGGTAGGTGACGCCGACGAGCACGACGAACAGGTCGCCGGGGAAGCCCGCGAAGATGCCGTCGGCGTCCAGGTCGGCGACCAGTTCGCCCACGCCGAACGCGGCGGCGAAGGCGAGAGCGCCCATGTTGATCGAGCGGGTGGTGGCGATGGCGAAAACCGCCACGAGCACGAGGACGGATATCAGTTCGTCGGACATGCACGGCTCCTGCCTGCTGCTGCCGAGTGGCTGGCGGGTGGCTGGCGAGTGGCTGAGACTCTGCGCGTGGTCGGATCGTGCGTCAAGGCGTTGGACGAAATTGGCTCAGCCACTTTGCCACCCGGCCACCGCTCCACGGGGCGGCCGACCGCGTTAGGCTGCTTGGCATGTCCGACGCACTGCGGCCCATGACCGCCCGGCCGCGCCTGTACGAGCAGGTCCTCGACCGGCTGCGTGCCTATGTCGCCGAGTCCGGGCTCGGGCCGGGCGACCGCCTGCCGCCCGAGCGGGAGTTGGCGCAGCGCCTCGGGGTCAGCCGGGCCTCGGTCAAACAGGCGATCGTGGTGCTGGAGGTCCAAGGGCTGGTCGAGGTGCGGCACGGCGGCGGCACGTACCTGGTCCGCGGCAGCCTGGAGGCCGAGCCCGTCGAGGCGCTGATGGAGCGCCGGCGGCGGCTCCCGGACGTGCTCGAGGCGCGCGAGGCGCTGGAGACCAAGCTGGCCGAGCTCGCGGCCGAACGCCGCACTCCCGACGATCTCGCCGCCCTGCGGTCGGCGCTGGACCACATGGCCGAGGAGGTGCGGGCGGGCGGCCACGGCATCGAGGGCGACCGCCGCTTCCACGCCGCCGTCACGGCCGCCGCGCACAGCGCGCTGCTGGCGGAGTTCATGCGTTCCATCGCCGAGCAGATCACCGAGAGCCGCAACGAGTCGCTGCGCCAGCCCGGTCGGCCCCGGCGTTCGCTGGCCCAGCACCGGGCCATCCTGGACGCGATCGACGCCCAGCAGCCGGGGAAGGCCGCGGCGGCCATGCGCCGCCACGTCCGCACCGTGGCCAAGGTCCGACTCCTGGAGTGGAACCCGGATCCCTCGGACGACCAGGACGCCACCTGAACGCGTAGCGAGGGCCCTGCCGCCGGGGGCCTCCGGGCCCTACTGGGCGGCCTGGTGGTCGGACGTAGAGTCACCGAGGGGTGTGCCCGCGGGCGCCCCCTCTGGTGCGTCCCGGGAGAGGAGATCGACGGTGGGCAGCGCGGAGCGGCTGGCGTCGGGGCCGTGGTGGCGGCGGTCCCTGATGGACACCACGCCGTTGCGGCACCGCCCGTTCCGGCGGCTGTGGTCGTCCACCACCGTGACCGCGATCGGCAGCCAGTTGACGGCGGTGGCCGTGCCGAAGCAGGTGTACGACATCACCGGCTCCTCGGCCTGGGTGGGCTACGCGAGCTTCGCCGGGCTGGTGCCGCTGGTCGTCTTCGCGCTGTGGGGCGGGGCGGTCGCGGACACCGTGGACCGGCGCACGCTGATGCTGGTCACCAACGTCGGGATCGCGGTGACCTCGGTGCTGTTCTGGGTCCAGGCGGCCGCCGGGCTGGAGTCGGCGGGCCTGCTGATGGTGCTGCTGGCGGTGCAGCAGGGGCTGTTCGGGATGAACTCCCCCGCCCGCACCGCGTCCGTCGCCCGGCTGGTGCCCGCCGCCGAGCTCCCCGCGGCCAACGCGCTGGTCTCCACCGTCGCCCAGACCGGGATGATCGTCGGCCCGCTGCTGGCCGGGGCGCTGATCCCGGTGGTGGGGCTGCCGGTGCTGTACCTGGCGGACGCGGTGGCGCTGGTCGCGACCCTGTGGGCGGTGTACCTGCTGCCGCCGCTGCCGCCGTTGAACGGGGCCGGGGCCCGGCGGGCCGGCTGGGGGCAGATCGTGGCCGGGTTCCGGTACATCGCGGTGCGGCGGGTGCTGCTGCTGTCGTTCGCGGCCGACATCATCGCGATGGTCCTCGGGATGCCGAGGGCGCTGTTTCCGCAGCTCGCGGCGGGGACGTTCGCGCCTTGGGGCGAGGGGTTCGCGCTGGGGCTGCTGTTCGCGGCGATCCCGGCGGGGGCGGTGCTGGGCGGGCTGCTCTCCGGAACGTTCTCCCGCGTCCGCCGGCACGGCCTGATGGTGATAGGCGCGGTGGTGGCGTGGGGCTTGGCGATAACCGGGTTCGGGCTGGCCGAGAGCCTGTGGGTGGCGGTCGCGTTTCTGGCGGTCGCGGGCGTCGCGGACATGGTGTCGATGGTGTTCCGCGGGGCGATCCTGCAGTCGGCGGCGACCGACGAGATGCGCGGCCGGATGCAGGGGGTTTTCACGGTGGTGGTGGCCGGCGGGCCGCGGCTGGCCGACCTGCTGCACGGCACCGCGGGCTCGGCGCTCGGCCCGCGGGTGGCCGTGACGGCGGGCGGCCTGCTGGTGGTGGTCGCCATGCTGGCCGTGGCCGTCGCGGGCCAGGAGCTCAGGAAGTACTCCGTGTGACACGTCGGGTCGGTGCGCGACCCCGAAGAACCGCGCCGTGACGGTCGGGGGTCGGAGACCCTACTGGGCGAAATCGGCCGCCGTCATGCCGGCCGGATGGCCGGGGGGCCACTGCACGAGCTCGATCCGGTAGCCGTCGGGGTCGGTCAGCCATGCCGTCCGGAGCCCCGGCCCCGGCTCCGCCGGGGGCTCGGCCGCGACGCCTCTGACGGCGAGTTGGGCGAGCGTGGCGTCGAGGTCGTCCACCTGGACGACGAGGTGGTTGACGGCGCCGACGTCCGCGACCGGTCTCGCGGGGTCGTGGACGAGTTCGAGGCTGACGAACGGGTCGTCGGGCAACTTCAGCATGGTCAGGCTACCGAACTCCGTCTCGGGGACACCGCCCAGCTCGGCGTACCCGAGCGCGGTGTAGAAGGCGAGCGAACGCTCCAGGTCGGTGACCCGCAGCCCCAGGTGCAGCATGCGCATGCTGAGCAGACTAGGGCTTCTTCCCCACCGGGCGCGGGCGGTCGGGCGCGGGCGGAGGCGGGACAGCGGCCCAAGTAGTCGTGGACGCGGTCCGCGCGGCCGGGCGGGTCGGTGGGGTCCATGCGGGTGGCTTCGGCGACCGCGGCGAGTGCCTGGGCGGAGACAGGGCGGTGGCGGGCTTCCTTGCTGCTGAAGTAGGCGGAGACGCGTTCCCTGCTCGTCCTCGCGGCCTTGGCGATGCGTCGATGCGGGCGCCGGCGATCCGCCACCAGGTCACCGAACCGTTCGGTCTGGCCGGGGGCGGCGGCCGTCGTCGTGTCACACCAGACAGTGCGGTTTGCTCATACGGGAGGATCTCGTGCGGCACAGACCCCTCGGCAGCGGAGGGCGGAAGGTCTCCGCCCTCGGCTACGGCGCGATGGGCATCTCGGCGTTCTGCGGCCCCGGGGACGAGCAGCAGGGCGTCGCCGCCATCCAGCGCGCCCACGACCCGGGCGCCACCTTCCTCGACACAGCCGAGATCTACGGCTGGGCCGAGAACGCTCCCAGCTCGGTCTGGCACGGCCGCTCACCCGCGGCGAGCACATCGTCCCCGTTCCCGGCACCCGCTATGCCGTCCCGTCCATGCCGACCTGGAGCTGAACTCCGCCATGCCCCGTCCTCCGCACCACGACAAGGCGCGCGTCGGCAGCAACTCCCTTGCTGGCAAGGGGTGTTACCCAGACGAGTGGACGCGTTCCCCAGAAGGGGTGACAGAGCAGATCCGGTCGATTACGTGACGGGCGCATGGTTAGGGAGCAGGCGAAGGCGCTCCACCCGCCGCACCCCGCGGCGCGGTGCCGACACCGTATCCGTTGCCCCATCCGCCCGTCGTTTTCTCATCACTTCAACGGACAGTTGCATGTCCTGTCGATCAGGAGCACACCGTGACGACTCAATGCGCGACATCCGACATCGTCAGCCTCACGAATTCCCTCTGCGACGCCCAGGCGCTGCTGACCGCCCTGGAACTCGACCTTTTCACCACGCTGCACTCCGAGCCGGCCGACGCGGAGGCGATCGGCCGCTCACTCGATCTGCCGGGCCCCGGTGTGGCCGACTGGTTGAACCTTCTCGTCCTCAACGGCCTGCTGGAACGCGAGGGTCACCGGTACCACAACGCACCCCCCGCCGAGGAGCATCTGGTGCGCGGGGCCCCGCGGTTCACCGGCGATCTGCTGCTGCGGCGGGTGTTCCCGGCTCTGCTCGGGCTCACCCAGTCACTGCGCACCGGCAGGTCGAACGGCGGGGTCTTCATGGAGGCCCTGAACGGTCTTGACGTGGTACGGCAGTTCGCCAACCAGATGGACTACACGACGGCCTCTCTGGTGCCCCACCTGCTGGACGCCTACGACGGCTGGGCCGGGCACCGATCGCTGCTGGACGTGGGCGGCTGCCGGGGCAGCGTGATGGCCCGCATCCTCGCCGCCTACCCCAACCTGAAAGGCCATGTCTTCGACCTTCCGGTCATGTCGCCCCTCTTCGACGAGGTCGCCGCCGAATGGGCGCTCGCCGACCGGGCCACCTTCCACGCGGGCGACTTCTTCGCCGACCCGCTGCCCAGCGCCGACATCGTCATGATGGGCCATACCCTCGTCGACTGGTCTCCCGAGCAGCGGCGTCTGCTGATCCGCAAGTTGGCCGGCAGCGTCAATCCCGGTGGGTCGCTGCTGATCTACGACCGCGCTCTCGGCCACGCGTCCCCGCACGTCGAGCACCAGAACCTGAAGGTCAGCCTGTCCATGCTGGTCCTGACGGGGAACTCGAACTACTCCCTCGACGAACTGCGGGACCACGCCAGCGCCGTCGGCTTCACCTCGATCGACCCCCAGCCCCTCGGGCAGTACGACACCCTCGTTGTCTGCCGCACGTAGCGGCGCGGCGCTTCGTGCCCACCGCCACCCGTCCGGCGTCTCCCCGACGAGGCTGGAGAGAGCCGCCGGAGGCGCCAACTCGTTTAGGGTGAGGGAGCTTTCGAGCGCTCTGAGCAGCACGTGCCGTCTCGGTCAGGAGAGTCATGACCAGCCCACCCGCCCTCCCGGACTTCTCCACGCCTCACTCCGCCCGGATGTACGACTACTACCTGGGGGGTAAGAACAACTACGCCGCGGACCGAGCGGCCGCCGACCAGGTGCTGACGTGGTGGCCGGGCGTGCGGGCCGCCGCGCGGGCGAACCGGGAGTTCCTGCGGCGGGTGGTACGTCATCTGGTCACCGAGGAGGGAGTGCGGCAGTTCCTCGACATCGGCACCGGCATACCCACCGAGCCCAACCTGCACCAGGTGGCGCAGGGCGAGGCGCCCGAGGCGCGCGTGGTGTACGTCGACAAGGACGAGCTCGTCCTCGCTCACGCGGACGCGCTGATGCGCAGCAGCCCGCGGGGCCGGACCACCTACGTCCACGCCGACGTCACCACGGACGTCGACCGGATCCTCGACGAGGCCTTCCAGACGCTCGACCCGCACCAGCCCGTGGCGCTGTCGCTGTTCGCCCTGCTGCACTTCGTACCGGACGAACTCGACGCCCACGGCCTGGTGCGGCGCCTCTTCGAACCGCTCGCGCCGGGCTCGGCTCTGGTGATCTCCCACGTCACCCCCGACTTCGACCCCGAGGCGCTCGGCAGGGTCGTCGACATCTACCGGAGCGGCGGCATCGCCACCCAGGTTCGCGGCAGGGACGAGGTGGCGGCGTTCTTCGAGGGGTTCGATCTGATCGACCCCGGCATCGAGACGCCCCACCGCTGGCGGACGACCGGCGCCGCCGACCAGGCGGCGCTGACGGAGTTGGACAAGGAGGTGTCCGCCTGGGCCGGCGCGGGCCTCAGGCGGTGAGCGGCACCCGAGAGGGCGGGGCCGCCCGCCGGGCCACCAGGGCGTCGCAGACGAGGAGTCGCAGTGGGTGCAGGGGACGCGCGGGACGACACGGCCAGGAGGCTGCGGGCGATCAGCGACGAGCTGTCGGACCGTTTCTACGAGCGGGCCGACGTGGTGCGGACGCTGGTGGTGACGTTGCTGGCGGGGCAGCACTCGTTGGTGCTCGGCCCGCCCGGAACGGCGAAGTCCGAGATGGCGCGGGAGCTCACGGGCCGGATCGAGGGGGCGGCCTACTGGGAGATCCTCCTGTCGAAGTTCACCGCGCCGACGAGGATGTTCGGTCCCATCGACGTCGCGGCGCTGGCCCGGGGTGAGTACCGCCAGGTCTACGACGGTCGCGCCACGACCGCGCATATCGCGTTCATCGACGAGATCTTCAAGTGCTCCACGGCGGCGTTGAACGAGACCCTGGGGTACCTCAACGAGCGGATCTACCACCCCGAGAACGGCGGCGAGCCGATCCGGTGCCCCCTGCTCGGGGCCATCACGGCGAGCAACGAGCTGCCCAGCGAGGAGGACTCGGCCGCGATCTACGACCGGCTGCTGGTGCGGATCGAGGTCGGGTACCTGGCGGACCCCTCGAACTTCGCCGCGCTGGTCCGCTCCGCCGTCAGACGCCCGACGGCGCCGACCCGGACCACCGTCGAGCTGGCCGCGTTGCGGCAGGCCGTGCGCGAGGCCGTCCCGGCCGTGGACGTCCCCGACCTGATCGTGGACGCGGTGTGCACGCTGCGGGCCGCGCTGCGCCGCAGGGAACTCGTCGCCTCCGACCGCCGCTGGCGGCAGGCGGTCGGCCTGCTCCAGGCGTCCGCGTACCTCGACGGCCGCCCGGCGGTCGCCGAGACCGACCTGTCGGTGTTGACGCACGTGCTGTGGGACTCCCCCGCCGAACGCCCGACCGTCGAGCGCGAGGTGCTGCAGTTGGTCAACCCCGACGCCAGGGAGGCGCTCGACCTGGCCGACGCCATCGAGGAGTTGGAGGCCCAGCTCGACGCCATGGCCGGTCAGTCCCGCGAGGCGCTGAGCGAGTGGGTCATCAAGAAGGCCCATCACAGGCTCGCCGTGGCGGGAAAGCGGCTGGAGAAGCTGCGCGAGGAGGCGGCGGGCGCCGGCCGCTCCACCGCCGCCATCGACCGGGTGACTGGCCGGCAGCGCGCGGTTCGCGCCCGCGTTCTCACCGAGGCCCTCGGCGTGGACGCGAGCATGGTGCAGTCCCAGCTCGGAACGCCGGCGGGATAGGGCCGTGGGCGGGACGGCGGGCGGGCTCGACGAACTGGCCGGAGAGGCCGCGGAGTGGCTGGGCCGCCTCTCCGCCGCCGCTCCCGAGCGGCACACCGCGGCCGTGGTCGCGGACCGGTTCGACCGGATCACCTGGCGCGACACCTTCGCGCAGTCGGCCGGGCTGCGCGATGTGGCCGAGGAGCTGAACGGGCGCCACGACCACGCGGCCGACCTCCTGACCGACGCGTTCCTCGCCGCCTACCAGGTCCACCCGCGGTTGCGCGAACGCGCGGAGATGGATCCCTCGCGGCTGGTCAACCACCAGGTCATCAGCTCGCTGGTGGAGTCGGCGGAGTTCGCCGAGTTGCACCGGGAGACGGCCGGCGACCCCTACGCCGCCGCCATGGCCGTGCTCGCCCAGGCCGCCGCGCTGCGGACGATGCTGGAGCGTTTCCGGGACACCCAAGAGCAGGCCGAACGGGCGAGGGCGGCCCAGCGGGACGCCGATGGCGCGGCGACCGCCGTGCACGAGGCGCTCCAGCGGGCCGCCGACGACACGGACGGGGCCGGTGCCGTGCCGGCACCGGCCGCCGAGGCCGTGCGGCGGGCGGTCGCGGCCGCCCGGGCCGCCGACGCCGCCGCGCGGCGAGTCGGCGGGGCCGCCGCGCGGGCCCTCGCGGTGGCGGCCCCCGGCGTCCGTGTCGCGGCGCGGAACGTGGCGGCGAAGGCCGCCGAGGCCGCGCGGGAGGAGGCCGCGCTGCTGCGGGCCTGGGGCGTTGGGCCCGGCGAGTTGGAGCGGATGTCGTTCGCCCAGCGCGCCCGGCTCGCCGAGCGGCTGCGCACCGGCCGCCTCGCACGGTGGGCGGAGCTGATCGGTCGCTTCCGGCAGATGGCCAGCGGCGAGCGCGCCCGCAGGGTGGAGAACGCCACGGGGGAACTGGTCGGCGTCACGCTCGGCAACGACCTGTCCCGCGTCGTCCCCGCCGAGCTGGTCAACCTCGGCCTGCCCGAGCTGCGTGCGGTGTTCGCCGTGCGCTACGCCGCCGGCGAGCTGATGCTCTACGACAACCGGGGAGAACGGGCCACCGGCCGGGGCGCGATCATCGCGTGCGTGGACACCTCGCACTCCATGTACGAGGCGGGTCCCGGCGGAGTCACCCGGGAGGCGTGGGCCAAGGCGTGCGCCCTGGCGCTGCTGGACCAGGCCCGCCATGCCGGGCGTGACTTCGTCGGCATCCTGTTCTCCTCCGCCGACCGGGTCCGGGTCTTCCGCTTCCCGGCCGGCCAGCCCGCTGACGTGGCCCGGACCCTCGACTTCGCGGAGACCTTCCTCGGCGGCGGCACGAGCTACCAGGCGCCGCTGACGGCGGCCGGCGAGCTGCTGGAGGAGGAGTTCGACGACGCCGCCCGTGCCCGCGGCGACATCGTGCTGATCACCGACGACGAGTGCGGCGTCACCGAGGAATGGCTGCGCGGCTGGCACGACGCCAAGCGCTCGTTGGGCTTCCGGCTCTTCGGCGTGGCCGTCGGTGCCCCGCGCGCCGCCGAGGCGGGCTCGGTCCTGGAGGCCCTGTGCGACAACCTCCGCTCCGTCGAGGATCTCACCGACGTCCACGCCGCCGCCGACCTCTTCCGCGTGGTCTGACCCGGGTTCCTCCCCCGGTGACACGAGGCGCCGGCCGACGGCGTCGGCCCGGTGATGGAGGCACACGCCGGGAATGTCCGGACCACGCCCTGGCCTGTGCCGGATGAGCGGAGCACGGGACGAGACGGGCCGGGTGGCCTCGCCGACGCTGGTGGCGGTGTGTCTGGGGTACTTCCTGGTGATCCTGGACAGCACGGTCGTCAACGTCGCCCTGCCCGCGATCCGCGACGAGCTGGACGCCGGAGTGAGCGGACGCCGGTGGGTGGTGGACGGCTACCTCGTGGTGCTGGCGGCCGGGTTGCTGTCCGGCGGCGCGCTCGCCGACCGGTTCGGCGCGCGACGCGTCTTCCAGGTCGGGGTGGCGGTGTTCGTCGCCGCCTCGATGGCCTGCGGGCTGGCCCCGGACACGGCGGTGCTGATCGCCACGCGGGCGGTACAGGGAGTCGGCGCGGCGCTGGCCGTGCCGGCCTCGCTGGCGCTGCTGCGCGCCGCCTACGACGACCCGCGGGCGCGAGCGCGGGCGGTGGGGGTGTGGGGCGGCATCGCCGGGGTGGCGGCCGCGGCCGGGTTCGGCATGTCGTTCACCATGCCGGCCGCCACCACCGCCGTGACCGAGAGCGCGCCGCCGGAGCAGGCCGGACTGGCGGCCGGGGTGATCAACGCCGCGCGGCAGACCGGCAGCGTGGTCGGCATCGCGCTGCTCGGGGCCTGGGTCGGCGGCGGTACGCCGTTCGTGACCGGCCTGCGGATCGCCCTCGTCATCGCCGGCTGCGCCTTTCTCGTCGGCGCGCTGCTGGCCGTCGACCGTCGCCCCCGGGTCACGGCCTAGGTACCTCACCGGTCCGCGGGGCCGGGGTGCGCCGGGTGCAGGCTGTAGGTTCGGGAGGGGGAACGAGGGCCGGCTTCGGGCTGTCCCGCGAGAGGAGATGGTGGAGATCGCCACGCAGGCCGGCGCGGTCGCGCAGCCCCGCGCGCCCCTCAGCAGGGAGCGGGTGCTGACCGCCGCCGTCGCGCTCGCCGACGACGGCGGAGTCGACGCGCTGAGCATGCGCAGGATCGCGCAGGCGCTCGGCGTGGTGCCCATGGCGCTGTACAAGCACGTGGCCAACAAGAACGAGCTGCTGGACGGCATGATCGACGCCCTCGTCGGTGAGATCGACCCGCCGGCCCGCGACACCGACTGGAAGACCGCCGTTCGCCGGCGGGTGCTGTCGGCCCGCCGCATGCTGCTGCGTCACCCGTGGGCGCCCGAGGTCATCGAGTCGCGGATCAAGGCGCGGGCCACCCCGACGCCCGTGGTGCTGGAGTACCTGGACTCGATGATCGGGATCTTCCGGGCCGGGGGGTTCTCGATCGACCTGGTCCACCACGCGATGCACGTCATGGGTAGCCGCCTGCTGGGCTTCTCCCAGGAGCTGTTCGAGGACAGCCCCGACCGTGAGCCGGATCCGGACGCGCTGCCGCCCGAGGAGATGGCCGCGCGCTACCCCCACCTCACCGAGCTGGCCATGGCGGTCGCCCACGACCAGGAGTCCGTCGTCGGCTCGGGCTGCGACGACCAGTTCGAGTTCGAGTTCGCTCTGGACCTGACGCTGGACGGTCTCGAGCGGCTGCACTCCCCCGCCTGACCCACGGGCCGAGGGCCCCGGCGACGGCGCCCGAGGACCGCGCGGCAAGCCGTCGTCCAGGACACGCCCTCTCACCGCTCCGCTCCCCCGCACCCCTTGACCGGTGTACGCCGTACACCTAGGCTCGGCGGTGTACGGCGTACACCACGATGCCGACGTGATGACGGGCACAGCGAGCCGGTCACCGACCGAGGGGATGGGCGACGGATGAAGGCGATCGTTCAGGAGCGGTTCGGACCCCCGGACGTCCTGCAGTTGACGAATATCGATCGGCCCGGAATCGGGTCCGACCAGGTGCTGGTGCGGGTGCGCGCCGCCGCGCTGAACCCCTATGACTGGCACATGATGCGCGGCGATCCCTACGTGGCGCGGCTGATGGGATCCATGGGGCTGACCCGGCCGAGGTCCCGGGTGGCCGGGATCGACGCGGCCGGCCTGGTGGAGACGGTCGGCGCCGAGGTACGAGGGCTCCGGCCCGGCGACGAGGTCCTGGGCTTCTGCCCGGGCTCCTTCGCCGAGTACGCGCGCACCCCCGCGGAACTGCTGGTCCCCAAGCCCGCGCGCCTGACGTTCGAGCAGGCCGCGGCGGTGCCGATGGGGGCGGTGACCGCGCTGCGCGGCATCCGGACCGTGGGCCGGGTGCGGGCCGGACAGCGGGTGCTGGTCAACGGGGCCGCGGGTGGGGTGGGCACCTTCGCGGTACAGATCGCCGCGGCCCTGGACGCGGAGGTCACCGGGGTGTGCAGCGCCCGCAACGCCGACCTGGTGCGCTCGCTGGGCGCCGCGCGCGTCGTCGACTACGCCCGGGAGGACTTCACCGACGGCCGGGTGCGCTACGACGTGGTCCTGGACAACGTGGGCAACCGCCCGCTGAGCCGACTGCTCCGGGCGCTCACCCCGACGGGGATCCTGGTGGCCAACGGCGGCGGCTCACCCGGCCATGTTTTCGGGGCGGTGGGAGCCATGCTGCGACTGGTCGCGGTCAACGCGGTCGTCCGGCGACGGCTCCGCCCGATCTACCCGGCGGCCCCGGCCGGGCCGACCCAGGAGGACCTGCTCGCCGTCACCGCGCTCGTCGAGGCCGGCAGGGTCACCCCGGTAGTCGACCGGACCTACCCCCTGGCCGACGCGGCCGAGGGCCTGCGCCACGTGGAGCAGGGCCATGCCCGCGGCAAGGCCGTGGTCACCGTGCCGTGAACGGGGTCAGCCCGTCTCCCGCCGGTGGTCCGGGCAGCCGGTCACACGGGGAGGTCGACGGCGACCTCGTGGTGGACGACGCGTTCGTCCCATCGGCTCAACGCGCGGCGGGCCGCCTCCTCGACGACGGCCACCTCGGCGTCCGCGCCGGCGAACGCGTGCACGTCGCCCATGGCGGTGAAGAACGTGAGGGAGGTGAACATCACCTCCCCGCCGTCCTGGTGACGCAGCAGCCGGGCGCCGCGGAAGCCGGGAACCCGCTGGAGGTGCTCGGCGACCTCGGTCTCGTAGTGGTGCTGGTAGTCGTCGGCCGTCGCCGTCGGAGCCCATCCACGCCATATCCGCGCGATCATTCGCTGTGCCCGCACCCTTTCGTAGGTCCGCTGTCCGGCGAGCGGTGCCGTGCTGCCTGACGTTCCGTCAACTCCCGGCAGGCCCGCCTCAGGAGTCTGCCATCCCTGACACGGGGGCCGCAGGGCATCGGCGGCCTCACACCTGCGGCGCCAACTTTCGTCCCGCGTATGTACATCGTTGTAACTGGCGTGATGCCATGGGGAGTCGGCAACTGACGCCCGTCACAGCGTCCATGAGGCGTGAAGAGACCAAGGGAGCCGCTGATGCGCGCCCGATCCACCATCCCGCTGGCCACGGCGCTGTGCGCGCTGCTCATCGGTCTGGTCTGGGGTACGCAGGCCACCGCCGGAGACACGATGCCCGAAACCGCGGGAGACACCGCGTCCGCGACCGCCGCCGGAACCTTCCGCAATCCGCTGAATCCCGGCCCGGATCCGTTCATGACCTACGCCAACGGGGAGTACCACCTCGCCACCACGCAGGGCGACAGCATCAGGATGTGGAGCTCGCCCTCCCTGAGCACGCTGCTGGCCACCGACCCGGTCACCGTCTGGACGGACTCCGACCCCTCGCGGAACCAGCACATCTGGGCGCCCGAGTTCTACCGCTTCGACGGCCGGTGGTACATGTACTACACGGCGGACGACGGCGTGGACGAGCACCACCGGCTGTACGTCCTGGAGTCGGAGGGCGACGACCCGACCGGGCCGTACCACTTCAAGGCCAAGCTGGCCCCGCCGAACCACGCGGACGACTTCGCCATCGACCCCGGCATCCTCCAGCACAACGGGCGGCTCTACCTGGCGTACAGCGGCCTGAACGCCTACCAGCACAACGGTCTGAACATCGCGCCGCTGTCCAACCCCTACACGATCTCCGGCGACGCGGTGGCGCTCAACGCCGCCGGGGGCTGCCCGGAGGTCCGCGAGGGACCCGCCTTCCTGTACCGCAACGGCCGCACCTGGATGACGTACTCGGCCTGCGACACCGGCAAGCCCGACTACCAGGTGTGGATGATGTCCCTGCCGGACAACGCCGACCCGCTCGTGCCGGGCAACTGGACCCAGCACGACGGCCCCCTCCTCTCGCGCAACGACGCCGCGGGCGTCTACGGCCCCGGCCACCACACGTTCTTCCAGTCCCCCGACGGGACCGAGGACTGGATCATCTACCACGCCAAGACCACCTCGGAGTACACCTACACCGACCGCACGACCCGCGCCCAGCAGATCGGCTGGAACGCCGACGGCAGCCCGAACCTCGGCACCCCGCTCGCGCTGGGAGCGACGCAGGACCTGCCCTCCGGCGACCCGGGATCCGGCAACTACTGGATCAACGACGACGGCCGGTCCAGCGGCGACGGCACGGTCACGTACACGGGCACCTGGAACTCGGGCACGGGCTGCGCGGCCCAGTGCTTCTGGGGAGACGACCACTGGAGCGACCAGGCCGGGAACACCGCGACGTTCAGCTTCACCGGCACCAGGATCGCGCTACTCTCCGTGCGGGACACCGGCAACGGCATCGCCGCGATCAGCATCGACGGCGGGCCCGAGCAACGCGTCGACTTCCACGGTCCGATCCGGACGGGCGAGACCCTCCAGTACCTCAGCCCGCAACTGCCGCCCGGCGAGCACACCCTGCGGATCCAGGTCACCGGGGAGCACAACGCCGACTCCGGGGCAGCGTTCGTGAGCGTGGACCGGGCCGAGGTCTACACCGACTGAGACCCGGCGCCGGGCAGGACGGCGGCTCGGCCCGTCGACGTGTGGACGCACCGGGCGGCCGGCACGCGGCCGGCGGAGCCGCCGCCGAGCGGGGCCAGGGACGGGCTGGGCGGCCGTCGGTGAAATCCGGTCGACAGGCCAGCCCGCGACGCAGTGTGATGGGCTCGATCGCCCGCCGCACGGAGCGGGCCGACCGATGGAGCACCTCTTGGCGACGGGGAGAACCGCGGACACCCGCCCGGTGATCGATGCCGCACTGGTCAGGCGCCTGGTCGACACGCAGTTCCCGCAGTGGGCCGGGCTCCCCCTGAAGTTGTTCGACCCGGCAGGGTCCGACCATGTGATTCACCGGCTGGGCGAGGAGCTGTCCGTTCGGCTGCCCCGCCATGCCGGGGCCATCGGGCAGGCGCGCAAGGAGTTCGAGTGGTTGCCCCGGCTGGCCCCGCACCTGCCCCTGGCCGTTCCGGTCCCGGTGGGCGTGGGCGAACCGGACTTCGGCTATCCGTGGCCCTGGGCGGTGTCCCGTTGGTTGGACGGCGAGGTGGCGACCGTGGAGGCGCTGGCCGACTCCTCCGAGGCGGCGGTCGAACTTGCCGGGTTCCTGGCCGCGCTGCAGCGGTTCGCACCGGCGGACAGCGCGTCCGGCGAGCCGGGCGGCGACCTCGCCGCCCGGCCGCTGGCCGACAGGGACCGGGCGACGCGGGCCGCCATCGCGGAACTCGGCGGCGTCTTCGACGCCTCGGCGATGACCAGGCTGTGGGACGCGGCGCTGAGTGCCTCCGGTTGGGATCGTCCCCCGGTCTGGTTCCACGGCGACTTCCACACCGGCAACCTGCTGACCAGCGGCGGCCGGCTCAGCGCGGTCATCGACTTCGGTGGGCTCGGCATGGGCGATCCGGCCTGCGATCTGACCATCGCCTTCACCCTGATGTCGGCCAGACCCCGAGCCGCCTTCCGTGCCGCGCTCGGGGTGGACGACGCCGCCTGGCTCCGCGGCCGTGGTTGGGCCCTGGCCACCGGGCTGAACGCCTACACCTCCTACGCCGCCGTCAGCCCCCGGATCGCCGCGCAGACCACCCGTCAGATCACCGCGGCCCTCGTCGGTTAGGAGGCGCCGGTCGGCGCGCGCCTCATCTCCGTGGGGAAGCGCCGCCGGTCCTCAGAGTCGGTCGAGCGCGGCGCGGAGGAAGGCGTCGCGGCGTTCGTTGAGCGTCCCGGCGGTCAGGTCGTCCCTGCCCTGGTCGTGCATGACCGGCGCGAACACGGCCATGTCGCCGGGCTGGTTCAGCGCGGCCACCGCGTCCCAGTAGGCGAGGTCCTCGGCTCGTTCGCCCGTCGCCCGCTCCCATCCGGCCAGCACCGGCTCGGCCGCGTCCCGGCCGTACGTCAGCGCCGCGTCCAGGCGCAGCGCGCACAGGTCGACGCCGGGGTGGCCGACGCCCGCCATGTCCCAGTCGAGCATGCCGGAGAACGCGTCGCCCTCCCACATCAGGTTGCCCTGCCAGATGTCGCCGTGTACCAACACGGTCCTGCCCCCCGGCACGGGTAGCCGCCTGATCTCCTGGTCCGCGGCGTCCAGAAGAGGCGTGGTGTGGTCGGTTCCCCGCCGCCGTGCCCGCGCGAAGTCGCTGGCCGAGATCGGCCGGATGCGCAGCGGCAGTGCTGGCGACGGCTGGGCGGGGACGGCGCACAGGGCCGCGACCGCGGCGCCCAGGGCGTGCAGGCGCTCGGCGGTGGGTTCGACGGGAATGGTGCTGCGCCCGGGCACGACGGTCTCCAGAATCGCCCGGGTGCCGGCCGAGTCGCCCTCGACGTCGACCGCGATGATCCGCGGCGCGGGTATGCCTCGTTCCTCGGCCAGGCGCAGTGCGGCGATCTCGGTGGCGAGGCCGCCGGGATCCTCGGTGTGCGCGGTCTTCAACACCGCCTCGACCGTCCCACCGTCGTGGTCGATCCGCAGCAGCCACGGGTTGCTGCCCTCCCGCAGTCCCCTCACCGCCACGACCGTCCCGTCGCCGCCGACGGACTCCACGGCCCAGGCCAGCGCCGCGTCGGTCGGCATTTTCGATGTCGTCATACCCGGAGCCTAGAAGCTGGATCGCCGAACGACGACGCGGACCGTTCGCGCCGGGCTGGGTGCCGAGGTGGTCGACGTCGCCGGTTCGTCCGGCGCTTCCGTCGGCGCCACCCTTCCATGTGACCGGTCACACTGCTACGTTGCGAGCGGGCTGGGAGCTGTCCGTCACCCTCGCCAAGGAGTCTCCATGCCGATGCAGAGGCGTTCGTTCCTCACCCTCGCCGCCGCCTCAGGCGCTGGCGCGACGTTCCTCGGACTCGCACCGCAGGCCAGAGCGCTCAGCACGCTCCAGGTCGACGTGAGCAGGCCCGTCCGCCCCGTGAGTCAGGTCGGGAGCGGCACGCTCTACGGTCTGGCGCTGCCCGACCGACCGCCGGTGGACCTGCTGCTGCCGCTGAAGCTCAACACCCTGCGCCAGCCGCCGCCCAACCACGACCACTTCCCCAACGGGGAGACCGAGCACGTCGGTGACGTCCTCGACATCGCCGGCAACGCCATTGAGGCGGGCGCGGACATCACGGTCGACATGGCCGACACCTTCAGCGGTTTCCCCTACAACTGGGCCGGCTGGGATGACTGGTTGGGGCGGGTCGACCGGATGATCGCCGACCTCCGGGCGCGCCCGGACATCACCAACGTCACCGCCTGGGAGATCTGGAACGAGCCGGACTGGACCTGGTCCGGTTCCGCGGGCAGCTTCAACGACGGCTGGGCCCGCACCTACCAGCGGCTCCGTGCCGGTGACGCCACCACCCCGATCATGGGTCCCAGTTACTCCTACTGGAACGCGGACATGATGCGGGGCTTCCTCACCGCGGCGCAGGCCTCGGGCACGGTGCCGGAGGTCATCTCCTGGCACGAACTGCGCGGCTGGCAGGGCGTGGACTCCAACATCCGCGCGTACCGCGCGCTGGAGCAGGAGTTGGGCATCGGGCCGCTGCCGATCTCGATCAACGAGTACGCGGCGACCGACGAGATCGACGTGCCCAGCACCGTCAACCACTACATCGCCCAGTTCGAGCGCGAGGGCGTGCGCGACGCCGAGCGCGCGTTCTGGTTCGAGGCCGGAACGCTCAACGGGCTGCTGCACAACAACCAGCCGACCGCCTCGTACTGGATGTACCAGTGGTACGCCGAGCAGACCGGCGACATCGTCAGCGTCACCCCGACCCAGTACAACGACGCGGTCGCCGCCTACGACGCGGACCAGCGGGTGGTGAGCGTCGTCTTCGCCGGCGAGGCGGGCGACAACACGATCCAGGTCACCGGGCTGAACGACTTCGGCTCCGCCGTGACCGGCACCCTGGAGTACACCCCCGGCTCCGGCCGCACCACCGTCGTCAACGCACCGACCCGGATCTCCACGCAGACCTATCCGGTCAGCAACGGCACCGCCAGCGTCCTGGTCAACGACGAGGACCACCTCGGCGCCTACCGCCTCGTCCTGACCCCCGCCTGAGGGCGGCGGTTCCCTGGAAGGCCCGTGTCAGGTTCCCGGACCTGGCACGGGCCTGGAGGCCGGAGGCGTCAGGGGTGGGACGACGATGACGGGGGTGTAGTAGCCGGGGCCGGTCGGCTCGCCGACGGGGTGGCCGTCGACTTCCACCCAGGCGTGGGCGGTGAAGGGGTCGGTGCGGACTCCGGTGCACCAGGCGGGCCAGGTGCCGTGGAGTCGGCACAACAGGACCGTGGCCAGGGAGCGTTGTAGGCAGCCTTCGCCCGCGCAGAGCGTGCTGACCGCGGTGACGTCGCCGCGGGCGGCGGCGGCCTGTTCGGCGGTGGCGGCGGTGGATCCGCGTCGCAGGGCCCGCAGGATCACGGTGATCCGGCGCGGGGGACGCCCGGCGAGGAGTCGTGCCGCGGTCACGGCGAGCAGGGCGGCGAGTCGTCGGCGAAGCGGGAGGCGGGGGCCGCGGGCGAGGGGGATGGGCTGGCTCATGCGGGGTCCTCCGCGAGCAGGCGGGCGGTCCGCAGTCGGGTGATGAGGGCGGCGATGTCCTCGGCGGCCTTCTCGCGCGGGATTCGGTAGGTGCCGCTGAGTCGGGTGGCCAGGGCGTCGTGGTCGGTGCCGTCGACGAGGTGTCGCAGGATCTCGCTGGCGGTGGCGTTGAGCTGCCAGTAGCGGCCGGTGGCGCCGTCGAGGAGGACGGTGCCGTGGTCCGTGTGTGCCACGGACACGTCGTTGCGCAGGAGGAGCGTCACGGGGTTCGTCCCGGGGAGGCCGTGTGGGGGTGTGCTGGGGTTCGGGACGGGACGGCGGTGCGCAGCCACAGCTCGGCCGCCAGCGTCCCGCTGAGCGCGTTGACCGGGATCCGGGGCGGGAGCGGGCCGAGGAGGGCGGTTCGCAGGGCGGCCGCGTCGACGAGGCCGAGCGCGGCGAGCGCCGAGTCGTCGCACAGCGCCAGCATCGCCGCGCGGTTGCGGCGGATCCCGGCGTGCACGTCCGTCGCCGCGTGTCCCTTGGTGGTCCGGGTGAGGAGCGCGTCGGGGACGGTGCCGCGCATGGCCTCGACGAGCAGTGGTTTGTAGCGCCACGGGTCACCTCGTTCCTCCAACCGCACGGCGAGACACGCCTCGATGACGCGGTCGTCCAGGAAGGGGTACTCCATCGAGACCGCGTGCGGAGCGATGAACTGTCGGATGAGCCGCGCGCGTGCGCCCGTGCCGCGGGTGACCTCCAGGACGCGGTGCTGCCCACGGTCGTCGGCGAGCGGAGCGCCGTCGGACGCCGCGCCGCGCAGGAGATCGCGCACCGTGGTCGCCGCCTCCGCGGTGACCCACGGCGGCATCCGGAAGCCGTGCCCCCACTGCCCCGGCAGCGGACTGGCGGGCGGGGTCTCCGTCAGCCGGCCGGCCTCCCCGAGCAGCCAGTCCCGCCAGGTGTCGCGGCGGAGCAACGCGGCCAGGGCTTCCCGCGGTGTCCACCGGAAGAGGGCTCGGTTCGCCCGCAGATGGCTCACCGCCTGCCGGGGTCGACGGCGGACCAGCCCGTGGAGGTACCCGGAGGGCACCCGGGCCACCTCGTCTCCCCCCATCCCCGACAGGTAGACCCGTGCGCCGCGGTCCGCGGCCAACCGCGTCTTGCGGGTGATCAGTTGTCGAGCCCGGACCTCCCGGAACGGCTCGTCCAGGCCGGTCTCGGCCCTCTCGAAGCCGTCGAACTGGCCGCCGATCTCCGCTGGCCCGGCCAGAAGTCCCTCGGATCCCGGCAGGTGGGTGGCCGCCTGTTCGGCCCAGCGCAGGTCGTCGTTGCCCACGTCCGCCGTCGTGGCCGTGCAGGTGACCAGCCGCGCTCCGGTCCTCGCGGCCACGAAGCACAGCGAGGTGGAGTCCATTCCGCCGGAGAGGTCGGCGCCGACCGGACCGTCTGCCGCGGCGTCCACCCGGGCCCGGACCGCCTCGTGCAGGGCCTGGGCCAGGGCCGGGGCGCCCCGCGCGACGGAGGTGCTCGGCTCGGGGCTCCGCCACCACGGCACCGTCCGGGCCCGGTCGCCCATCAGGAGGTAGTGGTCACCGGGGACCGCGGTCACGCCTCGCCACAGCGACGTGTCGCCGACCGGATGGGGCAGGGAGGGGAAGAGCATCCCGGCGGCGAGCCGGGTCACGTCCACCTCGCCGCCGGACCAGGCGGCCAGCACGTCCGCGCGGCTCGCGGCGACCGGAACGCCCGCCACCGTCGCCCAGAACACCCGCCGCACGCCGGACACCGTGCCCTGCACCCGCACCAGGGTCCCAACCGCGGCGACGAGATGGGCGCTGCCCACCAGCCGTCGTGCCAGTCCGTCCGCGTCCCGGACGTCGCGGATCCCGGCGGCCCAACGAGCCAGCTCCGCGACTCCACACGCCGAACGGCCGATGACCGCGAGCCGTGTCCGCCCCGCCTCGGCGACCACCACATCGTCTGGTTCCGGGCGGCCCATCAGCCAGGGCCGTCCTGACGGATACCTCGCGATCACGGTGGCCGAGGCGCCCACCCGGTCCGTCACGGCCCGTGCGGCGGCGTGGTCCGGCAGGACGACGAACGACGCCGCCGCGTCGAGACCAGGCTCGCCCGGCATCCGGATCAGCCCCAGAAGAGCATCTCGTTCTCCCACTCCTCGGGGCCCCACGTGCCGCCGCGAGTGACCTCGGCGAACAGCCCCATCTCGACCACGGCCGGCTCCTGGTACTCCGGAACGTCCTTCTCCGCTTCCATGACATCTCCTCTTCGAGAGTTCAACGGATAGCTGCTCGCCTGCGACACCTCCATGCGGAACATCACCTGAAAGACATCTCACGTGCCTAAGAAGTCAAGCCGCGACGGCTGGAACTGCTGAGAAGGAGGTGAATGCGCGATGCTCGTCGAAGTGCTGCCGGGTTTGCAGGCAGTGGTAGAGCTGGCCGAGCAGCCGGT
>NZ_JBDPLU010000035.1:0-46075 GCF_039871525.1 Streptomyces sp. B6B3 | reverse complement strand
CCCGACCGGGTCGGCCCCGACCGTCCCGGCCCCCCCCCCGGCGGGGGGCCCTCGGCCCCGCCGGCGGCACCGCTTCACCCACCGTGGCCAGATAACGACGAAACGGGATCGCGCCACCCCCACGCGCGCCCCCGTGCTACGCGAGTTGCACCCCTAGAAATCAGGACATTAGCCCCGCACCACGGGCCCAGAATCACCTCGGACCCGGCCAACCAGTGGGGCTATGCTGCTCCCGAGGGGCCGTTAGCTCAATTGGCAGAGCAGAGGACTTTTAATCCTTTGGTTCCGGGTTCGAGTCCCGGACGGCCTACCGTTCCGCCCCGGTTCCGACGCCCCGTGGACCGGGGCTTTCGGCGTTCCGGCGTCCCCGTGCGACCCCCGCCGCTTGAGGGAAGCGGGCATCACGGCGGGGGCCGCCGGTGGGGGTGTATGAACGATACGCCCGGAACGGGCGAAAAGCGCCGGTCGTGCGACGACGGCGCACATGTGGTCCGGTCGCGCCGGTTCGTCTCGTCGAAGCTCTTATTCAACCGATCGGTTGACAACGCCTCTGCGGCGGTCTAGGTTCTTATTCAACCGAAGAGTTGAGGAAGGCGATGGGCGGAAGCACGGAGCAGCTCAACCGGGCGTTCGCGGCGCTGGCCGACCCGACCCGGCGGGATCTGGTGGCCCGGTTGGCCGGCGCCGACGCGACCGTGGGGGAGCTGGCGGAGCCGTACGACATGAGCCTCCAGGCGATCTCCAAGCACGTGAAGGTGCTCGAGGAGGCCGGGCTGGTGACCCGCAGCAGGGACGCCCAGCGCCGGCCGGTCCACCTGGACGCGGAGGTGCTCGACCTGATGACGACGTGGATCGAGCGGTATCGCAGGGAGGCCGAGGAGCGCTATCGACGCCTCGACGCCCTGCTGGGCCGGATGGCCGACGACAAGGATCAGCAGCAGAACAGCACGAAGGACGCATCATGAACACGACCAGCCACGAGACCGAGATCAGGGCCGACGAGAAGGTCCCGACGATCGAGATCGTCCGGGAGTTCGACGCGCCCCCCGCGCGGGTCTTCCGCGCGCACGTCGACCCCGAGCTGTACGCCCAGTGGGTCGGGCCGCGCTCGGTGACCACGCGGGTCACCAGGTGGGAGGCCCGCACGGGCGGCGCGTGGGCCTTCGCCAACGACCGGGACGGCGAGGAGATCGCCGCTTTCTACGGCAGCTTCCACGAGGTGCGGCCGGACGAGCGGATCGTCTGGACCTTCACCTACGAGGGCGTGCCCGACGGGGTCGCGCTGGAGACGCTGACGCTCACGGAGCTCGAGGGCGGGCGCACCCGGCTGACGGTGTTGAGCGTGGTGCAGGACTTCGAGACCCGCGACGGCATGCTGGCCAGCGGGATGGACGTCGGGGTCAACGAGGGCTACGAGAAGCTCGACGAGCTGCTCGCGAAGGATGCCTGAGATGACGCCCGAGCCCCTGTCCCCGGCCCGGCAGCACGCGTACGACGCGGCCCGGTTCACCGAGCTGGTCGAGTCCGCGTCGGCCGGGGACTGGGCTCGGCCCAGCCCGGTCGCGGAGTGGACGGCCCTCGACGTCGTGCGGCATCTGGTCGAGTGGTCCCGCGGCTTCCTGAAGGGCGCCGGGATCGACCTCCCGGCGTTGGACGTCGAGGCCGATCCGGTGGCCGCCTGGAAGCGGCACGTCGCCGACATCCAGGCCATCCTCGACGACCCCGCGGGCCGGATGCTCAGCAACCCGCACACCGGCGACCGGCCGGTGGACGAGGCGATCGACCAGTTCTACACGGCCGACGTCTGGATGCACTCCTGGGACCTCGCCAGGGCGCTCGGCCGCGAGCCCGACCTGGACCAGGAGCGCTGCGCCCGCGCGCTGGAGGCCATGCGGCCGATGGAGCGGCTGCTGCGTGACAGCGGCCAGTTCGGCGCCGCCGTGCCGGTGGCCGGGGAAGCCTCCGCGCAGGACCGGCTGATGGCCTTCATCGGCCGCGACCCGGCCTGGCGGCCCGCCCCACCGGCCTGATCCGGCCCAGGCCGCGGCCCTGGGCACCGGCCCGTTCGGACCGGGCGGCGAGGAGGAGCAGGCCGGCGAGGGGCAGGGCGGCGGCGGTGAGGGTGAGGACGGGGAAGCCGGCGGCGGGGAGCAGCAGTCCTCCCAGGGAGGAGCCGGCGGCGATCCCGGTGTTGAAGACGGAGATGTTGGTCGCGGCCGGGAGGTCGGCGCCCGGGGCCCGTTCGGAGACGGCGACCTGGGCGGCGGTGCTGAACGCGCTGAACGCCGCGTGCCACACCAGGATGGCCGGCCAGGCCAGCGCCGGCAGGGACATGACGGCGCTGAGGACGGCGAGCCCACCGGCCGTTCCGGCCGCCGCGCCGACGACGGCGCGGCGGGTGTCGCGGTCGGCCGCCGCGCCGCCGAGGAACGTGCCGGCCGCGCTCGCCACGCCGGTCGTGACGAGGAGGGCGGTGACCGCGGCCGGGCCGATTCCCGTCTCCTCGGTCAGCAGCGCGACGAGGTAGGTGGCGGCGGCGTAATGACCCGCGGTCACCACCGCGTTGACCGCGAACGGCACCCGCAGCCGGGACCAGGGCAGATCGGCCAGCCGGCCCGGGGCGTCGGCCGGGGCGTCGGCGGGGGCGGGCGACGCCGACCCGCGAACGGCCAGCGGCGCGCATCCCAGGACCACCGCGGTCGCCACGGTCAGCGTCCCGTACACCACCCGCCAGCCCAGCAGTTCCCCCAACGCCGTGCCCGCCGGCACGCCCACCACCGTGGCGAGGGTGATGCTGCCGAAGACCAGGGACACCGCCCGGCCCCGCCGGTCCGGGCCGACCAGTGCCGTGGCGAGGGAGATGGCGGTCACCGCGTAGAGGGCGGCGCCGGCGCCGGTGAGCGCCCGCGCCGCGAACAGCACGGGCAGGTCGGTGGCGACGGCGGTGATCCCGTTGCCGACGAGTTGCGCGCCGAGCGCCGCGAGCAGCCGGTGGCGCCGCGACACCCCGCGCAGGATCGCGGCCAGCGGCGGGCCGAGCAGCGCCACCGCGGCGGCGTAGGCGGTGACGAGGCCGCCGGCCGTGCCCGTGGTGACGCCCAGATCGGCGCTGATCCACGGCAGCAGGCCGGCGACGGCGAGTTCGCTGGTGCCGAGCACGAACGCGCCCAGCGCGAGCACCAGCAGCGGGAAGGACGAGCGGAAACGAGCGGACACGGGCACCCCTGGGCGTCGCGACGGGAGACGGGCACGTGGGATCGCGCGGGGGGAGGCTGGAGCGAACGCACGGTACGAGGGCGCGCGTGAACGGGGGAGAGCTCCCTGACCAGGGCAAACGGGAGGGAGCGGGAGGGAGAGGAACGGCGGGGACCGAGCCCGGCCCGGGACGTGGACACCGGGCGGCGCGTCGCCGTGAGGCCATCCTACGTCGGCGGTCGTGGCCACCGGTCTTCGCGGGACGGTTTCCTTTGCTCCACGCAGATGGCCGGTGTGTGGAGGGAGTTGCCGGTGCCGTGGCCGCCACGGGCGGCGCGGCGCGGCTCCGTTCCCGTGGCGAGCCAGCCGCGGCGGAAGCGGTGCCTCGGCCAGCCTGATCTTCCGGAAATTTACCGGAAACTATCGGTGATCCCGTGCCCATCCCGGCGGAAGGAGCGGGCTTCCGCTGATCCGATTGACCCGGATAACGGGTGATTCATTTCGTCGAACTGGCGCCCCGAGGTGCGCAATACCATCTCGAAATCTTCCGGAAACATCCGTTGACGATGAGCCCGAGCGCGGCGAATACTCCTCAGCGATCGTTGCCGAATCGTCACGGAAACGTGTCACGCGACAGCCGCGCGTGACGGCGCTTCCTCGAGCCGCGGCACCCATCACCTCCGGACGGGGCACCCCGCCCCGTCTGCCTCATCGGAAGCAAGGGGTAGCGATGATCAGCACGTCCCCCCACCGTCGCGGGCGCGTCCGGGCGGCCGTCGCCTGCGGTGTGACCGGCGCCGTCGCCGCCGTCGGCGTCATCACGCTGGCCGGCACCGCCTACGCCGCCGACACGCTCGGCGCGGCGGCGGCCGAGAACGGCAGGTACTTCGGCACCGCCGTCGCCGGCAGCCACCTCGGGGAGCAGGACTACACCTCCACGTTGAACCGGGAGTTCAACAGCATCACCGCCGAGAACGAGATGAAGTGGGACGCCACCGAGCCCAACCAGGGGCAGTTCAACTTCAGCGCCGGCGACCAGATCGCCCAGCACGCGGCCAGCCAGGGCATGCAACTGCGCGGCCACACCCTGGTCTGGCACTCCCAGCTGCCCGGCTGGGTGAACAGCGGCAACGCCGCGCAGGCCATGGAGAGTCACATCAACGCCGTGATGGAGCACTACGCGGGCCAGGCCGCCATCTGGGACGTGGTCAACGAGGCGTTCGAGGAGGACGGTTCGCTCCGCCAGTCGCCGTTCTACCAGGCCATGGGCGCGGACTTCATCGCGGAGGCCTTCCGCCTCGCCGACGCCGCCGACCCCAGCGCCAAGCTCTGCTACAACGACTACAACCTGGAGAACCCGGGGGCCAAGCAGGACGCCGCCTACAACCTGGTGCGGGACCTGCTGGCCGACGGGGTGCCGATCGACTGCATCGGATTCCAGGGGCACTTCAACAGCGGCAACCCGGTGCCCAGCAACTTCCACGAGACGCTGCAGCGCTTCGCCGACCTCGGCGTGGACGTGGAGATCACCGAACTGGACATCGCCGGCTCCGGATCCTCCCAGGCCCAGCAGTACCAGGGCGTCACCCAGGCCTGCCTGGCCGTGGACCGCTGCACCGGCATCACCGTGTGGGGCGTGACCGACAAGTACTCCTGGCGCTCGCAGGACACGCCGCTGCTGTTCGACGGCAACTACAACAAGAAGGAGGCGTACGACGCCGTCCTGAACATCCTCAACGGCGGTGACCCGATGGGCGCCGACGGTTCGGGCACGGCCGCGGCGGTGTACCAGGAGAGCGCCCGCCGGGAGAGCGCCTTCGGCGACCGGGCGGCGGCCAGCGCGGCGAGCACCACCGCGTACGGCGGCACCACCGTCGTCACCAGCGGCCAGACGCTCGTCTGACGCCGCCTCGTCCGGTCGTCTCCAGTGGCGCGGCGCCCTGCCCCGGGGCGCCGCGCCCACATCCGCAACCGGTGGATATCGATCGGGTGTTGATTGAGATAGCTCGGTAACAGGACGGCGCCGCTCCGGCATGTGATCGTTAACCTGCCCGAACCCAGTTCGGATCTATCTCGGGAACGAATGCATGCGTACCACACTGAAGTTGGCCCTCCCGGCGGTCGCGGCCGCCGCACTGCTGCTCGCCGGGTGCGGCGACGACGGTGACGACGACGGCGGTACCGGCTCGGGTGGCGAGCAGGAACAGCAGGAACAGGACGAGTCGACGGGGGACTCCGCCGCCTCCGGCGACCTGGAGGGCAACTGGGCCACCGGCCTCGACGGTTCGGACAGCGTGCTGACGTTCATCGGCACGAACGTCACCTTCACCGAGTCCATCGCCGGCGGCCTGGACTCCGCGATCTGCTTCGGCACCGTGGCGGACGACGCCATGACGCTGGAGTGCGACACCAGCGACGCCGCCGACTGGACCGAGGCCACCCTCGCGCGGGACGGCGAGACGCTCACCGTCGAATGGGGGTCCGGCACCTCGCAGACTTACGAGCCGATCAGCGAGGACCAGCTCTCCGACCTCTGAGCGGGCGGCCCGGCAGGCCGGAACACGGGGTTCGGGCGGCGGGCTCACGGGCCACGCCGCCGTACCCCGCGAGGTCGGAGTCCCCCAGGCCGCCGGCGGCGACGGCCCCGTCATGCCAGCGGGCATGGCTGCGCGCAGGCGCGGCTCCGACGGCCGGGTCCTCAGTCCAACGCCGTTTATAGAACCGAAAGTTGGAGTGTCCGTCAGTTCGTCGGCCAGAAGAGCGCCTCCGCCTGGGCCGACTGGATGGTGACCGGCCCGTCCCCGTGGTGCAGCACCTCGGCGCGCACCCGCCCCCGGTCGGCGCCGGGCACGTAGCCGTTCCAGGTGACGACGAACTTCCCGGAGCCGCTCTGGTGCACCGTGGATCGGGTGGGCATGCCGACCGTGCGCGCGAAGCGGCCGTCGTTCGTCTCGGCGTAGTTGGCCAGCCGGATCTGGAACTCCTGGCCGGCGGTCAGCCCGGTCAGCTCGACGCCGACCGACGCCGCGTAGTGGCACGGGCCGTAGATGAAGCTGGTGTGCGTGTCCACCTCGACCCAACCGTCGTCCTCGTAGTGGCGGTTGAACGTCACCGTGGTCCAGGTGTCCGGCTGCACGGTCCGGGTGAGCCCGCTCGTGCCGAATAAGGATCGCTTGGGCATCTCGTCCTCCTCCGCGCCGCCCTCCCCGCGTGCCCACGCCCGCATGTCCCCGCGGCTGTCGAACTGGGCGACGTTGGTGTCGATCGGATCCGAGGTGTACTGGTGGATCAGCCAGTCGTGTTCGATGTCCGGGTTGCCGGGATCGCCGTTGTACTGCGCGATCCACAGGCCGTCGCCGGCGAACGACGACGTGTCGCGGTTGAGCCAGAAGTCGACGTTGCAGTACAGCAGCACCTTGCGGCCGCCGGCCTTGGACTGCAGGTGCCGGATGGCGGTGTCCTTCTCGCTCGACGAGACGCCGGTGTCCTCCCAGTCCACGGCGAGGATCTCGTCCTCCCCGACCGCTATGTGGTCCAGGAAGTAGTCCATCTGTGCCGTCATGCCGCTGCTCGGGCTGAGGAAGTGGTAGTGGCCGACGACGCGGTCGTTGTTCCGCGCGCGCGTGACCTGCGCGGAGTGCTTGGGGTTGCGGTAGCTGGTGCCTTCGGTCGCCTTGACGATCACGAAGTCGAAGCCGTCCAGCGGGTAGTCCTCGGACTGGTAGCCCGAGACGTCGATGCCCTTGATGGTCACGAAGACTCCTTCGGGGCGGGAGCACGGGATGAGACGTGTCGAATGTCTAGCTGTATGTCTATCTGCATACTTCGTCGCCGATTCATGCCTGACGGGCGAGGGAACCAGCCGTTCGTGTACCCAGCGGGGAGCCGACCACGCGTCCCGGACGGGGCGTCATGCCTGCGTCGGCTGACCGGAGACGAGCACCGTGCCCTGCGCGACGGCGACGAGCGTGCCGTCGTCGGGCGCCGGATCCTCCGCGACGACCAGCAGGTCGCACCGGCAGACGGCCTGACGCCGGCCGGCGTGCACGACGCTGGCCCGGGCGCGGAGCAGCCGGCCCCAGGCGGGCCGCAGGTAGCTGATGGTCACGCCGCCGGTGAGCACGGCCGGGCCGAGCACCGAACCGGCGGCGAACGTCACGGCGTTGTCGGCGGCGTAGCAGAGCACGCCGCCGTGCAGGTGGCCGTGCTGCTGCCGGAAGTCGTCCCGGAGCGGGAGTTCCAGGGTGGCGCTGCCGGGCTCGAACGCGGCCAGGCGCGTGCCGAGCAGCCGGCTGAACGGCTGCGCGGCCAGGGCCTGCCGTGCGACGTCGAGGGACAACCGCGGGTCTCCCGCCGAACCGGTCATGACCGCCGTCCTCTCCTTCTCGTGCCCACTCCACCGCCGGCGCCACCGCCGGACTCGTCGCCGGCGCCTCCACCGGACTCGTTGCCGGGCTCGTCGCCGGACCTGGCCGTGGCCGGCGCGCCGGATGGTTCCGCCGCCCGCGCCGGAGGCACCGGATGCGCCGCCGGCGTCACGCGGGAGCGGGCCGCGGCGAACGCCGCCGCGCAGGCCAGCAGGCAGGCCGCGGCGGCGAGCGCGCCCTGCCCGCCGAGGGCGAGGGCCGGCGTCGACACCAGGCTGGCCGCCGCGGCCAGGCCCCAGACCGCCGCGTCCACGCTGCCCTCCATCCGGGCACGGTGACCGGCCGGCAACTCCCGGGCCAGCCGCCCGCTGCCGCCGACGAAGCAGAGGTTCCAGGCGTAGCCGAGCAGGAACAGCGCGACCGGCTGCACCAGCGCCGGGCCGTGCGCGAAGACCGCGGCGAGGCCGGACGACGCCGCGAGCAGCAGCAGCCCGGCCAGCATCACCGGGCGGGCGCCGAGCCGGTCGCACAGCCGACCGGTCAGCGGCGACAGCGCGAACATGCCGAGGGTGTGGGCGGCCAGCGTCATGCCCACCGAGCCCAGACCGTGGCCGTGTCGGTGCAGGTCCAACGGCGCCGCGGTCATGACCGCGACCATAACGACCTGGGCGGTCGCCATCACCACCAGGGCGGATCTGGCGACCGGCGAGCGGCCGAGTTCCCGGAGCGGCACCCGACCGCCGGACACCGCGCCGCCGCCCGTGCTGCCCGTGCTGCCCGTGCCGTCCGCGTCTCCCGCCCCGCCCGCGGGCGCTCCGCCCGCCGCGGCACCCGGCGACCGCCCGTCCGGCGCCCCCGCGCCGGTCGCCGTCGCGGCCAGGCAGACGACGGCGGCGAGCAGGAACGGGCCGGCCAGTTCGGGCCAGCCGAGGCCGCGCGCCAGACTTCCCGCCGGCTCCATCAGCAGCGGCCCGCCGACCGCGCCGAGGGTCGCCGCCCACACCGCGAGGCCGATGGCCCGCCCGCTCCGCTCCGCCGGGTACAGCTCCGCCGCGACATAACGCGACAGCATCGCCGCGGAGTTGCCGAGGCCGAGCAGCAGCATGCCGGCGCACAGGCCGAGCACCGAGCCGTCGGCCCCGGCCACCGACAGCAGCGCCAGGCAGGCGCCGAGCGCCGCCGCGGCATGCGAGCCCAGCAGCACCGTGCGGCGCGACCACCGGCTCATGCCCCGGCTGAGCACCAGCGACCCGAGCCCGGTGCCGACGATGCCCGCGGTGCTCGGCACGGCCGCCCAACCGGTGCCGAGTTCGTCGCCGACGACGAGGGTGGCGGACGAACTGCCCACCGCCATCGCCGCGTTGATCAGCGCGATGCTCGCGCACAGCGCCACCATCGGGCCCCTGGTCTTCGCCATGCGTCAACGCTAGAAAGGTCGGGAGCGCGGATGAAGGGGCAACGGAAGGCATCCGGCCGCACCCGCCTGCGGAACGAAAGGGCTTCGACCGGAAGGGCCTCACGGATGGGAGCACGGATGTCAGCGCGGAGGTCAGAGCCCAGGGACGGAAGGCATGACCGGGCGCTGGACCGGGCGCTGGACCGGACGGACTGGCGGATCATCGCCGAACTCCAGCGTGACGGGCGGCTGTCCTTCAACCGGCTCGCCCAACTTGTCAGCCTCTCCCCGCCGGCGGTGGCCGAGCGGGTGCGCCGACTGGAGGAGTCGGGGGTGATCGCCGGCTACCGGGCGCGGATCGACCCGGCCAGGGTGGGGCTGGAACTGACGGCGTTCGTGCAGATGCGCTGCGCGCTGAGCCGTTGCCTGCTGAAGACCACGACCGCCGAGGACCTGCCCGAGGTGACCGAGGTGCACAAGCTCAGCGGCAACTGGTGCACGATGCTGAAGGTCCGGGTCGCCTCGATGCAGCATCTGGAGGGCCTGCTGGAACGCCTCGGCGAGCACGGCGAGATGAACTCGCACGTGGTGCTGTCCAGCCCGTTCCAGGACCGCCCCGTCGAGCCGCCGGGCGACCGCGCGCGCACGGTCACCACGTCGGCGGGCTGGACCGTGCCCGATGCCGGGCGGCCCAGGACCCCATGACCTGTGACCCGTGACCCGTATCCTGCCGGGCCGGCGCCACGCGGCTCGCTCAGCCGGGCAGGTACTCCCAGCGGCGGCACATGTCCGTCAGGGTCGCCGGCACCTCGTCGGGCTCCGGCAGCGGCCGACCCGGCTGGATGGTTCCGGTGCGGATCTTGTCCCGCCAGTCGCCCTGGCCCTTGCGGTACTCGCCGTGTTCGTGCTGCCCGTAGGAGATCATCCCGGGCTCCCACGGCAGGTCGAGGAAATCGCAGATCCGGCGGGTCTCGGCCGTCGGGTCGGTGGTCAGGTCCTCGTACCTGACGGTCAGCCCGGGCAGCAGCCGCCGCATCCGCTCCACCGCCACCATGTACTTCAGGGTGTGCTGCACCGCCCGGTTCATCGGGCGCCGGGACGGGTCGGCCTCGTGCCACGAGCGGGCGACGGACAGCGGGTGGCGCAGCAGGAAGAGGAAACGGGCGTCGGGCCAGCAGGCGGCGAACCGCTCGGCCGCGAAGACGTTGCTCGGCGTCTTCTCCACGATCGTCCGCTTACCGCTGCGCAGCAGTTCGCGGTGCAGCAGCCGGTCCCACAGCAGATGGTCGATGTCGGCCAGGTTGTGCCCGAGGGTGTTCATGGCCGAGCCGGCCAGTCGGGTGGTGCACTGCACGGTCAGCCGGCGGACGTGCGTCTCGATCGGGGCGTGCAGGGCGGAGTGGCTGTCCAGCACCACCCGCAGCAGCGTGGACCCGGAGCGCGGCGCGGAGAGCACGAAGACCGGCGCGACCAGCAGCCGGTCGGCCACCCGGTCGACTGGCGGCCGGATCGAGGCGGCGGCCCGCCCGCCGGTCGCGCCGGGCCTCGGCCGCGTGCCCGTGGTCACCGCCGCGCCGATCCCGCCGGGTTCGTCCGCGGTGAGCGTGGCGCCGTGTCCGCTCCGGGCCGCCCCGCCCCGCGTCCCGAGGCCGAGGCCGGGACCGGCCGGCGTGCCCTCGACGAGCACGGGCTGCCTGGCCCGGGTGATCTTCAGCCCGGCGTGCCGCTCCACGGCCGCCGCGAGCCCGTAGACCCACGGCCGGGACATCTCCCGGAGCGCCAGCGTCGGGCGCTCGCTCAGCCTTCTGACCAGCCACAACATCGCAAGCGGCCTCCGATCACACGGTGCTGCACGGGGGTGCTCCTCAGCTTGGCGTCACCTTGGCATCACCTTGGCACGAGTCAGCCGCCCCCGCCCGTCGGGCCCTCGTCCGCCGGATCCGCGGCGGTCTCCGTCACCAGCCAGGCGAGATAGTCCGCGCTGCCGCCCACGATGGGGGTGGCGATGATCTCGGGGGTGGCGTAGCCGTGGGTCGCCTTGATGTGCTCCTCCAGCGCCGGATAGCGGGCCGCGGTCGTCTTGTACTGCACCCGCCACTCCTGCTCCGTCTCGACCACGCCCTGCCACCGGTAGACGCTGGTGATCGGGCCGTCGATCTGCGCACAGGCGGCGAGCCTGCCCGCCACCGCCGTCCGGGCGAGCCGCTCGGCAAGCTCGCGACTGTCCGCCGTGGTCAGCACGGCCAGATGTGCGACATCGGTCATGCGCGCCTCCGCTCCTCGGGACCGAGCGGACGAGCCTAGAGCACCAACGGGACGGGAACGCACCGCTGTTGAGTTGACACGTGGCGTACACCACAATGGAGGGTTCACGCGCGCCCGTCGGCGGGACGGGTGGGGAGTATCAGGGGGAGCATCGCCATGTCCGCAACGCCGGAGCCGCGCACATCCGACACGCCGATGGAGCGCACACTCAGGTTGCGTGTCCGTGGGGAGCATGTGGACGGGAGGGAACCGCACCTGGTTGCCCGCTGGTTTGAAGCGGATCCCAGGCTGCAGGAAGTGTCCGTGCGCGCGGAGGTGCGCCCCGGCGTACCCGGCGACGGGATGGGTCTGGCCGACGACCTGCTCCTCTTCTTCGGCCAGCTGATCGGCCAGAAGCTCGCCGATGCCGTCTTCGAGTCGCTCAAGTCCCTGTACAACCATCTCCGAAACCGTGGCGACGGCCCGATCGAGGTCGAACTGGTGGTCCGGGAGAGGGTTGAGGTCACGCTCACGTCGCGCCACTACAACCGCGAGGACCTCAGGAAGCTGGCAGAGAAGGTGGCGGAGGCCATCGAGCGCGAGATCGGTCCGGAGTGACGGCCCGGTGCTCTACCAGCGGTTACCGCGGGGTGCCAAGGCACTCCTGATCGGCGTCGCCGAGTACGACGACTACTTCGGACGAATCGACTCCTCACAGGCCAATCTCGACCAACTGCGCCAGCTCCTGACCGACGAACGTCTGGGTGGACTGCCCGACCAGGACGTCACCGTCCTGAGGTCGCCCACCCAGGAGCGGATGGTCGACGAGATCAACCAGGCCGCGAAGGAGCACACGGGCGTGCTGTTGTGCTACTTCGCCGGGCACGGCCACGCGCATCCGGAACGGGACGGCTTCCGGCTGCGTCTGCTGGCGAAGGACGCCACGAAGGAGGACCAGACCCTGGGGAGCGTCCGCTATGCCTGGCTGCGCGACAAACTGCTTGGCAGCAAAGCCGAACGCGTCGTGCTCATCCTGGACTGCTGCTTCTCGGGCAACGCCATTGAGGCTGACAACGTCCCGGCGAGTGCGCGGAGTGGGAAGCCCTTCGCGCTGATCACCTCCTCCCAGCCGCAGCACCGCCACGGAAAGGGCGATGGCCTGAACCCGACGCCGTTCACCGGCGCGCTGCTGACCGTGCTGCGTGGCACCGCAGGTCGGACCGACCCGATCACGGTCGGCTCCCTGGAAACGCCACTTCGCGCCTTGGCGGGCCTGGACAAGAAGAAGGCCGAAGAGGCCCCGGCGGACAGCCATCCGGGTGACTGGTGGCCCAACGTACGCGCGTTCAACGAGGTCAACGACACGATCTTGTCGCTCCCGCCGGGCCCGGCCGGTGGTCGGCTGCCGGACCGGCGCGGTCGTCAGCTTCGCCCCCGCCCCGCCGTGAGTCCGGGCCGGAAGCGCACTCGCGACGCCAGTGACTCCGACGACTCCGGGAACGTCCCTGAGAAACCGGACCGTCGGCGGGGGTGGCTGGTTATCGGTGCCGGCGTGCTGGGGCTGGTGCTGATCGGCGGGATCGTGCTGGTGAGGCAGTGGCCGTCTCCGCCGTCCGGCTGCCCCATCCCGCTCCAGCTGTCGCTCCTCACCTCGCCCGAGTACGAGCAGCCGATGACCGAGGTGATCGAGGCCTTCGAGGACTCGGACACGGCGAAGAAGCAACTCGGTGACCGTCCCGAGGACTGCCGCCAACTCGACGTACACGTGTACTCGGCGAGCGGGGAGACCGCCACGGAGGCGTTCCAGAACTCCGCCGCCTGGGCCGAGCCACAGCGCGCCTGCCGGCCGGATGAGGACGCCGAGGACTGCGAGCACCCGCTCCGTGACTACGGCCCGCGTCCCGACGTGTGGCTGGCCGCGTCCCCGATCTCCGTCGACCGGGTCAGGGAAGCGACAGAGGAGCCCGAAAGCGCCCTGTCGCTCGGGGTCGGTGTGCCGGTGGCGAGCTCGCCCGCGGTGGTGGCCGTGCCCGGTGGGCTGTCCGGAGTCGACGATGAGGATGTCAACGCGTACACGCTCGACCAGTTGCTCGGCGAGGTGACGAACGAGGGCATGGAGGCGCTTCGTTCCGCACCGGCCTCTTCGGACGCCTCGCTCGCCCACGGCCTCCGGGCCGACGACGGCCAACTCGACGACGAAGGGCTGCTCCTGCGCGACGACAGCGAGCTGCTGTGCTCCCTCGCCGACGTCGCCTCCGACACGGGCGAGCGGCTGCCGGCCCTGTTGCTGGCCGAACGCTCGATGGTGCCGCTGGTCAGGACCGAGTACGCGCCCGCGTGTCTGACTTCCTCCGACAGCGGCTTCGTCCCGGACGAGCAGGACGACCGCTACACCGCGTACTACCCGACCGACGTGGCCCCGCTCGACCTCTCCTTCGTGCCCGTTCGCTGGGAGCGGGCGTTGGGGGACACCGGCGAACGAGCGCTCGCGGTCCAGCGGCTGGAGACCTGGCTGCTGGGAGAGGCGGGCAGCGCCGCGCTCATCAGCCAGGGATTCCGCGGCCCGAAGGCGGGAAGCCTGCGGGACGACGTCGTCACACCGCTGCGGGACACGGTGTTCGGCGGTGACGACATCGAAGTGGGCGACCGGGTATCCGCCGGTGCCGCGGCCGAGTACCTGGCTCAGGAGGCCGAGGACCAACCGGCGCGCGACGTGGTCTTCGTCGTCGACGTCTCCTCCGGTTCCTACATCGGCGACCGGATGGCCACCACACAGGCGGTCCTCCGTGGTGCCCTGCGGACGCTCGACTCCGAGGACCGGTACGCCATCCTCACCACACCGGGGGACCCCGAGGGCGGGGTGAGCTACGAGTTGTCCCTCGACTTCCACGACGCCGCCGACGCCGAGGAGGTGATCGGCGACTTCGAGGGCGTCTCCACCAACGCGGACATTGACGAGGCGCTGGAGGAAGGGCTGGGCGTGCTCTCCGGCAGCGTGTCGGGAGGCAGGGCTCCGCTGCTCGTGCTCGTCACGGACGACGAGGACAGCGGGGACCTTCCGGACCGGTCGGACACCCCTGAGGTGCCCGTCGCCGTGGTGTCGTTGGACCTGGGCTGCGAGAAGTCGTTCAACCAGGAGCTGACGTCACACCAGGACCGGTGCATCGAGGTGGGGAACAGCGGCGAGGAGATGGCTCTGGTCCAGACGTTGGACAACCTGCACCTTCCGGACGCCGAATCGGAGGAGTCGGAGTGATCAGGCACTCGAGGAACTGCTTTCGGACGCTGGCCCTGGGCCTCGTGGTCCTCGCCGCCGTGTCGGGCGCGGCCTGCTCCGGGCCCGACGCGCCGGTGGAGGCCGCGTGGGACGACAACGAGCCGTTGGTGGTGGTCAGCGGAGCCGACCTCACCAGCCAGGAGGGCGTTGGCACGCGTCAGCAGCTGATCGACGACTGGAACGAGCTCCACCCCAAGCGGGAAGTCTCACTCGTGGAGCTGCCGCTGGCCGAGGACGGGCAGCTCAGCGACCTTATCGCCTCGCTCCAGTCGGGCACCGCGGACTACGACGTGCTCAACCTGGACACCACCTGGATACCGGCGTTCGCGGAGGCGGACCTGATCAGGCCGCTCGACGACGCCCTGGTGGAGGGCGTCAACTTCCTGCCCGAGGCCGTGGAGGCGGGCCGGTGGGAGGACGGGACGTACGCGGTGCCGTTCAACACCGATGTCGGGCTGCTCTACTACCGTGAGGACCTGTTGACCGCGCAGGACCACACGCGCGAGGACCTGACCGAGGCCGTCAGCATGGCCGAACTGATCGGCGGCTGGGAGACCGGACAGGACCACTCGGCCCTGGTCACCCAGTTGCGTCCCTACGAAGGGCTGGCCGTCAACATCCTGGAGACGTTCTGGAGCGCTGAGGGAGGGGGCGTCGACGTGGTGGACGACGACGGGGACTACACCGGCAGCATCGAAGAACTAACGGTCGGTCTGGACGCGTTGAGGAGCATAGCCGACTCCGGTGTCCTCAGCCCGGTGTCCTACGAGGCCGACGAGTCGACTGCGCTCGCCGAGTTCATCGACGAGGACGGTGGCACCGCGCTGATGCGTGGCTGGCCCTACGCCCTCAACCGCCTGCCCACGAACGGGGAGTACGGGGTCGCCACCCTGCCCGGGGAGGCGGTCCTGGGCGGGCAGAGCCTCGCTGTCTCCGCGGACAGTGACCGGCAGGCCGACGCCGAGGAACTGATCCGCTTCCTGACGAGGGACGTGGACAACCAGCGCAGGCTGTTCGACGGAGGCTTCGCCCCGGCGCTGCGTGACGCCTACGACCTGTCCGATCCGGATGACCCGGGGTGTGCCTCGACCGCGGTGCGCATCCCGGCACGGAACGAGGACGAGGTGGCGGCGC
Organism: Streptomyces sp. B6B3; assembly: GCF_039871525.1. NCBI lineage: Bacteria > Bacillati > Actinomycetota > Actinomycetes > Kitasatosporales > Streptomycetaceae > Streptomyces > Streptomyces sp. B6B3. The sequence goes on along the minus strand of NZ_JBDPLU010000035.1, from coordinate 30,462 downwards.
GGTCGGAGGGTCCCACCGAGTTCGAGCGGGACTACCACGAACTGCTGTGGTGTGCCCTGCGGGACGCCGAACCGCGCCCGGCCACGGAGTACTACCCGGTGTTCTCCGAGACGCTCCGGGACGAGGTGTCCCGCATGCTCGACGAGCCCGGGGAGCAGTCGGTGGAAGACACGGCCGAGGAACTGCACCGGCGGCTCCCCGACGCGTTGGAGGGCCGGCTCTCGCCGGACGACACCGAGTGAGAATTCACGCTGGGTGAGCGGCACGCACCACAGCGCATAACAATTGACGCACCGTCAGATGAGTCGTGGACCACATCGGCGAGAAGTTATGCCCGATTTAACAGCCTTGGTTCCCTAAAGTCCCGCGCCTCGCACGGGTTTTATTTCCCGCAGACACTTGGAATTCCGTGAGGGCGTCTATTAACGTTCGATAACGCAGCGCGGTCGTCACCGCCGTCGCAAGGACGGCGCCGTGCTTCGTCGCCGAATCCGGCGTGTGCGTCACAACTGCACCAAGGAACCGGGGAACCACCATATGGGGTGAATCGGGCAGAGGCTGGGTAACCGCCTCAACCCGTAGGAGACCTTCCTGCTCCGAACCCGTCAGCTAACCCGGTAGGCGAAGGAAGGAAAGGAGAGCGCCTCCGTGGCGTCGAACCGGTATGCCGCCCTGGCTGACACCTATGCGGATCCGCGCGACATCGCGCACGACGACCCCTACGCCCACGCCTACGGCACTCCTGCTTACTACCCACAACAGGCCCCGGAATCACCGGCGATGACCGCCGAGTTCGCGGGTCTCGGACCGAACCTGGCGGACACCTCGTTCGGCGGCGACGCCGGCCTGACGCCGCCCTTCGGCGAGCACGGCCTCCGCCACGCCGAGTACCCCGAGTACTCCCAGCCCACGTATCCGGGCGGTCCCCAGGGCGTCGCCCCGATCTCACCGATCTCGCCGATCACCCCCGTCCACCCGGCGGCGCCCGCCGAGGCGTTCGCGGCCGCCGAGGACTACGGGCCGGTCGAGGCGTTCGGCCCCGTGGGCCCCGACGGCCCGGGCGCGGGCGACACCGGCGAGTGGAACCCGAGCGAGGACAGCATCCGCCCGCTCCGCGGCCGGCACCGGGTCGCCCGCCAGCGCGGCGGCACCATGGCCCGCAGCCGGGCCGTGCTCGGCGTCGGCGTGATCGCCGCGGTCGGCGCGGGCGGCATGGCCACCGCCCACGAGGACGGCGCGGGCTCCGTGCCGGGCCTGGACGGTGCCGCCGACAAGGTCCGCTCGATACCCCAGAGCCTGCCGCTGATCGGCGACCTGGTGCCCGGCGGCGCGGAGGACGGCTCCGAGTCCGGCACCTCCGACTCCGTCACCGAGATGGTGGCCCAGGCGCCGTTCACCACGGCCGGCATCACCGAGGCCGACATGGAGGCCGGCCGGTCCGACGCCGGCGAGGCGCTGCGCGCCCGCATCCTCCAGCAGGCCGACCAGCAGGAGACCAACGCCGCCGACGAGGCCCTGCGGACCGCGCTCGCCGAGGCCGAGGCCAGCGCCGCCGACGAGGCCGCCGCCCAGGCGGAGGCCGAGCGCGAGGCCGCCGAGCAGGAGCGGAGGGAGCGCGAGGAGGCCGAGCGGCTGGCCGAGCTGCGCGCCAGCTACACCCTCCCGCTCTCCGACTACAGCCTCTCCTCCTACTTCGGCGAGAGCGGCTCGCTGTGGGCCGCCGACCACACGGGGCAGGACTTCTCGGCCCCCACCGGCACCCCCGTGAAGAACGTGCACACCGGCGTCATCGCCGAGGCCGCGTGGGCCGGTTCCTACGGGTACCGGATCATCGTGGAGCTGGAGGACGGCACCGAGGTCTGGTACTGCCACCTGTCCTCGATGAACGTCGGCGTGGGCCAGGAGGTCACCACCGGCGACACCATCGGCCTGGTCGGCTCCACCGGCAACTCCACCGGACCGCACCTGCACCTGGAGGTGCGCCCCGGCGGCGGCGACCCCGTAGACCCGCTGGCCTGGCTGCGCGACAAGGGCCTGACCGTCTGAGCCGAGCGGCTCCCCCAGACGCCGGCGGTCCTGGTGGCTCCCCCCGACGCCAGGGCCGTCGGCCTTCGCCTGCGCTCGGACCGGAGCGAGGGCGGAGCGAGGGCGGACCGAGGGCGGACCGAGGGCGGACCAGAGTGGGATCCGGCCGCCGGACGTAGACTTCCGGCCATGGTCGATGATCTCCACTCCCCTCGGCACGCTCCGCGGTCGTCCGTCGGCTCCCTCCGGGTCTCCCCGCTCTGCCTGGGCGGCAACGTCTTCGGCTGGACCGCCGACCAGTCCGAGTCGTTCGCGGTGCTCGACGCGTTCGCCGCGGCCGGCGGCACCTTCGTGGACACCGCCGACTCGTACAGCGCCTGGGTTGCCGGCAACGAGGGGGGTGAGTCCGAGACGATCATCGGCCGCTGGCTGTCCCGTCGCGGCCGGCGCCGCGAGGACGCGGTCATCGCCACCAAGGTCGGCGCCCATCCCGACTTCCGCGGCCTCGCCCCGGCCACCATCAAGCGTGCCGCCGAGGAGTCGCTGCGTCGGCTGAACACCGATCACATCGACCTGTACTACACGCACTTCGACGACGAGAGCGTGCCGGTCGAGGACATCGTCACCGCGCTCGACGAGCTGGTCCGGGCCGGCAAGGTGCGGGAGACAGGCGCCTCCAACCTCTCCGCCGCCCGGCTCGCCGCCTCCCTGGACTTCTCCGCCCGCGAGTCCAAGGCCGCCTACGTCGCCCTCCAGCCGCGCTACAACCTCGTCTCCCGCGACAGCTACGAGGGCGCGCTCGCCGACGTCGCCGCCCGCCACGACCTGGCCGTGGTGCCCTACCCCGCCCTCGCCTCCGGCTTCCTGACCGGCAAGTACCGCCCGGACACGGAGGTCAGCAGCGCGCGTTCCGGGCGGGCCGCGGAACTCCTGGCCAGCGAGCACGGCCGGCGGGTGCTCGCCGCGCTGGACGAGGTGGCCGGCACCCGCGGCGTCGAACCGGCCACCGTCGCGGTGGCCTGGGTCGCCGCCCAGCCCACCGTCGTGGCGCCCATCGCCAGCGCCCGCACCCCCGAACAGCTGCCGCCCCTGCTGGCCGCGGCCGACCTCACACTGACCCAGGCCGAGCTCGACACCCTCAACGCGGCCAGCGACCCCGCCCAGTCCGCCTGACTCCCTCCGGTCCGCGCCCCGTCCGCACTAGTGTTGCGGGACCACAGGCACGGAAGACTCGGGAAGAAGCCCGGAAGAACCCGGAAGAATCCCGGAAAGACCCGGAAGGGAGCTGACGCCGATGGCACTGCCCGCGGAGGACCGCACGGCCATCACCGAACTCGTCTACCTGCACGGTCACCTGATCGACGGCGGCGAGCTGAACCGGCTGGACGAGCTGTTCACCCCGGACGTCGTCTACGACGTCACCGACCTCGGCCAGGAGCCGCTGCGCGGAATCGACGAGCTCCGTCAGGCGGCGCTCGCGCTCGGCGACCTGAACCCGGTCGGCCACCACGTCACGAACCTCGTGCTGACCGAGGTCGGCGCGGACCGGGTTCGGGCCCGCTCCAAGGGAATCGGCATCAACGCGGACGGCACCTGCGGCAGCGTGACCTACGACGACGACATCGTGCGCACCCGCGACGGCTGGCGCATCGCCTACCGCAGGGTCGCCGCCCGCCGCACCCCCCTCGGCCGCCAGCCCTGACCGGGAGCGGGACGCGCGCGGCCCGGCCGGGTCAGCTCGGCGGCTCCGCCGGCCGGCCGCGCCGGAGCTCGTAGAACGCGGGCTCCTGGACCAGCAGCAGCGCGCCGTCCCACAGCCGGCCCGCCGCCTCGCCACGCGGCGCCGGCGCCACCACCGGGCCGAAGATGGCCGCGCGCCCTCTGCCGGGACGGCTGACCGCGAGGACCGGGGTGCCCACGTCCGTGCCGACCAGCCCGATGCCCTCCCGGTGCGAGGCGCGCACCGCCGCGTCGTACGCCGTCGAGTCGGCCGCCTCCGCCAGCCCGGCGGGCAGGCCCGCCTCCGCCAGCGCCCCGGGTATGGCATCCCACTCACCCCGCTGGTGCATCCGAACGCCCAACTCGGTGAACAGCCGCCCCAGCGCCGCCTGTCCGTGCTCCCGGGCGACGGCGGCGCACACCCGCACCGGGCGCCACAGGTAGTCGCCCCATTCGGCGTACTCGCCCTCCGGGTCCTCCGGATCGATATCCAGGCCCTCGTTCAGCACGGCCAGGCTCATCACGTGCCAGCGCACCACCACCGGTCGCACCCGTGTCACCTCGACCAGCCACCGCGAGCTCACCCAGGTGTAGGGGCAGGAGGGGTCGAACCAGAAGTCCGCGATCCGTCGCCCGTCGGTCATCGCGCTCCTCCTGTGACCCGTTGTCGGTCCTCGTGACTACACTCGCGGCGTGCTGTCCTCCTGGGAACCCACCGACCCCGGCGTGCTGCGCCTGCCCTCCGGCCGGCTGGTCCGCGGGCGCGGCCTGCGCCGGCCCATGCCCGAGGGCGGGCCGCCGACGTTCGCCCTGTACCTGCTCGGCCACCAGCCGCCGCCCGTCGACTGGGAGGCCCGATGGCTGCGCTGGCGCGACTTCTGGTTGCCGGCCGACCGTGAGGAGGCCGGGCTGGCGCTGCGCGAGGCCTGGACCCGCGCCGCCACCGAGCGCGTGGAGGTCGCCTGCGGCGGCGGCCAGGGCCGCACCGGCACGGCGCTGGCCTGCATAGCCGTGCTGGACGGCGTCCCCGCCGACCAGGCCGTCGGGTACGTCCGCCAGCACTACGCGCCCCGCGCCGTCGAGACCCCGTGGCAGCGCCGTTACGTCGCGCGGTTCCCCCACGACGTCGGCGCCGCGCCCGAGCCCGACTAGCCTCCGAAGCTCTCCCCGAAACCGGTCCCCTCGGGACTGAAACCCGTGCTGCCGTCCGACCCCTCGGTCGGCGCGCCCAGGTCGCCCGGGCCGAAGGCGGTCACCTCCAGTTCCTCCGATCCCGCCGCCGGATCGCCGAGCACCCAGACCGCGCCGGCCACGACCTGTCCGTCGCGTTGGCCGGGGGCGCCCACGGCCAGCTCCGGACGGTCGTCGCCGTTCATGTCCGCCAGCCACAGCGCCGTGCCGAAGCGGTCGCCCGGCTCGTCCTCGCCCGGCACATCAGGAAGGCCCTGCCCGAACGTCGGCGCGTCCGTGCCGGTGAGGCCGTCCTCGCCACCCATCAGCAGCGTGACCGCGCCCGCTTCCCCCTCCTCGCCCGGGGTGCCGACCGCGACGTCCGCGAAGCCGTCGCCGTTCACGTCGCCCGCGGCGAGCGCGGCGCCGAACTCGTCGCCCTCCGCGCCCTCCAGACCGACCGTCTCCTGGGTGATCGGCTCGCCGCTCTTCTTCGGCCCGGACGGCGAGCCGAGGAGCACGCGCACCTCGCCCTCCTGGGTGTCGCTCACCTCCGACACCATGGTCACGTCCCGGACCACGAGGTCCCCGCAGCCGTCCCCGTTGACGTCGGCGACGACGCCGTTCGCGCTGTACGTGTCCAGGTCGCGGTAGTCCTGGCTGAGGCCCTCCGCGCCGCCCGGGTAGAACCGGCCGTGCTCCTGCATCTCCTCGAACGCCTGGCTGGTGACCAGATCGTCCCGGCCGTCGCCGTTCAGGTCGCCGACGATCGTCTCCTGCGGCACGTAGTCCGCACCGAAGTTCATGCCGCCGCCGAACGAGTCCCGCCGGGCCGTCCCGCCGTCGCGGTCGAGCGGGCCGTAGAGGACGGTCAGGCCGTCGCCGTCCTGCGCGCCGGTGTCGTAGGCGTTGCCGAGCAGCAGGTCGGCCTGCCCGTCCCCGTCGAAGTCGCCGCCGTCCAGACCGTCGCCGCCGTTCAGCTCCGTGCCGCTCGTCAGGCCCTCCTCCGAGCCCCACAACACGACCGTCGTCGATCGGTCCTGGAACAGGGTGACGGCCAGGTCGGAGAACCCGTCGCCGTCCAGATCCCGAGCGACGGTGTCATCCCCGAAGCCCGTGCCGCGTGCCGCGAGCTCACCCAGCTCGCCCTCCGTCGCCCGGCTGATGACCTGCGGGTTCTCCGTGTCGGGCCCGTTCTCCGAGCCGTAGACCACGGACACCGCGCCGGCCCGCTCCATCCCGTCCACGGTGCTGAGCCGCGCCGGCACGGCCAGGTCCGCGTGGCCGTCCCCGTTGAAGTCGGGGAAGCGCTGGTGCGCCGCCTCCTCGGGCGACGCGCCGCGACATCCCTCCTCCGGGGCCGGAGCCGGCTCCTCGGAGGCGTCGTTCGATGCGCCTTCCGACTCAGAGCCACAGGCCGCGAGGGACCCGGTGACCATGGCCGTCACGGCGACGGAGAGCAGTGCTTTCCTGAGGGGTTCGTGCAGCATGGTGTTCACCCTAGGAGGTGAACTCCGCCCCCACACTCAGTCGTTGGCAACCCGTGACGCGAGCCGCGGAAAGAGCCGCAGCGCGTTGTCGCGGTTGACGCGTCGCCGCGCCCGGTCGTCGAGCGACGGATCGGCGTCCAACGCCTCGGTGATCGTGCCGACCTCGTCCGCGGGCCTGGCCGGCCAGTCGCTGCCGTACAGGATGTGCCCGCTACCGGCCGCGGCGAGCAGGGTGGGCGTGGCGTAGGGGGACATGGGCAGCGCGGTGTCGTAGTAGAAGCGGCGCACCGCGCGGGCGACCGCCGCCGGATCCGGGCCCTCACCCTGCCGCCCCGCGGACTCGGCGCGGCCGGCCGCGTACGGCAGGAAGCCGCCGGCGTGGGAGAGGATGATCGACAGGTCAGGGAAACGGTCCAGGGCGCCGGAGGCCACCAGGTTCAGCGCGGCCCGGGTGGTGTCGAGCGGATAGTCCCCGATGAAGTCGGGCACCTTCGGGTGCAGTTCGGTGGTGCCCTCGGGCAACGCGCCGGGGTGGACGAAGACGACGGCGCCGCGGTCGTTCAACGCGGCGAGCAGCGGGTCGAACCGCGGGTCGCCGAGGTACCAGTCGCCGGTGGTCGTCATCAGCAACACGCCGTCCGCGTGCAGCTCATCCAGTGCGTGTGTCGCCTGCTCGATCGCCAACTCGACGTGGAACGTGGCGACGTTGGCGAAGAAGCCGAACCGGGTGGGGTGGCCCGCGACGAGCGCGGCCAGCGACTCGTTGCACACGGCGACGCCCTCCTCGGCCATCGCCCGGTCCCGGAACGCCTCGGACGGCACCGGCGCCGACGCGATGCCGACGGCGATGCCGTTGTCGTCCATCGTCCGCAGCGTGCTCTCCAGGGTCCACTGCGCCCAGGTCGGCCCGCCCTCCTCGGGCAGTAAGCCCATCTCGACGGCCCACTCCCGCATCTCCTCGGGAACGGCGTGGTGATGCACGTCCACCCGCCCGCCGCGCGTTTCTCGCGAGGAAGTGGCGTACGCCGCCCCACCGGCCGCGACCACGGCTCCCACCCCGGTCGCCGCCAGAACACCCCGCCGGCTCGGCCCCGTCTGCCCCATCGGCCCTCTCCCATCCGTCGTGACGCCTTGACCTGTCAGCTACACCTAACAGGAGTCAGCGTCGACTATCACCACCCCCCACCTGGGATCGGGGATATCTCCGGGCCCGCCCCTAGGAGCCTGCGGACATGACCTCGGAGGTAATCGCGCCGCCTCGTCGCGCCCGCGAGACTGTGACCATGGAAACGCCGAAGACCACCCGCGACACCGTCATGGACCTGCTCAGCCGGATCGGCACGGGCGACACCGACCGCATCGCCGAACTGTTCGCCGAGACCGTGGACTGGCGGCTGGACTGGCCCGAGTCCGAACACGGCCGGGCCGGCAGCCCCACCCCGTGGATCCGCCACCGCACCACCCGCTCCGAGGCGGCGGCCAACTTCCGCGAGATCGCCGAGCACCACGTGCCGGAATCGGTGGACACCCAGGTCGAGCGCATCCTGGTGGACGACACCGACGCGGTCGTCCTCGGCGAGATCCGCCAGACCGCCCGCCCCACCGGCCGCGCCTACACCGCCTGGTTCGCCCTCCACGTCACGGTCGAGGACGGCCGCATCACCCGGTTCCACATCTACGAGGACAGCCTCTCCGTCGCCCAGGCCTTCACCCCGGCCGACTAGCCACCCACCCACCGGCCTTGATCGCGAACAGCAGAGCCGCCACCCGCCCCGCCCGCGTACCCAACACGACCCCGGGCTCCTCACTCTCCCGCAACAACAACCCCTCCGGGGAGGCCGCCACTTCGAGGCACCCACCATTGCCCCCCGAACCGCTGAAGCTCGACTTCTGCCACGCGGGCCGGGACATGGGCGTGCCTCTCAAAGGTCGTACAGCAGATGCTGGATCAGTCCGAGTGAGTCTCTCCGTGTGGGGATACTACTTCCGGCCTCGACATCAACGGGAGGCAGCGCGAGGGCACTCAACTTGGTGAACGCATCCGAGAACTGCGCAAGGTTGGATTGGTCCGTCACGAACGGCGACTGCGCGGGATGCTCGACGTAGATGGTGCTGAGCTCGGACACGGCGGAGTCGTAGCAGTCGAACGAACAGGTGAAGCGCACCTGGTTGACGTTCGCGCGGAACGGCAGCAACTGCACCTGGATGTTCGGCTTGCGCGTCATCTCGATGAGATGTTCGATCTGCCGCTCCATCACTCCCCGCTGCGCGAACTCCATGCGTAGCGCCGCCTCGTGAATCACCGCATGGAACTCGGGCGGCCTCGCCTCTGTGAGGACACGCTGCCGTCGCAGCCGGAAGTCGATGAACGCCTCCTGGTCCTCGGGGGACGCGTCCGGCTCACCACTCTCGAAGAGCGCCCGCATGTACTCGGCGGTCTGGAGCATGCCCGGCACCAGCACCCACTGAAAGGCGCGGTGCCTGACCGACATGCTCTCCAACTCCGCGAGGTCGCGGGCATCGTCGTTGTGAGGCGGATGGTTGTACTCGGACCACCAGCCACGTCCGTTCGACTGACTTATGGCGATAAGAGCATCGATAAGGCGTTCGTCCTTGCAACCACAGACGTCCGCCAGGGCGCGGAGCTTGACGGGTTGAATCGCCGTCCGGCCTGCCTCGATGTGGTTCAGATGAGCCGCACTGAGGCCGATCTCGCCTCCCGCCTTCGTTGCCGTGAGCCCTCTCTCGTCGCGCAGCCTGCGCAGCTCAAGACCCAAACGACGCTGTCGCTGACTTGGATTCGGGCGCAGTCCCATCCGTGTACCTCCCCTGGACGGCATCAGTGTGCCGCCACCGTCGCCCCCAATCCAGCAAAGTCACCCACAACGGTGAACTTCGCAACCAGCGTTGCATGGCACGCAAAACTTCCTCTAGCTTGAAACCTCCGGTCGCTGCGAACAGAGGGGTCCGCCATGACCACTGCCGCGCTGACGGGCCTCCCGGAGGTCCGCACCTACCGCTTCATCACGCTCAACACCCCGGACGCGCCCAAGCTCTCGCGCGAGCACGTCGCCTGGCTCGTCACCTACAACGCGTGTCCCGTCGAGCTGGACACGGCGAAGCTGCTCGTCTCCGAGGTCGTGACGAACGCGCACGAGCACACCGGCTCGGCGCTCGTCTGTCTGACCACCACCATCCGGCCCACCGGGCTCCGGGTCGCCGTCTACGACACCGACCCGCACCACCTCCCGAGCCCGCCGCACGACCCGCCCCTCCTCCCCACCGCCGAACGCGGCCGCGGCCTCCTGCTCCTCCAGACCTGCGCCTCAAGCTGGGGCTACAACCTCCATGGCGGCGCCCACCCCTCCGGCAAAACCGTCTGGTTCGCCCTGACCACCTAGGCTGCGGCGCTATGACCAACGGAGAGGACGCCCTCGTCGTCTACTGGCGCCCGGGATGCCCGTACTGCATGCTCCTTCGAGCACGCCTGCGCCGCCTCAAGCTGCGCCGCACCGAGATCAACATCTGGGAGAACCCGGACGCCGCCGCCTTCGTCCGCTCCGTGGCCGACGGCAACGAAACCGTCCCCACCGTGACCGTGGCCGGCCACCCGATGGTCAACCCCTCAAAGAAGCGTCTGCTCCAAGCCATCAACACCCACGCCCCCCACCTCCTCAAGCAGCCTCCGGGTCGTGCGTGACGAAGGACTCGTCCGTCTCCCAGACGGTGGCGATGTTGATCGCAGCGCAGAAGTCCAACAGATCCGCACGCGGTCTGTCAGGCACGAGCACGACAAGCTTGGGCCGAGGCGTGATGAAGCGGCTGTAGTCCAGAAGTTGGCCTACAGCCATGCGTATTGCCTCGCGGGTGACGTTGCTCTTGGCCTCCACCAGAACGTTCGTCGTCACGTCGAAGAGGTCGGTGCGCAGCGGGCGCCTCTCGCCGGGTGGAGTTATCTTCTGGCTCTTCACCTCGTGCCCCAAGCCCTCTAGATGAGCGCGGTAGCGAGTCCGTAGCTCCGCCTCACGCCGACGGGTCTCGTACGATCTGGCCTCTACGGTGGTGCTGGCCTCCGCGACATGTTCCTCGACGGGGCTGAATTCGACCTGCGGATCCGCGCTGGGCGCCGACACAAAGGGACCGCTGGGAGGAAGCGTTTCTGCGACTGGCTTGAGGCGGAAGACGATCATCCGACGGATGACGTCATCCCGGCCAGGGGCGTCGTCGAAGTACCACGGTTCCTCTTCATCCACCTCGAAGCGACCGACCCGCTCGACGAAGCTGCGACGAGTGGACCGGAAGAGGTGCAACTCGCGGCCGTCTTCCTTGTGACGCAGGATCGCCCGGTTGCCACTCTTCATCACCTGGTCGCCAGTCTGGCCCTCCCCGCTGTAGTGGAAGCAACCGTCCGCCCCCCAGCGATCTTGGTAGCCGTGCTGCACTCCGTTGCTGGGATTAGAGAAGAGCAGGACGGCGGGATGGTTGGCGAGAGGGCTGATGCCTCCCCGTCCGTTCCCTCCGTACTGGGAGTGAATAGCTGCCCTCTTGATCTCCTCGCCCAACGGGATGTCGATCATGCATCAGCTCCTGCGGTCGCGATCAACGGTGTGCAGGACTGTAGCCGTCAGGGCCGCCCAAGCAGGGTGAGGTCGGTGCTGGTGGCTATGGCGAGGGTCTGGCCCGTGGGGGAGAAGCCGGCGGCGCGGAGGGGGGAGTGGGTGGCGTGGTGGATGTGCCACCAGTGGGTGCCGACCGGGCCGTGGCAGAGGCCGCCGTCGTTGGAGAGCAGGACGCGGGCGTGGGGCCAGTCCGGGCTGACCACGTCGAGGGTCCAGCCGTCGTCCGTGGTGGTGTGCAGGCCGCCGCCGTGCATGCCGGCGATGCGGACCTTGTCGTCGGCGAGCGGGCCGAGGCCTGGAACGGTCAGGTACGGGCCGGCGGGCTCGGTGACGTCCGGGTCGGGGTCGCGGTCGCGGGCGAGCAGCTTGCCGGTGGCCGCGTCGAAGACGCCGTGGCCGCCCTGCGAGACGACCATGAGCAGGTCTCGTCCGGAGGCCGGGTCGGGGGCGAAGCCGATGCCGAGCAGACCCCCGATGGAGAGGGTGGTGACCGGCTGGAAGACCGGACGCCAGGGTGGCGGGGCGGGGCTGACCGGAGCCGCCTGGAAACGTTCCCGAAGCTGCTGTTGATGCTCGGTGAACATGGAACCTCGCGCTTCCTCCGACCGCCGAACCACGGCGGCGTGTGAGGAAGACGCTACGGTCAGTGGGCACGTTGCGCTAGGGGGTGGGAGGGGGCAGGTGAACGCGCCTGTGGCGCCTCCCGGCCGCTCCGGCGGCTCCCGCGGAGTCGGCTCCTCGGTCTTCTCGTTACCGTCCGCATTGTCAGATAGTGTTCACCTTGATAATGCTTTCAAGTCACGACCGGACCGCGTCGATGGGGCACAGTCTTGGGTATGACAAAGCCCTGGGCAGCGGGATTGGCCAGGCTACGGCCCGGCAGCGTGGCGCGTGCGGAGGACCTGTTGAACGCCTGCGTTCGGGAGTACGCGGCCTACCTCGCGGCATTGGACAAGCCGCAGGGGCCGAAGAGAACGAAACTCGTTGCCGCGATCGGCACGCTGATCGTCGAGCACACCGCGCCCGAGCCGGAGGCCGACCGGTGCTTCGAGGCGCTGCTCAAGGTCGGGCGCGCCGCCCTGGACGCGGAGGACCCGCAGCTGGCGCGTCGGGCCGGCGACGCCGCCGTGGCCCTGCGTAGCCGGTCGAAGGGCGCGTGGCGGCTGCGCGGGGAGGCACTGGACGCGCTGGGGCGGGATCGCGAGGCGATCGACGCGTTCGAGCGCTACCAGGCGCTCGGCGGCGGCAGCGCAGGCGGCGCAGGCCGTGCCGGGGGCAAGGGCGGCGGCAAGGCGGGCGTGGGCGGCGGGCCGGCCAAGGGCCGGCAGCAGGCCGGCCAGGCCACCCAGGCCACCGCGAACGGGCACGGCGGGGACCCGATAGCCAAGCGGCTGGTGCTGCTGCGCGACAAGTGGGGCGCGGTGGCCACGGCCGGCAAGATCGACCCGGAGGCCCGGCTGACGGAACTGCCGCCGGAGGAGCTCCAGGACGCGCTGGCCACCACCGTGGAGCGGCGGCTCGCGCGGCACGGCGCCGCCGACCCGGACAGCCAGCGCCTGGCGGCGGCGTACGGCACGTACACCCGGCTCGCGGCCGCGGGCGCCATGGACGACCCGCTGCTCGGCGGCAGCGAGCCCCTCGGCGTCGGCCCGCTGCGCTCCCAGCTCAAGGGCCGGAGCGTGTGCGTGGTGGCGAACGCCGAGGCGGTCGCGGAGAGCGACCTGGGCGAGGAGATCGACGCGTACGACGTGGTGGTGCGGCTCGACTCGTTCCCCACGGGCCACTGGCGCGGCACCGGCAAGGCGCTGCACCTGCACGCCGTCTCGCACCGCAGCGGCGGCACGGGCTGGCGCCGGAAGGCGGAGATCCGGCTGGTGTTCGGCGACAAGCCGGTGCAGTGGCGGGACGCGGTGCGGCACCGGCTGGTGCCGGGCGCGCAGACGTACGTCGGCGACCGGAGCCTCAGCCGCCCGCTGCGCGACCCGGCGCTGATCGGCGAGCCGCGCTGGGCGGCGGACGCGAGCACCGGCTTCACGGTGGCGCGGCTGCTGGACTTCCTGGACGTCAGCCCGCGTCTCGACCTCATCGGCTTCACGCTGCCGGACCAGCTGCGCGCCGAGGAGCGCCAGTGGGTCCTCTCCCACGCCCGCACCAGCAACGGACTCCGGGTGTCGCTGCGCTAGCGCTTGCCGCTTGGCCCCTCGGTGTTCGCTGCGCGGGCTCGGCGCGCCCGCGCGCGTACGCCCCAGGCGGCTGGTTCTCGCGGTCGCGCGGGTGCTGGAGGGCGGTAGCGCACGGCGCCGGTCGGTTCCGGCTGGCCCGGTCGCTTGCGCGTCGGCGTGGCGAACCCCCGGCGCCTCGGCGCGGGGGCAGCGGAACCCGGCCCGTGTCGGGGTGCGGGGTCTCAGCTGGCCGCTCAGGCCGCCGAGTCCGTGCGGTCGCCGCTCCGGTCCGGCTCCCGGGCACCCTCGTCCGTCCCGTCGGTGGCCTCGTCGGCCTCGTCCACCTCGTCCGGGTCGTCCCAGTCGTGTGCCGTGGTCGCCGTCAGGGCCGCCGCCTGCGCGGCGGCCGTGGCCAGGGCCGGGGCCGCGACGGGGCGCAGCAGCCACAGTCGGGTGAGCAGCGCGTGCTCCCGGGCCGGGAAGTCGGGATCGGCCGTGCCGTGGCGCTCGACGCGGCGGCGCAGCACCGCGAGCGACGTGGCCGCCGACTGGTAGCCGGCGACCGCCCGGACGCCCGCCCAGCCGTGGTCCTTCCGCGCCTGCCGCCGGGCCAGCGCCCGGACCCGGGTCGAGCCGAGGGCGGCCGGCTCCGCGGCGCCGAACCAGCCGGCCCGCGCGTACTGCGGCAGCGTGTCGCGCGCGGCCCGCAGCTCGCCCTGCCGCGTCCATATCGCCAGCCAGCACAGCAGCCCGAACACCGGCATCATCAGCAGCACGTAGACCGCGGCGAAGCCGAGGAACGGCAGCGAGGTGGACGCGTTCCACGCCGAGTGCAGGCCCATGGCGGCCGCCAGGCCCAGCGGCGGCAGCACCGCCCGCCACACCCGCCGACGGCGCGCCAGCGCCGCCGCCACGCCGAGGCCGACGCCGGTCAGCGCCGTGAAGACCGGGTGCGCGAACGGGGCCAGCAGCACCCGCACGAAGAACGTGCCGAGCGTCGCCGTGTCCACGCCGGCGCCGTCGCCCGGCGTGCCGGCGGCCGTCAGCCGGTCCTGGTTCACCGCGCTGCCCAGGTAGAGCACGTTCTCGGTGAAGGCGAAGCCGGTGGCCGTGATGCCCGCCGTGGCGATGCCGGCCAGCACGCCGTCGAAGGCGTGCGGCCGGTGCAGGAACAGCAGCAGCACCGCCGTCGCCTTCGCCGCCTCCTCCACCACGGGGGCGATGACCGTCAGCTCCAGGGAGCTCAACGGGGCACTGCGCGCCGGCGCGAGCAGCGCCTGCTCCCCGGTCAGCAGCTGCACCAGCAGCCCGTTGACGACGAGCGCGACCAGCGTCGCGGCGCACGCGCCCCAGGCGAAGGCGAACGTCAGCTGGCGCCACGGCTTGGGGCTCACGCCGTCCATCCAGCGGAAGACCCCGACCAGGAACGGCACGGGCAGCGCGGCGAGCGCCAGGCCGAGCCAGAAGCCGTCGCCACCCGTCTCCCGCCACACCAGCGCGAACACCAGCAGCCCGCACAGCGCTAACGGCACGCCGATGCCCGCGGTGGCGTACAGCCGGCGGCGAGCGCCGTGCGGGGGGACGTGGGGGCGCACCCTTCGACCTTACGGTGCGGTGCGCCGGGCCAACAGGGAGACCAGCGTGTCGGTTGGTCGACCTTCCGGGGACCGCGGGCGGGCAAGCCGGCATCGGCGGAGGGTCGTTGGGGCAGGTCGGACGGGCGGCCCGGGCGCCTCACGCACCGCAGGTCATCCGGGGCACGGCGCGGGCGCGCACCCGCCGCCGTAGGCAACGCGAGGCCGGCTGGGCGATGTTGGCGGCGGGATCAGCCCCGCGCGTCCGTGCCGTCGTCGGTGCCGTCGTCGGTGCCGTCGGGGCCCGCGGCGGCGGTGCGGCGGAAGAGCAGGTCGCGGACGACGTGTCCCTTGGCGAGGCCCTGCCGTTCGAACCGGGTCACCGGACGGTCCGCCGGCCGCGGCGCGAATCCACCGCCCGTTCCAGTCGTGGCATTCGCGAACGACGGGCTGGCCTCCAGCACCCGGAGCATCCACTCCGCGTACGACTCCCAGTCCGTCGCGCAGTGCAGCAGCGCGCCCGGAGCCATCCGGGAGGCGAGCAGTTCGACGAAGTCCGGCTGGATGATCCGACGCTTGTGGTGCCGCGCCTTCGGCCACGGATCCGGGAAGAACACCCGTACCCCGGCCAGCGAGGCGGGCGGTAGCATCTCCTGGAGCAGCAGCACGGCGTCGCCGTTGGCCACCCGGACGTTGTTCAGGCCGCGCTCCTCGGCGAGCCGCAGCAGGTTCCCCTGGCCCGGGGTGTGCACGTCCACGGCCAGCACGCCGGTGTCCGGGTCCGCGGCGGCCATCTGCGCCGTCGCCTCGCCCATGCCGAACCCGATCTCCAGCACCACCGGGCGGCCGTCGAACAACGCGCCCAGGTCGATCCTGGTGCGGCCGTCGACCTCGACGCCCCAGTGCGGCCACAGCCGCAGCAGCGCCCGTCGCTGGCCGGGCGTGACCCGCCCGCGCCGGGGTTGGAAGCTGCGGACCCGGGTGGGGTGCGGCTCCGGCGCCGCGGCGGGATCGGCGGCCGGACCGGCGCCGGGAGGGAACATCGCGGCGCCCGCGCGCCGGCCACGTGCTTCGTCGGACACAATGCCTCCGATATTACGTGTCCCGGCCACGGAACCGGTGCGGGCGCGGACCGCGTCGGTTCTGTTGGTGCGCCACGTCGCAACAGCAACGGGGGACTTGGGGGACAGCGTCATGGCACAGGGGGAAGATCGAATAGGACTGCTCGCCACCGTGGGGGTGCTGCTGCTCGCGCTCCTCACCGTCTGCGTGGTGTGGTTCACGCGCGCCGACGCGGCGCTGGAGACGGAGGCGACCACCGAGGAGCTGACGGCGTCTCCGTCCGCGACCGCGCCGCCGCTCGCGGAGGTGTGGCAGGCACCGGACGCCGCCGGGCGGCTGAGTGGGGAGGACACGGTGACCCGGCTGTGGCCGGGGGACTCGGTGGTGACCCGGGTCTCCGCGGCGGACGTCACGGGCTACGGAACGCTCGACGGGCAGCCGGTGTGGCAGGCCGAGGTGCCGGAGGGCGCGGAGACGCCCTGCGCGGCGAGCCAGAGCACGAATTCCGCAGGACTCGGCGCGGTGCTCTACCGGCTCCCCGCGCATCCGCCCGCCGCGGACTCGGCGGCGGCGGCCTGCTCGATGCTGGCCGTGTACGACACGGAGAGCGGCGCGTTGCTGTGGTCGGACGAGCTGCCAGCCCCGGCGAACCCGGGCGACGGCGTCCCGGTGGTGACGGTCGGGGAGCGGGCGGTCACCGTCAACCTCGACGAGGCGGGCAGCGTGGCGGGCTTCCACCGCTTCGAGGCCGAGACCGGCGAGGCACTGCCGCTGCCCGAGCCGCCGACCGACGGGTGGTGCGCGGCGGCCGAACCGCTGGCCGTCCGGCACGCGGGCTCGCGCATCGTCATGCTCAGTGAGTGTCCGGCGGAGCAGTCCGGCGAGGCGGCGAGCCGTGCGCTGAGCGTGTACGGCGCGGACACCGGGGCGCTGGAGTGGACGCACCTGTCCGATGATCCTGATTTTGGTTTCACGGGAATCCTCGCCGGCAACCCCGTCCTGATCTTCCAGGGCGAGGACCCGGACCGGCAGCTGGTGGCGTTCTCCGAGACCGGCGAGGAGCTGTGGCGCCGGTCGGTCGGCGCGGCGGGGGAACTGCCCGGGCTGCTGCCCGAGGAGTCGGCCGTGGTCGGCGACGTGCTGGTGTCCCGGTACGAGCCGGAGGACGGCACGGCGGGCTACGCGGTGGCCGGCTACGACCTGTCCACCCGGGAACGCGTGTGGGCGCGCGACCTGCCCGAGGGCTCCCGACTGCTCGGCGTGGACGTCGCCGGCGCGCCGCTGCTCAGCCGCCAGGACGGCGACCGGCTGGAACTCCTGCGCCTCGATCCGACCACCGGCGCCGAGACCCCGGTGGGATCCGTCGGACCGCTGATCCCGTCCCTGGTCGCGTTCGACGACCACCAGCTCTACGTCCTCAACGAGTCCGGCACCGCCGACTCCCCCCTCCTCCGCCTCCACGCCTTCGCCCGCTGACCCGCACCACCCGCCTGCCGCAGACCGGCACGCGGCCGGTACCGGTCCGTGCGGAGCGAGCGGCCCGGCGCCCGGCACCGCCGCGGAGGCCGGGGCCCACGGCCCCGCTCCCGCACGCCGCGGACGTCTGCCCCTGGGCCGAGCGGCCGGCAGGCCGGCGCAGAGCGCGGAGTGGGGTCGCCGCGGCATCGCCCCGTACCCCGGTTGGTGCGGCTGCCCCGCGCCCGCCCGGCGTAGGGCCGTCCGGCCGGGCACCGCGTGTGGGGCCCGCGTCGCTGTGCTGGTCCCTGCCCACCCCATGACGCCGCCGGGCGCCCGGCCCGCAGCCGGTATCCGTGCGGCGCGGTCTCCACCAGCGCGCGGGCGCCCGGCTCCGCGTTCTCCAGCGCGCGCCGCAGCAGCGCCACCTTCGACTGGAGCGCCCCGGCGGCGTTCGCGGGCGGCCACACCCTCCCGCAGATCATCGACGAGGGCGGCGGCCGGGACCGCGCGTCCGTGATGGGCAGCAGGTCGGCCAGGAGCGCACGCACCGTGGCGCCCGGGTGGCGTGCCGGGGCCGGCACGGGCTCCGGGGCCGTAGGCCCGTGCCCGCTCCTGCGGGTCGCGCCCGCCCGGCTCGGGGCCGTCCGCAAGGGCCGTGTGTCCGGGCCGGCGCGCTGAGCCCGGGATCGGTGCGCCACCACACCGCCGGGCGGCCGGCATGCCGCGGCGCTCCGCGCCCGGTGCGGCGCCGTCCTCGTGGCGGACGGCCGGCAAGGCTAGAGAGCGGCGAGGGTGCGGGTGGCGATCTCGGTGCCGATGGGGAGGCAGGCGGTGGCGGCCGGGGACGGGGCGTTGAGCACGTGGATGGTGTGCGGGCCCTCGGTGATGCGGAAGTCGTCGGCCAGGGTGCCGTCCGGCAGCACCGCCTGGGCGCGCACCCCGGCGGGAGCCGGCAGCAGGTCGTCGTCGGCGACCGCCGGCAGCAGGCGGCGCACCGCCGTGGCGAACGCCCGCCGCGACAACGAGCGGCGCAGCTCGCCGGCGCCGGCCCGCCAGTGCCGCCGGGCCAGCCGCCACATTCCGGGGTACGCCAGGGTGCCGGCCAGTTCGGCCGGGCGGACGGCCCGCCACGAGTAGCCCTCGCGGGCGAGCGCCAGCACCGCGTTCGGCCCGATGTGCACCTCGCCGTCGACGCCCGCCGTGAGGTGCACGCCGAGGAACGGGAACGCGGGGTCGGGCACCGGGTAGACCAGGCCGCGCACCAGCGCCGACCGCTCGGGCCGCAGCCGGTAGAACTCGCCGCGGAACGGCACGATGCGCAGCCCCGGCGGGTCACCGGCCAGCCGCGCCACCCGGTCGGCGTGCAGCCCGGCCGCGTTGACCAGCATCCGGGCCCGCAGCACGTCGCCGGCCGCGGGCGTCCGGCCGGTGCCGCGCAGCGCGACGGCGACGCCCAGCCCCGGGCGGCGGTCGATGGCGATCACCTCGGCATCGCACCGCACCGGCACCAGCGTGGCCAGCTGGCGGGCCACGGCCCGGAAGTCGGTCACCCCGGTGGTGGCCACCCGGAGCGCGGCGATGCCCCGCACCTCCGGCTCGTGGTCGGCGATCTGCGCGGCGCCGAGCTCGGTGACGGGCACGCCGTTGCGCCGGGCGCGCTGCGCCAGCTCGTGCAGCCGCGGCAGCTCGGCCGCCTCCGTGGCGACGATCAGCTTGCCCGGCACCGCGTGCGGGATGCCGTGCTCCGCGCAGAACTTCTTCAACGCCGCCTGCCCGCGCACCGCGTACCTGGCCTTGAGCGATCCTGGGCGGTAGTAGACCCCGCTGTGGATGACGCCGCTGTTCCGCCCCGACTGGTGGCAGGCCAGCTGCGGCTCCTTCTCCAGCACCAGCACCGAGAGCCCGGGGCGGGCGGTGCGCAGCGCGTGCGCCGTGGCCAGGCCGACGATGCCGCCGCCCACCACGAGCACGTCGCAGTCGTACCGGGCCCGCGCGGCCCGTGCCGGTGTCATGTGCGACATCATGCCGGAGCGGCGAGGAGGGAGCGGGCCTGCTCCCGCAGCTCTTTGACCAGCGGCTCGTGGTCGTAGGGCTCGAGGCGGTGGAGTAGGTCACGGACATAGTCCGTGGTACGCGCGGAGGATATCCGGCCCGCGACCTGCAGCGCCCGCTGGCCGACCGCGCAGGCCGCGTCGAGGTTCCCCGACTCCAGCTCGGCCACGGCCGCGACCACCAGGCGCAGCCCGTGCGAGCGGACGAACTCCTCGGTCGGCTCGGACAGCGCCTGTTCGGTGAACCGCCGCACCTGGCCCGGCACCTTGAGGTCGATGTAGCACTCGGCGGCGTCGGCGGCCAGCCGGTCGTAGGCGTAGAAGTCGAGCCAGCCGGGGTCGCCGTCGCCGACCCGGGACCGCTCCAGCCAGCTCTCCGCCGCGGACAGCGCGGAGGCGCAGCCGGCGGCGTCCGCGGCCTTGGCCAGGGCCCGGGCCTCCACCAGGTGGAAGAAGCTCATGGTGCGGGCGGTGGCCAGCGAGCGGTTGCGCTCCAGCGCCGCCTGGGCGAGGTCCACCGCCTCCTCGCCGAAGCCGCGGTAGGTGGCCTGCAACGACATCGACGCCAGCACGTACCCCCCGAGCGGCACGTCGGCGGCGGCCCTGGCGAGCCGCAGCGCCTGTATGTAGTAGCGCTGGGCGGCCTCCTGCTGGCCGGTGTCGAACGCCATCCAGCCGGCCAGCCGGGTCAGCTCGGCCGTGGCGCGGAACAGCGAGCGGCCGACCTCGTCGCTGTAGCTGCCCTGCAGCAGCGGGGCGGCGTCGGTGCGCAGGCACTCCGGCACCATCGAGGAACGCCAGTCGCCACCGCCGTACTTGGAGTCCCAGCGGCGCGCCTCCTCGGCGGCCTCGCGGAGCTTGGAGACGTCGGTGTGGCCGACCCGGCCCCAGCCGCCGTCGGGCGTCCGCTCCGACCTGAGCCCGTTCGGCAGCCGCACGGCGCCGCGGGTCGTCGCCGGCGGGACGCGGGCGACGGAGGCGTCGGCGGGGCTGATCAGCCAGCGCGATATCGGCGTCGCGTAGGCACTGACCGTGAACGAGCCCGCGAGCATCTGCCAGATGCCCTTGCCAGGGGCAACATCGAGTCGGTACAACTCCGTGGCGGCGTCCACGGCGGCCCGGACGTCGCGCGGGAAGGCCAGGCCCACCTCGGGCGCGGGATCCGTGTCCGCCAGGCCGATCTCGTGCAGCGGCACGGGACGACCGAGCTTGCTGCTGATGGCCGCGGCGATCAGGTGGGGGGCGGATCCCTGCGGCACCATGCCCTTGGTCACCCAGCGGGCGACCGACGTCTTGTCATATCTCAGAGTCAAGCCCCGCTGCGCGCCGAGGTCGTTCACCCGGCGCGCGAGTCCGGCGTTGCTGATGCCGGCAAGGGCGAGAATTGCCCCAAGCTTCTCATTCGGCCCGCGTGGCTCCCTGGACATGCGCGCACCCCTACACACACCAACGGCAGCCCTACGACCAGCGCAGGGCCTTCCCGTACCTCCGCCAACCCAGCGTAGTTCGGTGCCTGCTGACCGTTAAGGGGGTGAATACCGGATGGCGGATTCTGGTCCGTACGCCCGTGCGAGCGCTGCCCCGATCCGGGGCGTACGGCGGACTGTGCTCCGGGCATGTGGCCGTGCGCCCGGGTGTGCGCTCTGGGCAGCACGGGAGGCGGCGGCTTCGATGGAATCCGCGTGGGTCGGCCTGCTGTCCTGACGGATCGGCGGGCCGGGGGAAACCGCCGTCTCATTCCCCGCGGACGGTGGTCAGGTCCGGGAGGCGGCCAGCGTCTCCCGGACCGAGACGCCGCCTGCCGCGGAACGCCGCTCTCCGAGCGGCAGCCCGCTGGCCAGACTTTGGCCGAAAATCGCCGGTTTCCCGTCAGTCACGACTGATCTACGTCGGGTCTCAGCCGATCCACCGAGCAGGACGACAGATCCGGAACGAATCCGGTGCGCATCCGGGACGGTCCACGATCGACCGGCTGCGAAGACCGGCGCGCATGCGAGGTGGTTCGCCGCACGAGCGAACTACCTCCGCGCCATGCCCCGTTCCCGCCACACCCGTGGCAGCATTGCCTCAACACCTACGCGGCGGACAGCGTCCTACAGGCCGGCAGGCAATGACAGTCAGGCGGCAAGCCAGCGGGAACTTCACGTGGGGGAGGCGGTGCGATGAGGTGGTTGGTCGGGTGGTGCGGTGCCTCGGCCAGCGCTGCCCGGGACATCCAGCCCCTGGGCGCCATGCCCCTGTGGGATGGCCCTGACCCGCTGTGGGCGGTGGGCGACTGGCGTCCGGACGAGATCCGCCTCGTCTACGCCGACGGCGACACCCACCTCGCGGTCTTCGGCTACTGCGGCGCGGACGACGACCAACTGCGACGATCGTTGGTCTCCGCGCGCGCCGGCGCGTTGCGCCAACTCACCACCTGGCCGGGCAGCTACACCGCGGTCGCCCGCTTCGGCCGCCGCACCGTCATCCCCGCCGACCTGGCCGGCACCCGGCCCGTGTTCCACACCAGTTGGGCCGGCGGCACCGCCTACGCCACCGCCGCCCTGCCGCTCGCCGACCTCACCGAGGCGCAGCTCGACGTCGAGCACCTCGCCGCGCTGCTGGCCTGCCCCGAGGCGCCGGAGGCCGTCGGCACCGGTACCCCGTACCGCGGCGTGCACCGTGTGCCCCCCGGACATGCGCTGACCCTGCGGGAGGGCGGCAACCGCGGCACCGTCGACTACGAGCCCGCCACCCCGACCGTCGTGGCCGCGCCCCCGATCGAGCGGGAGGAGGCCATCGCCGGCGTCCGCGACGCGCTGGTCGAATCGGTCCGCACCCGGCTCGCCGCACCCCGCCACGCGCCCGCCCGCGATCCCGGACCCGTGCCCGGACTCGGCCCCGCCGACCGTCGCGCCGCGCGCTCCGGGCGCGAGCCGGCGCCCGGCGTCGGCGCGGACCTGTCCGGCGGCAGCGCCTCGGCCACCCTCGCGCTGCTGGCCGCGGGGCTGCCCGGCATGCCGGGCACGGTGTACGGCACCGGCGCCACCCTCGCCGGCGAGCGGCTCCTCGCCGTCACCTTCAACGACCTCACCGCCGTCGGCACGGCCGCGACCTCCGGCGGCATCGCCCGCGCCGCCGAGATGGAGCGGGCCCGCGCCATAGCCGAGAACCCCCGGCTGCACCACGTCATCGTCGCCGCCGGCGACGAGGCCCTGCCCTACGCCGAGCTGGACTCGGGTCCGCTCACCGACGAGCCGGGCCCGTCGCTGGTCATGGCCGCCCGGCACCGGCACCGGCTGGCCGCCGGCAGCGCCGACCACCTCATCGGCCACGGCGCCCGCCAGGTCCTCGACGCGCATCCCGCCCGGCTCGCCGACCTGCTGATCGACCGCCGCCGCCGGCACCTGCTGAGACCCGTCACCGCCCTGGCCAAGGCCAGCCGCGGCGCCGGACGCCCCGCGTTCGTCGTGCCGTTCACGGTGTACCGCGCCGCCCGCCGGCTGGCCCGCACCCCGTATCCCGAGGGCATCTCCAGCGCCGCTCTGATGCTGCGCGGGCCCGGGCACGACGCGCTGCTCGCCGACGGCAACGGCGCGTTGGGCGCCTCGCTCGCCGCGCTCGCCTGGTGCCGCCCGGGGCCCGCCGCCGGCTGGCTCACCGGCGAGGCGCTGGCCGAGGTGTCGATCCGGCTGGAGGCCGTGGCCGCCCGGCCCCGCGCCGCCTCCGCCACCGGCCGCCCCGGCGCGCAACGCGCCCGCGCCGCGCTGGCCAGGAACGCCGCCGACCACCGGGTGTTCGAGCAGGCCGTCGAGGTGCGCCACCAGCGGCTGCACGCCCCGTTCTACGACAACCAGGTGGTCCGCGCCTGCCAGGCGCTGCCCGAGAGCCTCCGGGTGCAGCCCGGCGCCCGCGCCGACGTGCTGCGCGCGGTGCTCCAGGGCGCCGGCGTCCGGGAACTGCCGCCCGGCTGGGGCGCCACCACCGCCGCCACCCACACCGAGTCCGTCCGCACCGGGCTGCGCGCCAACATCGGCGAGCTCGTCGACCTCTTCGACGCCCCGCTGCTCGCCGACGCGGGGCTGGTCGAGGCCCGCACCGTCCGCAAGGCGCTGCGCGGCGCCGTCGAGGGCGAGCCGCTGCCGCTCGACGGGCTCGCCGAGCTCGTCTCCACGGAGCTGTGGCTGCGCCGCCTGCTCACCCGCCGCGGCTCGTGCTGGACGGCCGAGGGCCACCACGACCCACGCGCCGTCACCAGCGGCGTGAGCCCTTAACCCGTCGGCCCTGCCGGCCGGTCAGCCCCGTACCTGCGGATCGGTCCGCACACCGGGGGATGAGTCGCTGCGGGCGGTAGGTCGGGGCGCTGGGGGCGGGCACCGCTGCTCGGCGGATTCTGGGTCCCCGCTTGGTTCCCGTCGGCTCCTGTCGCCGACGCCCGCCGGCCCCGGGGCGAAGGATCAGTCGCAGGCGATCTCGGACGCGGCCCAGTCCGCCAGGGCGACCGGGGGCAGCGGGGCCAGGAGGTGCTCCGCGAACCCCCACGCCGGCGCCGGTCCCTGGTCCGGCTCGGTGTCCAGGCGCAGCGTCTCCACGCCGGCCAGCGACACGTTGACCGGCACCGCGGCCTCGCCGCCGGTCACCTCGTCCGAGCGCCACAGCTCGACGCCGTCGCCGTGGATGCTGAAGACGACCGGGCCCAGGCCGCGGGTCAGGTCGTCGACGCCGGCCACCGCCCGGTAGCGGTGGCATGGGCGGTTCAGCTCGACCGTGACGGACGACGCGGCCTGCACGGTGATGTCCTGCGGGTACTCCTCGCCGGCGATCGACAGTCCGTCCCGCTGCCACACCGGGCTGCTGTCGGCGAGCGAGATCGTCGGCTCGTCGCCGCCGTCGAAGACGCCGAACCGCAACTCGCCCAGCTCGTACGACTCCAGCGGAGGCTCGGCCGTGGCGGTCGGCTCGGCGGCCGGCGGGGGCTCGGATGGCGGGTCAGGAGTGGGCTCGGGGCCGGTCTCCTCGGCCGGGGAAGGCTCCGGGGCCAGGTCCGGGTCCGGGTCCGGCTCGGCGGACGTCGGGGCGGGTGAGGGCTCCGGGTCCGGGTCCGGCGGCGGAGGCCGCTCCTCGTCGGCCTGGGGGCCCCTCCCAGCCTCCCAGGCTGGGGGAGGCTCGGACCCCGGCTCCCGGTCCTGCGGAGTCTCCGCCGGCCGCTCCGGGGCGGCCGCCGGCGGCTCCTCCGGATCGGAACCGCCGGCCAGGGCCAGCGCCAGCACCGCGGCCGCCGCCGACACGACGACTCCCGTGGCGATGCCCACCTTCAGCGGCGCGCCCGCCCCCTCGGCCGCCGCGCCCCCCGCGCCCCCGCCGGACGCACCACCGACGCCACCCCCGGCCCCCGCGCCCGCGAGGAACGCCAGGCCGGCGCCCGAGGAGTCGGCCGCGAACCAGCCGACCACCGCCACCGGCAGCACCAGCCGGATGTGCTGGTTCAGGTCGCGCACCTCCGAGGCCGCCACCGCGCACCGGGAGCACTCCGACAGGTGCCGGCGCAGCCCCCGCTCCGCCCGGGCCCGCAAACCGCCCCTGGCGTACGCCCCCAGCCGGTCGGCGTACCGCGCGCACTCCCCGTCCTCGGTCAACGCCCGGCTGACGTGCGCCTGGAGGTACGCCTGCTTCAGCCCCTCCCTGGCCCGGTGCGCCAGCACCGCCGTGGCGTTCGGGGTCAGGCCCAGCAGCGGCGCCACCTCGCGCGGCGAGGACTCCTCCACCGCGGTGTGCCAGAGCACCGCCTGCCAGCGCTCGGGCAGGCTGCGGAACGCCCGCATCGCCAGCGAACGCTCCGCCTCCCGCATGGCCCGCACGTCCGCGCCCGGATCGAGCGTCTCCCCGTCGCCCGGGCCCCTGGCCTCCGTCGCGGAGACCGCGAACGTCGCGAAGTCCTCCACCAACTGCTCGCGCCGCGCGGAGCTCGCCCAGTCCGCCGCGACCCGGCGCACCGCGGTCAGCAGATACGCGCGCACCGCCGAACGCGGCCCGGCGCCGCGGCGCACCGCCTGGAGGGTGGCGGCGAACACCTCGTTCGTCAGGTCGTCCGCCGTGTCCGCGTCCCGGCAACAGGTGCGGGCGTACCGGCGCACGGCGTCCGCATGGCGCCGGTATAACTCGTCGTACGCTCCCGGGTCGCCACCTCGCATCCGCTCCAACAGCACATAGTCCGAGGAGCCCTGGCGCGCCCGCTGCCGAGGGACCTTGGCGCGACCCCGATCCCTCGGCTTCCTCCGCTCGCTCGGCGCTGACTCGTCCGGCTCGGCAACGCCCATGGCGACGGCCCCCGTGGTGACTTCGGTGTGACCCGTGTGTGGCCCGCGTGCGGTCCGTGGCTGCGTGGCCCCGAACAGATCACGCAGCGTCAGCACCCGGTGTCACTCAGCGTGCCACACGGACAGCCCAGACCCACCCGGATCAGCCGAGAACCACTCTTCCGGGGGCGCTACCGCTCGTTCACCCGTCTCCCGACACCCGTCGGGCGCCCACCTCGTCGCGCGCCCGCAGTCCCTGCAGCAGGATCTCCAGGAGCCGCCGACCCGCCGCCGACC
This sequence comes from Streptomyces sp. B6B3, assembly GCF_039871525.1. Lineage (NCBI taxonomy): Bacteria > Bacillati > Actinomycetota > Actinomycetes > Kitasatosporales > Streptomycetaceae > Streptomyces > Streptomyces sp. B6B3. The sequence goes on along the minus strand of NZ_JBDPLU010000035.1, from coordinate 4,560 downwards.
GCCGGTCCGGGTCCTCCAGCCGGGGCGGCGTGGTGGCGATCACCAGCATCAGGTCCGCCACCGTCACGTCCGCCCGCAACTCCCCGGCCGCCCGCGTCCGTTCGACCAACTGAGCGACGGCCGACAGCAGTTCACGGGTCTCCTGCGGACGCTCCTGGGTACGCTGGCCGCCGTTGCCGTTGCCGTTGCCGTTGCCGTTGCCGTTGCCGTCGGCCGAGCGGGCGGACCGCTGCCGCGGCGCCCGCGCACCCGGCGCGGCCACCGCCTCGGCCGCCTCACCGGCCGCGCCGCCCGGTCCTCCGCCGCCCGGTCCTCCGCCGGCCGGGGAGGTCGGGAGGTACCCCCGCTCCCCGGCACCGCCGGACACCGTGCTCGCCGCCAGCAGCTCGGGCGGCAACAACCGCCCGGTCCCGGCCGCCGCCGACCGCTGCACGAACCCCTCGAGCGCGCCCCACGGCTCGTCCTCCAACGCCAGCGCCTCCCGGGCACTCGCGGTCAGCCGCTGCGTCTCCTCCTCGGCGATGTACCGCACCAGGGCCTCCTTGTTGGGAAACCGCCGGTACACCGTCCCGACGCCCACCCGGGCCCGCCGCGCCACCTCCTCCATCGGCGCGCCGTACCCCTGCTCGCCGAAGACGTCGCGCGCCGCGCTCAGCACCAGTCTCAGATTGCGCTGCGCGTCCACCCGCAACGGACCCGGTCTCCCCGGCCCCTGCGCGCCACCCAGTCCGTCCGCGCGGTCGATCCCCTCGCCGCCGGCAACCCCGTCCCGCATACGGCTCTGGTCCGCCGAGGATGCCGGCTCGCGGCCGTCCTCGGTCCCCTGTATCCCCATATCTGTTTTCCCCCGGTGAGGCGGACGCCCCCCTGAGAACCGATCTCCACCGACCAGCCCCGAAACGCTCCGCCCCGTCAGTCCAAGGAGCGGCACGCGAGACCGCTCCGGTTGAGAGTACGAACATAGTTCAGGCGACTACGACTGAGAAGCTCCGAGCGCCACCACGCGCCCCCGAACGGAGCAGCATCGGGTCCGAGCTGTGGACAAACGGCCGACCCCGGGTGCCTCATGGACGGGTGACGAAGCAACCCACCCGCGTCATCGTGATCGGTGGCGGCTACGTCGGCCTCTACACCGCCCACCGACTCCAGCGCACGCTCCGGCGCGAGATCCGGCGCGGCGAGGTGCAGATCACCGTCATCAGCCCCGACCCGTACATGACCTACCAGCCGTTCCTCCCCGAGGCCGCGGCCGGCAACATCTCCCCCCGGCACGTCGTCGTCCCGCTCCGCCGGGTGCTCGACCGCTGCCGCTTCGTCCCCGGCGAGGCCACCGCCGTCGACCCGGAACGCCACACCGTCACCGTCCGCACCATCGCCGGCGCCGAGGCCGGAGCCGAACCGCTCCGGCTCCCGTACGACCACCTGGTGCTCGCCCCCGGATCGATCTCCCGCACCCTGCCCGTGCCCGGCCTCGCCGAACACGGCATCGGGTTCCGGCATGTGGAGGAGGCCATCGGGCTGCGCAACCACGTGCTGGAGCAGCTCGACATCGCCTCCGCCACCCGCGACAGCGCGGTCCGCGCCGCCGCCCTGACCTTCGTCTTCGTCGGCGGCGGCTACGCCGGCGTCGAGGCGCTCGCGGAACTGGAGGACATGGCGCGTTACGCGTGCCGCTACTACCACAACATCCGCCCGGAGGAGCTGCGATGGATCCTGGTCGAGGCGGCCGACCGGATCCTTCCCGAGGTGGGTGAGCAGATGGGCCAGTACGCCGTCCGCCAGCTGCGCGGACGCGGCATCGACGTGCGGCTGGGGACCCGGCTCGAATCCTGCGAGAGCCGCACCGCCGTGCTCGACGACGGCTCCCGCCACCCCACCCGGACCCTGGTCTGGACCGCGGGCGTCAGGGCACATCCGGTGCTCGCCGCCTACGGGGTCCCGCTCGACCGGAACGGCCGGGTGCGCTGCACGGTCGACCTGCGCGTCGAGGGCCACCAGCGGATCTGGGCCGCCGGCGACGCCGCCGCCGTCCCCGACCTCACGGCGCCGCCGCTCCCGCCCGCGAGCATCGGCGAACCCGTGCCCGAACACGTGCTCTGCGCCCCCAACGCCCAGCACGCCCTGCGGCAGGGCCGCCACATCGCCACCAACATCACGGCGACGCTGCGCGGCCGGTCGGTCACCGACTACCGTCACCGGCACGCCGGCTCCGTCGCCACCCTCGGCCTCCACAAGGGCGTCGCACGGGTCCGCGGCAGGCGCCTGACCGGCTACCCCGCCTGGTTCCTGCACCGCGCGTACCACCTCAGTCGCGTGCCGACCGCGAACCGCAAGGCACGCGTGCTGGCGGAATGGACCCTTGCGGGATTGTTCAAACGTGAGATCGTCTCCCTCGGCTCGCTGGAACAGCCACGGGCGGAGTTCGAGCTCGCCGCCGGCACCGGACGCCACCCGGAAGGGCGCTGACTCGCCCCTTCTGGCGCGGCTCCGTGTGACGATGGGTGAGCGACGACGCGGGGGACGAGTTAAGGCAGAACAGGACGAATCGGATCGGAACGCTGTGAATTTGACGCGCTGGAGTATCCGGCTGCCCGGAACGCAGCGGCGCCACGCCGCCACCGGAGGAGAATCCGGCGGCGTGCCCGCGGCCCGCGGGGAGCTGAAGGACCCCGGCGGCCGACCAGCGAGCCCCGGCCCGGCACGCGGTCCCGGCGTCGCCGCCCGCGCCGTCCACGAGCTGCTCGGCCAGGTCCCGGCTCCCGTCGCCGTCGTGCACGGCCCCGACCACCGCGTCGCGTACGTCAACGACGCCTACGCCGCGCTCTTCGGCTCCCGTCCGCCCGGCACCCCCGCCCGCGAGTCGCTCACCGAGCTCGTCGACCTCGGCCTGCTGCCGCTGATGGACCAGGTCAGACGCAGCGGCACGCCCCGCACCCTGAAGTCCCGGCGGGTTCCGGGCCAGACGCCCGACGGCCGCGACAGCTTCTTCACCTTCACCTGCACCCCCGTCCAGCTCGACACCGCGGGCGACGGCTCGCCGCGCGGGGTGCTGGTCTTCGCCTCCGACGTCACCGACCAGGTGGTCTCCGCCGAACGGCTCAGGGAGAGCGAGCGACACCAGCGCCAGGCCGCCGTCACCCTGCAACGCAGCCTGCTGCCGCAGGAGCTGGAGCAGCCGGACGACCTCCGCGTCGCCGCCATCTACCAGCCGGGCGGCATCGACGCCGCGGTCGGCGGCGACTGGTACGACGTCATCACCCTCGGTGCCGGACGGACCGCCGTCGTCATCGGCGACGTGATGGGCCGGGGCGTGCGCGCGGCCGCCGTGATGGGCCAGCTGCGCACCGCCGTGCGCGCCTACGCCCGCCTCGACCTGCCACCACACGAGGTGCTGCAACTGCTCGACGGTCTGGCCGCCGACATCGACGCCACCCAGATCGCGACCTGCCTCTACGCCGTCTACGACCCGAACGAGGGCAGCCTCACCTACGCCTCGGCCGGCCATCTGCCGATCTTCATCCGCGAGTCGAACGGCGGCGTGCACCGGGTGTCCGAGCCCACCGGGCCGCCGCTCGGCACCGGCGGCTGGGTGCACGCCTCCGGCTCGGTCCGGTTCGGCCCCGGCGCGAGCGCCGTGCTGTGCACCGACGGCCTGGTGGAGCGGCGCGACGCCGACATCGACGACGGGCTCGACGCGCTGGAACGCGCCCTGGCCTCCGGCGACGGCGAGAGCCCGCAGATCGTCTGCGACCGGCTGCTGCGCGCCCTCGGCATCACCGAGGACCACGACGACGACGTGGCGATCCTCGTCCTCACCTGCCCCGAACGGCACGGCGAGGAGGCCGACCTGTTCCGCGGCGCCGCGCTCGACCTGCTCGGGGGCGTCGAAGCCGCGCCGCGCGCCCGGGCGTTCGCGGACGGCGTGCTCGCCAGCTGGCGCTTCCCCGAGGAACTGCGCGAGCTGGGGGTGCTGGCGGCCAGCGAGCTGGTCGCCAACTCCCTGAAGCACGGCCGGGCCCCGATGGGCCTGCGGCTGCGGCGCACCGACCGCCGGCTGATCGTCGAGGTCACCGACGGGGACGAGCATCTGCCGCGCCGGCAACAGGCGGCGCCGGCGGACGAGGCCGGGCGTGGCATCGCCGTGGTGGCCACGATCGCCGCGGAATGGGGAGCACGTCGGCTGCCCGAGGGCGGCAAGGCGGTGTGGGCGGAGTTCGCCCTGCCGGGCTCAAGTTGACCTCCTCGCCACGACGGCGTAACGTTGCTGAAGCGCTCGTTACAGGGCGCAACTCCACTCCTGAACGATTCGCCCGCAAGGGCTTCTTTCTGCATGTCCGTGGTCTGTTGGCCACAGCTTGTTGGAAGACCCGGATTTTGAATCCGCAGGGAAACGCTCTAAGGTAGTGGACACACCGAGAGGGAAAACGCCGGAAGGCGTCCGTTCCTTGAGAACTCAACAGCGTGTCATGTTGTCAATGCCAGATGATTTGACTGCCAGACAGGGCCTTGGGGTTTCCTGGGGTTTGTTTGGCGCATTCAGCGAGGATGTTCTTGCTCGCG
>NZ_JBDPLU010000034.1:0-47800 GCF_039871525.1 Streptomyces sp. B6B3 | reverse complement strand
CGGGGGGTGAGGACCCGGGTCCTCACCCCCCGCCGCCCTGTGCGTGAGCGTGCGTCGAGTCGGGTGTGGAGATGTCGTGCGGTCAGGCGGCCGCGTCGAAGCCGGAGTCGCTCGCCATCCGCTTCAGCTCGAGCAGCGCGTGCTTCTCGATCTGCCGGATGCGCTCCCGGGTGAGGCCGTGCTGCTTGCCCACCTCGGTGAGCGTGCGCTCCCGACCGTCCTCGATGCCGTACCGCGCGCGGATGATCGCCGCGGTGCGCTCGTCGAGACGGCCGATCAGGTCCTCCAGACCCTCGCGCCGCATCATCACCAGCACCGACTGCTCGGGCGTGGCCGCGGAGGTGTCCTCCAGCAGGTCGCCGAACTGGGTCTCGCCCTCGTCGTCGACCGACATGTTCAGACTGACGGGGTCGCGCGCCCAGTCCAGCACGTCCTGGACCCGCTCCGCGGACGAGCCGAGCTCGGCCGCGATCTCCCCGGGCTCCGGCTCACGGCCCCGCTCCCGGTTGAACTCCCGCTGCACGCGCCGGATCCGGCCGAGCTCCTCGACCAGGTGGACGGGGAGTCGGATGGTGCGCGACTGGTCGGCGATCGACCGGGTGATGGCCTGCCGAATCCACCAGGTCGCGTAAGTCGAGAACTTGAACCCCTTGGTGTAGTCGAACTTCTCCACCGCGCGGACCAGGCCCGCGTTCCCCTCCTGGATCAGGTCCAGCAGGGGGAGCCCACTCCGCGGATAGCGTCGGGCCACCGCCACGACGAGCCGCAGGTTGGAGCGGATGAAGACATCCTTGGCGCGCTCGCCGGCGGCCACCAGGGCCGCCAACTCCTCGCGCGTCGCCGAGGCCGCGGCGCCGTCGGGCGACAGCTCCTCCTCGCCGGCCAGGATGCGCTCCGCGTACAACCCGGTTTCGATCGCGAGGGACAGCTCGACCTCCTGCGCCGCGTCGAGCAGCGGCGTACGGGCTATCTCGTCGAGGTACATCCCCACCAGGTCGCGCTCGGTGGCGTCGCCGCCTCCGGAGCCACCGCCTGTGGTTGACCGAACACTGCCCGTCGCTTCGACACTGTCGTCAGTGCCCTGACGCCGGGCGACGGCACGGGTTGCCATACGTGCTCCCTTGCGAGTGATCGAACGTAAGTTCTCATGCGAGTCGGATCAGTGCGATCCATCTGCGATGCGGAGGCCCCCTTGCTCCCCGTATCCGTAACGAATCAACGACGGGAACTCGGACAGAATTCCCAAGCAGCGCATCTTTTTTCTGTGATGCGGTATCCTGCCCGGCCGCAGCTCGCTCGGACGCGTCTCTCATCCGTGAAGACGAACGGCGCGCGCCGATAGTTGCGTCTCGCCGGCCCGGATCGCCGCACGTCCCGGGTACCCGCCGCCTCGTGGGTGGAACGCGGCCACCCGAACGCGTCATCCCGCGCGCGCCCGCCCGCCCCGCAGGCCCATCGTGGACGCCAGGATCCGGGCCGATCATGGAAGGGGCGACGGGCCATGCGCCATCCGCGCAGCGCAGCCGGCGATCCGGCCGGCAGTCCGGCCGACCGTGGCATACCCCACGCACCCCGCGTACCCCGCCTGGCCCGGATACGCCGCGGCGCACAGATATGCCGGATACACCGGACGCACCGGACGCACCGGATATCCCGCCCGGCCGGGGCCGCCTCCCGCAGCCTCGCCCGGATACGCCCGCTCCCCGCCCCACGCGCCCCGCTCGCCGCCGCCGGAGCCCTCGCCCTGGTGCTGGCCACCACACCAGGCGCCCCCGCGCTCACCGGCGCCCCGCTCCCCGCCACGCCCTCGCCCGCCGCCTGCGCGCTCCCGGTCGCCGACGGGCACGAGGCACACGGCGGACTCAACGAGGCGATACCGCTACCCGCCGCCGGCGGCGCCCCCGCGTACGGGGGGCCGGACTCCGGATCCGCGGCCCCGTCCGGATACGCCCCCACCACCGGCACGGTCCTCGCCCTCACGCTCTTCATCGACTTCCCCGGCTCCGAGGCCACCCTCAGCACCCACGAGCGCTTCGCCGAGTTCTTCCCGGCCACCACCCACTACTTCGCCGACAGCTCCGGCGGCCATCTGCGGTACCAGCCCGTTCCCGTGCACCGCTGGCTGCGGATGTCCCAGCCGTTCGAGGCGTACGGCATAGACCGCGGCACCGGCTGGTACCCCGACGACCCCCAGGGCTACAACCGGCTGATGGGCGAGATCGTCGCCGCGCTCGCCGGCGAGGTGGACTTCGCCGCGTACGACCTGGTCAACGTGCTGGCGACCCCCGAGGCCGGCCCGCCGGCCACCGAGAAGGTGCTGTCCGTGACCTTCCCGGGCCGCCCCCTCGTCCCCACGCCCAGCGGCCCGCTGCGCAACGTCAGCTTCATCTGGAGCCACCAGCCGGGGGAGAGCCCGCACCGGGTCCTGGTGCACGAGAACGGCCACGCCTTCGGCCTTCCCGACCTCTACTGGACCGGCACCGGCAGCGCCCTCCCGCTCACCGGCCACTGGGACGTGATGGAGCAGGACTGGGGCCCGAGCAACGACCTGCTGGCCTGGCACAAGTGGAAGCTCGGCTGGCTCGACCTCACCGAGGTCGCCTGCGTGCGCTACGCGGGCGTCACCGAGTTCGTCGTCGGCCCCACCGACGGGGACGCCGCTGACGGGGGCGGGGACGACGGCGTCGCGCTGGTGGCCGTGCGCACCGGCGAGCACTCCGCCGTCGCCATCGAGGTCCGCGCCCCCGGCGGCCTGGACCAGGTGGTGTGCCGCCCCGGGGTGTTGGTCTCCTGGGTCAGCTCCGAGACCCCCAGCGGCTTCGGCCCCGTCCGGGTCGCCGACGCCACCCCCGACAGCGACGGCTGCCAGGACGACCCCCACCCCCAGGTCACGGCCGGCCTGACCGACGCCCCGTTCGTGCCGGGCGAGGTGTTCCGCGACGACGACGCCGGCGTCAGCGTCGAGGTGCTGGCCGCCGAACCGGACGGCGAATACCGGATCCGCGTCAGTCGTTGGTGAAGGCGTGCCCTGCCGGCACCCCGTGCCCTGTTGGTAGGTTTCCAGCGGCGTCGGCGCGCGCGGGGCCCGGGCGGCCGCCCGGAAGCGCGCCCGGCGATCGGGACAGGGGGCGGGGACCGATGCGGAGTGGACGGGACAGGGCGGGCGTCGGCCCGCCCCGCGAGGTGCGGCGGTGGATCGCGCGCCGGCGCAACACGGAACTGGCCCTCGTCGTCTTCGCCGTGCTCATCGTCACCTTCGGACACGCCTCCGCCGGCCTCGCCATGCGGGAGGAGATACCGACCGGGCTGCTCGCCCACAGCGTCGGCCTCGGCATCCTGGCGATCGTCGCCCACCTCGCGGTGCGCCGTTTCGCCCGGCACGCCGACCCGTTGATCCTCCCGATCACCGTCCTGCTCACCGGCCTCGGCCTGGTGCTGATGGACCGCCTCGATCACTCCTACGCCGAGCAGTATGGCTCCGCCCCCGTCGCCTCCGACCAGGTGATCTGGACCGTCGTCGGTGTGGGCCTGTTCGCCGTGACCCTGGTCGTGCTCCGCCACCACCGGGTGCTCCAGCGCTACACCTACCTCGGTATGGCCGTCGCGATGCTGCTGCTGATGGCGCCCGCGTTCTTCGGCGCCGACCTGTACGGCGCCAAGCGGTGGATCACCATCGGTCCGATGTCGATCCAGCCGGGCGAGTTCGTCAAGGTCATGATCGTCGTCTTCTTCGCCAGCTACCTGATGACCAACCGCGACGCCCTCGCCCTCGCCGGCCGCAGGTTCCTCGGCCTGGCCCTGCCGCGCGGCCGCAACGCCGGCCCGGTGCTGCTGGTCTGGGCGGTCAGCCTCATCGTCCTCTTCTACGAGCGCGACCTCGGCACGTCGTTGATCTTCTTCGGCGTCTTCATCGGCATGCTCTTCATCGCCACCCACCGCACCAGCTGGGCGATCCTCGGCGTGCTGATGTTCGTGGTCGGCGCGATCGCCGTCGCCGCCACCCAGCCCCACGTCAAGGGGCGCGTGCAGGCGTGGCTCGACCCCATGGTGGCGTTCCTGCCGCCGGACCAACAGCCACAGGGATTCGTCTCCCCACAGTCCGCGCAGACGCTGTTCAGCTTCGCCGCCGGCGACCTCACCGGCACCGGCCTCGGCGAGGGCCACTCGTACCTCATCGGCTTCGCTGGACGCAGCGACTTCATCCTCGCCACCGTCGGCGAGGAACTCGGCCTGGCCGGCGTCACCCTCGTGATCCTGCTGTACGCGCTGCTGATCGAGCGCGGGATGAGCACCGCGCTGCGCGCCAGCGACCCGTTCGGCAAGCTGCTGGCCGCCGGCCTGTCCATCGTGCTGGCGCTCCAGGTCTTCGTCGTCGCCGGCGGCGTCACCGGCCTGATTCCGCTCACCGGCAAGGCGCTGCCGTTTCTCGCCCAGGGCGGCTCCTCGAGCGTCGCGAACTTCCTGCTGGTCGCGCTGCTGATCAGGGTCAGCGACAGCGTGGGCAAGGCCTCCACCGAACCGGAAGGCAACGCTACGATCCTGACACCGGTGATCCGGGTCTCCGACGTCTCCTCCGAAGACCGCCCGGATCCCATCTCCGAGGGAGGACGCCCGTCATGAACCTCCGCGACGACGCCATATCCCTGGCCGACGAACTCGTTCGCCTGCGCCGCTCGCTGCACGCGACCCCCGAGGTCGGCCTCGACCTGCCGCGCACCCAGGAGACCGTGCTCGCGGCGCTCGACGGACTGCCCCTGGAGATCAGCACCGGCGAGGGCCTCAGCTCCGTCACCGCCGTGCTCCGCGGCGGCCAGCCCGGGCCGACCGTGCTGCTGCGCGGCGACATGGACGCGCTCCCGGTCGCCGAACGCACCGGGCTGCCGTTCGCCGCGCCCGGCGACCGGATGCACGCCTGCGGCCACGACCTGCACACGACAATGCTGGCCGGCGCCGCCCGGCTGCTCTCCGCGCACCGGGACCAGCTCGCCGGCGACGTGGTGTTCATGTTCCAGCCGGGCGAGGAGGGCTTCGACGGCGCGGGGCACATGCTCGCCGAGGGCGTGCTCGACGCGTCCGGGCAGCGCCCCGTCGCCGCCTACGCGCTGCACGTCACGTCGGGCATGCACGCCTCGGGCCTCTTCACCGGGCGCGGCGGGCCGCAGCTCGCCGCCTCCAACGTCCTCGACGTCACCGTCCGCGGCGCCGGCGGCCACGGCTCCCAGCCGCACAAGTCACTGGACCCGATCCCGGCGGCGTGCGAGATGGTCACCGCCCTCCAGACCTGGATCACCCGGACGTTCGACGTCTTCGACCCGGTCGTGCTGACCGTCGGCGACTTCCACGCCGGCACCCAGGCCAACATCATCCCGGACACCGCCCGCTTCACCGCCACGGTCCGCAGCTTCTCCGCCGCCAACGCCGAACGGCTCCGCACCGGTCTGGTCGCCGTCTGCGAGGGCATCGCCGCCGCGCACGGCCTGGCGGCCGACGCCCGCTTCCTCGACCAGTACCCGGTCACCGTCAACGACCACGCCGAGACCGCCTTCGCCGCCCAGACCGTCCGCGAGGCCCTCGGCGAGGAGCGCTTCGAGCCCATGGCGAACCCGATCCTCGGCGCCGAGGACTTCTCCCGGGTCATCGACGAGATCCCCGGGGCGATGGTCTTCCTCGGCGCGTGCCTCCCGGACCGGGACCCGGAGACCGCCCCCAGCAACCACTCGCCGCTCGCGGCCTTCGACGAGGCCGTCCTCCCGGACGGCACGGCCCTCTACGCCGAACTCGCCGCCCGCCGCCTCGCCGCCGCGGCCTGACGCCCTTCACCGAATCCAGCCCGGAATCACTCCCCGGGCTGGATCTCCACATGCGTCACGCCGGCGTCCGTCGCCTTGGGCAGCCGCACGGTCAGCACGCCGTCGTTGAGGCGCGCCGTGGCGGTATCGCCGTCCACGGGCCCCGGCAGCGCCGTCTGGAACTCGAACCGCCCGGTCCGCCGGGTCCGCCGATGCAGGATCCCGTCGGGGCCCTGCTCCCGCATCTCACCCGAGATCGTCAGCTCCCGCCGGCCGATCTGGACGTCGACGTCCTCACGCCCGACCCCGGGCAACTCCGCCTCCAGCACGTACGCGTCGTCCGTCTCCGTCAGATCGGCCAGCGGCGCCCAGGCCATCCGGCCCTCGGACTGCAGCAGCGACCCCATCTGGTTGAAGAACTCGTCGAACTCCCACAACGGATCGCGCGCCCACATCCCCCGCCGCCCATCCGCCACCGGCCGGTGCCGCCGTATCGGAAGGGTCATCGCTCCTACACCTCCTGCAATCGCTCAAACCACCACAATTCACCCCGTCCTTCCATCGTAGGAGCCCCACCGCACGGACGCCCACCGCCCCACATCCGCTAACCTGTCCTCGGCCCCGGCCTCCGTAGCTCAGGGGATAGAGCACCGCTCTCCTAAAGCGGGTGTCGCAGGTTCGAATCCTGCCGGGGGCACCGACAGCATCCACAGAACGGCTCGTGATCTTCCTGATCACGGGCCGTTCGGCGTGCTGGGGCATGGTCGAGATCCTTTCGGCTGCTTGGGTGATCTCCGGTAGCCGCTCCGCGGGGAGCCTGATACTCAGAGTCACGTCGTCGGTGTTCTGGTGCAGAGTGATGGTGAGTTGGGTGATCTCGTACAGGCGTCGCTGAAGCCGCTCCGGCGCCTCGGCCAGGTGAAGGGCCAGGTGGGGCAGCGCGTCCAGCAGGTCGGCGCTCTCGGTGCTGGGCCGGGCAGGCTCGGCGGCGTCGGCCGCGTCCAGCTCGGCGACAAGGGCGAGGGTGGCGCGGTGCTGGGCTTCGAGTTCGTTGTAGGTGGCCCGGAGGCCGTCAGCGAAGGGGTCGCCGGGCTCGCAGTCCTGGGCTTGGCGCAGGACGTTGCCTTGTCGGCGGGCGAGATCGGCGAGGGCGCGTTGGTGGCGATGTCGCTCGGCTTCTCGTTGTCTCGCCGCCCGGTCGTCCACGCTCTCGATCTCCCTCGCCAGCAGCTCTCGCCTGTGCGGGCCGAAGACGTGGTCGGCGTAGAAGGCGCTCACGGCCTCCAGGATGGCTTTCTCGCCCAGGTAGACCGTCTTGGGGTGTCCGGCGTAGACGTCGGGGCGGCCCCGGTTGTTGGCGCGTGGCCAGCAGACGTAGTAGGTGGTTCCGTTGCGGTGGTTGCCGGACATCCGTCGCTCGCAGGCACACCGCACCATGCCGCGGAGCACATAGGTTCGTTGGGTCTGCGGGTGCCGGTTGGGTTCGCCGCCGTCCCGTGAGCCGCGTTTGGCGTTGCGTTGCTGGTTGAGCTCGTCGTACATCCACTTGGGAATCAGTGGCTCGTGTACGGGCTCCGGTGACCACACCCACAGGGCGGGGTCGTTGTGCGCGCCGTGCTTGGAGCGGGTGGCGCGGCGGTTGAAGACCTGGTAGCCGGTGTACTTCGGGTTCCGCAGGATGTCGCTGACGGCGGACTTGCTCCACTTCCCGCGGGCTCGTTGCAGGCCGCCCGGAGGGACAGGAGGCAGGTAGTGGTCGAGGTCGGCGTTGAGGCGGTCAACGATGGTGGCGTAGCCAAGACCCTCGTAGTAGCGCCACTGCGCCATCTGCGTGACGGACTCGCCCCGGACGCCGTCGGGCTCCAGGCGGGTCTTGGTGGCGCCCTTGTCGGCCTTGGTGGGGTTCGGGTGGCGGTAGCGCCGGGCGATGTAGCCGTAGGGCGGCTTGCCGATGTTCCAGCCTTCCCGCACGTGGGTGCACAGCCCGCCCCAGGAGGTTTCCAGGGCGTTGAACACCTCGTACTCGGCCACCGACTGGTTGATGCGGCGCTGGAGGATCTGCTGGGCCCGCCCTCCATCGAGCTTGAACGGCTCGTTCCAGGCGAGCAGCGGGACCCCAGCTCGCTCCAACTCGCGCTCGACGGAGAGGTTTTCGAACATCCGACGCGCGACACGTGAGGTGCTCTCGCAGATCACCACATCGAATCGGCGGTTCGGGTGGACGGCCTCGGCCAGCAGATCGGCGATCCCACCGTCACGGGCGATGGGGATGTCGAACCGTTCGTGCCCGGAGCCCATCCCGCGCCGATCCAGTTCCATCCGACCGGACTCGACGTCGTAGAAGTGGGCCACGATCGCCCATGCCTCCGGCACTGTCTCCTTGCAGCGGTGCAACTGCCGGATGAGGGACTGGCGCGGGTCCTGCTGGTCCTCGGTGGACGTCCGGCCCACCCACGCCACGCGCACTTCACCGCGCAGCAGTGCGGTGGGAGCGCCGAACGGAGAGACCGCAAGGTCTGACAGACCCGACGGACCCGACACAGGCACCGCGGCGGGCGAGCCCGGCTTCGCATGGCCCGACCACCCCGGGGCGGGCGGATTGGCGGGCAGAGCTTCCTGCGGGCTGTCTTGGTGGGGTGTGGTCATGCAGCTCCCCTGTCATCGCGATCTTCGGGAGAGTCAGCGGCCGTGTCCTGGTGAGTGGCGGCCCAGTCGAGCAGATCCCGTATCACGGGCGCCAACGCGCCGCGTAGGCGTTCGCCTTCACCGCCGCCGATATAGGTCACGTTGCCGGTGAAATTTCGTCCGCGGCCACGTGCGTCCCTCGGATGGTAACGCCACTCTCCCTCCTCCCGATAGATCGTCGACGAATCTTCAGCGGATTCTCCATCCTCGCGCTTCGGAAAGCGGATCACATCTGCGTTGTGATCGCCTTCGCAGGGATCTTGGTCACGGCGAGCAGGGTCCACGGTGTGCCTCCCGCTCCACGTGCGCCAGCAGCTGAGGCGTACGTGTCAGCGTGTGGGTAGAGGATGCCTTCACCATAAAAGACCGCTCAGAGGGCCTGTTTTGGACAGGGGGCGTCGAATCTTCACATCTTTGTTGCCAGCACAGCCGCTGATCCGGCAGTCGCGTCCCGTTCATGCCACGCTATTGCGTAGAGAACCTGTCTCATGGCAATGAGTCGGACGCCACATCGGTAGGAGACAAGGCCTGCCTGACCTGCGACAAGGTGCTGCGTGACCTCTACCTCTCTGGGAGGTACACAGATAGGAACCCGGATCGGCGAACGGATCGGCTATGAGATCGGAAACCTGAGGCTCATCGCTCAACTCCTCGACGACCCAACCACGCGCCATCGAAGTCAACGCCCAAGCAGCCTACTTCAGAGTACCTCTCACGTACTTGAGTCTGGGTAGCCATAGGAAGGGGGACAAGGCCATCTGACCTGCGACAAGAGGCCGCTCACCCCCTACCTGTCTAGAGGGAAGGGGGGTGGGAAGCCCGTCAGGTAACCCAGCCCCCAACGGCATCGGCGGTCGATCTCCGCAAGTGCTCTTCAGTCTTAACGCTTGCACCGACTGATGAGTACCCACGCTGTGAGTCGAGTCTGTCGAACCACCCCTTGTGAAGTACTTAAGGATCGATTACGCAGCGCTTAAGACCGCACGTCGGGCGCACGTAAGGGCAACAAGGGAAGGTGCGCAACGACGGCTCAGCCCTTGACCCCACGAGCGAGGCGAACCTCCGCCCGGAACGCAGCGGAGCTCCTTAGATTTCCGTGATTCTCGTTGTTCTGCGGCCGTACCGTATTGGATCAATCTTCAGGTGACAACGGAAAGGTGACAGTATCGGCCGTCACAGGCGTCGTGACTTCAAGCATTCCAAGAACACGGTCCAGGACTCTCGGGCGAACCCATAGGCTCCCAATTCTGGGGCTTTGCTGTCGCGGACAGCGACGTGCCCATCATTCGTCATCTGCGTCTCTACGCAGTCGTTTCCGCCAGCGGTACTGTAGGTGGACTTCACCCAGCGGTCTTCCGGGAGGTCGTAACGCATACTATGCTCTCAGTTTCGTTCAAAGGATCGCATGATGGAGGAGATCAACTCCCGGGAATCTTCCGTCGATAGCGCCTGATCTCGCAGTCGGTCAGACGAGCGTCGGAACGGTTCCACATCGGAATCCTCCTCCAGGAAGAGCCTACCCCTCTCGTATTCCACGAGCACCAGATCCATTGCAGATGGCTCCTTGTACGTGAATAGATGGAAAGAGCTGGAGATGCAGTGGTACGGGCCGCGGCGGAAGGGAAGTACCTGGATGTTGAGGTGAGGTGGGTTGCGGACATCGAGAAGCTTCTGAAGCTGGCCGGCCATCACCTCCGGCCCACCGACCTCGCGGTGTAGCGCGGCCTCGTCGAGGATCCAGAACGCCTGTGGCGCGTTTGGGCGGCTGAGCACCTCTTGTCGCGTCATCCGGACCTGAACCGCCTCGTCGACGGTGGCGTTGCCCACGAGAGGAAAGGCGCGGATCATCGCCGCCGCATAGTCGGGCGTCTGGAGCAGACCAGGGATAAACGCCTGGCGGTGCTCGAAGATCACGCTGGCCGTCTGCTCCAGGTCGATCGCCTCCTGGAGGTTCGGCGGGATCAGATCGCCCCGCTTCTGCCACCATCCCTTCTTGCGCCCCTGGGCGTTGAGCTCGGTCAGCCCGGCGCGGAGCCGCTGGTCAGTGATGCCGCAGGCGTCCAGCCAGGTGCTCAGCTCCAGCTTGCTGAGGACTGCCTTGCCGGTCTCGATGCGCGAGATGCGCGACAAGTCCGTCTGGAGAATCTCCGAGACCGCCTCCCGGTCCAGTTCCTTCTCCTCGCGCACGCGCTTCAGCTCAAGGCCCAGTCGCTTGCGTCGCATCGTTGCCAGTGGCTTGGCCATGGTCTCCCCTCCCGGTGATGCCCAGCGCACAGTATCCCGCTCATCGCCCCACAGTAGCTACTCTCCGTCATGCGTGCGCTCTAGAACTGAGGTGCCATCAGCGATTCTCGCACATGTGCAACTTGAGGGGTTGTGATCCGGGTCGGGTGGGTGCATCGTAAGGCGAGGCAGCACAGGGGCCTTCGGCGGCGCCTGTGCGGCAACCGACCCCTGGCTCAGACAGGTTGCTGCCGGAGCCCGTACCGGCGTCACCTGAGCCAGCGGCAACCAGTCCGCTTCAGCCGGAGGAGCCCGTGGCCATGACCAGACTGATCCCGACGTGCGGGACGGTAATAACTGACCGCGACTGGACGGGCAGCGATGCATGAGCGCGGGTATGTCGTGGCGGTCGGACGGTACCGCCGGGAGCCGCGTTCGGTGACGCTGGCCAGGAGCCGAGCAGCGCAGGCATATACCGCGTATCCGTGGATCGACGTGCCGCTCGTGGCGCTGCTGGTGTCCGAGGCGGCGACGAACGCCGTGCTCCACGGCGAAGGCGCTGACTTCTACGTGCTCTGCCACTCGCCCTCACCGGTGGACCGCAGCGTGCAGGTGGAGGTGAGGGACAGCGGCACCGACTTCCCACGACGGCGGCAGGCGACCGAACTGGACGAGGGAGGCCGGGGACTCGCGCTACTGGACATGTTGGCCGCCGGGTGGCGAGCCGAGCGGACCACCGACGGAAAGACTCTGATTTTCACCTTGGGGGGCAACACATGCCTGGCTTGACCCTCACGTTACTCAGCGACGCGGAGTTGCAAGCCGCTGACCATCCGGAGTTGACTGTTCTGCTGGCGGTCGAGGGCATCACTCACGATCCGACCGGCCGCCGGCCTCCGGAACGCCTTGAGGTACGACTGTCGCCGAAGGCACTGAGGAACCTGTACATGCAGATTCGCGCGGTGCAGAAGGCCCAGGTCGTCCAGGCCCGGGCACGGGCCGAGCAGGAGACCCAACGCGAACGTGCCCGCGCGGCCGAGGTCGCGACCGACGGCTCCCGCGCCGACACTGGCACGCTCCGGCGCGTGGTGATGGCCCTGAAAGACAAGCCGCCCGACCACGTCATGATCCGGACTTCCTCGCCGCCACCCGAGGCGGTAACGGTCCGAGTGGCAAGGCCCGCTGCCGGCTCGGTGGAAGAGGCGGTCGCGGAGGACGCGTGGGGAGAGGAACCCATCTCATCTCCCATGCCACGGGCCGAGGAGACCCCTCTCCCCGCGCGAGTGACATCACCGCTGACCCTTCCGAGTCGGATGCCGGAGCGGCCAGCAACGACGCAACACACACCCAAGGAGACAGCCAGGGTTCTGACAAGGACCTCAGTAGTGATTGGTGGTGAATCGGTCGTCGATATGACAGACGGGAAACGCGAATGGTGCGAAGATGCTCTCGCCAGGATCCCGTTTCCTAGCGCGCCGGAGTTATTGAAGCCGCTGAACCGGCTCCACGCAGTCAACAGCCGCCAATGGGAGGCCGAGGATCGGGTGCGGCGAGTTGCGGACGGTGATATTCCGTCCATCAAGCGGGAGATCGACGAACTCAACAGTCTTCGCCACAAACTCATCGAGCAGGTGGATCGAATCCTCGACGGGGCGTGGGATGCGAATGAAGATGTTCCTCCTCTTACGGAGTCAATCGGCTCTGCACTCGACCGCCTCTCGGTGCTGACGCTTCGGATAGTGCATACCGAGCGACTGGTCGGCGATGACGCTCGCGCCGTGGAGCGCGCCGCGATTCTGTGTCGTCAACGTGATGACCTGGTGTGGTCTATCGAGGTCGCTTGCGACGATCTTATATCCGGCCGACGACGTACGCCCCGGCCGGAACGTATGAAACTCTATGGCACGCCAAGGGAATGAACACTGTTAGTTACTCCTAAGCCCATTGGAGGCTGTGATGACACCTGATTTCTCCACGAACCGGGACGCTTTCACTTATTGGCGTGACGGCTTATTTCTTCGTTCCGACGGAAGCAACGCCGATACGCTGGTCGAGCTCATCCGACGCGCCCTCAACGAGGCGCTGAGCCAACAGGGTGCAGGGCCGGTCTATCCGCGCCGATGCGACGATGACGGGTACTCACCAGACAGCGATGGACATCTGCTTGAAGGGCCTGTCGCGTCGGAGATAGTGCTCGGCCAGCTGCGACGGTGGCTCGCTGGGTCGGTGAAGGTGCACCACCACATGTTCGCCAAGAACATCGTTCAACCACCGTCGTTCGTCAACCTGGCAGCCCTGTGCGCGGTGTCGTTGTTCATGCCGAACGGCGTCACCGGGGAAGATGCGGGGGAGACCCTTTCCGCTGAGCTGTCCTGTGCTCGGGCGCTGGCACGGTTGGCGGGGTACGACCCGGACCGGGCAGGTGGTCTGTTCACGTTCGGCGGCACTGCGACCAACCTGTACGCGATCAACGTCGGGATTTCCAAAGCGCAGCCTGACCACGCCGAGCGCGGGATCGATCCTGGGGCCGTCGTCGTCGGTTCCTGGCCGGCACACTATTCTCAGAAATCCGCGTGCGCGTGGCTTGGGATCGGCACCCAGAACTACGTAGCCGCTGCGTCGCTGCCTGATCAGACGACAGACCTGCAGTCGATGGAAGCAGCATGTCGCGAAGTTTTGGCACGCGGAGACCGACTTGTGTGCATCATGGGCGCGGGCGGGACGACCTCCAATATGGCTGTGGATGACTTCGTCGAGATCGCTGCGATGCGGGATCGGCTGGCGGCCGAATATCGGTTAGATTACATGCCTCATGTGCACGCGGACACGGTTGTCGGGTGGGCCTACCTCTGCTTCCTTGATTACGACCTGTCTCGCAATCCCCTCGGGTTCAGTCCAGCTGTGGTGGCCAAGCTCTCGCTGCTGATCGAACGCCTGAGAACCGTACGGCACGCTGACTCATTCGGTAGCGACTTCCACAAGACCGGCTACGCGCCGTACACGTCAAGCATGATCGTCATGCGGGACAGCCGAGATTTCTCGCGGCTGCGTCGCAGCGGCGGAGTCATGACGCCACTCTTCCATGACAAGGACGCCTACAATCCGGGAACCTTCACACTGGAGACGTCCAGGTCGGCGGCGAACATGGTCGCGACCTGGCTCGGCCTGCAGGCACTGGGAAAACAGGGAATGCGGCAACTACTTGGTCATGCACTTGAGACAGCCGAAACCCTGCGTCGCCACATTGACGTCCTCGGATCCGGCGACGCGACTGCCATCAACAAGGTTTCCTATGGGCCGGACGTGTTCGTTCGCTGTTATCCACCGGATGACAAAGCTGCTATCGGGGAGGACTTCAGCGACACCATCGCGGTCCGCCGGATCAACCAGTACACGTCAGACCTGTTCGCGTGGCTTTCGCGTCAACGTGTGCCGGAGGCCGATCAGATCGCGGTGAGTAAGACCTCTGCGGCGTTCTACACGCCGGATGGCGAGCCGGTCGGGGCTCTGCGGCTTTACTCCCTCAATCCATATTTCTCCGATACTCATGCCAGAGAACTGGTCATGCGCCTACTCAAGAGCAAGAGGCAGTTCGACGCCGTACATCCGGCCACAGCTGCATACGAGGGCGAGGGCACCCCATGAGCCGACCATCGATCAGGGGACGAGAAGAGCTGCCGACGCGGTTCTCCGTAGCCGACCTCTCTGTTCGCGATTGCGTCGAGTTGGTGGCTGGTCTGGCCAGCTACGCCCGGAAGACCGGACTCACCCACGTCGAGGTGACCGGACCATCAATGATCGGTGACCTCATCGATGAATTCGGCTTCGACGAGGTGCACTTTGTCGAGGCCCACGAGGAGTCCGCGGTAGATATTGCGGCGGCGCCGCAGACGTGGCGCTGCGGGCAACGTGGGCTGCGCTGCCTGAGCGACCAGCTGGTCGACACGGTCGGTGCTCTGTCACACGAAGGCACCCCTCCGTCAACGCTCCTCGACGGAGCCATGATGCTCTTCACCGTGCACAATCGCCTCGGTGATGCGCTGAGCATCGTCACTGGGCTGGAGCACTACTGCCGCGACAACGGCGTGGCGTCCGTTGTCGTCACCGGATCGCACGCCCTGGCTGGGGTCGTTGAGACTTTCGCATGCGAGCGGGTGAGCTATGTCGCTTCAACGTGCGAAGCGATCAGTGGCGACGCGATCTTCGCCCGATCTTCATGGAGCCTCCCCTGGCTTGACCGGTTCAATCACGCTGTCACCGACGCCCACGGGGGGCGAGCTCACTATCGAATACCACCACTTCCCCTTCGTGAGGAACCAGCGCCCGGTGCCCAGGAGGACGTGGTCTACTGCCAGTTCGACGCGCGTTCCACGACTCCACCGCCACGAGACCTCGCCCGACGGCTCCTGCGCCAGGTCTCCGCACACGGTGATGTCCGGGTCCTCGGCGGTCCTGACACCGCGGAGTACCTTGGCCCCGGCCTGACCTACGTACGGGCCGACCTTGTCGAGATGGTCGCCCGTCTGCGGTCATGTCGTCTCTTCGTGGGATGTGACAGCGGCTTGGGCCACCTCGCGGGGTGTCTCGGTGTGCCTGGCCTGATCATCGCCACCGACGATTTCGAGACGACCTGGTCGTTCTTTCGAGGCTACGCCAGCCTGAGTGTCATCCCTCTCGCGGCAACGGAACTGCTCCTGCAATGAGACCTCCGACCCAGCAGGACGTCCTGTGGGCGGTCGCTCGCTGCCTCCAGCAGGAAGCCGTGGCCGCGGGCCGCATCCCCATGGGCCGCAGTCACTTCGTGTTCGCGGTGGAGTTGGCGTCCGGCGAGGCCGTGATCGTCCGGATCACGCGACCGGACCGCGCCGAATGCTTCGCGGGATTCGCGTACTGGCGGACTGAGCTCGCCCGGGTGGGCGTTCCCGTGCCCCGCGTGCTCGCCATGGACCTGTCTGGAACGGCACTGCCCTGGCCGATCATGCTCCTTGAGCGAGCCGCAGGGGATGATCTCTGCAACGTCTACGCCGGCCTCACGGCCGCCGAGAAGCGGACCGTTGCCGACGACCTGATCGACATCCATCACCGCGTGAGCGGCCTCCCATCTGGTCCTGGATACGGCGGCGTCGCCACGTACACCGACCATCGCTGCCACTCCCGCTGGTCGGACGTACTCTGGGAGTACGTCACCGGCGCGGTAGCTCACATGCCACCTGCTCAGCGGCACCGGTCAGCCATCGAAAAAGTCCGCAGAACCCTTCGCGAACTTCACCCCGAGTTCGAGCGCATCGCTCCATCGCCCTACCTGATCGACGCCACTCACCAGAACGTACTGGTGAACCACGGCAGGGTCGCGGCGATCGTCGACCTGGACGAGCTCGGATTCGGTGACGCGCTGTACCCACTCGGGGTCGCCCGCGCTGGCCTGCTGGCCCGTGGGCCCGAGGCGTACTGCATCGAACGTGTTGCCGCGCCGCTGTGCGTTGGCCGCTTTCGACGGCGCCTGTTCGACCTGTACTCAGCGATCGCATGCCTCAAGATGCTCGCCCCCAGCCCCTTCAGCGTCACCGGCCCACCCTCGGCTGACAGCCAGATCGCCTCACGGCTCTGGAACCTGCTGGATACCTTCGCCACCGCCGCGGCCTGCCAGGAGTAACGCCATGCCAGGCATCCTCTTCGTGAACATCGACGACTTCACCCGCGAGGGCTTCACCAACGGCCTGTTCCTCCAAGTCCGCGAGCTGCTCAAACGCGTCATCGGCCGCGGCCATCCAGCCAGCCTCGCCTGTATCGCCGAGCGTAGGAACCCCGAAACCGAACGGAGAACCCAAACGGTCCAGGGCTGCATCGTCCACGAAGTCTTCGTCGATGCCCCGGCGCAAGCGAGCGCGTACCGGCGTGCTCTTCGGGATCTCCTCAACGACCTGGACCCCGACGTGATCCTGCTGAACTCGTGCGCTGTCCGCCTCAAGGAAGCGCATCCAGCCGTGCTGGAAGCATGCCTTGCGAGTGGCCGGCGGGTAGCGGTGCTCGTGACCGACCAGCTCTTCCCCACAAGCCGCGATCACTCCAGCGACGAGATCGGGCGCTACTACGACCTCATGCGGCAGGCCAGCGTGCACGCGGTCAGCCAGACCATCGCCGATGCCCTTCGCCACCAGGTCCGTGTGCCGGCGCGGGTACTCCCCAACCTCCTACCTGAGCGGCGAGTCAACCCGGCGCCCCCCGGCACGGCGGGTCGGTTCCTGACCTTAATCAACCACCACCCAATCAAGGGCCGACGCGTCTGGGACGCGCTCATTCGTCAGCGACCCGACGACGCCTATCTCGTCGTGGAGACCTGGCCCGACGTCCCGCCCTACGCGCCCCCCTCACCGACCGTCCACATGGCCCCCTTCACCCCGGATCCCAGCACGATCTACAACCGCACCAGGATTCTGCTGATACCGTCCCTCGGCCCGGAAGGCCTACCGCGGGTTGCGCTCGAAGCAATGGAGTCAGGAGTACCCGTCGTGGCTCATCGCATAGGCAGCCTGTCCGAACTGGGAAACGCCGCGATGTTCGTCTCCCCGCCACCGATCGCTGGCTATGAGCTCGACGAGGCCGGCGTGCTACATCCCGTGGTCTCTCCGACCGACCTCAAGCGAGCCGCGCGAGACCTCGAGCGGGCGATCGACACGATCGATCACGACCCGACATTCAGGACTCGACTGGTGTCTCAGGGCGAAGCGTTTGTGCGTGACTACCGCCATCAGGGCGAAACTGTCACCGGGCGACTACTCAACGCATGGTTCGGGACTGCGTGAGTCAGGTCACTCCAGCGTGCGGGCGATCTGGTCGAGCCTCCTCGGTGCAAGCCGCCGAGCAGCACAAACGCTGCCGCTGGCTGGAGCACTACTACACTAGTCGCCAGACTGACACATGCCACTCAAGGAGACACAGACCGTGACGGCCATCGTCGACGAGTTCGAGTGGCGCGGGCTGATCGCCCATGCCACTGACGAGGACGCATTGCGCAAGGCTCTCGCGGACGGCCCTGTCACGTTCTATTGCGGCTTTGACCCCACCGCGCCCAGCCTGCACGTCGGCCACCTCGTACAGGTGCTCACCCTCCGCCGACTCCAGCAGGCCGGGCACCGCCCCCTGGCCCTCGTGGGCGGTGCAACCGGCCACATCGGCGATCCCCGGCCGACCGCCGAGCGCACCCTGAACGATCCCGAGATCATCGCCGGGTGGGTGAACCGGCTGCGCGCGCAGATCGAGCCGTACCTCTCCTTCGAGGGCGACAACGCGGCGACCATGGTCAACAACATGGACTGGACCACGGGCCTGTCCGTGATCGAGTTCCTACGGGACGTCGGCAAGCACTTCCGGGTCAACAAAATGCTCACCAAGGACTCCGTCGCCCAGCGCCTAGCGTCTGACCAGGGCATCAGCTACACGGAATTCAGTTACCAGTTGCTGCAGGCAATGGACTTCCTTCAGCTGTACCGGCGGTACGGCTGCACCCTCCAGACTGGCGGCAGTGACCAGTGGGGCAACCTCACAGCCGGTCTGGATCTGATCCACCGCTTGGAGCCGCACGCCGAGGTGCACGCGCTCGCGACGCCACTGATGACGAAGTCGGACGGCACCAAGTTCGGCAAGACGGAGACCGGCACGCTCTGGCTCGATCCGGAGATGACCACGCCGTACGCGTTCTACCAGTTCTGGCTGAACACGGACGACCGGGACATCCCGCGGTACCTGCGCATCCTCTCCTTCAAGTCCCGCGAAGAGCTGGAGGAGCTGGAAAAGGCGACCGAGGATCGACCTCAAGCCCGTACCGCGCAGCGTGCGCTCGCCGAGGAGCTGACCACGCTGGTGCATGGCTCCGACCAGTGCGCCGCCGTGATCGCCGCGTCGAAGGCGCTGTTCGGGCAGGGCGATCTCGTCGACCTCGACGAGGCGACGCTGGCCGCCGCGGTTTCCGAGTTGCCGCACGCCCAGGTGAGCGAGCTTGGCCTGATCACCGATCTGTTCGCGGAGGTGGGCCTGGTGCCGAGCAAGTCGGCCGCCCGCCGCACCGTGAAGGAGGGCGGCGCCTACGTCAACAACGTGAAGGTGACCGCCGAGGACGCGGTGGCCACGGCCGACGAGCTGTTGCACGGACGCTGGCTGGTGCTGCGCAGGGGCAAGAGAAACCTGGCGGTCATCGAGGTCACCGGAGCCTGAAGCGGACCGGGAGACGGAACTCAGCCCCTGAACGGGAGGACTAAGTTCCGTCAGATGAGGAATCCTGCTGTGGTCTTCTTGGGCAGGACTATCTGAGTCCCCTGGGCTTCAAGGTCCAGGATCTCGGTGGGCGGTGCGCCCCAGGCGACCCGCCCCCGAAGCGCATCCGGGATCGATCATGTGGATGTCGGCGCGCTAAGCGGGTCATCGCACTATCAGTCACTCACCGAGTTCGGCAGGTAGGAGGGAGCCCAACTCGGGTGACCCGTAGGTCAGGAAGACCAGGTCGCTGTCGCTGCTGGTGTCCCAGACATCGCGGTCGAATGTCACGGGGACCGAGGCCGTGGCCGGCTGACCCAAATAGCACTCGACGGACGTTGCACCGTCGGACCGTCCGAAGGACACGCGGGCGTCGGCACGCGGACGGAGGAGGCTGTAGATACCGGGGCGTCCGTCGTCTGGGGTCAGCCAGTGGCCTGAGAGAAGGTTGTTCGTAAGCTTGGTGGCAAGGTCTGCCGGAGTGATGTCTCCGGTCAGCTCCGGCGGGGCCTTGATGGGGATGGCGTTCTCGGGGGTGCCGAGGTCGTCGGTGGTGACAGGTTGGTTGTTGATGTCGTCGATCTGGGTCCGGATGCCGGCGATCTCGCTGGCGATGACCTCGTCACTGAGGTTTGCGGCGAGGACGAGGTCTTCGATGACCTTCTCGACGGTGCCGAGGACCGGGGCGGCACCGCCGAGGATGTTGGTGAAGTCGTCGTAATCTTGTTTGATGCCCTTGTAGACCTGTTCCTCGACGGTGTCTTCGTAAAAGTAGTTGCTGATCTGGAGGCGCTTGTAGGAGGCGCCGATGCGGTCGATACGGCCGATGCGCTGCTCGACGCGCATCAGGTTCCAGGGCATGTCGTAGTTGATGAGGCGACCCGAGGTCTGCAGGTTGAGGCCCTCGCTCATCGAGTCGGTGCCGATCAAGACCTCGATGTCACCGTTGCGGAATCGGCTCTTGATCTCGGCCTTGGTGACCGGGCTCCACTCCTCTGCCACGGAATCGTAGATCTCGCCGCCGCGGCCGGAGTAGCAGCCGAGCCGGTAGTAGCCGGCGGCGAGGAGGCGCTCGCGGACGTAGTCCATGGTGTCGGTGTACTGAGTGAAGACCAGCGCGGAGTCGTACGTTTTGAATGACTCGGCCAGGTCCTCGACGAGCTTCTTGGCCTTGGTGTCCTCACCGGTGATATCGCCGAGGTCGTTGAGGAAGGAGCGGAGCTCGCCGAGTTCCTTCTTGAGGCGGTCGGCACGGACATCGAAGGTCTCGGGGTCGAAGAGAGAGTTTTCCAGGTCGACGCCGTCATCGTCGGTGAGGAGATCAGCCAGGCTCTTGCCCTGCTCGAGTACGTCGAGACGGCGTTGCAGGGACTGTTTGATCGCTTCGAAGGATGAGGTCAGCCGGCGCCGGTAGACGGTCATGATGAAACCGAGAGCCTTGGTGGCCTTGTCGGACTTGTAGGCGTTGTAGTGGCGGCGGATGTATTCCTCTATGCGGTCATACAGCTTCCGCTCGTTCGGCGCCAGGGCGATGAACTCGTCGGTGACGTGCCGGTACGGGATGACGATCGAGTCAGGGATGATGCCGGCCCTCTGGTAGTCCCGCATGGTCTTGCGGGTGTTGCGGAAAACACGATCGCGTATCGGAGTGTGGCGGCGAGCCCACTTGTCCATCCACTCGGATGTGGCGTTGGGGAACTGCGTCCTCAGTTCAGGAGAGGGTGGGTTGCCGGCCATCCCGGTCACCGTCAACGCTTCGGCCCATCCGAGTGCGTCGTCGACCTGCTGCTCCAGCTCGTAGTCACGTTCGGCGAGTGGGTCGGAGAAATAGTCCTCCAGCATGTCGCAGATGAGTTTCCAGCCGCGCCTCTCGGGCGGGTCGCCGAGGCAGGTGAAGTACTGCGTGAAGAAGAAGGCCCGTTCGCCCCACTTGCCCGGCAACCCGAGGAGCTCGATGAGGTCCCACGCCTCGTGGGGGTGCATCTGCATCGGGGTCGCCGAAGCGAGGTAGAGCGCATGCCACAGGCCGCCCTTCTTCATCTCCTGGAGCAGCGCGAGCAGCGAGTTGGGAGTGTCGGTCGCCTTGGAGCCGCGGCGGCGGGCGTGGTGGGCCTCATCAACGAGGACGACATCCCACGGTCCGGCGTCGAGGATCGCGGTACGACGGGCGCGGCGGCGAGCTAGGTGGGAGGAGGCGAGCACGATCGGGAAGGCCGACCACGGGTTCGCCTTCAGGTCGGTCGCGATGGGCCGGTCGAACCGGTCGACGAAGCCACCCCTGTCGTAGCGGGCGACATCGAGGTTCATCTTCTCGTGCAGCTCTTCCTGCCATTGCTTCATCACCGAGGCAGGCACCAGGAGCAGGGCCTTCTTCGCCCGGCCGGAGGTGAACAACTCGCGTAGCACCATGCCTGCCTCGACGGTCTTGCCGAGACCGACCTCGTCGGCGAAGAGGTAGCCGCGCGGGTACGTCGATACCACCCGGTGGATCAGCTCCGCCTGGTGCGGCAGCGGCTGAGCCCAAGCCGTGCCCACGCCGGTCCATGCCGACTGCTTGGGTGCGTCCCGGAGGGCGACCAGCTCGTCCCAGGCCGCCTGAAAATCCTCGTCCACGTCGACGGGCGGTACCCCGTGATCGGCCTCCCAGGGCCTCGGTTGCGGCACTGGCGCGTTGAAGGGGGCCGGCGGAGCGTCGGGAGCGTGCGCTATCAGGTGTTCCCGGACGGCGGTGGGCAGGTCGATGATCGCCCAGCCCTCGTCGGGGTTGGCACGCCAGTGCCGCTCGAAGGCTCGCTCCTTGGGCTCGCCGTAGTCCTCCCAGGACTCGGTACGCCAGGATCGGTAGGCGTCGAAGGTCTCGTGATTCTTCACCCATGCGGTGACCGAGGCGTTGTTCGAGCCGCTGAATGCCACCTTCTGGCCGTAGCGGTCCGTGAATATGCCGTATTTGGTGTGGAAGTAACGCCCCGACTCGTGGTGGGTGAGAAGGCGGCCCTGTTTGTCGACCGGGATGCCGACCCGGATGTGGAGCCGGTCGTTGGCGACCATCCAGGCCAGCACGCTGAGGTGCTCGCTCCGTACGATCTTCGCGCCCGCCAGGCCAGGATCAGTCAGTAGACGCTCGGCGACCACCTCGTCGAGCGGGGTGCCGGAGAGCACCGCGTCGACGTCCTTCTTGGCGAGCTGAGCACCGACGATGAGTCTCATCACGCCGCCACCGGCGATGAAGTATGCCGTGCCCTGCGCGGCAAACTGCAGCTCTGCCCCGGACCAGTACCCGACCGCGCGGTCGTAGGCAACGGCTCGGGAGAGCAGCGGCTCGTAGAAGGTCTCGAACGGCGCGTCGTCGGGCGAGTACATCGCCTTCAGCGGCACGCTGCGAAACGAGCCATCGGCCGTGGCGGGGTTGTGGTCAAAAAGACCATCCTGCGCCGGCGCCGAAGGCTTGGTGGCGGCACCGGGAAACATTGCATCGTCGGGCTCGGCCAACTTCACTCCATCTCGAAGAGCGCTTCAGGCTCGTCCTCGACCAGCGTGGCCACGTCGGTGGCGTCCGGCAGGGTCACGTCGGGGAAGTAGAGCGTGCACAGGGTGTCGAGGCGCCCTGCCTCGGCCACGACCCACTCTCCCTTCACCTTGGTCCGCGGCATCGCGTTGACCAGACCCTGAAGGGTCGAGATGAACCCGGCGTCGTTGATGTAGCCGTGCTTGTCGAGGAACCGCTTCGCCGCAGGCATGCCATCGTGCTCGGCGATGTACAGGGTCGTGTCGACCGCATCGATGATGTAGCCGAACGAGGCGGCCTCGGGTCGTACGCCAGGGGCGTCGGAGCCTCCGCCTCGTCGCACGCGCTCGCTCGGGTTGAGTAGCCTAACCTTGCCAGAGGACTTCGAGACCACCTTGGCCCGCTCTAGTTCGTCGATGTCGAGCCCGCCGACGGCGAGTGCCAGGAGGCGGGCAGTGTCGAAGGAGAATTGGCGGGCAGCGAAGGTGTCCCAGGCCAGCAGAACGAAGTCGGTCAGCGTGTCGACCTTCGGCGCTTTACCGACCAGACGGGAACGGCGCAGCTCCACGATCTCCTCGCGTGCCAGGGCGAGGGCTTCCTCGGGGCGCAGGAGCTTGTCGCGGCCGTCCTCGTCCGGGGTCGAGGAGTAGACCGGCCAGTTTTGCGAGATGACCGAGAGCGTCGGACCGTACGTCGAGAGCAGCAGGTCGACGCCGTCGATGCCGTCATGCTGGAACCGAGTCGCTGCCTCGCGGGCCGCACGTCGGATGTCGTGTTCGATGTCATCGAGATAGACCTTTACGTCATCGTCCCGATCATCGCGCTTGCGACAGACCAGCATGATTGTCGACGCCGCTGAGTTAACGTTGGTCTGGTGCGATGACACCTCGGACTCGGTGTTGACTGGCCAGGACGTTTCGATCGTGAAGCCAGCCTGCATCAGGCCCATCCCAAGGGTGTCCCACGCCTCAGCTCGCTTGTGGGTGAACATCACCGACAGGATGCCCTCATCGGCCAGCACGCGACGCGACTCCTCGAAGATACTGGTCATCTTCGTCTCGTAGTCAAGGTCGGCGAGTTCCTTTCGACGTCTTCCCATCGCCGCGAAGCGCGCCGGGTTGGCGACGGCCTCGTTCTGTTTGTCGGTCAAGTCGTCGCAAAAGTACTCGGGGATGAGGCGCCCAAGAGTTCGTTTTTCCCAAACATAGAAGTAGTCAGCCAGCTCAGCGTACATGACATTATCGTAATATGGCGGGTCCATGCATATGTGGACTACTGAGCCGTCCTCAAGATCAAGGCTCGCGGCGCTGCCCTGCAGGACGGATACGTTCCTCCTCAGCCGGTTTTCGAGGTCGCCGTCAGGTGCTCCAGTGTTGTCGAGCAACCGAGCGATACCGCTGTAAGCGTCGAGCAACTGGTCCAGAGCCCAAGAGTAGAGCGCGGTGGCACCATCGAATTCGGCGAATGTCCACTTGAAGGAGAAATTATGCTTCTCAAAGACGCTACGCATCTTCTGGCGCGATACGTCCCACGTGGAGGCCCGGGAGTTCCAATTGAGTGCTTTGCTCTGCATCAGGGCAAGCTCGAAGAGGACGGCGTCAGCCGACTCGACGAGCGACTCCTGAACCTCAGGAACGATGCGTGCAAACTCTTCGCTGAAGGCCCCATGCGCCAGGGCTTGGCGCGGCGTAAAGAAGTCGAGCCACGTATCGATGCCGTACATGCGGTGACCGCGGTCATAGTTGGCCTCTGCGGGGATCTCCTCGGAAGGCAGAATGCCCGTCGCTTGCCACAGTTCCTTCTCCTCCTCAAGCTTGACTTCTGCGGCAGCGATAGCATCAAGGTCGGTCTGAGTGGGGGCGCGGAAGGTGCGCTCGCCGGACGGCCTGCGGATGGCGACGGCGTAGAGTATTTGCTTCATCTGGCCGACTCGGGCGGCCTGCTTAATGTAGTCGCCGTCGATGACGAGATTGTCATAGGGCGAGATGGCCTTGCCGCGGGCGGTCGTCCCGGTGGCGGCATCGGTCTTGTCGACGTTCATGCCCAGGGCCAGCTCGAAGATCGGTTCGGGGAGCTTGACGCCGCCGTACTCGGTACGCATCCGGACGGCGGCTTCCTTGCCCGCGGCCTTGCGGAGCCACTTGTCGGGCAGGAGCGGTACGAGGCGGCCCGTGCGAGGGCAGGGAATGGCATTCGCCCAGATGTAGGCGATAATTCTCTCGCCGCTCTGGAGCGGGAAGTACTCCTTGAGGCGCTTCTCAACGCGCTTGACGAGGATTCGCCCCCACTTCTTCAGCTCCGGAACCAAGTCGAGCCCTCTGGTCGCGGGGATCTCTACGCCAGCCTTGAGTACGCTAGCGGCGACCCCGTTGAGGTCGTTTGCGACCACAGGGAGCCCGAGACGGGACGCCGCCCAGGGGATGCTGCCGCCACCGGCCGTGGGGTCGGCCAGCGTCGGGAGCTTGCCCCAGGTATGGATGAGCACCGCGTGGAGAAGGTCGATGTCTTTGCGCGGGACCGGATTACGGAAGGCCTGCTTGTAGCCGTAGCCATTGCCCTTCAGCTTCACGCCTGCGGCGTTAGCTGCGTCGATGACCTTCCGCCCGTACACCGGATCACCCCAGATACCGACTAGGTGGAGCAGCCAGCCGCGGTAGGTGGCCTCGTCCTGGAGCTCGACGGCATTGGGGAATGCCTTGGGCAGTTCCTCGGACCACGCAGGAAGGACACCCGCGAGGACGACGGCGGCGGAGGCGACGAGAGGGCGGCGGGCCCACCAGATGTGGAGGAAGGAGAGCGGTGGGAGGGCCGAGGCGGCGCCTCGTTCCCGACGGGATTCGATGCCGAGTTCGGCGACGGGGAGCCAGTCCTCGATGAGTACACGCGGCTTGGTGCTGCTCAAGGCGGATTCTTTCAGTCGTCAGAGAGAAGCGTCCGGAGGGCCTTGCGGGCCCGCTTGGCGTCGACGCCGATGCATTTGGAGTACCAGTAGTAGGTCTCCTCGGTGCTCATGGCGTTGATGCCGGCGATCAGGGCTCGGACGCGCTGGTGCTTGGCGATGGGCTGGGTGGCCAGCAGGATCAGGGCCAGGCGTACGCCGTCGGGTTCGGTGAGTCGTATGGGCGCCTTGCGGGTGAAGGTCAACACGCTGGGGCGGTGGCCCGATCGCTTCATGGCGGCGAAGAGGGCGTCGACGACGCGGCCCGTCTGCTGCGGGGTGAGGGTGACGACGGTCGTGGCGAGGACGGCGCCGGCCCCGCCGTACGTTTCCTCGATGGTGAGGCCGTAGGTTTCGCCGCGGCCGGGCTGCACGATGAGACGGAAACCGCGGACGCCGTCGACGGCAGCGAGTCGTCGGCTCGGGACGGGCATCGCGCGCTGTTGCGCGGTCATTTGGTTACCTCGGCGGTCATCGTTGTGCTCTTCATGCCTAGCTTCTTGATCACTTCATGGATCTGGGCGAACTGCGGGTCGTCGACGTCGAGTGCCGGGTTGAACCGGAACGTGAGGATGACGTCGCCGACGACCTTGGTGGCGGCGGTGAGCGCCTTCTTGGCGTGGCCATAGGCCATCTGGAAGGCGGTGCGCTCGGCCGTGCCCTGGAACTGGATACCGCCTCCGGTGAGCCCTTTGTACTCGGCGCGGATGGTGGAACGGACCGTGATGGTCTGCTTCTGCAACATGCCGAGCGAGGCGACGGCGAGGTCGAGGTCACTCGTGCCGGACGCGGAATCCGCGCTCACCTTTAAGGTGAGGGTCGAGATGGTGCGGATGGTGTAGTCGGAGACGGCGTCGAGCAGGGTTTGCATGGCTGCTCCGCCAGGACCGTTCGCGGTGAAGGTCTTGGAGGTGGTCGTGCGAGCGGGGACCTCGACTCCGATCTCGTCCGCTGTTTCGCGGGGCAGGATGTGGAGGGTGTCGAGGCCCTTGTCCTTGATCGCCGAGGGTGAGAGCGCCCGGACGCCGGCGGCAGGCTTGGTGTCGGTGACGACGAACCAGCCGTACTCGCTGGACTGGACGGCGGTGGCCAACAGGCCGAGGACCTCGGTCTTCGAGGGCTCGCCGCCACAGACTGTCTCTAGGCGGGCGCGGAGGTCCACGCCGGCGAGCTGATCGCTGGTGAGCACCGAGCGGAGGTCGGTCTGGGTCGGTTTGCGGACCAGGAGGCCGCGCTTCTGTGCCTCGGCCATGGTCATGACTTCGGTGTCGGCGCTGAAGGTGATCGACATGCCGGCCTGGTTGTTGGCCGTGTATGCCTTGCCGCTGGCCGAGTCGTAGTAGACCCAGCCGTCGTGGTTGACCCCGTTGACGATCGCGTCACGCAGCAGGGAGGTGTTGCGGACGATGGAGGCCTTGTGGTCGGACCAGAAGTAGTCGGCGATCGCGGCGGTGGTCGTGGCCTCTTTGTTGGCCCAGGTTCGATTGCGCAGGAAGGAAGCCGTGAACGGGCTGGTACGGATCTTGTCCTCGTCGGTCAGCAGTGTGATGACTGCAGAGGTGGCATTCTTGGGGTCGCCCTGGGCCTGGGCGGGAAGCTCGCGGTGACGCAGGTAGCCGGTGGCTTTCTCGTCGGCCGGGTAGTAGATGTGCTTGAAGCACCGGGTGACCGCAATGCGTGCCTGGAGGCGGGCCTCCTTGTCGTAGGTCTCGACCTTCTTGCGGACCTCCTCACTGAACTGCCCCAGCCGGTGGGTATCGGCGGCGAGGTTGTTAGAGGCGATCAGGGCACGTGCTCGGTCCTTGAGTGCGTGGACCTGCTCGGCGTCGGCGAGGGCGAAAACTAACGAGTTGCGGTGCTTGCGCGGCGTGCCGACGGATCCGACCTTGTCGAGCATCTCCACAATCTGTGTCGGCGGCTGGTCGGCGTGGCGCGGGTCGATGGTGACAACATCGTGGTCGAGCACGACTACGCGCAGCCCGTCCTTGTCTGGGATCGCGGCAGGACCTGACGGGAAATGGATCGCAGTGACGCCACCATCGTTGGCGAACGCCTTCTGTATCAGGCTATCGACTTCCGCGGCCACCGCGGTGTTTGCGACGTTGCGCTTCTCGGTCTCGATGATGGCGTTGACGTTGGGCTCGATGTTGAAGCGCCAGCGAGCACCGTCGTAGGACAGGTGCCAGAAGACCTTCTCCGACTCGGTCAGTGCCTTCTCGAAGATGGTGGCGTCCTCGCCGGGGCGCAGGGTGCCGACGAGCCAGTCGTTGCGGCCCGCCCCTGCGGTGGAGACCATCTCCAGGGAGTGCGTGAACACGGTGCGGGCCACGCGGGCCGAGTACGCAGGCTTACCGGGGAAGACGTCGGCGTCGACGACGGCGGCATGGGAGGCGTGGGAGGCGAAGTCGCCCTTGGCCACGCTGGCGTACTCGGCTCGACTGAGGCCGTCGGTGAGGTGGTTGAGAACCGGCTCGTTGGAGTAGTCGATGTCGCCGACGTTGATGATCGCCGTGTCGTCGTTGGTGGCGTAGATGTTGGCCACGACCTCGGCCAGGAGCTTCAGAGCGCCGCGGGCGCGCTGGAACTCGGAGATGTTGCCCAGGCGCTTGTCGAGGACACGGACCAGCTCGGGGTGGAACGGGTAGGTCTTGGTGACCAAGTGGCCGTAGGAAGCCGGGTGCTCGGCGCCGCCGGCGAGTTGTTCGGTCTTGGCGAGCTGTTCGTAGAAGTCCCTGTAGGCATCCCCGGCTGCCATGGCGGCGTCCTTGTCGACGGAGGCGAAGATGCGCTTCTTGAGGATTTCGCCGATCTCGTTGTCATCGGCCGGCGTGATCACCGCGCTCGGCCGCACCGCGCGGGTGAGCACGTCACCGGTCTCCTGGGCGGCCTTGACTGAGGCGGCGTTGGCGGCGTCGGCCTTCTCCTTCTCCTCACCGGTCAGCTCACTGATCTCGGTGGTCTCCGCACCGAACGCGTTGGTGGTCGCGGCCAGGGTGATGATGACCGAAACCTTGTTGGTCGGGTCGGAGGCGACCTCGAAGAGATTTCCGAGGAAGACGGGTATCGCACCGGCCATGCGGCGCACGTCCTCGCTACCGGAGGAGGCCACTGCCCGCAGGTACTTGGCGATCTCATCGACGATCACCACCGTCGGCTTGCCGCCGAAGGCGGCCTTGATCGTAGCGGTGCCCGGAGCGGTGCGCTGGGTGTCGTTCGCGGCCATCGTTGCGAACGCGTCATCGCCAACCTGGGCGGCCATCTCACCCCACATCGTGTAGGTGCGATGGCCGCTGGTCTCGATGCCTGCGGTGGGGTCGAGGGCGTCGCCGACTAAGGCCGCGACCTGGACGGGACCTTCGGGAAGCAGGCTCGGGTCGAGGAACTCGGTGACGTTGGACGGCCGCGATCCCCTGGCGAGGTGGTAGACGGCGGTCAGGCCATGGGTCTTACCGCCACCGAACGAGGTCGTCGGGCGAAGCACGCCGTTTTCCCCCGCGACACCCTTCGCTCCGCTCAGGCGGCCGAAGGTCTTCGTGAGCAGGGTCTTCAGGCCGCTGGTGGGGTAGGTCTGCGCGAAGAACGCCTCCGCGTCGCCGTACACCGGATAGTGCTCCGCGTCGCGGACCACCTTGTCCAGTTGTGCCGCGAAGTGATTGTCCGCTAAGCCGCCTTCGAGTACGTCCTGCCGCGGAACACAAACCTTTCGCAGAGCCACCAGGCTCAACGCTGCCATACCTATCCTGCCCCCACTCTCGCACGCGGCGTCACTCCCCGAACTTCGCATCATGTTATGAGGCGAGATGCCGAACTGGCGCGCATGTGATCGAGTTGAGACAGCGTCAGGCGGGCTTGCAGTCGTCGGGGCCCGCCTTCTTCGGGCTCACCGCTCCGCCAGCCTCTGCAGCGATCGCAGCGCACGACGAGCAGGAGGCGTCCAGAGCCCAGCTCGGGCTGGGCATCACGTGCAGCGATGAGAGTGTCGCCATCCGGTGATACTGCTGTGTCTCCGCCCGACCTCCCGCTTGGTAGACCGGCTCTGACCTCAGCCGACCCGTAGCGCAGAGATCCGCGTCTCCCGTCCACGTGTTGCCCGGGTTACCGACCAGGCGATCACACCATCGGGGAGGCGGCGCACGGCCCGGCCCGGCCGTGCGCCGCCGAGCGGCTTCGGGGGTGCACGTCGCGGCCGGCGGAACCGAGCAGGCGAACTTGCCACCGACTGCTGTCCTTCGCAGCCCGCCCGCAATCGCCAGTCCTCTGACCCTTGCGCGGCTCCCGTACCAGACGGACCACGAACGGCGATCCTTATAAGACGCGCACCGCATTTGAGGTAGAGTCCTTATAAGCCTGCTGTCGACTCCCGGAGGTTCCTTTGGTTCTGCCCCTCGTGAAGCCGTCCCCTGAACCCGATGACGTGCGAGCCCAGTTGGGCGGCATGGGGACCAGGTTGGAGTTCCTGCACGACGTACTGCGCGCAGGAGAGGCGGCGAGGCGCACCGCCGTCCCCAACGACCCAACCGGAACGGCGGGCCGACGGGCCTACGAGGCGCACGTACGGATCATCCGTGAGCTGCACATCGAGCAGGAGGGATGGGCCCGGCTCGTTCACGGTCGCCTCGAACTTGTCTGCAACGCGGACCGGTCGGTCGCGATGGGTGTGATGGTCGGCGACGCCGCCACAGGGCAGGCAAGCCTGTTCCCGAAGAACGCCCGCCGGCGTGGACCCGCTACCGACATGGTGACTCGCGCCAATGCTGGCGAGAGCGCCCCGCACGTACAAACGGCTCTGTTCGTAGCCGGGGCCGGCCCTGATGGGGTGGCGCTGAGCGAAGAAGAAGCCTGTGCCCTCAAGACGTGGTTCCTGCTGTCCTACCGCACCAAGAACGGCGACACGGTACGGATCGAATGCGAACTGTCGCAGCCAAAGAGGTTCGAGGGCGGCTTCGTGGTCGAATGGGGTAGGCGGATTCCGCTTCCCGCCCTCGTGATGGACGGAATCGAACCTGTGAACGATGATGGGCCTGGAGAGATCGACATCCCCGTCGACTTCCGCTAAGGCCCTGGTGGGGCGGCGAACCTCGCCGCCCCACCATGCACCACCAATAGCTGAGGCAGCCCCACATGGTGACCCCGTCCCGTATCACACTCGCCCGCAAGCGCAGGGGACTTACCCTCGCTGAGCTGTCCGACCGGGCCGGGATGTCACTGCAGAGCCTGTCGAACTACGAGACGGGACGCACCACACCACGCTCCGGCACCCTCGACAAGATCGCCTCAGCGCTGGACTTTCCCGCAGCCTTCTTCGAAGGTCCTGCGCTGGACGAACTCCCCACCGAAGGCATCTCCTGGCGGGCGCGCACCAAGACGTCGGCAAGGGTTCTCGAGGCCGCTCGGGCCGCTGGCACGCTGGGCGCGATGCTGTACGACTGGATCGACGAAAGATTCCGCCTCCCAGCAGCGAACGTGCCCTCACTGGGCAAACCCGACCCGGAGACAGCCGCTGGCATGGTTCGCACCCGCTGGGGTCTGGGAGAAGCGCCAGCGCCCAACATGGTGCACGTTCTGGAGGCGCATGGGGTTCGAGTGTTCTCACTGGACCCCGACCACGCCGAGGTCGACGCATTCGCGGTATGGCGCGACGGCGTTCCGTTCGTGTTCCTCAACACGCTCAAGTCAGCCGAGCGGGGCCGCTTCGACGCCGCCCACGAACTGGGCCATCTCGTGATGCACGGTAGCGAGCATGCCTGCTCAGGGCCCGAGGCCGAACGGCAAGCGAACGAGTTCGCCTCCGCGTTCCTGATGCCGCGATCGAGCGTTCTGGGGCACATGCCGTCGGGCGCGCACATCGACCAGATCCTTCGGGGCAAGCAGATCTGGAACGTCTCCGCCATGGCGCTGACCTACCGGATGCACGACCTGGGTCTGCTGTCCGATTGGCAGTATCGGTCCACATGCGCCGAGCTGAGCCGTTTGGGGTACCGGTCCGGCGAGCCTCAGGGCATGGGCCAGCGCGAAACGTCGCAGGTGTTGACGAAGGTCTTCACCGCGCTGCGTTCGAGGCGGCTTCGACCCTCATCCGTCGCGGCTGAACTCGGGCTCACCATTGCCGAGATGAACCGGCTCCTGTTCGGGCTCACCTTCACCACCTTCGATGGTGAAGGCCGACGCATGGCGGCTCCCGCGAAGCGCAGCCTGTCCATCGTGCCCTGAGGGGCCGCATCTCAGCTCCGCTCGCTCCCACGCGAACTGCAGTCGTAGGCAGGCGCGTCTGTCCCCGAGGCGGGCGTAGTCAAGATCAGGGAAGAGTGGGCCTCCGTTCCGCTTGTCCCGGTGTAGGCGCAAGTCGTCCGGTGCGGCGCCAGCGGGCGAGGACGGCGCGGCCGTAGTTGTTGGTGCCGGCGATTCGGTCCAGTTCGGCGCCGGTTGGTGTGCGGCCGGATGCGCGTTCGTGTCGGAAGTGGTCCCACATCACGTCCTCGGCCTTCGGTGGACGAGACGGCCGAGAGTTCTGCGAGAGTGGGGCGAGAGTGATCACCTTCTCGTTCTCGGGCCTCTCGGCGGTGGCGAGACTTTCCGCTGAGACCTCCGGCCGGCTCTCGGCGAGGGCTCCTGAACGGTGGCGGTGGGCGAGCAGCTCTACCGAGAGCAGCAGCGCGACCGGGGGCCAGCCCGCCACCACGATGGGTTGCCAGGACAACGACGGGGCGGCGGCGATGTTGGCTGCGAGGGAGACCGCGATGCCCAGTAGGAAGCCCAACCAGACTGCGACTCGTGTCCGGCGGCTGGCAGCTCCG
This sequence comes from Streptomyces sp. B6B3, assembly GCF_039871525.1. Lineage (NCBI taxonomy): Bacteria > Bacillati > Actinomycetota > Actinomycetes > Kitasatosporales > Streptomycetaceae > Streptomyces > Streptomyces sp. B6B3. The sequence goes on along the minus strand of NZ_JBDPLU010000034.1, from coordinate 15,616 downwards.
CGTGGCTTCAACAGGGCAGCTGTGGTCAGCAGTAGAAGACCGTCCACCGACAGCGGCCACAGTGCCGCGCTGGTCGGGTCGGCGCCGCCGTGGAGGGCGAAGTCGCGCTGGTGCTCGTAGGAGGCGTAAGCCGCCACTCCCGCAACCACGAGGGTGCAGACCCGTCGTACCCACACGTCGCTGCGCGTGTGCTCGGGCTCCTTGGTTGGCGTCATCGCCGCTCGCCTTCCACAGCGTGACTGGCGCAGGCGAAGACCTGGGAGCCGGTCAGCGACCGGCCCACGGGCACGTGCCGCACCGGGACGCCTAGGAAGTCGACCCCGCAGACGATGCAGGCCAGGCCGTCAGCCTGGGACGGCGACAGGCCCGTGAGGATCGGCTCGCAGTTCATCGGGGATCACCGCCCCGACGACCGCGGCGCCGCTTCGGGAGCGTTACGGTCGCGGAGACGACCAGCTCACGAGGCGTGCGGGTTCCTGTGGATGCTGTCGGAGCCGCGCCGGGGGCACCGCGCACATGGGAAACGAAGCCCCACCGTCCCGGACGGTGGGGCTCATCGCTGTCTCGGCGGTGGCTGCGGTGGCGTCGAGAGTGTCGTCATCAGATGATCACTCGGCATCGGGCACTGTTGCCCTTGACACCGGCGCAGGCCTTCCACCGGCTGGCGTCGCCCAGGACGGCGGCTCCGGGCGTCTTCGCCCACTACTCAGCGATCAACTCCTCGGGCTTCCGTGAGCTGTGGGAGGGCCAGACCGTGACGTTCGATGTCACCCAGGGCCAGAAGGGCCCCAGGCGAAGAACATCAGCCCGGCCTGATCTTCCCCACCCGTGCTCGTGGCGCCGCAGCACCGCGCTCGAAGCGCACGGCTGCCTCGCGCGGCCCGCCCCGTACGGCCGGCACCGGGGCTCTGCGCGGGCGGTGTGGGATCAGCGGAGGAGGTGATCAGGGCCCGCGTGGCAACAGCCGCGCGGCTCTGATCTGCGACAAGCCCGACGTACGGGACGATGGGCGGCGTCGGTAAGGTGCACTGCCCCGCACCGGAGTGGCGTTTCACGACGTCTCCCGATGCGTGAGGCGCGTGCCGGTGACTCTGCGCTCCCGGCAGGCCAGTATCTATGACCGCGAGGTAAGAATTTAAGGCGCGGCGCGGGAAGAGTATTGCCGCGACGAACAGCATGCAGTTGATTCGGGCGCACGCATGCGGATGCGGCATGCTAGTGTCGATCTCAGTTGCAGTCGTGGTTCCCAAACTTGAAGCGCCTCCAGTCGGCTCCGTGCCATACGAGAGCGCCTTGTATTCCCGGGTCATTTTCCGGGCGGGGCATCATCGCGGCGACACGGTGTCCGCGCAGTGCGGATGCTGATGTACTGCCCCAAAGGAGATTTGACATGGCATCTGGCACCGTGAAGTGGTTCAACTCGGAAAAGGGTTTCGGCTTCATCGAGCAAGACGGTGGCGGCGCCGACGTGTTCGCCCACTACTCGAACATCGCCGCCCAGGGCTTCCGCGAGCTGCTCGAAGGCCAGAAGGTCACCTTCGACATTGCGCAGGGTCAAAAGGGCCCGACGGCCGAGAACATCGTTCCCGCCTGACGCTGACGCGCACCTCGTAGCTGGGGTCCGCATCCCTCGGGGTGCGGACCCCAGCTGCACGCATTTCCCGAATTCCTCCACTTGCAGGATGACCGCTATCCACGGAGCCCCGCCGGGACGCAGACCGCTTCGGACCTGCGCCCCGCCGATTTCCTGAATTCGACGTTCGCTCGACGTCATCCCGTTTCAGCGTCCGCGCCGACACCGGTTCCTGTGGGCCGGGTGCGCTTTCGCATTTCACTCGGCCCGTTCTTGTGATTCCCCGCACCGCTCTTTCTCTGCGGGAATTCCTTGATGCGCGCCGTATCAAGGAAGGTTCTGAATGAACCCCACACGTACGAACGGCCGCTCCTCACGCACCCGCCGCCCCACTGGCGGCTCCGCTTCCGGCTCCACTGCCGGTTCGGTCCGGGGCAGTCGCTCCGGTTCGTCCGCCTCGCGCCGCTCGGGCGGCTACAGTCGCCGGCCCGCCGCTGTGCAGGGAGAGTTCGCCCTGCCGGAGACCATCACCCCGGCGCTACCCGCCGTCAAGACGTTCGCGGACCTCAACATGCCCCGGCAACTCCTGGCCGCGCTCACCGCGCAGGGCGTGTCCGTACCGTTCCCGATCCAGGGCGCGACGCTGCCGAACTCCCTGGCGAGCCGTGACGTCCTGGGCCGAGGCCGGACCGGTTCCGGCAAGACCCTCGCTTTCGGTCTGGCCCTGCTGGCCCGCACCGCCGGGCAGCGCGCCGAGGCCCGTCAACCGCTGGCCCTGATTCTGGTCCCCACCCGGGAACTCGCCCAGCAGGTCACCGCTGCCCTCACCCCTTACGCCCGCGCCGTGAAGCTGCGCCTGGCCACCGTCGTCGGCGGGATGCCGATCGGCAAGCAGGCGGGTGCGCTGCGTGGTGGCGTCGAAGTCGTTGTGGCCACCCCCGGACGCCTCAAGGACCTCATCGACCGTGGTGACTGCCGGCTCAACCAGGTCGCGATCACCGTTCTCGACGAGGCCGACCAGATGGCCGACATGGGCTTCATGCCCCAGGTCACCGCTCTCCTGGACCAGGTACGTCCCGAGGGCCAGCGCATGCTGTTCTCCGCGACCCTGGACCGCAACGTCGACCGCCTGGTCCGCCGCTACCTCGCCGACCCCGTCGTCCACTCCGTGGACCCCTCCCAGGGTGCGGTCACCACCATGGAACACCACGTCCTGCGCGTACAGAACGTCGACAAGCACCGGATGACGACGGAGATCGCGGCGCGCGAGGGCCGGGTCATCATGTTCCTGGACACCAAACACGCCGTGGACCGCCTTACCCAGGACCTCCGCGACAGCGGAGTCCGGGCCGCCGCCCTGCACGGCGGAAAGTCACAGCCGCAGCGCACCCGCACCCTCGCCCAGTTCAAGACCGGGCATGTCACCGTCCTGGTCGCCACGAACGTCGCGGCCCGCGGCATCCACATCGACAACCTCGACCTCGTCGTCAACGTGGACCCCCCGACCGACCACAAGGACTACCTCCACCGCGGCGGGCGTACGGCCCGCGCTGGCAAGTCCGGCAGCGTCGTCACCCTGGTCACCCCCAACCAGCGCCGCGACATGACCCGCCTCATGGCCGCCGCCGGCATCGTCCCCCAGACCACCCAGCTCCGCCCCGGCGATGAAGCCCTCAACAGGATCACCGGAGCCCGGACCCCCTCCGGCGTCCCCGTCACCCTCACCGCGCCGGCACCCGAGCGGCGCAAGCGCAGCGCGGCCTCCCGCGGTCGACGCACTGCCGCTTCGGCTGACCGGCGTGCGAGCGTTCGGCACTCCGCCTTCGACGCGGCGGCCTGAGCACCACGTGATCAGGAAGCCGACCCATCTCCGCAGGCGGAACATGGTGACGCTGATCCAGACGCAGCCGCGCTCCGCGAGGGCCACCCCCGCGCTGAGCGATGCCCATGCGCTTCGCGCCGATCACGTGGGCGTCCGCCAAGGTCTGCACCCGGTGCTCCACGGCCTTGAGGGCGTGTACCACCGCATCCAGCGGGAAGTGCGGCGGTCGGCCTCGACGTACCGAGTGCGGCAGCAGTGCGCGGAGGCGACGGCGAGAACACGGCAACCGGCTCAGGTAGCCCTCGAGTCCTCGCCGACTAGGAGCGGCCTCACGGCAGTGCATGTCATCGGCCACTTACATTTCCCGTTCCTTCCGTGCCCGCCGCCGCTGTACGACTGATCACGGACCACCGTCTGCGGCGCGGATGAGCGGCCAGCGTCAGTGAGCCCGGAGGGGAAGCGTCGCGTCCGCGGTCACGCGTCTGCCGGGAACCCGCAGGTCGCGCCCTTTTCCATCGGTGTGGTGCCCCGCCGGGGGCACCAGCCGCAACGCCCCGGAGCGATCATGCTCCGGGGCGTTTGACATCCACGTTTGACATCAACGGGCGGTGGTGATCAGTGGCAGTGACCGGCGGAGAGGCGCTCAAGCGGCTGACGTGTATGGCGGCAGCGCGGGCGTTCGGTCGACACGTCGGCTCGGACCGCCTCATCCAGGCCGCCCTCGACGCGCTCCTGGCCGACGTCGACTCACCGTCGCTCGCGTACCTGGCAGGACTCGGGCGTCGTGAGGAGCACGAGGCGCAGGAACTGTTCGACCGGGTGACAGAAGAGCTGGGCATCGGCATCGAGGTGCCCAAGGAGCGGACCGCGGCCGCATGGGCCCTGGCCCACTGGCTGGCCGCCCGGGTCGCCGACGGTTCCATGGACCCAGCCACCGGCGTGGACCTGATATGGGCCGAGGCGGCGATCGACCTCGGCTATCCCGACGAGTTGCAGCCGATCGTCACCTCCGCGATCCAACTAGCGGATTGGGACGAGCACCGGGGTACCTCGCTCCGGGAGCTGAAGGAAGAGGCCTTCCGCGCCGCCCGAGAACTCGTCGAGCGTAGGACGGCAGAAGGAGCCCCGTTGCCGACCACAGTACGTGGCTCCACGTCTCGCACGGACGTCACAGACGCCGTTTGAGTAGCCGGTCCATGTGGCTGATCGCCTCCCGCTGGGTGTCCTGGACGACGTGCGTGTAGACGTCCATCGTGATGCTGATCTGACTGTGCCCGAGGATCTCCATCACGACCCGAGGAGCCACCCCGGCGGCCGTGAGGAGCGTGGCGCAGCCGTGCCGCGCGTCGTGCAGCCGCCAACCAGGTGTACCGGTCGCCGCTCAACGGCATCGGTCCCGGCACGACGACGAGCGAATCCGTGTCGAGGTACCGGTACGCCAGAGGTTCGGTGCGCTCGGCGGTCAGCATTCGTTCGAAGCGGTCCCGCGAGCCCGGCGGGAGCAGGAACCCGACTTCTCGCGCCGACCAGTCGGCCATCACCGGGCCCAGGGGAAGTCCGTGACGCTCCAGCTGATCGAACGTCTCCACGCCGATCCGCTGCTCAACCACCACGACGTCGAAGCGGCGCCCGACCGTGAGCGCGTAGGGCCGGCGCGGGTCGTCCGCCCACTGCTCACGGCAGCGGTCGGGCAAGTCCGCCGCTTCCGACAGCCAGGCGACGCCCCGCCGCGTCATCCGCACGCCCCTCACCTCCGCACCGCCGCTGCGTCGACCGGACGGCCGCCGTACAACCACCATCGGGTCCCAGGCACGGCGCCCGGGAGATGACGACAGGTGACGAGGGATGACGCGCCAACGCGCACGACGTCATCAGCGCTGAGCCGAAGGTCTCGGCAGTGAGCTGCGTGATCTCGTACAGGCGTCGCTGTAGCTGCTCGGGCGCGTGGTCGAGGGTGAGCCGAAGGAACGGGAGCGCGTCCAGCAACTCGGCGGTGTCGGCACGAGGGCTGGCGAGCTCGGTGGCGTCGGGCTCGTGGATTTCTGCCACTACCGCGAGGTGGCCTTGTGCTCGGTTCCGTCTCGTTGTAGCTGCGGCTCAGACCCTCGGCGAACGGATTGCCCGGTTCGCTGTCCTGTGTCCACGTCGAGCCGGTGGTTGGGGGTGGGCGAGCTCGGCCAGCAGACATGCGAAGCCGCCGCCGCGGGCGATGGGAGGTGGCGCCGCTCATGCCCACAGCCCAGCCCCAGCTCTATAGGTCGTGGGTTTCGGATTCCGCATCGCGCATCGGTCGTGCAGGTACCCTTGATTGCATCATCATCGCGGCCCGACGGGCTTCCGCTCCAACTCCGATGGAGTCGTGAAGGACATGCCCCCACCCGCACGAGTCATTTCGTGCTGCCTGGGGGAAGCCCTTGTTGTTCCGCGCGTCCGCCCGAACGGTCGCCGCCATGGCGCTCGATGGGTCACTCTTCCTCCATCTCACCGAACAGTTCGTCCACATGCACGGCTACCGCCCCGGCTCCTCCGAGATCCGCTCGTGGGAGCGGAGCATCCCCGCCCTGACAGCCGTACTGAACGACGCGGGCCTCGGCGATGTGGAGGTCATGATTGAGTACGCGCTACCGCTGAATAGCAAACGAGCCGATGTCGTGCTCGCCGGATTGCATCCGGTCACGGAGGAACCATCGTACGTCGTGGTCGAACTGAAGCAGTGGAGCCAGGCAACGCCGGCTGAGGATGACCCGGTCCTCTGCCATGTCGATTCCTATGCGCACCCCGTCCTCAATCCCATCGAGCAGGTGCGCCGTTACTGCGAGTACCTCGTCAACTTCAACGGCGCAGTCGCCGAGCACCGGCAGCGAGTCAGCGGAGTGGCCTTCCTCCACAACGCGACCGAATTCGGGGTGAGCGGACTGCGCGAGATCGAACTTGACGAACAAGGACAGTTGTTCACCGCCCAGTGCCGAGGGGAGTTCCTCGAATATCTCCGTACCAGGCTGAGCGACAGGTATCCGGGCGCCCGAGCAGCCGATGGGCTCCTCGCCGGCAAGACAGTCCCGTCCAGGCAGCTGATGTCCGTGGCAGCCCAGGAGGTACGCGATCGCGAACAGTTCACCCTGCTGGACGAGCAGTACGTCGCATACCGCATCGTGCTCAACGCCGTCCGTAAGGCGAAACGGTCCGATCACAAGGAAGTACTGATTGTCACCGGAGGTCCAGGGACTGGTAAGAGCGTGATCGCGCTATCCATACTTGGTGAGCTGTATCGGCAAGGGATCCCGGCCCTGCACGCCACCGGCTCACAGTCGTTCACAAAGACCATGCGCAAGGTCGTGGGAGCCCGCAAGCGTGAAGTACAGGATCTCTTCAAGTACTTCAACAGCTTCATGACGACCGAGAAGAACTCTCTCGACGTACTTGTCTGCGACGAGGCCCACCGAGTTCGCGAGACCTCGGCCAACCGTTACACTCCAGCCCTCCAACGCACAGGTAGACCGCAGATCGACGAACTCATCGATGTTGCCCGCGTCCCTGTGTTCCTCCTCGACGAACACCAGGTGGTGCGCCCCGGCGAAATGGGCACGGTCGCCGAGATCGAGGCAGCCGCCGCCCGTAAGGGGTTGCACTGCCATGTCGTACCGCTGGAAGGCCAGTTCCGCTGTGGCGGCAGCGACGCCTATCTGCGATGGGTGGTACGGCTCCTCGGCCTGGAGCCGGGTGGTCCCGTGGCCTGGGACCCCGACGACCGCATGCAGCTACTGGTCGCCGAGAGCCCACTGGAAATGGAGTCCTTCCTGGACGACCGCCGCACCCAGGGCTACGGCGCCCGTATCTCCGCTGGCTACTGCTGGCCCTGGTCCCCGGAACCCAAGCCCGGCCACGCACTCCCCGCGGACGTGGTTATCGACGACTGGGCCCGCCCATGGAACCTGCGCGGCGAGCGCGGCGTTTCGGGTGCGCCCCCATCGGCACTGTGGGCGACCGACCCAGCGGGATTCGGACAGATTGGCTGTGTCTACACCGCGCAGGGCTTCGAGTATGACTGGTCTGGCGTGATCTTTGGCCCGGACCTGGTCTGGCGAGGGGACCGCTGGGTCACGGTTCGCGCGGCATCGAAGGACCCTGTGTTCAAGAGGTCCACGTCGGACGCTGACGTGGACCGCCTGATCCGCAACACCTACAAGGTGCTGCTGACGCGAGGCATGGTTGGCACGGTCGTGTACTCGACGGATTCGGAGACACGAGCGAAGCTGCGCGAGCTGGTCGGTGCCGAGCGGGAGCTCATCATCTGACGGCAGGGACACGGGCTCGGGCGGATGGCTGAATCCGTAGGGCCGTGGCCTCGAAGCGGCGGTGGCATTAGCGGAGGTCGTCCGCGTGAACGAATGACTCTCTAAGATCGTCCGAACCGGTTGCGGCCCGACGGGCTTCCTCACGAGGACACGCCCCCACCCGCACGAGTCATTCGTGCCCTGGGGGAACCACCTCGTGTCCGTGCTCCTGTTGAGACTGTCGGCAAGGGACCTGCTCACCCTCAATTTGAGGCGCCGAATGGTGCCCCATCTCGCAGCCAGGTGGAAGCATTTCCGAGGTACCGAGGCGTCAGAGTCCGAACGCTCCGCGTGGGCCGAGAGCCTGGTCGATCTCGCCAATGACCTGGTCGCAGCGGGCCGAGGAAACGTGCACATGATCGTCGAGTGCGCGGCGACGCTGGACCAGCCGGAGAACCCCAACGATCTCCGCCTCATCGACGTCGTCCTGATCGGCAAGCGTCCGGACAACCTCGGGCTGGCCGTCCAACTCGTCGAACTCAAGCGCTGGTCCACGGTGACCAGGGTCGAGGCTGCCACAGCCGAGCTGGTGCGTGTACCGGGGATGAAGGATGCGAAGAAGCATCCAGCTGTGCAACTGCGGGAGTACTACGAGCTCTTCACAGGTGCCAGAGGACCGCTGAGCGGACTCACCTTCGAGTGCGGTGGCTTCGCCTACCTACACAATGCGACGGACGAGTCTGTGAGGCCGCTGACGGACCTCGGCGCGCCCACCGGCGCCTACGCCCGCGTGTACACGAACGACGGCCGCGATCGCCTGATCTCCGATCTGCGCAGGCACTTCGCCGAGGAAGGCGGTGCCTCTGCGGCCGAGATACTCATCCGTGGCATGAACTTGCGGAACACCCCACTGCTTGATGCCATGATCATGTCGCGTGGTGAGGACACGGTCTTCACTCTGCGGGGGGCGCAGCAGCAAGCCGCCGAAGACATCTTGGACACCGCGTCCCGCATCCTCGGAGACCGGAAGCAGCCCGCCCTCGTCCGGGACGAGAGACGGGTCGTCTTCCTGGTGACGGGCGGTGCCGGCACGGGGAAGAGCGCCATCGGCCTGCAGGTTAAGGCGAAACTCGAGGCCGAGGGACGAACGGTCAAGTACGCCAGTGGCAGTCGGGCCTTCAATGGCGCGATGCAGGAACACGTCGGCTACGGTGACAGGGAGTTCAAGGAGAGCTTCACCTACTTCAGCAGTTTCGTAACCCCACCCGATCCTCCTCTGGACGTACTGATCTGCGACGAGGCACATCGCCTCCGAGACCGCTCGACCAACCGTTTCTGGCAACCCCAGCAACAAGGCACACAGCCCCAGGTGGACGAACTGCTCGACGCCTCTCGCGTGACGGTGTTCTTCTTGGACGAGAGCCAGACCGTGCGGCCGAACGAGGTCGGCACGGTCAGGTTGATTGAGGACGCTGCGAAGCGGCGCGGTGCTGAACTGGTCCGCTACAAGCTGCGTGAGCAGTTCCGCTGCGGAGGCAGCGACGCCTACGTGCGCTGGGTACGAGCCGTCCTGGGCCTGTCGGAGGAAGAACCGGAGGTCTGGACGCCGGACGGACTGATGCACATCGAGGTCGTCGACAGCCCAGAGGAACTGGAGCGGATCATCCGTGCCGAGGCTCTCGCCGGCGCCTCCGCGCGCATGGTCGCGGGCTACTGTTGGCCGTGGACCAAACCTCAGGGCGAGGAGAAACGACTTGAGGCCGACGTCCGCATCCGCGGCTGGCACCGCCCATGGAATGCTGACAGCGAGGGCTTCTGCGAAAACGGCGCACCACCTTCGAAGATCTGGTCAGTGCATCCGGCCGGTATCGACCAGATCGGATGCGTGTACACGGCGCAGGGCCTCGAATGGGACTGGTGCGGCCTGATCATGGGCGACGACATGGTGCGTCGTGACGGGCGCTGGGTGTTCCGGCGCGGCAAGGAGCGCAAGGACCCGGAGACGGGCGTCAAGCGAGTCTTGGAGCGAGGGTCGTTCGATCCCAGGGTCCGAGTGAGCAGCCTCACCGATGACGACTTCGCCCGATGCGTCCGCCACGCCTACCACGTGCTCATGACCCGCGCGAGTCGCGCTACCGTGCTCTACTCAACGGATGAAGAGACGCAGACCTACCTGAAGGATCTCGTGGGGGAAATTCAGATTCACGGGCTTCGACCCACGTGGGAGAATCTACCGCCCGAGGCGCGCGTGTCCCATCTTCCCCGCCCCCGACGCGGTGGCAGCCGTTCACGTAAACGGAAGAGGCGGGCGCAGCCCGGTCAGAAGCCACTCTTCTGAGGACATATGAGAGGGGAGTGGCGGGCTCGCCGGGCCCGCCACATGCCCGTCTCAGACGAGCAAACGCGCTGCCACAGCCAGCACCGCCAACAGCAGGTTGGACACGACTCCGGCTGTGGCGCCGATCAGGACCTCACGGATCCAGCTTCGGCGCGCAGGCTTGTACTCGACAGGATTCACGAGGGCCACTCCTCGGTTGTGGATTTCGGAATGGCAGGGATCGCCCTACCGGGCATCCGCCCTCACACAGGTGAGGTCCACTTGGTGGCTCCGCCGTTCGTCATCCACGAACCGACGAACCGGCTCGCGAACCCGTTCTCGTACCCTCCGGGAAGGTACGCAACGCAGAGTCACCTTATCGCACGACGCGGTTGAGAGCAGGTTGCTCCACTCGGTCAGGCACCCCTCATTGAGGTCGTTGTGGAGAAAAGGCCACGCTGGACAGCCAGCCGCGTCGCAGCGGAGACCAGACGCCCTCGACCGGGCTGAGGTCGGGCGCGTACGGCGGTGGGTGGAAAATGGTCAGCCAGTCCCGGTCGTCGGCGAACTCGCGCAGGTCAGCAGCCTTGTGGGTGTTTGGGCATGCCCCAAACCGGGAGAATCGGACCGTAGAGTTGCTGATGGGCGGCGACCAGCGACGGTGGTCGGAGTGATCGTCAGCCGGTCGCCTTGGTGATGATGTGCTCCATCTCTTCGCGGTCGAAGGCGCGCAGCGTGGTGGAACGGACGTTGCCCACCGCGTCCAGTTGGAGGAGTGCGGCCGTGGCGGTCTCGTCGTCGGGTGCCTCGAGGATGGCCACGGCGTCGTAGGGACCGACGGTCCAGTAGATGTTCAGGAGCTTGGCCTTGAGCTTCTTCAGCGCTGAGCCGAAGGTCTCGGCGCGCTTCGCGGTGGCCTTGTAGTTTCGGACCCCCTGATCAGTCCAGTTCAGCAGCGCGAGGTACGTCGGCATGTTCTTTCGCCTTCGCTAGGAGACACATCATGAGGTCAAGCCTGGTCACCTCGGTGAGGGTCCGCACGAGATAGGCATCCGAACGGGCAGGCGGTCCCCGCCCGAGCGAGGACCGCCCTGCGCCGGCTACGTGGTGCGGTAGGCGTCGATGATGGTCTGCGTGGTGGCGTTGCCGTCCGGGTCGGTGACCGTGGCCCGGAAGGAGACGGTGCCGCCGGCGGGTGGGTTGGGGATCTCGATGGTGCCGGCGCTGACCGGTATCTCATGCCAGGTCTCGCCGCTGTCGTAGGAGGCGGAGACGGTCAGTGCGCCGCCGGCGCCCTGCACGGTGACGGGCACCGTCACCGTCTGGTTCGCCGGGCCGGTGCTGTCCGGCGCCAGGTCCGGGGCGAAGCGGATCGCGCTCGCGGGCAACTCGGCGACCTCGCCCTCGCCCGGGTGGGCGGAGGCGAAGGAGTAGGAGGCGGTGACCTCGCTGCTCACGTTCGCGGCCGCGCCGTCGCGGCTGAGGGTGGTGACCAGCTTGTACTCCGCCTCGTCGGCCGGGACCTGGAACTCGACCGCGTCGATGACGCCGTCGGCCGTCGCGTACTCCTCGCCGTCGCGGTAGCGCGTGGTGCTGGCGGAGGTGTACGGGATACCCCCGCCCTCGTGACCGGCGCCGTCGGCGAGCGGGTTGACCCGGCCGCCGATGGTGTCGCCCGTCCGCAGCAGGCCGTCGCCCTCCCGCAGCATCGGGCCGAACACGCCGACGCCGAACGACTCGTGGTACCGCTGCCCGGCCTCGTAGACCGCGGGGTCGGCGAAGTAGGCGCCCGCCGCGTCACCCTCGGCGTCCGCCTGCGCGGCGGTGAACTCCCATCCGGCGCCGGTGTCCGCCTGGAGGAACAGCTCGCGGGTGCGTGGCGTCGGTTCGTAGCTGTAGGCCATGGTCGATATGCCGGTGAACGAGTCGGCGGCGAACAGCACTCCGGTGCTCCCCGGCAGCGACGAGCCCTGATCGACGGTCACCCGGGCCAGCGCGTCCCGCGTGACGTGCTGGCTCAGCCCGGTGTAGAACCCGTCCTGAAGCGCGGCGGCCGTGTGGTATCCGCGGTCGCCGTGGTGCCAGATGCTGCCGACCGCCGATGTCATTCGCCAGTCCTCCGGCAGCTCGCCGAGCAGGGCGGTGCGCATGCCCTGCGGCACCGGGCCCGCGTACCAGCCGGTGACGATGTCGCCGCCGCCCCCGCCGGCCGGGGAGACGGTGGTGGTCATGTTGAGGTCGGACATCTCCGCCCGGGCGTCCGGCACGGTGACGTCGATCGGTTCGGCGTCCCGAGCATCGAAGGTCAGCGTCGCGTCCTCGGTGAGCGACATCCGAGGCTGGACCAGCCAGTCGAGGCCGGCCGGGTCGGTGGCGTCCTCTCCTCCCTGGAAGATGGTCGCGTCCACCAGGTAGTCGCCAGCGGGGACCCGCATGGAGGTGGCGGTCTCCGGCGTGAACTCGATCCATTCGCCGGTCTCCGCGTCGACGAGCTGGATCCACCACTCCTCGGACGGGGCGCCGTTGCGACCGGTGGTGTGGACGGTCAGGTCGTAGCTCTCCACCTCGCGATGGACGGTGCCGGAGGTGCGGACGGTCTGCTCACCGCCGGTGGTCGTGAGGGTCACGAGGTACGCGCCGTCGAGTCGGGGAACGGTGGTGTCGGCGGTGACCTCCACGGTGGCGCTGCCGCCGGCCGGCACGGTCACCTGATCGGCGCCGAGGGTGAACATGCCGGACGGCGCTGGCTCGCCCCGGGGGTCGGTCGCCTCTGCCGTCAGCTGGAGGGTGACGTCCTCCTCGCCGAGGTTGCGGTAGGTCAGCTCGCGGGTGATCGGCTCGTCGTCGCCGTGCGGCCACTCGGCCAGGCCGAAGTTGAGCGACGCCTGGTCGGCGACGATGGGCTGGTCCATGGCGGTGGGCACGTCGATGCGGCCGGCGCCCTGCTCGAACGGGGGGTGGTCGCCGGGCTGGGCGGAGGCGACGAGGGCGCCCTTGAGCCGCTCTCCGGTCCAGCCCGGGTGCTGCTGGAGCAGCAGGGCGGCGGCTCCGGCGGTGTGGGGGGCGGCCATCGATGTTCCGTCGAGGCTGACGTACCCGTCGGCGACCGGGGCGCCCTCCTGTTCGACGACGCTGCCCGGGGCGGCCGCTGCGGCGATCGCCACGCCGGGGGCGGTGACGTCGGGCTTGATCGCGCCGTCGCGCGTCCGGGGGCCGATCGAGGAGAAGTCGGCGAGCTGGTCGGACTTGTCGACCGCGCCGACGGTGAGCGCGGCGTCCGCGGTGCCGGGGGAGTCGATCGTGCCGGGGCCGAACGCGCCCGAGTTGCCGGCGGCGACGACGAAGAGCGTGCCGGACTCGGCGGAGAGGGTGTTGACGGCCTCCTCCATCGGGTCGATGCCCGTTGGGTCGGCGATGCCACCCAGGCTCATGTTGACGATGTCGGCCCCCTGCTCGACGGCCCACTCCATGCCTCGGATGATGTCGGAGTCGGTGCCGAAGCCGAGGTCGTCGAGCACCTTGCCGTTGAGCAGTTCGGCACCGGGGGCGACACCGGTGTAGCGGCCGTTGGAGTGCGCGCCGGTGCCGGCGGCGGTGGAGGCGACGTGCGTGCCGTGCCCGAAGTGGTCCTCGGTGTCGGCGGCGCTGGAGAAGTTCTGCTCGGCCACGACCTGCTCGGAGACGTCCTCGTGGTTCGAGGAGATGCCGGTGTCGAGTACGGCGATCGTGGTGCCGGCGCCCTCGTAGCCGGCGTCCCACGCCCGCGGGGCGCCGATCTGCCGCACGCTCTCGTCCAGGCTGGCCCGGACGACGGCGTCCAGCGCGATCGACTCGACGCCGGGCGCGGCGGCCCGTGTGCTGTCGTCGGGTCGGTCGTGCCCGGTGAACGCCTGCCAGGTGGCGGCCGTGTCGTCGGGGGCGACGGTCATCGCCTCGCCGTTGATCGACTCCAGCTCGGCGGTGACCTCGGGCGCGTCCCCGGCGGCGAAGAGGTCGGCCGGGGTGTCGTTCGGCCGCGCGCCCTCCTCGTAGGTGACGATGAGCGGCAGGCCCTCGGCGGTGTCGTACTGCTCGCGGCTGAGCTCGGTGACGTTGAACAGGCGGCGGTCCAGCGACCCGTCCGCGATCAGCGGCTGCGCGTCCCGCGGGATGACGTAGGTGGCGCCCTCCTCCTCGCCCACCCGGACCGGAACGTCGTCGCGGCCCTCGGCGCGCATCAGGCCGGTGACCTCGCCGTGGCCGTCGAGCACCACACGGTCGCCGGTGACGAGCGTGATGACCTTCCCGGCAGCTCCGGCAGCTCCGGCAGCGGTGTTTCCTGAGGAGGTCGTCAGGGCGGTGGCGTCGTTCCCCGGGTCGGGATCCAGGGTCTGGGCCAGGCTCGGAACGGCGAGCCCCGCCGTCAGCGCCAGTGCCGCGACCGCCGACACGGTGGCCGCGCTCCCGCGCCGTGGATTCGTTCGTCGTCGTGTCATGCCGGGTAGAGACCTCGCTGCGCCGGCACGGGTTGTGTGGAGCGCGTGAGGCTTTCGTGGGGTCGGCAGGCGCACGTGCCCGGGCGTACGCGCCGATTGGCTTTGCCATTTCTTTGCAACCTGGCGGGCTGCCGGGTCGTCTCTTCGCCCGATTCGCCTGATGCACCACTCATCTCGCCGCATGGTTCCGGCGGGTGGGTTGGTCCAACCGGTCAAGGAGACACCTCCCATGCGCACAGCCCTTGTTGCCGCAGCCATCGCCTGTACGGCCGTCCTGGCCGGCGCGGCTCCGGCATCCGCCGACTCCGGCGTCCTGTCCCCGCAGGCCGCGCGGTTCGAGTCCGGGGACTCCGACGCCCCGGTCGACGAGACCCCGTCCCCGGAACCGACGGTGGCTCCCGATGATCCGGCCGAGGAGGACACGGCCGAGCCGACCCCCGTGCCGGAGGACGAGTCCCAGAGCCCCGAGCCGGAGGAGGAGTCGCAGAGTCCCGCGCCGGAGGAGGAGCAGGTCTCCCCGAGGCCGGAGGGGGCGCCCGACACCGGTGAGGCGACGTCGAACGAGGAGTCAGGGCTGGGCTCCGTGCCGGTGATCGCCGGTTCCGCCGCCGTGCTGCTTGCGGCCGGCGGTGCCACCGTTCTCCTCGTCCGGCGCCGGGCGAACGAGGCATGACTCGCCTCTCCAGGCGCGCCCTGATCACGGCGGCGACGGCCGTGGTGCTGGCCGGCTGCGGGGGTCCCGGAGGGAAGGGCCACCCGGACGCCGCTGACGCAGCCGCCGCCGGTCCGCGGGGGCGCCCGTCGTCGCAACCGGAGCCAGGGGATGGGCACGCCTCGGCGCCCGAGCGGCTGAGGATCCCCGCCATCGGGGTCGACACGCCGGTGATGCGGCTGGGCCTCGCCGCGAACGGCACGGTGCGGGTGCCGCCGATCGCCGCCGACTCCCCGGCCGGCTGGTACGAGCATTCGCCGGCGCCCGGCCAGCTCGGGCCGTCGGTGATCCTCGGTCACGTCACCGTCGGGGACTACGGCGACGGGGTCTTCCGGGACCTGGAGCGGCTGCGCCCCGGCGACCGGATCGAGGCGCGCCTGGAGAACGGCGACGTCGCCGAGTTCGTCGTCACCGACGTACAGACGGTCGCCAAGGCGGACTTC
>NZ_JBDPLU010000033.1:0-53492 GCF_039871525.1 Streptomyces sp. B6B3 | reverse complement strand
GGGCGGGGGCGGGCCTGATGGAGGACGTGCCGTCCGCGCATCTGAGCACCCGGCCGCGGCTGCTCGAACTGCTCGGCGCGGCCGGGTTCGAGATCCTCCGCGACGAGGACATCAGCGAGCACACGCGCCCCAGCGGCCGGCGGAGCCGGGCGGCCTTCGAGGACCGCCGGCGGCAGCTGACCGCCACGTTCGGGGCCGAGGCGGTGGCGCGGATGGCCCGACTCGCCGGACAGCTGGCCGAGGCCGACGAGCACCTCGGCTACGTCGTGATCACCGCCCGGACGGGCTCGTCAGGACCTGTCCCGGGCACGGTGCCCGCGGCCCGTCGGGAGCGGGCGGGTTAGCGCCGGCGCGGATCGGCACCGTTGTGGCGGCGGTTGGGGTTCCCCTAGATTCCCCAACGACCGTCTACCCGACGGTAGTTGACCGCTTCCCACGGAGGTCCCGTCCCACCGGGCGGGGGTGGGGGCCATGGCGAAGGGATCCAGGGTGCACGGACCTGTTGTGCGGCGGGTGGCGGTCGTCCTCGCCACGCTCACCGCGTTGCTCGGACTGGCGATATCCCCGGCGCTGGCGGCCGCGCCGCCGGCCTGGCCGGAGGTGCGGAACGGCGAGGAGAGCGTGGAGGTGCTGACGGTGCAGCACCTGTTGCGGAACCAGGGCGCGACGATCACCGCGGACGGCGTCTTCGGCCCGAACACGCTGGCCGCGGTGACGGACTTCCAGGCCGAGAGCGGCCTGGCGGCGGACGGCCTGGTCGACACGGACACCTGGCTGGCACTCGCCGTGCCGCTGGACGACGGCGCCACGGGCGAGGCGGTGCGGGCGTTGCAACTCCAACTCAACCGGTACGGTTTCGGCCTCGACGTGGACGGCGACTTCGGTCCGTTGACCGGGGCGGCCGTCGCCGAGGTCAGGGCGCTCTTCGACCTCGGCGGCGGCACCGCGGTCGACGCGACGTTCTGGCAGTGGCTCGTCGGCAGCGCCCCGCCGGGCGAGCAGGTGGCGCCGGGCGTGGAGTTCTCGTCGATGCAGATACCGACCCCGCACGGCATGGCCCTCGGCTACGTGCTGACCGTGGACCTGACGCAGGCGAGCGTCGGGCTGCTGTGGCCCGGCAGGGTGGCGCAGACGGCCACCACCAGCGCGCAGGCCGACCGGCTCGGCGCGGTGGCCGGCGTCAACGGCGACTTCTACAACATCGGCCAGACCGGCGCCCCCGTCGGCCCCGCGGTGGTGGACGGGCACGCCCTCAAGGCCGCCGTGCCGGGCGCGCAGCGCTACGGCCCGACCCGGCCGCCGGGCACCGACAACGCGCACGTTTTCGGCATCACCTCCGACGGCAGCCCCACCGTGACGACGCTGGACCTGGCGGGCACGGCGACCACCCCGGAGGGGTCGTTCGACCTGGAGGGCCTCAACCAGTACGCCATCCCCGTCGACGGGGTGGGGATCTTCACCGCCGACTGGGGCAGCCAGTCCCGGGAGCGCGCCACCTGCGGCACCGACACCGACCGCAACGGGCCGTGCAGCACGGAGACCGCGGAGGTCGAGATCGTCGACGGGACGGTCACCCGGGTCAGCGACGAGCCGGGCTCGGGCCAGATCGACGCGGACGCCACCGTCCTCGTCGCCCGTGACGCGGGCGTCGCGCAGCTGGACGGGCTGGCCGTGGGCGACTCCGTGAGCCTCGACTACGGGCTGGTGAGCGGCGACGGCACCGAGCTGCGGACCGCGATCGGGGGACTGGTGCTCGCCATGGACGGGGAGCAGCTGACGCTCGACGACGACCCCGCCACGCTGGCCCCCCGCACCGCGGTGGGCTCCAGCGCCGACGGTTCGACGCTGTACCTGGTGGCGGTCGACGGGCGCAGCGGGTCCAGCGTCGGCGCGACCCTGCGGTCGATGGCCGACATCATGGCGGATCTGGGCGCCACGCAGGACGTGATCAACCTGGACGGCGGCGGATCGACGACCCTGGTGGCCCGGGAGGGCGACAGCACCACCACCAGCGTCCGCAACACGCCGTCGGACGGTTCCCAGCGTTCGGTGGCCAACGGCCTGGGCGTCTTCAGCGAGTGACCACGGTCGGGGGGTGGGGGCGCCCCCGGCGCCCCCCCCCCCCGCCCCCCCCCCCCCCCCCCCCGACGGCGTCCGCGCCGCTACGCGGTCGCGGGCACCCGCAGCGACTCCACGACCCGGACGAGCGGGGCCAGCTCCGGGTTCCGCGCGGCCGCGTCGAGCGCGTCGCGCAGCGCGGCGTCGTTGGTGGGCCGCGCCCGCTCCAGCAGCTGCCGGCCGGCCTCGGTGACGTTGGTGTAGATGCCGCGACGGTCGGTGGGGCACAGATAGCGCTCCAGCAGGCCGCGGTCCTCCAGGCGGGTGACCAACCGGGTGGTGGCGCTCTGGCTGAGGACGACCGCGTGGGCGACCTGCTTCATCTGCAGATGGCGCCCGTCGCCGCTCGGCTGCCGGCTCAGCACGTCGAGCAGGGAGTACTCGCGCACGCTCAGCTCGTGCCCGGCCTGCAGCGCGCGTTCGATATGGGCCTCGATTCTCCCGTGCAGTACGGAGAGGGCGCACCACCCCTGAGCGAGCGTGGTGAGCGCGGGATCCCTCGCTGTCATGGGCGTTCTCCTCCGTCCCGTCGGCGGCTTCCTCCCCAGGATAGGGCACGGAAGCAATAATCGGCTCTTGCATTAACCAGTGTCTGCAACTATTGTGCTCATAGATTAAGCGCATCCGCAATCGTGTGCCGCCTCATCGCCTCATCAGGAGCCAGGAGTCCGACGTGAGCACCACCCTCTTCACGCCCTACGCCCTCCGGTCACTGACCATCCCCAACCGGGTCTGGATGGCGCCGATGTGCCAGTACAGCGCGGCGCCCGACGGCGACGCGGCCGGCGCCCCGACGGACTGGCACTTCACCCATCTCGCGGCACGCGCCACCGGCGGCACCGGGCTCATCCTCACGGAGGCCACGGCCGTCAGCCCCGAGGGCCGCATCAGCCCCTACGATCTCGGCATCTGGAACGACACCCAGGCCGCGGCCTTCCGGCGCATCGCCGCCTTCCTGAAGGAGCAGGGCACCGTCCCCGGCATTCAACTCGCCCACGCCGGCCGCAAGGCGTCCACCGAACGCACCTGGGTCGACCGCGGCGGCCAGATCGCGCCCGACGCCCCCCACGGCTGGCGGCCGGTCGGGCCCAGCGCCGTCCCGTTCGCGCCGACGTCCACCAGGCCGGACGAGCTCACCGAGGAGCGGATCGGCGAGATCGTCCGGCAGTTCGCCGACGCGGCCCGGCGCGCGCTCGACGCCGGCTTCGAGGTCGCCGAGGTCCACGGCGCCCACGGCTACCTGATCTCCCAGTTCCTCTCCCCGCACGCGAACCGCCGCACCGACGCGTACGGCGGCTCGTTCGAGGGCCGGACCCGGTTCGCCCTGGAGGTCGTCGACGCCGTCCGCGCGGTGTGGCCCGAGGAACTGCCGCTCTTCTTCCGCGTCTCCGCCACCGACTGGCTCACCGAGAACCCGGAGGACGACCGCGAGGGCTGGACCCCGGACGACACCGTCCGGCTGGCCAAGGAACTGCAGGCGCACGGCGTGGACCTGATGGACGTCTCCTCCGGCGGCAACGCCCCCGACGCCAGGGTCGAGGCGGGCCCCGGCTACCAGGTGCCCTTCGCCGAGCGGGTGCGCGACGAGACCGGCATGCCCGTGGCGGCCGTCGGCCTGATCACCGAACCGGCCCAGGCCCAGGAGATCGTCGCCACCGGCCGGGCCGACGCCGTCCTGCTGGGCCGGGAGCTCCTGCGCAACCCCTACTGGGCCCGGAACGCCGCCGCCGAACTCGGCGGCGACGTCCCCACCCCCGTCCAGTACCACCGCGCCTAGCTGTTCTGGTCACGGAGGTTGGTGACGGACGCCACGGTCGTGTGATCTCGAAATGGGTGAGGGCCTTCTGGTCGAACGAGCGCCCGGCGGCGCCGCGCACGGCAGAGTGCAATCATGAACGAGGATGACGACGACCTGCTGGGCCGGGCGCGGGTGGCGACCCGGCTGCCCGCCCAGGACCTGGAGCGGGCCCGGCGCTTCTACGCCGAACGGCTGGGGCTGCGGCCCGTCGACGAGCGGCCCGGCGGGTTGCTGTACCGGTGCGCGGGCACGGAGTTCGCGCTGTTCCAGTCGACGGGGGCCTCGTCCGGCACCTTCACGCAGATGGCCTTCGAGGTCGGCGACCTCGACGCCGTCATGGCCGGGCTCAGGCGGCGAGGCGTGGTGTTCGAGGAGGTCGACGTGCCCGGGCTCCGCACCAGGGACGGGATCGCCGAGGTCGAGGGGAACTACCCCAGCAAGGGTGCCCGGGGCGAACGCGGCGCCTGGTTCCGCGACAGCGAGGGGAACATGCTGGGCGTCGGCGAGCCGATCGTCTGACCGGATTACCAGGAGGCTCCCGGCTGTCGGCAGCCAGCGGTAATCTGAGGGTGACGCAGGGAGAGGGGAAGGACGAGGGTCGTGACGCTGCCGATACCTGGCTCGACGAGCAAGGTCAACATCCTGCCAAGGGACTTCGGCAGTCTGACGCGTGGGCTCCCGCCGTCGGTCCGGTTCGGCACCCTCTTCGTCCTGGGTGTGAACGGCGGCATGAGCGTCGCGCCCGACGCCGAGTTCGCGTTGATCTTCGGGCGGAGCGAGCCCGACGTCCACGTCTGCGTCGGCCCGGAGGATCCGCACGTCAGCCGGCAGCACGGACGCATCTCGCGCGAACACGGCCGCTGGGTGCTGCACAACGTCGGCCGGCTGCCCATCCGGCTCTCCCCCTCGCAGCTGGTGCTCAGCGGCGACCGGGCCGAACTGCTCACCGGATACACGCCGTTGTTCATCCTCGGCCCGAAGCAGGAGCATCTGCTCGAGGTGCGGATCGCCGCGCCGTCGCCGTCCGCGGTCCAGGGCGTCGAGTACGAGGCACAGACCCGGGCGCGCGAGGTCTGGCCGCTGAGCGAGGCCGAGAAGCTGGTGATCGTCTGCCTCGGCCAGCGGTACCTGCGCAACGAGCCGCATCCGCAGCCGCTGACCTGGTCGCAGGTGGCGAACGAGCTCAGCGAACTCCAGCCGGCGGAGCGGTGGAGCGAGCGGCGGGCCGCGCACATCGTGACGAACGTGCGGAAGCGGCTCAGCCGTTCGGTGCGCGGGCTGCTGGAGGAGGAGGTCCCGCCGCCGGTCGGCAACACGCTGAACCACAACCTCATCATGGAGCTGATGATCAGCACCACGCTGCTCAAGTCGGACCTGGAACTGCTCAGCGAATGAGCTCAGCGAATGAGCGCCGCGGTGACCGCGGCTCCCCCACGGTCATCTGCCCCGGTTGATGTCGGGTCCGTCGAGGGCCGACTTCTCCATGTGCCACTCCGCCAGCAGATCCTGGTAGGTGCCGTTGTCCATCAGCGCGTCGAGCGCCGCGTGGACGGCGTCCCGCAGGTCGCCCTGCCCCCTCGGGACCGCGATGCCCCGGGACCCTCTCACCCCTCGGTCGTAGCTGACGCCCAGGTCGGGCTGCTCCTCCTCGACGTAGTAGCTCCCCTGCGAGTAGAGCATCATCGCCGCGTCGACGTCGCCGGCGAGGATCGCCTCCGCCATGTCGTCCTTGCTGGTGGCCGGCACGATCTCGGTGGGGCGGCCACAGCCATCGGTGTCCTCGCGCACCACCTCCTCCTGGTCCCCCTCGTAGGCGGTGACCGTGAGGCCGCACAGCTCGTCGAGGTCTCCGGAGTAGCGGTCCGGGTCGGTGCTCACCACGGACCAGCCGTCCACGAAGTGGTTGACCATGTCGACGTCCAGGGCGTCGCGTTCGTCCTCGTCGTCCACGAAGTTGCCCACCGCGATGTGCCCCGCGGAGTCGCGGCCCTCCTCGACGGCGGTCGTGGCCGCGTCGCGTCGTTCGGCGGACCGCTCGTAGGTGATCTGCACGCCGAGCTGTTCCGCGATCGCCTCGACGAGGTCGATCTCGAAACCGGCCGGCTGGCCGCTCTCCTCGTCCTCGAAGAGGATCGGCTCGTCCGCGATGCCGACGTGCACGGTGAGTCCGCCGGCCTCGCGCACGTCCTGCGGGACCAGGTCGGCCAGCGGGCCCTCGCCGGAGAGGGTGTCGGGGTTGCCGTCGTCGTCGGTGTCCGGGTCCGTCTGCTCGCCCGCGCGCGGGTCCCCCGAGCCGTCTCCCACGTTGGCCACGATCAACCAGGCGGCCACGGACAGCGCCGCCGCTGATGAGACCGCCCCCAGCAGGTAGCGCCGCCGGCTCGGGCGCCGGGTGGACGGGGTGGACGGAGCGGCCGGCGGGCCCGTGGGGGGAGTGGGCGTCGGCATCGGGGGGACGGCGGGCGGCGCGAGGACCGGCGAGAACGACGCCGCGCCCTGCGATCCGGGCTCCGCCGGGACGAACTCGCCGGGAATCTGGGTGGTGTGGCTGTGACCCGGGGTGGGCACCGGCGATCCGGACGGCTCGGCCGCGGCGGCCGACGCGGCCGGGCGCTGGTTCCACGCCGGCGGCCGCGGGCCCCACGAGGCGGGCGGCCGGTCGACGTCGGGCCCGTCGAACGCGAGCAGGTTCGCCGCGAGCTGCCCGAGCCGCGCGGTGAGCCCGGACGGCAGCCAGTACTCGTCGCCGGCGCGCTTCTCCGCGAACGGCGGGATGCCGGCCAGGTTCAGCCGTTCGCCCGCGTCCTTGGCCAGGCAGTGCAGCACGATGGTCCGCAGGTCGCCGCTGAGCCGCCCGTCCTCCGGGCCGAGGTTCGGCTCGTCGTTCAGCACCCGGTAGATCACGGTGGGCGCCGGCGCCCCGTCCCACGAGAAGGGGGACATCCCGGTCGCGGCGTACGCCAGCACCGCCCCCATCGCGAAGACGTCCGCGGCGCCCGTGAGTTCCTCGCCCCTGATCTGCTCGGGCGGCATGTATCCGGGGGAGCCGACCATCCCGCCGGCCTGGGTCACCACGCTGGTGTCCACCGAGCGGGCGATGCCGAAGTCGATCACCTTCGGCCCCTCCAGCGTCACCATCACGTTCGACGGCTTGAGATCGCGGTGGATCAGCCCGTTCTCGTGGACCGTCCGCAGCGCGCTCGCCAGGCCGTACGCCAGCGCCCAGACGGAGTGCTCCGGCAGTGGCCCGTGCAGCGTGTCCACGACCTCGCGCAGCGTCGGCCCGGCCACGTATCCGGTGGCGACCCAGGGGACGGCCGACTCGACGTCGTGGTCCAGCACCGGCGCCGTCCACATCCCGCTGACCCGCCGCGCCGCCTCGATCTCCGCGCGGAACCGGCGCCGGAAATGGGGCTCCCGCGCCAGCTCGCCGCGCACGACCTTGACCGCGACCATCCTTCCGCTGGGCGAGCGCCCCAGGAACACGCGTCCCATGCCGCCCTCACCGAGCCGCCCCAGCAGCCGGTAGGGACCGATGGTCGACGGGTCCTCCGGATACAGCGCCTCCACTGGCGTCCTCCCCTCGATGCCGCGTCCAACAGTCCCCGATCAGGACCGTCGCGTCCAGCGGTTCCGGCCGGAGCGTGACCCCGGCGGTGCCACCTTCACATCACCTTGACGAACGTGTAACGCGGACGGCGGGGATCCGTCGGCGGCGCTCCGCCGTCCCGCCCGCCGAGCGGGCGGGGACCACCCTATGCGCCGGGCGTGACGGGCCGTCAGCCGCGGTGCGTTTCTCGGCGGTCAGCCGCCGGGGCGGGCGGGCTCCTCCGGCCGGCCGCCGAGGTAGAGCTCGGAGAGCCGCGGGTCGGCGAGGAGGCGCGGCGCGGGGCCGCTGGTGTGCACCCGACCGAGATCCAGCACGCAGCCGAGGTCGGCCGTCTCCAGCGCCCGGCGGGCGTTCTGTTCGACCAGCAGCACCGCGGTGCCGGCGTCCCGCATGCGCGCCACCTGCTCGAAGACCGTCGCGGTGGTCCGCGGGTCCAGGCCCATGGACGGCTCGTCCAGGAGCACCACCTTCGGCTCCACCATCAACGAGCGGGCGAACTCGACCTGCTTCTGCTGCCCGCCGGACAGCAGCCCGGCGAGCTGCTTCCAGCGCTCGCCCACGATCGGGAAGAGGTTCTGGACGAACGCCACCCGGCGGGCGATCCGCTCCCGGTCCCGCAGGGTGTACGCGCCGAGCAGCACGTTCTCCGCGACGGTCATCTCGGGGAAGACGCTGTGCCCCTGCAGCACGTGGGCCAGGCCCGAGGCCAGCATCCGCTGGGGGCCCCGCCCGGTGACGTCCCGCCCGGCGACGACGATCCGGCCGGTGCGCGGCCGGAGCATCCCGCTCGCGACCCTGAGCACGGTGGACTTGCCGGCGCCGTTGGGCCCCACCAGGCACACCACGGTGCCCGGTGGAACCTCGATGGTCAGGCCGCGCAGCACCATCGCGGCGCGGCCGTAGCCGGCGTGTATGTCGTCGAGGACCAGCAGCGGTTCGGACTCGGCCGCCTCGGACTTGGCCGCGTCGGACTCGGCCGTCTCGGACTCGGCCGCCTCTGGCCTGGCCGTCTCGGACTCGGCCGCCTCTGGCCTGGCCGTCTCGGACTTGGCCGCGTCGGACTCGGCCGTCTCGGACTTGGCTGCCTCAGACGCCAAGGTAGGCCTCCAGCACTCGCGGGTCGTTCCGCACCACGTCGGGGGGTCCCTCGGCGATGGGCCGGCCCCGGTCGAAGACGACGACGTGGTGGGACAGGCTCATCACCAGGTCCATGTTGTGCTCGACGACGAGGAACGTCGTGCCCTCGGCGTTGAGTTCGCGGATCAGGGCGCCGATCCGCCCGATCAGCGCGGGATTGACGCCGCCGGCGGGCTCGTCCAGCATCACGGTCTCCGGGTCGCCCATCAGGACGGCGGCGAGCTCCAGCAGCTTCTGCTGGCCGTAGGAGAGGTTGCCCGCCTCGACCCGTTCCAGATGGTCGATGCCGACCCGCACCAGCAGCCGCCTGGCCTTCTCGACGTCCCGCGGGTCCCGCGCGCCGGCCAGCAGCTCGCGCGGCCGGGTGCGGCGCACGGCCACCAGCATGTTCTCCAGCACCGTCATCCGGGGGAAGACGCGACACAGCTGGAAGGTGCGGCCGATCCCGGCCCGCGCGATCCGGTGCGGGGGCCGGCCGGTGATGGCCCGTCCGCGGTAGGTGACGGTTCCGGCGTCGGGCCTGATCATGCCGGTGACGCAGTTGAAGAAGGTGGTCTTGCCGGAGCCGTTGGGGCCGATCAGCGCGTTGATCTCGCCGTTCCGGAAGGC
Source organism: Streptomyces sp. B6B3 (assembly GCF_039871525.1). Lineage (NCBI taxonomy): Bacteria > Bacillati > Actinomycetota > Actinomycetes > Kitasatosporales > Streptomycetaceae > Streptomyces > Streptomyces sp. B6B3. The sequence continues at coordinate 44,220 of NZ_JBDPLU010000033.1, read as the reverse complement.
CACGGTGGCGCCGTCGACGGCGCGCACCCCGCCGAACGACCTGGTCAGGCCGGTGGTTCGCAGGCCGTCCTCGGTCCGCGCGGTCATCGCCCCGCCTCCCCTCCGGGTCCCGTCACGCCCTTCGCCGGCGGATCGGCATCGCCGGCCGCCCGGTTGTCTGCCAGCAGTTCCTCGGCGGTGACCTCGCGGATGGACGCGTCCTGCGGGCCGAACCGCCGGACGAGGTCACGGACCGCGGGGATGATCCCGTCCGGGGTGAAGAGCACCACCACGCCCAGCAGCGTGGCGGCGGCGACGAGGTGGAGCTGGGTGTCGCCGTACTCCAGCTTGAAGTACTCCAGCGCGCCGCCCACGATCAGGGCGCCCAGCAGCGGCCCGTAGAGGTGCCGCACGCCGCCGAGCAGCGCCATCAGCACCATGTACGCGCCGAGCAGGATGGAGAACTGGAAGATCGGGTCCAGGTCGCCGAACCACAGCGCGTACATGCCGCCCGAAAGCCCGGTGAAGAGCGCGGAGAGCAGGTAGGCGACGAGCTTGTAGTTCCGGGTGGGCACGCCCAGGGACTGGGCCTTGTCCTCGTCCTCCCGGACGGCCTTCAGCCCGGCGCCGAACCGCGAGCGGTCGATCGCCCACCACACCAGCAGCATCACCGCGAGCAGCGCGACGAACAGGTAGTAGAACACCCGGTGGTGCTCGGGGCGCAGCAGGTCGGGGAACGGGCGCGGCACCACCAGCCCGTTCGAGCCGCCGGTGAAGCCCCGCCACGCCTGCGAGACCAGCAGCAGGATCAGCACGAACGCGATCGACACGATGACGAAGGACGCGCCGCGCACCCGCAGCGCGGCGACGCCGACCGGCACGGTCACCAGCACCGTGATCGCCCCGGCGCCCAGCCAGGCGAGGAACGGCGACCAGGAGAGGTCCCGGATCAGGATCCCGGTGGCGTACGCGCCGAGGCCGAAGAACGCCGCGTGGCCGAGGGAGATGTAGCCGGTGAAGCCGCCCATGAAGTTCCACGCCGTGGCGGTGCAGGCGTAGGAGGCGACGATGACGCCGGAGGAGAGGATGTAGGGGTTGGGGGCCATGTTCGGGAAGGACAGCACCAGCGCCGCGCCGGCCAGGAAGGCGACCAGCCGCACGGCCCGGCCGACGGTGACCAGGGCGCGCGGGGCGGCGCCGCCCGCGGGCGCGGGCCCGGCGCCGGGCGACGCCCTGCCCGGGGCGGGCGGCGGGTGGGTGTCAGAAGCGTTGGGCAAGGCGACCTCCGAAGAATCCCTGGGGGCGCACCATCAGCGTGGCGAACAGGGCGACGTAGAAGACCGTCTGCGCCCAGGTGGTGCCCAGCTCCACCTGGAGCAGGCTCTGGCCGATGCCCAGCACCATCGCGGCGATCGCCGTGCCGGGGACGGATCCGAGGCCGCCGACGACGATGATCGCCATCAGCGGGCCGATCCAGTGCCAGTGCAGGGACGGGTAGATGGTGGTGTCGAGCGCCAACGCCGTGCCGCCGACCGCCGCGGTGGCCAGCCCGAGGCCGAAGCCGAGCCCGGCGACCCGGTCGGTGCGGATGCCGACCAGCTGGGCGGCCTCCCGGTGCTGGATGGTGGCGCGCAGCGCGTGGCCGAACCTGCTCCGCTTCAGCAGCAGGTACAGCAGCCCGAGGGAGGCCGCGGCGAGCCCGAAGGCCACCAGCTTGACCACCGCGACGTTGGCGCCGAGGAAGTCGATGTTCGAGCCGGAGTAGGGGAGTTGGACGCGCCGCTGGGTGCCGCTCCAGACCAGGCCGAGCATGCCCTCGATGAACAGGGCGACGGCGAAGGTCAGTAGCACCGACATCATGGTCAGCGTGGCCGGGCGCAGCCGGGTGATCAGCAGCCGCTGCATGCCGACGCCGAGGACGAAGAACAGCGGCACGGTGACGACCAGCGAGAGCAGCGGGTCCCAGCCGGTCCGCTCGTGGAAGTACCACGCCAGGTAGGCGGCGAGGATCAGGAACGCCGAGTGGGCGATCATCACCACCCGCATGACGCCGAAGTAGAGGGTCAGGCCGGCGGCCAGCAGGGCGTAGAGGCCGCCGAGCAGGACACCGAGCACCAGGCTCTGGAAGAGCAGGGATCCGGACACCGGGCGGCTACCAGGCCGGCTTCGGGTGCACGAACTCGGCCTCCGCGAGCGCCTCCGGCAGCACGATCCTGATCTCCCCTTCCACGTACTGCTGGATCATGTGCGCGCTCTGCGGGCGGCCCTGGTCGTCCCAGGACAGCGGTCCGACGACGGTCTCCACCTCGTTCTGCCGCAGCCAGTCGACCAACCGCTGCTGGCAGTCGCCCTGTTCGGCGCAGCCCACGGCCTCCACCGCGGCGGCGACAACCTGGCCCGTGGTGTACGCGTTGGCCTCGTCCTCGGCGGGCGGGCTGTCGAAGAGTTCGGTGTACTGCTCGACGAACTCGACGTTGGAGGGCCAGTCGGCCTCGGGGGTGTAGCCGGTGGGGGAGAGGATGCCCTCGGTCCGCGCGCCGATCGCGGCGGAGAACTCGGGGTTGGTCGGCGCCGTCGAGAAGGCGGCCAGATCGGGTTGGTAGTCGAGCTGTTGGAGCTCGACGATGAGGTTGACGGCGTCCTGGTACTGCGTGCCGCCGATCACCATGTCCGCGTCCGAGTCGTTGATCTTGGCGGCGATGCTGGAGAAGTTGGTCGTGTTGGGCGGGTACACCTCGTCGACCACGATCTCCAGGCCGGCGTCGGCGAGCCGGTCCCGCAGGCCGTAGGCCGTGCCCTGGGCGAACGGGTCGTCCATCGAGGCGACCGCCACGGTCCGCGGGCGCTCGTCGTCGGGCATCGCGAGGATGTGCTCGGCGAGGTGGTTGTAGTGGTCGTCCGCGATCGCCGGGGCGGCGTAGAAGAGGTTCTCGAAGCCCTGCTCGAAGACCTCGGCCGCGGCGCCGGCGGGCTCGACGAAGAGCATGCCGTACTCCTCGGCGACGCGGGCGCTGGGCACCACCAGGCGGGTGGAGAACGGGCCGAAGACCAGGTCGACCTGGTCCTGGGCGATGAGCGCCTCGTAGTCCTGGACCGCCCGGTCGGCGTTGGACTGGTCGTCGAGTATGTGGAGTTCGACCTCGCGGCCGAGCAGACCGCCGTTGGCGTTGACGGCCGCGGCCCACGCCTCGTAGCCGCGCTGCACCCCCTTGCCGGGCTCGGAGAAGTCACCGGTGAGCGGAAGGGAGATGCCGATGTCGATGGTGTCGTCGGAGCCCCCGCCGCCGGGGGTGCCCGAACAGGCGGTGAGGAGGAGGACGGATGCGGAGAGCGTGGCCGCGAGGCCGGTGCCGGACCTGTTCCACTGGGACATGAGGTGACTCTCCCTGCTTCTTCGCCATGGGGACCTCATTGGCAGAAGTGCTCTGCCACCGTGGGGGGTAAGCGCTTGCGCAAGCTTGCGGTACCGTACTTGCCGGTCAGCGGTGTGGCAAGGGTCACAGCGGGGGCCGACCCCGCGGGGTGCCGAGCCGGCGGCCCCCGGCGTGCGGGGCGCGCGAGCGCCGGTCAGCAGGGCAGCGCGACGCCCCGGGCGCTCATGTAGGCGACGGGATCGTCGCCGAATCCGAAGCCGCCGTCGAGGTGGACCTCGAAGTGCAGGTGCGGCCCGGTGGACTGGCCCTCGCTGCCCATCAGGGCGATCTGCTGTCCGGCGCTGACGGTCTCGCCGACGGCCACGTCGCGCTGGTACATGTGGCCGTACTCGGTGACCGAGCCGTCGGCGTGGCTGATGCGGATCCACTGGCCGTATCCGGAGGCCGGGCCCGAATGCGTCACGGTTCCCGCGTCCGCCGCGTGGATCGGGGTGCCGAGCGCGTTGGCGATGTCGATTCCGTCGTGGCCGCTGTGGTAGCCCTGGCTGATGGCGCCGCTGGCGGGACAGGCGCCGGCGACCGCGGCCGTCTCGGTCGCCGTTCGCGCGCTGGCGGGCGCGGTCATGAGCCCCGCCGCGACGGCCCCGCCGGCCACGGTGGTGGCCATCAGGCGGAACGCGGCGCGCTCGACTCGGCTTCGCATCATCGGTCTGTCCTCCTCCGGGGTGGCCGGTAGTCGCCACGCACCCTAGAAGATCATGTACAGGTCAACAAGAGTGTTCCGTGTGCAGGTCCTGGGGTGCCGACGCGAGTGATGTGAACACTATTGAACAGAACATGCCATTTCCGTAGCCTGTGGGGCGCGGTCTCCGTTCCCTCCTGCTCATGCCCGCACGCGATCGATCACGAGGTGCACTGCCATGCCGCCCACGTCACCCGACGACGCGACCGCCCCGCGGACCCCGCGCGTCCTCAGCCGCCGCCGCTTCCTGGAGACCGGGGCCGCCGGCTTCGGCGCGCTCGCCCTCGGCGCCTCCGCCGGGCCGTCCGCCGGCGCCGCCCCGCGGGCCGCCTGGGAGCCGCCGGCCAACGGCTATCCGGAGTGGAACAACAACATCGCGATCTTCGACGTCGGCGCCGAACCGCCCCACTCGACGCTGATGCCGTACGCCGACGTCGAGCAGGCCCTGGCCGCGGACCGGACCCGCTCGCCGTGGCGTCTCGACCTCGACGGGACCTGGCGGTTCGCCTACGCCGACCGCCCCGACGACCGTGACCCGGAGTTCCACCGGACCGACCTCGACGACAGCTCCTGGGACACCGTCCCGGTCCCGTCCTGCTGGCAGCTGCACGGCTACGACGTGCCGATCTTCATCAACATCACCTACCCGTGGTGGGGTCCCAACGGCATGGGGGAGGAGGCCCAGCCGCCGTTCGCCCCGACCCGTTACAACCCGGTCGGACAGTACCGCCGTTCCTTCACCGTCCCCGACGACTGGGCAGGACGACGGGTCTTCCTGCACTTCGAGGGGGTCAAGTCCGCCTTCTACGTGTGGGTCAACGGCGAACCGGTGGGCTACCGCGAGGACTCCTTCACCGCGGCGGAGTTCGACATCACCCCGCACCTCACCTCCGGCGACAACCAGATCGCCGTCGAGGTCTACCGGTTCTCGGACGGCGACTGGCTGGAGGACCAGGACATGATCCGGCTGAGCGGCATCTTCCGCTCGGTCTACCTCTTCGCCACACCCACCGTCCACCTGCGCGACTTCACCCTCGGCACCCCGCTCGGCGACGACCACACGACGGCCCAACTGTCCGTCACCGCCCAGGTCCGCGCCTACGCCGGCGACGCCGCGGCCGGCGCGTACACCGTCGAGACCCAGCTCCACGACGCCGAGGGCCACCCCGTCTGGGCGCGCCCGCTGCGCCAGACCGCGGACCTCGGCTCCGTCCCGGCCGGCCAGGACGTCACCGTCCGGGACGCCAGGGCCGTGCCGCGTCCGCGGCTGTGGTCCGCCGAGGACCCGTACCTGTACACGGCCGTGCTGCGCCTGCGCGACCCCGCGGGCCGGGTGGTCGAGACGCTGTCGCACCGGGTGGGCCTGCGCGAGTTCGTGCTCCGGGACGGGCTGATGCGCATCAACGGCCAGCCCGTCTCGTTCCGCGGCACGAACCGGCACGAGATGCACCCCGAGCGGGGCATGTCGCTCACCCGGGACGACATGGTGCGGGACATGGAGGTGGTCAGGCGGATGAACATGAACACCGTCCGCACCTCGCACTACCCGAACAACCCGCTGTGGCTGGAGCTGGCCGACGAGTACGGCGTCTACCTGGTCGACGAGACCAACCTGGAGACGCACGGCATCCGCGACGAGTACCCGGGCGACCACGCCGACTGGACCGAGGCGTGCCTGTTCCGCGCCAGGAACATGGTGCACCGGGACAAGAACCACGCCTCGGTCGTCATCTGGTCGCTCGGCAACGAGGCCGGCACCGGCAGCACCTTCACGGCCATGCACGACTGGATCGCCTCGGCCGACCCCAGCCGGGTCATCCAGTACGAGGGCGACGACCGCCCGGGCATCAGCGACATCCGCTCGGAGATGTACACCAAACCGTGGGACGTCGCGGAGCGGGCCCAGGACACCTCGGACCCTCGGCCGTTCGTCCTGATCGAGTACGCCCACGCGATGGGCAACTCCAACGGCGACGTCGCGAGCTACTGGGACCTCATCCGCCGCCACGACGTCCTCCAGGGCGGCTGGATCTGGGACTTCGCCGACCAGTCCCTCACCTGGCCGACCCCCGAACGCATCCACCTCGTCGAGACCGGACCCGCCGCGCTGAGCGGCGAGGTCCTCGCCCCCAGCGGCAGCTTCGACAGCGCCCAGGGCGTCTCCGGGGCCACCGTCTTCGCGCGCGACCCCGGCCTTGACATCACCGGATCGCTCACCCTGGAGGCCCGGATCACGCCGGCGTTCACCGGCGGCCACCAGCCCATCCTGGCCAAGGGGGACACCCAGTACGCCCTGAAGCAGACGGACGACCGGCTGGAGTTCTTCATCCACGCCGGAGGCGAGTGGATCACCGCGGGCTGGGCGCTGCCCGAGGACTGGACCGGCGCCGAGCACCACGTCGCGGGCGTCTTCGACGCCGAGGCGGGCACGTTGACCCTGATCGTCGACGGCGAGACCCGGGCCACCACGAACACCACCCGCCGGCCCGGCGTCAACACCGCGTCGCTCGCGCTCGGTTACGACGTCGACAACGCGACCCGCTCGTTCAGCGGCAGCATCCGGCAGGCGTGCGTCCACGCCCGCGCCCTCGGCGCGGCCGAACTGGCCTCCGGCGACCGCGGCCCCGGCGACGACGGGGTCCGCTTCTGGTTCGACGCGGCCACCGCCGACGTCACCCGGACCCGTCCTGACCAGCCGACGTACCTCACCTACGGCGGCGACCTGGGCGACAACCCGAACGACGGCAACATCGCCGACGGCATCGTCACCGCCGACCGGGGACACACCGGCAAGGCCGCCGAGATCAAGCGGCTCTACCAGGCGATCCACGTGACGGCCGGCGACGGCGGGGCGGGCGCCGGGCGGCTCACCGTGACCAACGAGTACCTGTTCACCAACCTTCGCGCGTTCGACGGCGCCTGGTCCCTCGTCGCCGACGGGGAGGTGGTGGCGGAGGGCCGGCTCACCCGCGCCCAGCTCAACGTCGCCCCGCTGTCCAGCAGGGAGATCACCCTGCCCGTTCCGCTGCCGGAGGACCCGGCACCCGGCGCGGAGTACTTCCTGCGGCTGTCGTTCACCACCCGGGAGCCCACGCCGTGGGCGGACGCCGGCTTCGAGGTGGCCGCCCAGCAACTCCCCGTCGACGCCGGCAGCCCGGGGGTGACGCCGCGTCCGCTCGACGAGGTGCCGACGCTGAGCCACCAGGACGGCGACGAGGCGGTCACGGTGACCGGCCAGGACTTCTCCGTCACCGTCGACAAGGGCAGCGGGGTCATCACCTCCTACGCGTCCCGCGGCGCCCAGTTGATCACCTCGGGCCCGGCCCCGAACTTCTGGCGCGCGCCCACCGACAACGACAAGGGCAACGGGCAGCACACCCGCAACCAGACCTGGCGCGACGCCGGTGCCCACCGGACGGTCACCGGCGTGCGCGTGCGCCCACTGCGCGACCGGGCCGTGGAGATCACCGTCGACGGCACCCTGCCCACCGCCGTCGAGTCGACCTACCGCACCACCTACACCGTGTTCGGCAACGGCGAGATCAGGGTGGACAACGCCCTCCACCCGGGCGCGCCCGACCTCCCGTACCTGCCCGAGGTCGGCACGCTGCTCCTGCTGCCGGGACGGCTGGAGCAACTGCGCTACTACGGCCGGGGCCCCGAGGAGAACCACTGGGACCGGAACACCGGCACCGACGTGGGCGTGTACGCGGGCACCGTCGCGGAGCAGTGGACCCCCTACATCCGCCCGCAGGAGAACGGCAACAAGACGGACGTGCGCTGGGTCGCGCTGACCGACGACACCGGCGCCGGGCTGCTCGTCTCGGGCGAACCGCTGCTGGAGGTCAACGCCTCCCACGTCACGCCCGAGGACCTGTCCGTCGGCCGGCGGCACGACTACCAGCTCGACGTCCGCGAGGAGGTCGTGCTGCGGGTCAACCACCGGCAGATGGGCGTGGGCGGCGACGACAGCTGGGGCGCGCAGACGCACGACGAGTTCAAGCTGCTCGCCGACCGGGACTACGCCTACACCTACCGGCTGCGGCCGCTCGCCGACGTCAACGACGCGATGACGGAGTCCCGCCGCCCGACGGCGACGGAGTGACCGCACGCGCCGACCGCCGCCGGGCGCCGACGCGCCCGGCGGCGCGGAGCGACGTCGTCAGCCGGAGCAGCACCGCGCCGCCGAGACACGCCGCGAGCAGCGCCGACCACAGCCACGGCGCGCCCAGGTCGTGCAGCCGGGTGAAGGCGGCGGGGGCCACGATGGCCGGGACGCTCCAGGACAGCTGGTGCACCGCGAAGTACCGGCCGCGCAGCGCCGGCGGCGCCAGCCGGGCGGTCTCCCCGCTCACCGTGGGGGCGTGCGCCATCTCGGCCAGCGTGAAGCACACCACCGCCCCGCCGGCCAGCAGCATCGCGACGCCGGTGGACGCGGGCGACGCCAGCCACAGCCCGGCGAAGCACACCGCCCACAGCCCCGCGGCACCGTGCAGCCGGGCCACGGGCGGCAGCCGCTCCAGCAGCCGGGAGAACGCCGTCTGGGTGCCCGCGACCAGCGCGGCGTTCGCCGTGAACAGGGCGCCCACGAACCAGTCGGGCAGCGCCAGGTCGGCGGTGACGTACACCGTGAGGATCACCGGCATCACCAGGGTGCACAGGGCGAGCAGCACGTTGGCGGCGGTCAGGGCGACGAAGGGCGGGTCCCGGAGCACCGGGAGGTAGCCGCGCCCCCACGTCCGCCCCCACGTCCGCCCCCACGCCCTCCGCCCTGCCCGCCCCGCCGCCCGTTCCGTGGATCCACCCGGGCCCCCACCCGCGTCCTGCTCCGGGGGAGCGGGCGGGGGCCCGGGCAGCGCGGACGCCGCCAGCCAGGCGGCGGCGACGAAGCTGAGCGCGTTGACCAGCACCAGCGTCCGGCCGGCCGACTCCCCCGACAGGGCGAGGGTGGACGCCAGCAGGGTGCCCGCGCCCAGCCCGAGGTTCCGCAGCATGCGCAGCAGGCTGAACCACCGGTCGGCCTCGCCCGGCAGCGCCACCGCCAGCACCGCGGGACCGCTCGCCGTCCAGTAGAGGTTCTGTCCGGTGTGCACCAGCGCAGCGCACCCGACGAGATGCCAGGCGGCGTCCACGCCGAGGTACCCCAGGAAGCCGACGGCCTGCAGCAGACCGCTCAGCGCCATCGACCGGCCGGGCCCCAGCCGGTCGACGGCCGGTCCGGTGAGCGGGACGGCCGCGGTGCCGACGAGCGCGGCCACGGACAGGCAGGCCCCTACGGTGGTGAGCGGCAGACTGGTGGTCCGCACGAAGAAGACCACGGACAGCGGAAGGAATACCCCGGAGCCCAGGCTGTCGATCAGGTTGGCGCCGACGAAGCGCCACCGGCCCGCGACGCGCGGCAGTCCCCACCTCTCCCGCGGGCCCGACCGGTTCGCGCTCAGGCGGGAACGGGATCGCCACCGGCCCGCGACGCGCGGCAGTCCCCACCTCTCCCGCGGGCCCGACCGGTTCGCGCTCACGCCGGAACGGGATCGGCCGGGGACACGGCGAACTCGTAGGCGTCCGCGACCGCCCGGACCGCCCGGTCGACGTCGCCCGGCGAGGGCACGATCAGGTACACGAGCCCGGTGATGTTCGTCGAGTACCTGACGTCGCTGATCACGTCGCCCGGCCGGTGCAGCATCGTGACCCGGGCGACGCCCGGGACGCCGGCGAGGTCCTCGGCGGCGCTGAGCCGGGTGATCCGCCCGGGTCGGGCCGGCAGCATGACGTTGACCACCACGTCGTCGGCGGGAACCGCGTCGAGGGTCGGCGGGCGGCCCAGCGCGGTCTCCAGATACGCCTGCCACATGTCGACGCCGTACTGCAGCGCGATGCTGTCGACGATGCCGCCGCCGCCCGGGCGGCAGGCGATCTCGCCCACCCGGAACCCCGAGGCCGTGCCGAACACCTCGAGATGGGTCACCCCGTCCCGCATGCCGAGCGCGCGCACCGCGTCCCGGTGCAGCTCCCGGACGGCGGCGGCGTCCGGATGCGAGGCGGGCAGCTGGTACGAGCCCTGCATGCCGCCGATGCCGCGCAGCACCGGGGCCAGATAGCGGGAGACCGCCAGGAACCGCGGCTCGCCGTCCACCACCACGCCGTCGGCGTGGTACTCGGCCGCCACGTCCACGTGCCGCTCGGCGATCAACGGGCAGCCCGCCTGGCGGAGCAGGGCCGCCTCCGGACCGGCGCGGAAGTCCCGCAACCCGGCCTCCGACGCCACGACGGAGACCCCGACCGTGCCGCTGCCGAAGACGGGCTTGACGACGACCGGCCAGCCGAGCGCGTCCGCCGCCGCCGGCAGCCCCGCGAGGTCGAGCACCTGGCGGAACGGCGTCACCGGCACCCCGGCCGCGGCCAGCCTCCGCTTCATCACGTACTTGTTGGCGAAGGCGTGGGCGGTGTCGAAGCCCATGCCGTCGATGCCGAAGTACGACCGCAGCAGGCCGCCGACCGCCACCCCGAACTCGGTGGGCGCGAGCACCGCGTCGACGTTCCGGGCGGCGAGGATCTCCCGGGCGGCGTCCCGCACCGCGGTGAGGTCGTCGATGCTGGGGACCAGCGACACGTCGGTGTCCGCACCGTAGTAGTGCGCGCAGCCGGCTTCGGTGAGGACGGTGCACGAGTCGAGCAGCTCGGAGCCCAGGACCTCGTCCGGGATCGGCTTGAGCGAGCCGATGATCAACGCACGGTGACCCATGAGCACTCCCGGGTTCGCTTCGGACGGTTCTTCTGGCGGTTTCTCTGGCGGTTTCTCTGACGGTCTTCCCGGTGGTCTTCCCGACGGTCCTTCCGGCGCTCGGACGTTGGCGTCACGCGGCGGCGTCCAGGGCGCGGACGACGTCGTCCACCAGGTCCCGGGTCGGCTCGCAGCCGCAGGAGATCCGCACCAGGCCCGGCGGCACCGCGAGATGCGGCCAGGTGGCGATGTCGTTGGCCATGGTCTGCAGCCCGCCGTAGCTGGTGGCCGGCACGACGAGGCTGCTGGCCTTGAGGAAGCGGTGCAGGTGGTCCCGTCCGGGCAGCCGGAAGGACAGCAGCCCGCCGCCGCGGAGCATCTGCCGCGACGCCACGGCGTGGTCGGGGTCGAGCCGCCAGCCCGGCCAGCGGAGGTCGAGCACCTCGGGGCGCCGGTGCAGCACCTCGGTCAGCGCCGCGGCGTTCGCCGTCTGCCGGGCGAGGCGGATCTCCAGCGAGCCGACGGAACGCCGGGTCAGCCAGCAGTCGAACGCCGAGGGGATCGTCCCGTGCAGATGCCGCCAGGAGCGCAGCCGTTCCACCAGCTCGGGGCCGCGGGCCGTCACGTGTCCCAGGATGATGTCGTTGTGGCCGCCGACGACCTTCGCGTCGCTGGTGATGACCAGGTCGGCGCCGAGGTCGAGCGGACGCTGGCCGAGCGGGGACGACATCGAGTTGTCCACCGCGAGCAGCGCGCCGGCCGCGTGGCTCAACCGGGCGCATTCACGCAGGTCGTGGATGCGCATCAGCGGGTTGGTCGGCGATTCCAGGACCACCAGCCGGGCGCCGGTCACCGCCTCGGGCAGCTGCCGCGCCACGTCCGTGAGGGGCCGGACGTCCACGCCGCGCGCGGCCAGCTGGTCGGCGATCTGCCGGGTCTCGTAGTAGGCGTCCGCGCCGACGACCAGGGCGTCGCCGGCACCCAGCAGGCTCATCAGGACCGTGGAGACGGCGGACATGCCGCTGTTGAAGACGACGGCCGTTCCGCCGTCGAGGGTCCCCAGCACTTCCTCGAGGGCCGCCGCCGAGTCGTGTCCCCACCGCCCGTAGCGGGTTGGCGCGACGTCGTCGAGATCCTGGTGGTGGGCCGTGGCCAGGCTGAGGGGCGCGACCAGTGGGCCCGCGGCCTCCCGCGGGGGCATCACGGACCGCACCCCGATGCTGCCGGCGGTCAACCCGCCCTGCGGGGCGGGGGAGTGCTCGTCGATGGGGCACACGCCTCATTTCCTCCCGGTCACGAGGAGGAAGGGGGCGCGGGCGGGTTCGCCCTCCCCGGCCAGCGGGGCGTGGCAGGACACGTCCTGGAACCCGCACTCGACCAGCAGCTTCGCGTACCACTCCGTCGGCCAGTAGTAGTCCTCGATGACCAGTTCCCTGTCGTTCGCGGTGAGGCAGGTCGTCATCGGATCACCTGGCGCGTACGAGGCCCTGGGGTCACCGCTACGGCACGTGCCGAACTGCACGCCCACGCTGTCGGGATGGGGCACGACCAGGCCGAACGGCGCCCCGGGGCGGAGCAGTCGACGGATCTCCCGGCCGATCTCCAGATGCCTCTCCCGGTCGTCGATCACGCACAGCACGAAGGTGCACAGGGCCGCGCCGAAGGAGCTGGCGGGGAACCCGTCGACGCGCTGGTTCGCCAGCTTCAGGAAGCGGACGCCCGGTCTCGCGACGTACCGACGGGCGATGTCGATCATGTCGCCCGAAACGTCGCAGCCCACCACGTCGTACCCGTAGCGGCCGGCGACGTGCGAGGCGACCGCGCCGGGGCCGCACCCGTAGTCCAGCACCGGACCAGGCGTTTGCGGGCCGAACTCCAGGCGCCGGAACAGCTCCGGATAGGCGACCCGCCACTCCAGCGGATTGCCGAGCGACGCGTAGGTCCGCGCATCCTCGCCCGAACTCCACCAGGACGTCTTCATCACTCTTCCCTCTACCTCCGGAACGCGTCGTGCGGACGCCGAACCGGGGCACGGACACGGCGTCACCGCCGCCTGACCGGTCCGTCGACGCGGCCTGGTCCTGGCGACGCCGGGAGTCTTGCCCAGGCCGTTGCACACCGCGTTGACGAACGCTTGACGCCGGCGTGGACGGACCGGCTGGACGGACCTGGTGGAGGGACCTGGTGGACGGACCGGCTGGACGGACCTGGTGGAGGGACCTGGTGGACGACCGGCTGGACGGACCTAGTGGAGGGACCTGGTGGACGGACCGGCTGGACGGATCTGGTGGACGGATCTGGTGAACGAGGGGGTCGGCGGCGGGCGCGGCGGCGCGGGCCGCGCGGTCAGCCGTCCCCGGCCGCCCGGGACGCGCCGGCGAGCAGCGCGGGGAGGTCGCCGGTGGGCAGGTCGAGTCGGATCAGGAGGTCGTACGCCTCGCGCCAGCAGGCCCGTGCCCGGTCGACCTGGCGGAGGTCGTGCAGCACGTCGCCGATGAAGCGCAGGGTACGGGCCTCCAGCGCCCCGAACCTGATCTCCCGGAGCATCACGAGGGCCCGTTCGGCCTCGCCGACCGCCTCCTGCGGCCGGTTCACGGCGCGCAGCGCCTCGGCGAGGCGGAACAGGTGGCCTGACCGCAGCAGCAGTGGCCCGTCCGGTTCGAGGAGGTCGAGGCCCCGGCGGTGGGTGGCGATCGCCCGGTGCCTGCGTCCGAGTCGCCGCAGTACCTGGCCGAGCCGGTACAGCGAACGGGCCGTGGTGAAGGGCTCGCCGATCCGCTCGGTGAGGGCGAGATGGTGTCTGGCGTCGGCCAGCAGCGACGCGTCGCGGTGTCCCAGCTCGATGCGCGACTGGATGAGGTTGCCCAGCACGTACTCCTCGATCCCCCGGTCGTCGAGGCCGCGGCTGATCGCGACGGCCTCCTCCAGGTAGTCGAGCGCCGCGGAGTCGTCGTCACGGTAGGAGGCGTTGACGCCGCTCACGTTGAGCGTCAGCGCCACGGTGGTCGGGTCGTGGGCCGCGCGGGCCAGCGCGATCGCCTCCCGGGCGTGCTCCTCCACCTCGACCCACCTCCCCACCTGCATGAGGGCGCCGGCGAGCATGTACCGCACCCGGGCCTCGGCGCGCTCGTCGCCCGCGTCCCGCGCGGCCCGGGCGAGGGCCCGGCAGGCCGGCACGGCGTCGTGCCACCCGAAACGCTCCTCCAGCAGCGGGTCGAGGGCCCAGACCAGGTCGGCGGCGACCGCGGTGAGCTCCGGGGGTCCGGTGGCCGCCTGGACCGCCACCGCGAGGAGCCCGGCCAACTCGCGGTCGGCCCAGGCCCGGGCCGCCGTCGCGTCGGCCAGGGGCAGGCCACGGGCGGCGGTGCGGCCGAGCGCGTCCGGCACGGAGTGCGCGGGCCGGACGAGCCGGTAGGCGGTGCGCGCGGTGGCCAGGCAGTGGTCGAGGAGCCGGCCGAGCGCGGCGTCGAGCTCCCCCGAGGTGCCCTCGCGCTCCGCCCGCTGCCGGGCGAACAGCCGCAGCAGGTCGTGGTACCGGTACCGGTCCGCGGCCGGGGACTCCAGCATGCCGGCGTCCACCAGCTGCTCCAGGGCCCGTTCCGCCGTGCCTCGGGGCAGGCCGAGGACGGCCGCCGCGGCGTCCAACGAGATGTCCGGCACCTCGGGGAGGGAGAGGAGCCGGAAGGCGTGCGCGTGCTCCGCGTCGAGCTGCGCGTAGCCGAGCCGGAACGACGACTCGACGGCCAGGCTTTCGGCGCGCAGCTGTTCGAGCCGCTGCCGCTCGTCGGCCAACCGGTCCGCCAGCGCCGCGACGCTCCAGCCGGGCCGCACCGCCAGCCGGGAGGCCACGACGCGCACCGCCAGCGGCAGCCCGCCGCACGCCCGCACCACCCGCATGGCCGCGGCCGGTTCGGCGGCGGCGCGCGCGTCACCGGCGATCCTGGTGAAGAGGTCGAGCGCCTGCCGGGGGGTGAACCCGGCCAGTTCGATCCGCCGCGTGGCGGGTAACGCGGCCAGCCGGAAGCGGCTGGTGACGATCGCGGCGCAGGAGGGCGAGCCGGGCAGCAGCGGGGTCACCTGGTCGGTGTCGTGCGCGTTGTCGAGCACCACGAGCACCCGCCGCCGGGCCAGCAGGGAACGGTACTGCGCCGCCCGTTCGGCCGGATCGCCGGGCACCGAACCGTCCGGCGCGCCGAGCGCGCGTAGGAACGCGGCCAGCACGGTGTGCGGATCCGCCGGACTGTCGTCCGCCCCGCGCAGGTCCGTGTACAGCCGCCCCTCGGGGAAGCGGTCGGGGAGCGCGTGGGCGACCCGCACCGCCAGCGTCGTCTTGCCGACGCCGCCCATCCCGACCACCACCGCGGTGGCCGCCGCCGGGGTGTCGGACGGCGCGCCGAGCGCCGCGCGCAGCTGTTCGACCTCCTCCTCGCGGCCGACGAAGTCGGGGACCGCGCTCGGCAGTTGCTCCGGGCGAACGGTCAGCTCGGCGGCCGGCTCCACGGCCTCGGGGGCCGGGGCCAGCCCCGGATCGCCGGCCAGCACCCGGGCGTGTAGGTCCCGCAGCGGGTGGCCAGGTTCCACGCCCAGCTCCGAGACCAGCGTGCGCCGGGTGTCGGAGAAGACCGCGAGCGCCTCGGCCTGCCGGCCCGAGCGGTACAGCGCGAGCATCAGGTACCGGCACAGCCGCTCGCGCAGCGGGTACTCGGCGACCAGGGCGGTCAGCTCGGCCACCAGCTCGTTGTGGCGGCCGAGTTCGAGGTCCACCGCCAGCCGGGCCTCCACGGCGGCGATCCTGGCCTCGGCGAGCCGGGCGCGTTCCGCCTCGGCGAGCGGTCCCGGGACGCCGACCAGCGCCACGCTCTCCCAGTCGGCCAGCGCGGCACGGAGCAACGCGGCGGCCTCCCGCGGTTCCCCGTCCGCCCGGGCCTGGCGCGCCCGGGCGACCTGCCGCTCGCGGACCCGCGCGTCGAGCGCGTCCTCGCCGAGGTGCAGCGCGTAGCCACCGGCCACGGACCTGAGGACGCGCGGCGGCCGGTCGGCCGGACGGTCCGGCTCCAGCACCCTGCGCAGCCGGGACGCGTAGGTCCGCAGAACGGAAACGGCGGCCGGCGGCGGGTCCTCCCCCCACACCGCGTCGACGAGGTCCTCCGGGGGCACCGCGCGTCCGCCCCGTAGGAGCAACGCCACCAGCACGGCGCGCTGTTGCGGCGAGCCGAGCCGTAACTCCCGTTCCCCGCGCCAGGCCCGGACCGGCCCCAGCACGGTGAAGCGCAGCTCGCCGTCCACTGGCTCTGCCATGTCACCAGCCATGTCACCACGCTAGCCCCGAGGGTCGGGGCCGCCGTCAGCCGGCCGACCGGATGACGGTCTCCAGGTACCTGTTCCGCAGCGGGTCACCCGTCCGCCGCATCCAGTTGTGGGTGATCGTCCGGCGCTGGTGCAGGATCTCCCGCGCCCGCGGCGCGGACGCCAGGTTGGTGCGGGCGTCCGGGTCCGCGCTCAGGTCGTACAGCTCCTCAGGGGCGCGGCGCAGGAAGAAGTCGACGCGCGAGGCGAGCGACCGGTTGGTGGCGGCGGCGGACCGCATGGCGCTCCACGCCTCGCCGTCCACGCTCATGTTCCGCCACGCCCGCTCCCCGTCGGACCACGCGTTCCAGATGTAGCTCCACCGCTCGTCGTGGGTGGCGCGCATCTCGAACCGCTCGCCGCTGCTGGTCTCGTGGAAGACGGTGTGCACGCGGTCCCGGCCCGGCGCGCCGCCGCGGTCGGCGTCACCGGTGAGCAGCGGGGTGAGGTCGGCGCCGTCGAGGTCGTCCGGCGCGGAGACGCCCGCGGCGCGGCACAGCGTGGGGAAGAGGTCGAGGGTGGACACGAAGTGGCGGGAGTCGGCCCGGCCCTGGGGGACGACGCCGGGCCAGCGCATGACCAGCGGCGACCGGGTGCTCTGCTGGTAGCAGTTGGCCTTGGCGAACGGGAACGCCATGCCGTTGTCGGAGAACACCGCCACGACGGTGTTCTCGGTCAGGCCCGCGGCGTCGAGCGCGGTGAGCACGGCCGCGAGCGTGTCGTCCGCCCGCCGGCAGCTGCTCTGGTACTGCGCGAGCTCGGTGCGGACGCCGGCCAGGTCGTCGAGGTAGCCGGGCACGTCCGCCTCGCGTTCGGTGAACGTCATCGACGGCCGCGACACGTCGGCGAGCTGCGCCGGGGTGTAGGTGTCCCGCTCCTCCCGGCTGCCGTGGAACGGCCGGTGCGGATCGTGGGCGTTGACCATCAGGAAGAACGGACGGCGTTCGGACGCGGCACGGTCGAAGAGGCCGTTCGCCTGCTGCGCGTACCGCTCCGGGCTCCGGCCGAGTCCGAGGTCGGTGTTGTCCCGCGCCAGGTCCCACCGGTACCGGGAGACGGGATCGAGATGGCCCAGCTTCCCGAGGATGCCCGTGAGATACCCGCGCTCGTACAGCAGGTCGGTCAGCAGCGGCACGTCGTCGGCCACCGGACCGAAGCCCACGGCGCCGCTGCGGTGCGGATAGAGCCCGGTCATCAGGGCGGCCCGGCTCGGCGCGCAGACCGCGACCGGAACGTGCGCCTGGTGGAACGTCATCCCCTCCGCGGCGAGGCCGTCGAGCGTGGGCGTCACGTCCGAACGGCCGCCGAAGCAGCCGGGGGTGCTCGCCGCCATGTCGTCCAGCGTGAACAGCAGGATGTTCGGCGGCAGCGACTCGGGCGGCGCGGCGCGGACCGCGGAGCGCGTCGGCGTGGGCACCCGCGGCGCGTCGGCGGAGCCGCCCGAGGACGAGCAGCTGGCGCTCAGCGCGGCCGCGGTCACCGCGGTGGTGACCGCCGCGGTGGAGGCGGCGAGGAGCTGCCGCCGCGGAAGTCTGGCGTGGTTGGTCATACGGATTCCCCGTCCTGCCGACGGGATAAGCAACCCCTGCGGGCCGCCGGACCGGACACCCGCGCGGACATCCCTCCGGTCACCCGTCTGATACGTCCGGAGCCACGTCCGGATATCCGCTCCCCGCCCGGCGCCCGCTCCGCGCCCGCGCACGAGGAATCCCACCCTGTGAGCACGTCCACCCTCCCGCACCAACTGCCTGTACCCCCACACCGCAGCGCGCGCCCGCGGGCGGCCGTGCGGTCCCACCCCGAACCGTACCGGCGTGAGCCGGATGAGTCACACCGGGACCGGGGATCAGTCCGTGACCGCGCCGGCGCGCGCGACCCTCCCTCGGGACGGCCGCGCGCGCCGGTGTCGGGTGGTGGCGGGGTCAGCTGACGACGACCGGGTCCTGCCGGGACGGGTGGGCCGCCTCGCCGCGGAAGTCGCGGTTCGTCAACCCCGGGCAGTTCTCGGCGTAGAGGGCGTGACGGCCGTCGGCCGGCCGCTGGGTCCAGGCAACTTCGCAGTCGCGCAGCACGGCGTCCGCCACGTTCGCCAGGTGGAAGCCGTCGGTGGGCAGCGCGGGGAACGGTTCGGCGCGGCGCGGGCGCAGGTCGGCGTGGCCGCCCTCCCACCGGCTCCAGCGGTCGATCTCGACCCGGACGCCCTTCCAGCACCAGGCCCTGGATGGCCCCGGGCTCCTGGGCGAGCACCAGCACGCCGTTCTCGGAACGGCACAGCACGTTGCGGACGCGCACGTTGCGGATGGTGCCGCACCGGTCGGTCCACGGCACGGCCATGATGGCGATCGGCTCCCCGCGGCCCCACCAGCCGGCGTGGAAGAAGCGGGTCTCCACCGTGATGTCGCTGAACAGCACGTCAGCGCGATCCAGCTCGCCGTGGTGCTGCCGATCATGATCACGTTGGCCTTCATGCTCGGCTACTACCTGACCCTGCGGCCGCGCGGCCACCGGGTGCTGCGGGTGGTGCTGTTCACCCCCGCGCTGATCTCGGCCTCCGCCAAGGCGATGATCGCCTACAGCGTCATGGCCCCGAACGGGCTGCTCAACGGCGTGCTGGAGAGCGGGGGACTGGGGTCGCTCGCCCGCGCCTGGCTCGCGGACACCGACACCGCGCTGGCCTGCCTCATCGCCATCGACCTGTGGAACGGCATCGGCTTCACCGCCGTCCTCTTCGCCGCCCGGCTGGGCGGCATTCCGGGCGAGGTCTACGAGGCGGCGGAACTGGACGGCGCCGGACACTGGCGCCGGATGTGGCGCATCGCGTTCCCCATCGCCCGTGACTACGTCGGCGTGGTGACCATGCTGCAGTTCCTGTGGATCCTCTTCGCCTCGGCGCAGAACGTCCTGCTGCTCACCCAGGGCGGCCCCGGCAACTCCACCACCAACCTCTCCTTCCTCGTCTACAACAAGGCGTTCGTCCAGTCCGACCTCGGCTACAGCCAGGCGGCCGGAGTCCTGCTCTTCGTCGCCGGACTCCTCGGCATGCTCGCCATCCGCCGCGCGTTGCGGCAGAACTACTGACCACCCGGGAGCACCCATGTCGAGCATCGACCACGCGCCGCCCACCAGGCGCGACCACCGATCCGGGCGGCCCCGGCGGCAACCCCACGCCCGCGGCACGGAGGACCGGCGTCGAGCCCAGCGCGGCGGCCGAGGGAGCCGGGCGCTGTGGGCCCTGAGCCACTCCCTGGTCTGGCTCTACGCCCTCGCCCTCATGGTGCCCCTGTACTACCTGCTGATCTCCTCGTTCAAGGAGACCACCGCGATCTTCGACCAGCCGCTGACGCCGCCGGTCGACCCGGTGTGGCACTACTTCGAGGACGCCTTCCGCTACGCCCGGCTCGACCTGGCCCTGATCAACTCCGCGCTGGTCACCGCGGCCGCGCTCGCGCTCACCCTGCTGCTGGCCGTCCCGGCGTCCTTCGCGCTGGCCCGGAGCCGAGGCCGGGCCGCCGTCCTGCTGGAGCGGATCTTCGGCCTCGGCTTCCTGGTGCCCACCTTCGCGGCCCTGGTGCCCACGTTCCTGCTGGCGGCCTACACCGGCCTGTTCCACACCAGGACCTTCCTCATCCTGCTGCTGCCGGCCGGGGCGATGCCGCTGTCCGTCATCGTGCTCACCCAGTTCATGCGCTCCGTGCCCCCGGAGCCGGAGGAGAGCGCCCGCGTCGACGGCGCCGGGACCTGGACCGTGCTGTGGCGGGTCTTCGTGCCGCTGAGCATGCCGGGCATCGCGACCGTGCTGCTGCTGAACTTCCTGAACTTCTGGAACGAGTACCTCTACTCGTTGGTCATCATCGGCCCGGACACCGCCCAGCGGACGATCCAGGTCGCGCTCCCGACGCTCCAGGCCAACCAGGCCACCGAGTACGGGGTGCTGATGGCGGGCACGGCCGTCACCCTCGTCCCGGTCTATATCGTGTACGTGGTGCTCCAGCGCAGGATGGAGCAGGCACTGATCAGCGGCGCGGTGAAGACGTGAGCCCCTCCTCCGACCCGCACGCGAGGGCAGGGAGACATGACCACCCATCGTGACGACGCGCGGGAGCGCACGGCTCCCCGGCGTGGCTCCCGGCCCACCATCCTGGACGTGGCGGCCCTGGCGGGGGTGTCCAAGTCCGCCGTGTCCAAGGTGTTCAACGGCCACGGCGGCATCTCCGGGCCGACGCGGGACCGCATCCTGGAGGCGGCCGGCAAGCTCGGCTGGTCGCCCAGCGCCAGCGCCTCGGCGCTGCGCGGGGAGCGCACCCGGACCATCGGCCTCGTCCTGGCCCAGGATCCGGACCCGCTGGCCGCGGACCTGTTCTTCGCCGAGACGGTCGCCGGCCTGGAGCACGAGCTCGGCCCGCGCGACTACGGCCTGCGGCTGCACGTGATCGGCTCCGAACCCGAGCGGGAGACCATGCTCTACGAGCGGTTGGTCCGCGAGCGCCGGGTCGACGCGTTCCTCCTCACGGACAGCCGGGTCGGTGACCCGCGGCCCGACCTGCTCCGCAGGCTCGGCGTGCCCGGGCTGCTGATCGGCCGCCCCTGGCGCGAGGGAGCCGTCGAATGCGTGCACTCGGCGGGACTCGAGGACGCGATGTCGGCCGCGGTGGACCACCTCGTGGAGCTCGGGCACCGGGACATCGCCTATCTGGCCGGGCCCGGGGACCGCGTCTACATCCGGCTGCGTCGCCGCCGGCTGGAGCGGTCGCTGGCGCGGCACGGCCTCACGCTCCGGGCGATGGTCGACACGGAGTTCACCAACGAGGCCACCGCCGAGGCGACGCGGCAGCTGATGGGCGAGTCGTCCAGCCGCCCGACGGCGGTCTTCTACGCCAACGACACGATGGCGCTCACCGGCATCGCCACCGCGCAGCGCATGGGGCTGCGGGTCCCCGAGGACCTTTCGGTGATCGGGCACGACGACCTGGCCCTCGGCCGCTGGCTGCACCCCAGGCTGACCACCATCAGCCAGAACGCCCGGCTGGTCAGCAGCGCCGCGGCCCTGCGGCTGCTCGAACTGCTCGGCGAGACCGTCGAGGAGTCTCCCGACCCGCCGTCGGCGGTCTTCACCATCCGGGAGTCGACGGGCCCCGTCCGCCCGGCGACCTCCTAGCGGCTCGTCTCCGCTCACCGACCCGCGCTCTCCGAACCCCGCGTGCTCCGGACCGCCGCGGGGCGCCCGGCCGTGGGGTGAGCTGCGTCACGCCGCCGACAACGGCACCGGTCTACACCATTCCCCTCCGCCGAACCGCGTGCTAGCGTGCGCCGGCATGACCGATCAGACCGGTCAGACCAGTAGGAAGGGTGGACGTCGTGAGCGGGCAGAACGGACCGGGGGAGGCCCGGCGGGTGCTGGTCAACCCGGACGCCTCGACGACGGATGCGGGGCAGCCGGAGACCCGGCTGTACTCGGAGGGCGCGTTCCGCGGCGTCGACCGGCCGGTGCTCGCGCCCGTCGGCGGCGGACACCGCAGGATCGCCGGCACCCCGTTCCTCGACCCGGCGACCGGTGAGCTGCCGGGCGCCCGTCTCGCGACCGACGAGGAGATACGGGCCTTCCGGGCGCACACCGCGGCGGTGGCGCTGCCCGACGACGATGGCCGGTACGCCGACCTCGCCGAAACCGCGCTGCTCGACCTCTACGCCCTCTCGCTGCCCGGCGGCGCCGTCCTCGGCGCGGCCAGCCCCTACTGGGCGTTCGTCTGGGCCCGGGACAACGCGCTGGTCGTCGCCGCGTTCGCGCTGCTCGGCCAGTTCGACGACGCCTGGGACGCGCTGCGCTTCATCTACCGGGTGCAGGAGCCGGACGGCCAGTGGGAGGCGCGGTACCTGCCGGACGGCTCGGGTGAGGTGCCCGACGACCGCGGCCGGCAGGACGACGGCATCGGCTACACGCTCTGGGCCACCTGGCTGGCCGCCCGGCTGAGCCCGCCCACGACGCGGGACGCGGCGCTCGCCGAGCTGCGCCGAGGAGTCCTGGCGGCGGTGGCCGCGGCCGGCGACGTGCTGGACGCCGCCACCTCGCTGCCCCGGCCCAGCCAGGACTTCTGGGAGACCGACCAGGAGGAGCCCTCCCTCGGCGTCGCGGCCCCGCTCGCGTTCGGGCTCCGCGCCGGCGCCGAACTGGCGGAGCTGCTGGGCGAGGCCGCTGCCGCCGCCCGCGCCCGCCGGCACGCCGACGCGCTGCTCGCCGCCGTCGTGCGCACCTACGGCCCGTCCGGCTACGAGCGCTTCCCGTCGGGCGGCGGCCGCGACGCCTCGGTGGCGTTCCTGCTCCCGCCGTTCGTCACCGCCTCCGGCGCCGCGCTGGTGCCGGGCGCCCGCGCCGCCTGGGACCGCTCGCGCGACGAGATGCGGGTCGCCAACGGCGGGCTGCGCCCCGGCGCCGCCTGGCCGGACCCGCACACCGCGTGGAACCCGCAGGTGTCGCTGTACGCCCTCACCGCGGCGGCCCTCGGCGAACGCGCCATCGCCCGGGCCCTGCTGGACTGGCTGGACGCCCACCGCACCCGCCTGGGCTGCCTGCCGGAGAAGGTCACGGCCGCCGGCACGCCGGCCGCGGTGGCGCCGATCTCGACGGTGGCCGCGGCGGCGCTGATCGCCCTGGCCCTGCTCGACGGGCGCCCGGTCCCCGTTCTCGACGGCTTCGAGCCCGCCCTCGCGCGGGCCCGCTGACCCGCCACCCGATCCCGACACCTCGATCCCGACACCTCGATCCCGACACCCCCATGCCCTCATCCCCGATCCCGCCACTCCCGAGGAGGACGCCCATGCGACGGGCCCCCGGCTTTCCACCCAGAGCCCGAACGGCGGCGCCGCGGCGCCCGGCGTCCGCGCTCGTCGCCGTGCTCGCCGGCGCCCTCTGCGCGACGACGCTCGGCGCCTGTTCGCTCGTGAGCCCGTCGGGCGACGGGCGCGACGGCGAGGTCACGGTCTGGACCCCGCACAGCACGCCGCCGCGGATGGCGGCCCAGGAGCAGATAGCCGCCGACTTCGAGGCCGAGACCGGCATCCACGTCAACATCGTCGGGATGGCCGCCACGGACATGAACCAGGCCATCGTCGCCGGCGCCGCCTCCGGCGACCTGCCCGACACGGCGCTGGTCGGCCCCGACCAGGTCGCCCGCTGGACCGACCAGGGCCTGGTCGACACCGGCGCGGCCCAGCGGGCGCTCACCGCGCTCGGCCCCGACACCATCAGCTCCCGCGCCGTCGACCTGGTCACCGTCGACGGCGAGGTCGCCGCGGTGCCCTCGGACGGCTGGGGCGAGATGCTCTTCTACCGCACCGACGTCTTCGACCAGTTGGGCATCCCCGCGCCCACCAGCGTGGCCGACGTGGTGGCGGCGGCCCAGGCCGTCGACGAGGCGGACCTGGACATGGCGGGCATCGTGCTCGGCACCCAGCCCGCCAACGCCTCGGCCTCCGAGAACCTGGAGCACCTGGCGCTGGCCGGCGGCTGCGACATGTTCGAGGGCGACGAGGTCGCGCTGGAGTCCGAGGCCTGCGTCGACACGTTCACCAGCTACCAGGAGCTCACCGAGGCGTCCGTCGCCGGCGACCAGAACATCGAGTCCACCCGCGCCTCGTACCTGGCCGGGGACGCCGCCATGGTCCTCTGGTCGCCGCACCTGCTGGACGAGATCGCCAACCTCGACCCGGCCTTCCCGGTGAGCTGCGCCGAATGCGCCGACGACCCGGCGTTCCTCGCCCGCAACACCGGCGTCGTCGGCTCGTTGACCGGCGACCACAACGACACCGCGACCGGGTTCGGCCTGACCATGAACCACGCGGTGCTCCAGGGCGCCGACCGCGCGGAGACGCTGCGGTACATCGACTACGTGATGAACGAGGGCTATCTCGACACCCTCGCCATGACCCCCGAGGGCCGGATCCCCGTCCGGACCGGGCCCCCCGAGGACCCGCAGCGCTTCGTCGACGAGTGGCGCTCGCTGCCGTTCGGCGCCGACCCGGCGAACCGGCGGCCGTTCGCCGAGATGTTCGCCCCCGAGGTGGTCGAGGAGGTGTACGCGGCGGCCAACGCGTTCACGCGCTGGGGCTTCGGCACCGAGAACTGGGCCACGGCCGGCGCGGCGTTCACCCAGAACACGCTCGTCACCGACGTCAACCGGCTGGTCGGCGGCGGCGATCCGGCCGACTACGCGGAGCGCGTCGCCACCGAGATCAGAACCATCCAGCGGGAGAACCAGTGAGAGTCCCGAACCTGACCGCCCGCCCCCGCCGCCGCACCCTCGCCCGGCGCGAGGACCTGACCGGCCGGGCACTGGTGAGCCCGACGCTGCTGGTCGTCGTCCTGGTGGTGCTCACGCCGTTCGTGATGAGCCTGCTCTACGCCTTCCAGGACGTGCGGCTCATCGACATCGGCCCGCTCGGCGACGGCGAGACCCGGTGGACCCTGGACAACTTCCGCGCCGTGCTGTCCAGCAGCGGCTTCTGGGCCGCCATGCGGACCACCGTGCTGTTCGCCGTCGTCACCACCGCGGGCTCGGTCGCCGCGGGTCTGGCCATCGCCCTCGCGCTGCGCAAGCCGTTCCCCGGCCGCGGACTGGTCCGCGCCCTGGTGCTGATCCCCTACGTGCTGCCGGTGGTCGCCGCCGTCATGATCTGGGAGCAGCTGCTCAACTCGCAGTACGGCTTCGTCAACGCGTTCGGCGAGCGGTTCCTCGGCTGGGACGAGCCGGTGTCGTTCCTGAGCACCACCTCGATGGACGTCGCCGGGCTGCCGCTGCCCGTCACGCTGCTGGTGGTCATCGCGTTCGAGATATGGAAGACGGCGCCGCTGGCGTACCTGTTCATCACCGCGCGCCTGCAGGCCGTGCCCGGCGATCTGGAGGAGGCCGCGCTCATCGACGGCGCCGCCCCCAGCCAGAGCTTCCGGCACGTGCTGCTGCCGCAACTCGCGGGCGTGCTCGCGCTGCTGGCGGTGCTCCGGTTCATCTGGTCGTTCCAGAGCTTCAACGAGATCTACCTGCTCACCGGCGGCGCCGGCGGCACCCAGGTGCTGGCCGTGCGCGTCTACGAGGAGCTCACCACCCAGGGCGACATCGGCGCCGCGTCCGCCCTCGGCCTGGTGATGATGGCGATCCTCACCGTGCTGCTCATCATCTACGTCCGCATGTCCCGCAGGGAGGTCGCACGATGACGACCAGCACCAGCACCAGCACCGCGCCCCCACGCACCCGGGGTGCCACCCGCCACCGCGTGGAGCGGCGCGTCCTCGGCGTGCTGAAGTGGCTCACCATCGCCGTCACCGTGCTGGCCTGCGCCGGTCCGTTGGTCTACGGCATCCTGCTCTCGCTCCGGCCGCTGACCGAGGTCATCACCAACCCGCTCGACATCTTCCCCGCCCCCTCGGAGATGGACTTCAGCTCCTACACCACCGCGCTGCGCCCCGAGGCGGAGGGCGGCGGCGGCATGGCGCGGTTCATGGGGAACTCGGCGATCGTCGCGCTGGGCACCGTGGTCCTGGCGACCGCGTGCAGCGTGCTGGGCGCCTACGCCGCCGTGCGGCTGCGGTTCCTCGGCCGGGACACCGTCAGCGTGCTGTTCCTGGCGGTCTACCTCTTCCCCGGCATCGTGCTGGCGGTCCCGCTGTTCGTGATGTTCTCCCGGATCGGGCTCCGCGGCCAGCTGGTCGGGCTGATGATCATCTACCTGGCGCAGACCGTGCCGGTCGCGCTGTTCATGCTGCGCAACTACTTCCTCGCCGTGCCCGCGAGCGTGGAGGAGGCCGCCATGACGGACGGCTGCACCCGGACCCAGGTCATCTGGCGGGTGGTGCTGCCGATGGCACTGCCCGGCATTATCTCCACCGGCCTGTACGTCTTCATGATCGCCTGGAACGAGTACCTGTACGCGCTGCTGTTCCTGGTCGACAAGCGCGACCGGTGGACCGCCTCCCTGGGCATCGCGCAGCTCTCGGACTTCGCGGTGCCGCCGACCGTGCTGATGGCCGGGTCGATCGCGCTCACCGTGCCGATCGTCGTCGTCTTCGTCCTCGCCCAGCGCTCGCTGCTCTCCGGGCTGACGGCGGGGGCCGAGAAGGGATGACCCGGTGGGCATGACCTGGTGGTCCGACGCGGTCGTCTACGAGGTGTACGTCCGCAGCTTCGCCGACTCCGACGGTGACGGCGTCGGCGATCTCGCGGGCCTCACGGCCCGGCTGCCGCATCTGGCCGAACTAGGCGTGGACGCCCTGTGGATCACGCCGTTCTTCCCCTCGCCCGGCCGCGACCACGGGTACGACGTCGCCGACTTCACCGGCGTCGACCCGCTCTTCGGCGACCTCGCCGCGGTCGACGCCCTGGTGGCGCGGGCCCACGCGCTGGGGCTGCGGGTGCTGTTGGACATGGTGCCCAACCACACCTCCGACCAGCACCCGTGGTTCCTGGCGGCGCGCGCCGAGGGCCGGGACGGGCGCGGCCACCGCGACTACTACCTCTGGCGGGACCCCGCGCCGGACGGCGGGCCGCCGAACAACTGGATCTCCAACTTCGGCGGCCCGGCCTGGACGTTCGACCCGGCCTCCGGGCAGTACTGGATGCACGCCTACCTCTCCGAACAGCCCGACCTCAACTGGCGTTCGACCGCGGTGCGCGAGGAGTGGGCCGCGATCCTGCGGTTCTGGCTGGCCAGGGGCGTCGACGGTTTCCGGTTCGACGTCGCGCACAACCTGCTCAAGCACGCCGACTTCCCCGACAACCCGCCCGCGCCCGACCCGCCCGCGCCCGACCCGGCCACGCCCGACCCGGCCACGTCCGGGCGCCCGCCACGGGTGGGGCGGGCCCGGGAGGCGCACGGGCTGGTCCGGATCCACGACATCGACCAGGACGGCGTGGTCGACCTCTTCCGCGAGCTGCGCGCCGCCCTGCCCCGCACCGCCCGGGACGAGCCGCCGTTCCTGCTCGGCGAGACGGTGCTCGACGACCCGGAGCGGGTGGCCCGTTACGTGGCACCCGGCGGGCTCGACGCGGCGATGTGGTTCGGCCCCGAGGCCGCCCGCCTCGACGCCGCCGAGCTGCACGCCGCCCTCGCCGCGATGGCGCACCCGCCGGGAACGGGAACGGTGGCCTGGTTCCTGTCCAACCACGACCGGTCGCGGCCGGCCACCCGGCTGGGCGGGGCCCGGCGGGCGCTCGCCGCGGCCGGCCTGGTCCTGGCGATGCCCGGGCCCTACCTGCTGTACCAGGGCGAGGAGATAGGCGCGGAGGACCTCAGGGTGCCGCCGGGCGCGGCCCGGGACCCGCTCGCGGTGCGAGCCGGGCAGCCCGAGGCGTCCCGGGATCGCGCGCGGGCGCCGATGCCGTGGTCCGCGGCGCCCGACCGGGGATTCGCCGCGGCGCCCTGGCTCCCGCACGGCCCGCTGCCCGCGGCGGGCTCCGTCGCCGACCAGGCGGCGGACCCCGGCAGCCCGCTGGCCGGATGGCGCGCGCTGATCGCCGCGCTCCGCGCGGTGCGCGGGGCACTGCCGCGCGCGGCGACGGTGGAACGGCACGGCGACCTGGTGGTGATCCGGCGCGGGCCGCTACTGGTGGCGGCCAACCTCGGGGACGCCGCGGTGCCGGTGGAGGTCCCGCTCGGCCCGAGTGAGGCCGCGATCGCTGAGATGCTGTGGCGGTCGGGCGGTGGCCCGGCGGACGACGGGTCGCTGCGCGCGACGGAAACGGCCTGGTGGCGCCTGCCCGGGCGACACGAGGGTGGGGAGTGACGACGGTGAGCGGTGCGGGAACGAGCGGCGACGGCGGTACGGATGCCGGCGGCGCCGGCATCCAGGCCGCGGCCAACGACAGCGCGGCCAACGACGGCTTGGGCAACGGCGGCGCGGCCAACGACAGCGCGGCCAACGACAGCGCGGCCAACGGCGGCTTGGGCAACGGCGGCGCGCCCAACGGAGTCTCGGCCAACGGCGGCTTGGGCAACGGCGGCGCGGCCAACGACAGCGCGGCCAACGACAGCGCGGCCAACGGCGGCTTGGGCAACGACAGCCCCGGCAACGACAGCCCTGGCAACGACGGCGCGGGCCACGACAGCGCGGGTATCCCCGGCAAGGGGATGCGCAGGCCGCGGCCGCACGGGGCGTTCGCGGACGCGGGCGCGGCGCTCAAGCACGACATCGAGGAACGCATCCGCACCCGCGCGTGGCAGGCCGGCCACCGCCTGCCGGGGGAGCGCGTGCTCGCGCAGGAGTACGCCGTCTCGCGCGCCGTGGTGCGCGAGGTGCTGCAGTCGATCGCCAGCCAGGGACTCATCGAGATCTCGCCCGCCCGCGGCGCCTTCGTCCGGCGTCCCGACGGCAGCGTGCTCGCGGGCGCGTTCAGCCGGCTCCTCAGCACCCACGGGGCGACCGTCCGCGACGTCTTCGAGGCCAGGGTGCTGCTGGAGACCGAGGTCGCCGGGCGGGCCGCCGCCCGCCGCGGCGCGCCCGTGGCGGAGCGGCTCGCGGCCCTGGCGTCGGCGATCGACGAGGGCGACGACCTGCTGGACCAGGCCATCAGCGACCTGCGGTTCCACTCGTTGCTGTGCGAGGCGACGGGCAACCCGGTGCTGTCCGCCATGCACCGCGCCATCGCGCCGTACGTGCTCTTCATGACGCTGCGCCGCGAGCGCAGGCCCGCGACCAGCAACGCGCGGCACGACGAGATCCTGGCCGCGGTGCGGGCCGGCGACGAGGCGCTGGCCCGGCGGCTGACCAGGGTGCACCTGGACTCCACCCGGGAGTTCTTCGCCGGCGCCTTCGACCGGCCGGTGGACGAGGTGGCCGCGGAGAACCTGCGGCGCATCTCCGGCGGCTTCTGGACGCTGGACGACGTGGTCCGACGCGCGTTCGCGGAACTGGACGGCCAGGAACTCACCCAGGACGACGCACGACGCGCGACACCCCACTCCACCCCCCACCCCACACCAGGAACGGAGCACGGCAGATGAGCACCAGCGGGCGACCGGTCAGGACGGCGATTCTCGGACTCGGCGGCCGGGGCGCCGAGGCCTACGGCCAGTGGTTCCTGCGCCACCCCGAACTGGCCACCGTGGTCGCCGTCGCGGAGCCGATGGAGCACCGGCGGGAGGCGTTCGCCGACTCGGCCGGGGTGCCGGCCGACCACCGTTACGCCGCCTGGCCCGCGCTGCTCGACGACGCCGAACGCCTCGGCCTCGACGCCGTGGTGATCGCGTTGCCCGACCGGGTGCACGTGGAACCGGCCGTCGCCGCGGCCCGGCGCGGGCTGGCGATCCTGCTGGAGAAGCCGATGGCCACCGACGAGGAGGCGTTGCGGGACCTGGAGACCCGGCTGCGCGGGCTGGCGCCGCGCGTCGCCGTCGCCCACGTGCTGCGCGAGACGCCGTTCTGGCGCAGCGTGCACGCCGTGCTGGACGACGGGCTGATCGGCGAGCCGGTGACCATCCGGCTGGAGGAGAACATCGGCTACTGGCACTTCGCGCACAGCTACGTGCGCGGCAACTGGCGGAACACCGCCGCGGCGAGTCCCATGGTGCTCGCCAAGACCTCCCACGACCTGGACATCATCCGCTGGCTCGCGGGCCACCCGCCGCGCACCGTCAGCAGCGTCGGGAACCTGCTCCACTTCCGCGCGGAGAACGCCCCCGAGGGCGCCCCGACCCACTGCGTCCACGGCTGCCCCGCCGCCGACACCTGCCCGTTCTACGCCCCGCGCTACTACGTGGACGCGCTGGCCGACGTGGACGGCTGGCCGGTGGCGCTGCTCGGATCCGACACCAGCAGGGCGGGCCGGCTCACCGCCCTGGCCGAAGGCCCCTACGGGCGCTGCGTGTACCGCTCGGACAACGACGTGGTCGACCACCAGCAGACTGTGTTCGAGTTCCCGGGCGGACTGACCGCCACGCTCACCACCTCGGCGTTCACCGGCGCCAACACCAGGACGGTGCAGATCACCGGGACCCGCGGCGAGGTGTCGGGCCGGATGGAGACCGGGGAGCTGCGGCTCCAGCGGTTCTCGCCGGCCGCGACCGCGCCACCGTCGGTGGGGTACGCGGTGACGTCGAGCACGGACGGACCGCTCGGGCACCGGGTGGACGAGTGGCGCGCCGTCCCCGAGGCGTCCGACGCCGGCGACCACCGGGGCCACGCCGGCGGCGACGACGCGCTGGTGGAACGGTTCGTCCGGGCCGTGGCCGCCGACGACTTCGACGCCGAGGTGACCACCTCGCTGGCCGCGTCGCTGGACAGCCACTGGATGGCCTTCGCCGCCGAACGCTCCCGCCACACCCGCCGCGTCGTCACCCTGGCCGACGTGCGGCCCTGAACCTAGCCGGGGCGGAACACGCCAGAACCGTGTTCCGCCCCGGCCGCCTGGACCTACTGAACCGACCACACCAGGACGAAGGAGAAGTCCTGTCTGGTCCTGCGGTTCAGCGGGATGTCGATCTTGACCCGGTCAGCGATCTCCCGACGGCTGAGGCCCAGTCCGGAAGCGATGAGCCGTTCGGGACGGACGGGCACGGGATCGTCGAAGACGACCGTGATCCGCACGGGCCACGGACTCTCGGGAACGGGAGGCACGTGGAGTTCCCAGCACCCGTCCCAGTCGAGCGCGAACCGGTTCCGCCGGGCGATCAGCGGGTCGAGGAGGGTGTCCACGACGAGTGACGGCGAGTTGGCCGAATAACCGGCCAGCAGGCGGGCGGGCAGTGAGCGCACCGGGACGCGCTCGTGGACGGTGAGCTTGCCGGTCCGGTCACACGAGACGCAGTTGACCAGGAGCCAGACGTCGAGGAGCTTGCCGTTGGCGTTGACGCGGAACTTGCCGTCGCCGAGCGTGGCGCGGCCGGAAGAACAGGCCACGCACCGGAGGGCGAGCAGGGGCAGCTTGGTGCGCCGCACCGCCCAGGGCAGCACGGTATGAGGATGTGAAGACATGAGCTCTCTGAAAACCTGACGAAGGCATGGGAAGAAGAGCCGACGGCGTCGCCGGCGACCAATGCGCAGGAACTGTCAGGTTCAGAGAGCAGGCGGCGTCATGCGCGCGAAGTCCTCACGTAGGGAACACCCAAGGGAAGCGGCCAGGCTAGGCGACCACCAGCCGGGCGGTCCATACCTTTTCGCGACCGCGAGGTCCCCCGACCGGCCGGAGAATCCGTTTGCGGGCGTCGGCGCGCTCCTTCCATAGTTCCGACGGCCGGAACCAGCCGGCCGCCACCCACGAGAGGGGCACGCCCACATGCGGACCGTGTACGTCGTCACCCATCCGGAGGCCACCCACCACGTCGAGGGGGTCGTCGGCGGTTGGCACCACTCGCGGCTCACGCCCGTCGGTGTCCGGGCGGCCGCGTCCATCGCCCGGGCGCTGCGGGAGCGGATCCCGGACGGCGCCGAGGTGGAGCTGTTCTCCTCCGACCTGCGGCGCACCCGCGAGACGGCCGACGAGGTGGCCGAACTCCTCGGCGTGAAGCCGATCCTGGACCGCCGGCTGCGGGAGAAGTCCTTCGGCGAGGCGGAGGGCAGGCCGCAGGAGTGGCTGGACGGGAGGTACGTCCCGCCGCCGGCCGTCGGCGACCGGATGGGCTACGACCAGGGCGTGCCGGGCGCCGAGACCTACGCGGCCCTCGCGCGGCGCGTCTACGCGGCCATGGACGAGATCGTGCGGCGCCCGTGCGAGCACCAGATCGTGGTAACCCACGGGTTCGCCATGACGTACGTGGTGGCGTGCTGGATCGGGATGCCCCTCGAGTCGCTCGACTACGTCGTCTTCCACGCCCGCTCCGGCAGCATCACCACGCTGCACGAGGACGACTTCTACCGCAGCCGTCGCCTCGTCGCCCTCGGCGACGCCCAGCACCTCGACGCCCAGCACCTCGACGCCCAGCACCTCGACGCCCAGCACCTAGACAACCAGCACCTAGACAACCAGCACCTCGACAACCAGACCGGCTGACCCGTACGCGTCCGTTCGCCGCGCGGGATCGGCCGGGATCTGGTCTGCTGGTTCCGTGGGTCGTCACCGCCGCTGCCCCTGATGTGGAGTCCGCCATGACCACACCGCGGGACCTGATGATCACCGCCCTGGACGTCGAGCCGCGTCGCCCTCTGGAGCAGGGCGAGCTGTCGCTGGCGCTCGCGGGGGCCGAGCTGATCGACCTGCTGGCCGCCCGGGAGGTCGGGCTGGACGGCGACCACGTCGTGCGCATCGTGCCGGACCATCGGACGACACCGGCGGATCCGCTGCTGAACGAGGCCGCGGCGGCCCTGGTCCGGCGGGAGCCGTACGAGTCCGTCGAGGACTGGCTGTGGCGCCGGGGCCGGGGCCTGTCCGCGGCCTATCTGACCGCCCTGGAGGCGGAGGGACTGGTCGCGGCCCACCGCCGCGGCCGGACGCCCTTCGCGTCCGGCCGGCTGGAGCCGGTCGACTCGCCGGACCGGCGCCGGGCGGCGGACCGCCGGGCCGCGGACGAGCCCGTGCTGACCAGCCTCGCGGCGGCCGTCGGGCTCCGCGACGAGGCCACCGGCGACGCGGCGGAGGTGCCCGACGAGGCGACGGAGACGGTGCTCGCCGCCGTCCGCGACGCCGTGGTGGAACTGGCGGGCGTGCGCCAACGACGGGACATCGAACGGGCCGCCTTCGACAACATCTGGCGCGCCGAATAGCCGCGCCGCGGCCTCCGGCCGGGTGCCGCGCCCGGCAAGGGCCTACAGGGCCTACATGCCTACAGGGCCGTCAGGCGTCGGTGGTCGGCGGGGGAGGAGCGTCGGTCGAGGCGGGTCTCCAGCAGGCGCCGCGCGTCGTCGCACCGCCCGCCGGAGACGAGCGCGTGGAGCAGCGTCTCCTCCACGACCTCGCGCTGCGCGGCGCTGCCGCCGACCCGGCGCAGCATCGGCCGCACCGCCTCCAGATGGCCGACCGCGTCGGGCCAGCGCTCCTCCAGCACGGCGATCAGGGCGTCGCAGAACGGGGCGATGACCTCGCGCTGGACCGGGTCCGCGCCCGCGGCGTGGGTGCGCAGCCGCCGCAGGGCGGGCAGGTCGCCGGCCGCGGTGAGGGTCACCGCGCCGTGCAGGGCGGTGAACGGCGTCGTCGGGTGTTCCACGACCTCCCGTCCGACGGCGGCGAGCACGTCGGCCGTCGGCTGGTCGCCGGTCCAGCCGCCCGCCAGCCGGGCCCGCCACAGGAGCGATCCGGAGTCCACCAAGGCCCGGACGCCGCCCACCCGGTGCGGCGCGAGCTGGGAGAACCAGCGCCGGCGCACGGCGTCCTGGTCGTCCAGCGCCAGCTCGTGCAGCGCGACGTGCCAGGCGAAATGCGCCCGGTGGGTGGCGCCGCGGCCCTGGCCGGCGATCCAGCCGTCCAGCCAGTCGCGGCCCTGCCGGTGCGCCCCGGTCTCGTAGTACACGTGCGTGAGGGCGTGCGTGGCGTGGCCCGAGGCGGGCTCGACCGCCAACGCCCGGCGGGCCAGCTCGGAGGCCTCGTCGTAACGGCCGTCGTCCTGGCGCACGAAGGCCAGCAACGAGGTGTGGAACCAGTGGCCCTCGTAGGCGGGCGCGGTGCGCTCGACCAGCCGGCGGGCCATCGCCCCGTCGAGGTCGGTGACGCCGGAGAACGCGATGGTGGGCACCGCGACGGCGAGCGCCAGGGCGTCGCCCGGATACGCCGCCAGATGCCGGGTGAGCGCGGCGTCGCCGCCGCCACCGCCGGTGATCCGGCTTGACACGACGTCGACGAAGCCGCGTTCGCGCTCGTCGGCGCGCTCCCGCGCGGCTCGCTGGGCGTCGGCCAGGGCGCGCGGCACGTCGACGTCCGAGCCGCACTCGTGGCCGAGCAGGGCGAGCGCGGCGTGGCCGAGGGCGAAGCCGGGGTCGAGCTCGACGGCGCGGGACAGGGCGTCGGCGGCGCCGGCGCGCACCTTCAGCACGCGTTCCAGTCCGACGCGGTACGCCGCCGCCGCGGCGGCGTGCGTGGACAGCGGCAGCCCCTGCAGGTCGGTGGGCCGGCGCCGGCCGCGGACCGGACGGCGCACCGGCTCCAGAACGGCCTCGGCGATCTCGGCGGCCTGGGCGCGGATCTCGGGGACGGCCGTGGTCTCCCACAGCTCGCCGCGGCGCGGCCAGCCGAGCGTGAACAGCGGGCGCGGCGCGCGGCCGTCCGCGCCCCGCAGCCGGCCGCCGTCGGTGGCGACCCCGATGCCGAGCGGCCCGGGGACGGCGGCGCCGTCGGCGAACAACCCCTGCCACAGCGGGTCGGGGCGGTCGGCGACGCGCAGTCCGGGCCCGGTGCAGTCGACCACCCAGGCGGCGCGCAGGGTGCGGTCCGAGGTCAGCGTGACGTCGAGGGCGCCGTCGTCCCGGGCGACGACGTCGCGCACCTGTCCCGTGTGCACGCGCAGCCGTTGGGCGGTGAACGCCCGCTCCACCGCCTCGGCGGTGGCCGGGGGCATGCGGTGCCGGTGGAGGTTCCAGCGGGAGGCGTCGCGGGCCAGGAACTCGGCCCGCTCGGCGTCCGAGAGGGCGGTCCACAGGGTCTGCGACAGCGGGCGGAGGCCGTCGACGGCGGGCCGCCAGTCGCCGTGCCGGCGTACGGCCGCGGCGACGTGCCGGCGCACGGCCGCGCGCAGGGTGCGGAGCGGCAGGCCGACCAGTTCGTCGGGCGCCAGCAGCGGCGGGAGCTGGACCAGGGCGTGCCGCCGGGGCAGGGCGCCGCCGCGGGAGACCATGTGCACGCGGCGGCCCGCGCGTTCCAGGGTCAGCGCCACGTCCACGGCGGTGAGTCCGGTGCCGACCAGCAGCACGTCCCCGTCCCCGGGCGAGCCCTCCGTATCGGCGCCGGGCGCGTCCAACGCGCCGAGCGCGTCCAGCGCACCGGGCGCCCACGGGTCGGGGACGAAACGGGCCGAGGCGCGCAGCGGCTCCGGGGCCCAGGACTGGGTGCCGGGGGCAGGGCCGGTGGCCAGCACGACGCTGTCGGCCTCCAGGGTCTGACCGTCGGCGAGGCGCAGCGTGCCGCGCCCGCCGCCGGTCCAGGTACAGCGGGTGGCCGTGGTGCGCAGTCGGCGCACGGCGACCGTGCCGTGGGCGCGGATGACGGCCTGGCCGAGGGAGTCGGCGAGATAGGCGCCGTACCGCTGCCGGGGGACGAAGTCGCAGGCGGATGCCTCCGGTTCACCGTGCTCCCGGAGCCAGCGCACGAAGTGCGTGGGGTCGTCCGGATAGCAGCTCATGCCGCCCGCGGGCACGTTGAGCCGGTGGCGGGAGTCGGCGGTCGCGTAGGCGACGCCGCGGCCCGCCTCGGGCGCCGGGTCGATCAGCACGAGGCTGACGGGCGTACTGCGGCGTACCGCCGTCTCGCACACCTGCATCGCGGTCAGCGCGCCGGCGGCGCCCGCTCCGACGACGGCGACGAGGGGACGGGCGGAGTTGGTGGTCACGGGAGCCTCCAGCACGACGGCGCGACAGGCATCGCAGGGTTCTCCTTCCCCGACCGCCGCCGGCGATCCGCTCCCGGCGTCGGCGACGGGGCGAGAGGTCCTCTGGCCAACCTACCTCTTACGAACCTATATTTCCGATGGAAATAGTAGGGATACCCGTCGCGCTTGGGAACACTCGGCGCCCATCCGCCTCATCCGTTCGGTGCGTGACCACGGCGCTCCGGTGCCCGAGGCGGCGCGAACTCCCGCCGGCCGCGCCGGCCCCGGCCGCGTCGCGCCGGGCGCGACGCGGCCGGGAACCTTCGCCACGGTCCGGGCGGAGCCGCTCACCTGGGAACGCGGCCCTGGGGGTTCGACGACCAGAGCAGGCTGCGCACCAGGCGGCAGGTGATCGCGGACGGCGGATGGACGCCGATGCGCTCGGCCACCAGCGCTATGACCTCGTTCCTCGCCTGCTGCGGGGTGTACAGGCCGCTTTCGAGGCAGGCGATGGAGATGCGCATCGCCTTGATCATGCGATTGTGCATGACATACCACTCGCGGGGCATCCCCGCCGGGAGTCGCTTCTTGGACACGGGAGTCGGTGCGTA
This sequence comes from Streptomyces sp. B6B3, assembly GCF_039871525.1. NCBI lineage: Bacteria > Bacillati > Actinomycetota > Actinomycetes > Kitasatosporales > Streptomycetaceae > Streptomyces > Streptomyces sp. B6B3. The sequence continues at coordinate 8,016 of NZ_JBDPLU010000033.1, read as the reverse complement.
CGCCACGGGCATGGGGCGACCTCCAAGGAGCCTGGCCGAACCAGAACTTACCCCTTCATGATACTGCCTCAGACTGACAATCCCCGCTGGTCACAAGCCTTTTCGGGATGTCTGTTCGATTCTGCTGAGGCGGACGTGGCACCAGCGGTCAGTGCGTCCTGTCGGGCTACGACCTCACCTCGAACCGATAGACCCGCGAGTCGCGGGCCACGAAACCGAGGCGTTCGTAGAGCCGGTTCGCGGACTGCCGGGAAGGACTCGACGTGAGGTCGACCGTCCGGGCGCCGGCGGTCTCCGCCAGCCTCAGCGCCTCCTCGGTCAGGGCGGATCCGACGCCGTGGCCTCGCGCGGTCTCGTCGACCACGACGTCCTCGATGCGACCGCGAAGCCCGGAGGGCAGCGGCACCAGGACCAGGGTCGTCATGCCGACCACCCTGCCCCGCACCCGTGCCGTCAACAGCGTGTTCGCGTCGCTCCGGAGGAGCCGCGTCACCGACGCGCGGTCCGTCGGGTCGGGCCTGCTCGAGAGCTGGGGCAGCAGGCGAGCGACCGCCTCGACCAGTTCGTCGGTCGCCTCGCGGACGACCTCGACCTCGACACTCATCTGCCGACCCTACCGAGCACCCGCGGCGACCGCGCTCGGTCCGGACCGTGTCACCGGATGCCGGTGGTCGCGATGCCGCGGAGCAGCCAGCGTTGGCCGAAGAGGAAGACCAGGAACAGCGGCAGCAGGGAGACCACCGACATCGCGAACATGCCGCCGAAGTCGGACGCGGACTGGGCGTCCACGAAGGTCTTCAGGGCCAGCGGGGCGGTCTGGTTGCTCTCCCTGGTCAGGTAGATGAGCTGGCCGAAGAAGTCGTTCCAGGTGCCGATGAAGGTGAAGATCGCCGTCGTCGCCAGGGCCGGCGTCATCAGCGGCAGGATGATGCGCAGGAAGATCCGGGGGTGCCCGGCGCCGTCGATATGGGCGGCCTCGTCCAGCTCGCGCGGTAGGCCGCGGATGAACTGCACCATCAGGAACACGAAGAACGCGTCGGTGGCGAGGAACTTCGGCAGGACCAGCGGCAGGAAGGTGTTCAGCAGGTTGAGCTCGGAGAAGAGCACGTACTGCGGCACGATGATGACGTGGATCGGCAGCACGATGGTGCCGAGCATGAGCTCGAAGAGCACCTTCCTGCCGCGGAACCGCAGCCGGGCGAAGGCGTAGGCGGCCAGCGAGCAGGAGAACAGGTTGCCGAGGATCGCCCCGAAGACCAGGATCGCCGAGTTCCACAGGTACCTGCCGAACGGGGACGCGAGCGCCGTCCAGCCGTTGCTGTAGTTGTCGAGCGTCAGGCCGTGCAGGCTGAGTCCCTGGTCCCGGAAGATGACGTCGTTCGGCCGGAACGAGCTGACGACGAGCCAGATCAGCGGGTAGAGCATGGTGAGCGCGACGGCGATCAGCACCAGATGCTTGCCGAGCGCCACCGCCCGCCGCCTGGCCACGCCCGCCGGCAGCGGCCCGCCGCGGCGGCGGGCCGGCGCCGCGGGACGACCGGCCGGCGCCGCGGGACGACCGGCCGGCGCCGCCGGCCCCGGACGCGTTTCGGCCGTCGTTTCAGTCGTCATAGAACACCCAGAATCTCGATGACCAGAAGTTCACGGCGGTGAACGCGGCGACGATGACCAGCAGGGCCCAGGCCATGGCGGAGGCGTAGCCCATGTCGAACCGGCCGAACCCCTGCTTGTAGATGTAGAGCGTGGTGAAGAGGGTCGAGTCGCTCGGCCCGCCCGTGCCGCCGGAGATGATGAAGGCCTGGGTGAACGACTGGAACGCGAAGATGACCTGGAGCACCAGGTTGAAGAAGATGATCGGGCTGAGCATCGGCAGGGTGATCGACCGGAAGCGACGGATCGCCGTCGCGCCGTCAACCGCCGCTGCCTCGTGGTACATCTGCGGGATCTGCCGCAGCCCGGCCAGGAAGATCACCATGGGTGACCCGAAGGTCCAGACGTGCAGCACCACGATGCTGCTCAGTGCCGTCGAGGGGTCGGCGATCCACCCCGGCCCCCGTGACGCCGAAGTTCCCGAGGAGGGCGTTCACTAGGCCCTCCAGGCCGAACACCCGGCGCCACAGGATGGCGATGGCCACCGAACCCCCCAGCAGGGATGGCAGGTAGAGCACCGACCGGTAGAACGCCAGGCCGCGCAGGCCGCGGTCCAACAGCAGGGCCAGGCCCAGCGCGAGGGCGAGCTGGAGCGGCACCGAGTAGACGACGTAGATGAGCGTCACCTTCAACGACGCCCAGAACTGCGGGTCGTCGAACATCCGGGTGTAGTTCTCGAACCCGCTGAACTCCGGTGGCTGGAGCAGGTTGTAGTCCGTGAAGGACAGGTACAGCGAGGCCAGCACCGGCCCGATGGTGATGCACACGACGCCGAGCAGCCACGGGATCAGGAAGAGATAGGCGACCCGGTTGTCCTTGTACTCCGTCGACGTCCTCTACGGCGTCCCCACCGGCGGCAACGCCATCGGCCTGATCCTCAACCCGGCCGTCTTCGACGCCGCCGGCGTCGAACTGCCCGACCCGGACACCTGGACGTGGTCGGAGTTCGTCGACGTCGCCAACGCGATCACCGCCAACAGCCCCGACGGCACCTACGGGTTCGACCCGCGGGCCAACGACCTCCTCGGCGTCTACGCCGGCCAGCGCGGCACGCCCATCTTCGACGAGGAGGGCGAACTGGGCGTCGCCGCCTCGACGATCGAGGACTTCTTCGAACTGGAGCCGGCCCTGCTCGACGGCGGGGGCCCACCGCCCGCCGAGATCATCCAGGAGGGCGCCACGCTCACCCCGGAACAGTCCCTGCTGGGCACCGGCGAGGCGGCGATGACCATCACCTACTCCAACCTGGTCGGCGCCTACGCCGCGGCGGCCGGCGAGGACCTGCGACTGGTCGCCCTCCCGGGCGAGACGGAGTACCAGCAGCCGGGCGCCACGGTGTTGCCCTCCTAGTTCTACGCGATCTCGTCGCGCTCCGAGCACCCCGAGGAGGCGGCGGCTCTCATCGACTACCTGGTCAACTCCCCGGCGGCGGGCGAGAAGATCCTCGACGACCGCGGCCTGCCGTTCAACACCGAGGTCCGCGACGCGATCACGCCGATGCTGGACGACGCGGGCGAGGCGAACTCGGCCTACGTCGAGCAGGTCTCCCAGAACGGCGCCCCTGCGGCCCCGATCCCACCCGCCGGCGGCTCCGCGCTCAACGACATCACCTCCCGGATCGACTCCGACGTGCTCTTCGGCAACGTCTCACCGGCGGACGGCGCGGCGGAGTGGGTCGCGCAGATGGAACAGGCACTGGCCTCCGCCTGAGCGTGGGGAAGGTGTGAGCGTGACCGCACTGCCCTGGTTGCGCGTCGACGGGCGCCGGCTCGTCGACACGCGGGCTCGCGGAGCCGCTCGCCGAACGCTTGGCCGCGCTCCTCGCGAGCATCACGGTCGCCGCGGCCGTCAGGGCGGGCCGTCGCCGTCCGGTGGGCGTGCGGCGGCCGGTGGCGACGAGGGCGACGGTGCGGTGCCGTTGGTCAGCGCCGCCTGGACGATGCGGATGGCCTCGTGGGCGTCGATGCCGACGCTCGCGATGACGGCGGCGTACTCGGCGGCGGCGCGGCGCGCCCGTTCGCGCCCCTTCTCGCCGGACGCGGACACGAAGGTGCCGGCCGATCCGCGGGTCTCGATCAGCCCCGCCTCCTCCAACTCCCGGTAGGCCCGTCCGACCGTGTTGACGGCCAGGCCGAGGTCCGCGGCCAGACGTCGGATGGTCGGAAGCCGGGTGCCCACGGCCAGCGTGTGGTCCTGGATCTGCCGGGCGAGCTGGGCGCGGAGCTGCTCGAACGGTGGTACGGGCGAGGCCGAGTCGATGACGATCATCGGTTCACCGGCCGCGTGTGGCGTGCCGGGCCACCGCGCCGCTGCTCGCGGCCCGCGCGGAGATCAGGGCGAGCACGACGACGCTCAGTGCGACGAAGACGAGCCACGCGACGTTCCACCAACCCAGCGGCGTATCGAACACCGACACCGCCGGCAGGCACCACACCACGCTCGGCGTGGCGACCTCGCGGGCGTCCTCGACCCGCATGATGACGTCGGCGGTCAGCGAGACCTCGTCGTCGGCCACGGCCGGGTGCGTCAGAACGTGGCGCAGCTGGACCACCGTGCCGACCGCGATCCCGCACAGCCCGATGAGCAGGATGAGCGCCGCGTATCGCGCGGCGGAGTCCTGCACGGTCAGGGCGCGGATCGCCAGCACCGCCGGGCCCGCGAACATGGCAGCCGCGAACGCGGCATGCGGCCGGCCGAGCACGGTGCGCCAGCCGAGCCGGACCGGGTGCGCCGCCCGGCGCGGTAACGTCGTGCCGGCCCGCCGGTCGACGCGCCGCACCCACCAGTCGAGCAGTGACTGGGCCAGCACGAGCCCGGCCACCACCGCCGTCAGAACCAGCAACGAGCCGTGTTGGTACGGCCCGGACCCGTCGTTCGCGGAGTCGACAGGCCGGTTGACGACGTAGATGAGGGCGATCGCGATGATGAACGCGGTCAACAGGACATGAGCGGCCAGACGGGTACTGCGTCGGACCGCCAGACGCGTGGCCAGCAACGGCGTCGGCCGGACGTCGGCCAGGCCGTGCCGGGCCAACCACACGCCGGCCTCCCTGAGATCTGTCGCACGCACCGACTGGTCAGCCATCAGGCGACGCTCCCTTCGGCATGACGCCCTTGTCTGAAGTCTTGTCTCATCAAGTTGCGACAAGATCTGCGACAAGTCAATCCCTGGGGCGAGGGTCCGTTCGCCGGGCACCCTCGGCAGCGTTCAGTCGACCGGCAGGAAGTAGCGTCGCTTCTCCTTCGCCTGAGCACCCAGACGGTCGTAGAACCTGATCGCGTCCGTGTTCGTCGGCGGGGTCTGCCACTGGACCTGTCCGAGTCCGAGTTCGCGTGCCTCGGCCACCACGGCCCGCACCAGCAGGGGGCCGATCCCCAGGCCCCGGTGACCGTCGCGCAGGAACAGGCAGTCCATGTGGAGGTACTCGGCTCCGTCCCACGTGGACACCTCCGGCGCGCACGACGCGTAACCGATGAGGTCTCCGTCGCCCGACTCCGCGACGAGGCACCGCAACCGCGCGGTCTCCCCACCGAAGAGCAGCCGTTCCAGCCGGCGGGCCAGATCGGCCGGCGGGGGCGCCGCCCCCTCGTAGGCGGCGTGTTCGGCCGCGAGTTGGGCAAGACGAGGAAGGTCGGCGACACGGGCGGGCCGTATCCGGGCCGATGCGGCGTCGGTCACCGGACCTCACCCTCCAGCGCATCGTCGCGCCAGGCCACGAGCCGCTCGTCGAGCACCCCCTGGCCGTCCAGAACGTGCCGGGCGAAGGCATCCCGTTCGTGAGCCAGGACCGCCGCCTCCCACACACGGGGGGCGAGACCCGAACGCCCGGGTCGGAGCCGGGCGGCGTCACCGGCCGGACCGGTGAAGACGGCGAGGTCGGACATGTATCCCTACCCCCCGGTCAGGCCCCGGTGTCCGGCTGCGGCCGACCGTTGTGGCGCAGGCGGAGGCGGCGCCGGGGGTGCGAGCGCAGCAACGGATGGAGGCTCCAGCCCAGCTCCGAGGCGACGCGCATGACGTGACCGGCGCCCGCGCCCCGGAAGTAGTGCACGCCGAGCTCCAGGTCGCGGTGCAGGCCGAGAGAGGAGGCCGCGGCCAGCCGGGTCTTCTTCCCGACCTTCCGGTCCACGCGCGCCCGGTAGTACTCCGCGTCGCCCTCCCGCACCAGCGCCACGGGCGTCACGCACCAGCGCGGGATGAACGGCACCCGGCCCAGCGTGGCGTCCAGCATCCGTATCGCACCGTTCTCGGAACGCGGCATCAGGTAGACGACCAGCTGGACCACCGGCGCTATGCCGTAGAAGCAGAGCGCGAGGAGCACCCACACCACCCACCACACCGGCAGGAACACCAGGGTCAGCGGGAGCAGCACCAGCCAGCGCAGAGCGGCCGATCGGACGGGCAACGGCCCCCAGGCCGGATCGTCGTGGTCGTGCATGAACGGTGTGCTCCCCCGGGTTCGCCCTGGCGCTCGACAGCGCGCCAGTGAGTGTACGCGCGGGCGCCGAGGCCGACGAACCAGCGTTCGGCCCGGGGCCACGACACAAAGCGCTGGCGCTCTACCGGGCCGAGTGCACCCTTACCGCCTACGACCTGTTCGGCCCCGACGGCGGCCATTGTCGCTTTGGGTGGTGCGCCGATGCGTACGAACCACAGAACGGCCGCCCCTACGTCCCGCGCCTTTCGCATCGCGAAGATGCCGTGCGCCCTGCCGAGATATTCCGCCCCGGCACGATGGTCGCCGACAACCGCTCGTTCCTGAGCTGTCCCAAGGGCGATGCCGTCAGCGAGAGTTGCCAGAACGCGGATGAGCGCCGGAGGCGTGGCGTCGGAAATCGCCCGGGTAAACACTTCTTCGGCGATTTCCGACAGGGCGCCCATCGCGCCACTGGTAGCCCTGTCGAGCTCAGAGGAAAACGCCGAGTGCATGTGGTCGAAATCGGCAGTCCGGAGGACGCCGGAGCGCCAATTGAGAGCCGCCGGCATGACCTTGGTCGTTTCGTTGTGAGTGGGAAACCGTGCTGTCGGTCAGGATTCGGAAGAACGCAGAATTCGGAGCCCTGCGAGGCGCCCGCTGCCGCGGCGTCCGAACCGCGGGCCGCAACGCGAGGGGACGGCGACACCGTACGATGACGATGAGCCGGACGGCCCTGATGGGGCGCCCGGGACGTGCATCGGCAGCCGACCTGGCCGGGTACCACAGCTCCCCGAGGCCCGCTTGCGAAATTCCGAAGTTGGCGCGAAATGCGGCTGCCACACTTTGGCTGATTCGGCCCGTGTACAGAGATTCTTGCGCGGCCTTACCGTTTCGAGGTGGCACAGCCACGCTCTCGAAGGGAGAAATTAGGTGGCGGGAACTCCAGACGCGGTCACCCCGGAATGCCGAGGCGGCAAGGTCGTCATCGGCTACGAGGGACATCCCCAGACGGAGAAGGATTGGTACGGCCTCTACAACCAACAGCCCGACCCCTCCAACTGGAGGATAGGACTGATCGGGCACAAATCAGGTGACGACCAATCCGGCGAGTGGCAGTGGGCCTCCAGCGGCTCCAGCTACACCACCGGCCAGGTGAGCGGAGAGAACCTTCGAACCGTCTACTGGACGCATGACAGCAGCGGGTACGTGGCCGTCAGCGACACCCAGGGTACAAGTCTCTACTGCAAGTTGTAGAAACCCCGGATCAGACGGCCTCAACTAACGGCATGAAACTGCCTCGATGGAATGTCCACCATCGGGGCAGCGATGCATGCGCATCAGCATGAGATCCGCGGGGTCGGCTCCGTCAGCTTTCGGCAGCGGCACCCGGGCTGGGGTGCCCCTTCCCGAGAGCCGACGGTCCTCACGCCCGGCAGCCGACCGGGCGCCGGCCCCGCACCCCTGTAGCCCCACTCGGCGCCAGCGCCGGACCAGATCCTCCACCCGCCGGAGAACGCGTCCGACGGTCGCCGCGGCATCGAAGTCGACGCTCGCCGACACCCGCAGCGGCGGCTCGACGGTGGGGTGCGGGAGGTTCCGGTACTCCAGCGTGATCTTGTCGAACCGCCCGGACGCCGGGTTCAGCGTGTCCTGGATCGATGACTCGACGTGCGATGGCGGTTCCCGCAACCGACCGGGTGATCCTGTTGTCAGCTGGTTGGTCAGGCGGCGTAGGTGTGTGGGTCTCGGCTGTAGTGGTGGCCGGTGGGGGCGGTCCAGGTGATCTGGTCGGTGGTGGTGTCCCGTTCAACCGACCACGGTGTCTGGTGCTTGACCCGGTGGTGGCGTCGGCACAGGGCCATCAGGTTGTCCGGTTCGGTGGGACCGCCGGCGTCCGGGTCCTGGTGGTTGAAGGGCTGGATGTGGTCGATGTCGCAGCGGTGGGCCG